>NC_012590.1:0-697547 GCF_000022905.1 Corynebacterium aurimucosum ATCC 700975 | reverse complement strand
ATTTACGGCATGATTTATAACACCTCCATCGGCATGTTCTATGCCTTTGCCAAGCGCCTCACCCGCGGCAAGCCGCAGCACTTCTACAAGGTCTATGTCATCTCCGTGCTCATCGGCTTTGTCCTCTCCTTCATTGGCTTCTCCAACCTCATCGGCTGGGTTTACCCGATTCTGGGATACATGGGCATCGCCATCATGTTCATCATCGGCTTCGCCTGGCTGAAGAACCGCGGGGAGCTGCAGTCCGAAGCGGACCTGCGCCGCCGCGCACGCGAGCTCCTCAAGAAGCGCTTTGAGAATGACAACCACCTCTCCGATGAGGAGATGCGTGAACTCGTGGCCATTGCTCGCAACTCCTCCATCCCGGAGTCTGACTTCATCAAGGAAATCATGACGGAGGTTGATTCCGCGGATCTCCCGGAGGACATGCAGATTGGCGATGGCAAGCTCCACGCGCTCATTACCGGCAAGCCCATCCCACGCAGCAAGAAGAAGGTGTAGTTCTCTCCCCTCCCCCTCTCACTCTCTGCCCTCACACCTTCTCCGTGCCCCCGCATCCAGCCGCCTAGCGCTGCATACGGGGGCGCAGCGCTTTCCACAGCGCCCACAGGACCAGGTCTGCATCGGAGAAGCGGATACGTTCCGCCAGCGCCTCCAACCGGTGCCGGACCGTATTGGCATGTACACCCACGACCTTGGCCGCACGGGCGACAGAAAACCCTTCGGCCTCATAAGCGTGGAAGATTTCTTCCCCATCTTTAATGGAGCCGATGGCGCGGTCGAGCTGCCCCACTGCATCTTCGAGACCGCGCTGCCCCAGGTAGGCCGCTGCCTTCTCAATGGCACTGCACTGAGAAAACTCCATGCTCTGCAGATGCAGGGAATGTTTCCGTTCCACCACCACCGCGGCAAGCAATGCCTGCAGCCACGCCCGCGGGCCTTCCTCGACGGTATCGAAGCCGTCGGAAAGCCCCACTGAGCCGAAGAGCACATCCGCAATCTTGGTCTCAGTACCCGATTGCGTCGTCAGCACGCAGGTACGGCCAGCCACATATCCCAGCACCAGTGGCACGCCCGCATCTTGGGCCACGGCGAAAGCTTTGTCGCGCACATCACTGCGATAGGAATCCTTGATGGAATCGGAAACGATGAGGCGCATTTTCGCGTGTTCCGAAAAGCCCCGCCTGCGCAACGTGGTGGCCACTTCTTCCCTATTCGAATTCTCATCGCACAACGCCACCATCAACGCGCTCGATTCGGCAACGTGGTTGCGCAGGATGTTTCTCTGCGCCATGAGGGAAGCGGTGAGAAGTTCCTCCAGCGCTGCGAAAGCGGGGTCATCGAAGTCTGCATCCTGACTGGTCTGCCGCCCCCGGATCAGCCAGTAGCCATGGTCGAAGGAGGGGCTCTCACCAGCAATGTCAAGCCACCGGGCAAAGACCTTCCAACGCCCCACGTGCATGCTCGTGGTGCTGTGGTTGACCACCACCGACAGGGAACGTGCAATACTCCGCGCAGGCAGTTCGCCGGCGGCGGCAATAACCCGACCATCAACGGTCAACAACAGCAAGGAATCTCCACTAAACCTGGCAAATCGCGCGAGGATCTCGGACTCCGGCGCCGGGTTAACCAACCCGGGGCTTAATTGCCCGATGGTGCTGAGCTTGCGCCAGGATGCCAGGTTGGGTTGGCGCCGCAAAAGCTCATCCACCGCGCGCCGGATATCTTGGCGCGTGATCCCATCGGTGCCGTACAGGAGGGCGCCGGTTCCCTCTACCGAGTCCAGGACTTCCTGCTCATCGAACTCGGAGTCGAGGAAGATGACCCCGGCGGCGTCGACCAGCCGACGCTGGATGGCGCGTGGGCTTCCCTCCGGCTGGGGAAGGACTAGCCAGCCCGCCACGTCCCCATCGCCCTCGGCGCACAGCCCCACAAAATTCTCATCCTCGAGCGTCTTGCTCAAGCGCCGCAGCCGCGGTTCCATCACGACGAGATCGGCGATCCGCAGCACCGGATCATCTTGTGACGCCACTTAATCCTCCGAAAAATAGTGTCCTATCTTACTTTTAATCAGGTAATTCTAGCGCCCTTCAACCTGGCATTTTGGAGTTTCCTCCACCGTTTTCCATCTTGATTCACCGTTTCTCCATTGCTCCCCTCCTCGTGCCATATCAAGATTCCTCTCAACCGAATTCACCATCTTTTGAAAGAGAGGTCCACACCATGACGGAGACCAAGCCTTTTCGCGTATCCGTTGACGTCGGCGGAACGTTCACCGACGTCGCGATTGTTAACACCGAGACCCACGAGTTGTCGGTAGCCAAGGTTCCCTCCACCCCGGATGACCCGATGAAGGCGGTGATGAACGGCCTCAAGTCGGCCGACGTCCAGCTCAACCAGGTCGAGGTGTTCTCCCACGGCACCACAGTGGCCACGAATGCGTTGATCCAGCGCCGCTTCCCGCCGGCAGCGCTCATCACCACGAAGGGCTTCCGCGATGTGTTGGAGATCCGTGACGGCACCAAGGATGAGCTCTGGGATGCCTACCACGACGTTCCGGAGCCCTATATCCGCCGCCGCGACCGCTACGAGGTCGAAGAGCGCATCGACTTCGACGGCGCAGAGGTCACCCCGCTCGATGAGGCAGAGGCACGCCGCATCGCCGGCATCCTGCGCCGCAAGAAGATTGAGACTGTGGCGATTTGCTTCATCAACTCCCATGCCAACGCCTCCCATGAGGAACGCATGGCGGAGATCCTGCGCGAGGAGCTTCCCGACGCCGCTATCTCCACCTCCTCCGAAATCCTCCCGGAGATCTTCGAGCACGACCGCTTCTCCACGACCGTCGCCAATGCGGTCCTAGCCCCGCTCGTCTCCGGCTACGTCAACCGCCTATCCCGCCAGCTGGAGGAAGGCGGCTACGACGGTGACCTGCTGCTCCTCCACTCCGGCGGCGGTTCCATGACCCCGGAGATGGTCTCCCGCTACCCGGTCCGCCTGGCCGCCTCCGGTATCGCCGCCGGCGCCATCGCGGTGCAGGACATCGCTACGCGCTGCGGCTACTCCAACGCCATCGGCCTGGAGATGGGTGGTACCTCCACCGACATCGCCTTGGTCTACGAAGGTGATATTCGTATTACCAAGCAGTGGCAGGTCGAGTACGGCTTCCCCATCTGCTTCCCGTCCATTGAGGTGGGCACCATCGGTGCCGGTGGCGGTTCGGAGGCTTGGATCGATGAGGCAGGATCCCTGCGCAATGGTCCGCAGTCGGCCGGTGCGGATCCGGGGCCGGTCTGTTACGAGCGCGGCGGCACCGAAGCCACGAATACCGATGCCAATGTCACCCTCGGCCGCCTCGGCACTGAGCTCATCGGCGGCGCGCTGAAGTTGAACCCGGATGCCGCGCGTGAGGCCGTCAACAAGACCGTCGCCGATCCTCTGGGTCTCGATACCGAGACCGCCGCGGAAAACATCGTCCAGGTGGCCAACGCCAACATGGCTGACGCCGTTCGCCTGCTGTCCATCCGCCGCGGCTACGACCCGCGTGATTTCGTCCTCGTCGTCGGCGGCGGCGCCGGCGCGCTACACGGTGCCGAGGTGGCCCGCGACCTCTCCATCCCCACCGTCGTCGTCCCGCCGCACCCGGGCGTTACCTCCGCACAGGGCTGCCTGCTCGTGGATATCCGCCACGACATCACCAAGATGTACCAAGCACCCGTGGACGAGGTAGACACCGCAGACCTGCGCAAGGAATTCCAGGCACTCATTTCCGAAGCCCGCGAGCGCCTCCACAAGGAGCACGTGCCTGAGGAGCGCATGAAGTTCAAGCTGACTGCCTCCATGCGCTACCGCGGCCAGTGGCGCTCCCTGACGGTGGAAATCCCCGAGTCCGATAACCCGCTCGATGATGCCGTCGCCATGTTCCACGATGAGCACGAGCGCGAGTACTCCTTCGCCGACCGCGAAGGCGCTGTGGAGTTCTACCAGATTGGCCTCATCGCTATCGGTGAGCTGGAGAACCCGCCTTTCAAGCACTATGACGTCGAAGAGCACGAGGCAGAGCTCCCGGAGACCACCCGCCCTGTGTACTTCTCCGCGCACGGCGGCTGGGCCGATGTCCCGATTTACCACCGCCCGGATCTGAAGGCCGGCGCAAAGCTCAACGGCCCCGCCATCATCGATCAATTCGACGCCACCACCGTCATTCCGCCTGGTGACCGCGCAGAAATTGATGAGTGGTCCAACATCCGCATCCACATCGGCAAGGCGACCAACGCCTAAGACGCTCGCCTAAGACTCTCCTTTGAAAGGAATCGACATGACTACTACTCAGACACCGCCACAGAAGCCGTCGCCGTCTTCTTCCAGCCGCCGTACGCTCGACCCGGTTACCTTCGAGGTGCTCAAGAACGCCTTTGCCACCTCGGTCAACCTCATGTCCGAACAGATTCTTCGCACCTGCTATTCCTTCGTTATTTATTCGCGCGACTTCTCCTCCGCGCTCTGCGACGCCGAAGGCAACACCGTCATGCAGGGTGACCAGGACATCGCCGTCCACGTCGGCACGCTGCACTTCCAGTGCCAGGCCGTGCTCGAGGAATTCGGCGATGACATCCACGAAGGCGATGTTTTCGCCATCAATGACCCCTACCAGGGCGGCACGCACATGAATGACGTGTCCTTCCTGCGCCCCATCTTCTACGAGGGCACCCTGCTGGCCTTCGCGCAGAACAAGGGCCACTGGGCTGATGCCGGCGGCTCCGTCCCAGGCTCCTTCGATGTGTCCGCCACTAACTACTACACCGAGGGCCTGCGCATCACTCCGGTGCGCGTGTGGTCCAAGGGCGTGTTCCTCAAGGACGTGGCCAAGCTCCTAGCGGGCAACACCCGCAGCCCAGAGATCGTCATGGGTGACCTCAAGGCCCAGGCCGAAGCCACCGCGGTCTGTGAGCGTGAGATCCACCGTCTCGTGGACAAGTACTCGGTCGACATCGTGCGGACCGCGCTGCGTGAGGTCCAGGACTACGTGGAAGACATCGTCAGCGCCCGCGTCGCCGACTTGGAGGACGGCGAGTGGTCCACCACCGACTACATCGACCTCGACCCCGCTAAGGAAGAAGGCCTGGTTCCCATCAAGGTGACGATGCGCATCAAGGGCGGGCGCCTCTCTTACTCACTAGATGGTTCCGCACCGGCGGTCGCCAGCTTCCTCAACGCCGGCTATGGCTCCGCGTTCTCTGGAATCGTCGCCGGTACGAAGACCTTCTTCCCCGACGTTCCACTGAACTCCGGTCTTTACCGCGCCATGGACATCGACCTCGGCCCAGAGGGAACCGTGGTCAACGCCGGAATGCCGCACGCGGTGACCGGCTTCTGTTCCGGCCCCTTCGAGAAGATCATGAACGCCGTCTTCGAGCTGTGGTCCCAGCTCATGCAGGAGCGCGCCATGGCTTGCGCCTTCAACCTGGAGTACCTGCTCATCGGCGGCTGGGATACGCGTGATGCGAAGAAACCACAGGATAAAGGTGAGTTCTTCATGTGGTACGACTGGATGGCCGGCGGCTGGGGTGGCCGTGTCGACCGCGATGGTTCTTCTGCTACCGCACCGGTCTTCGGTCCGGGCCTGGCGGTCCAGCCGGTGGAAGGCCAGGAGCGCCTCTCCCCTGTGATCACCAGCCACCACGCGCTGGTCACCGACTCGGCCGGCCCCGGCAAGTTCCGCGGCGGCGTCGGCGTATCCAAGGGCGGCGTGCTCACGGACGCGAACCAGACCGTGATGAGCTACTGCTGTGACCGCTCCCGTTCGGTCACCTGGGGCATTGAGGGTGGTCTGCCGTCTATCCCGCAGGGCGTGTGGCTCAACCGCGGCACCCCGGATGAGAAGTACCTCGGCGCGCTCTTCTCCAACGTGCCAGTCGGCCCGGGCGATACCTTCGAACGCCCCTCTGCCGGTGGTGGCGGATTCGGCGATGCCCTGGAGCGCGACCCGCAGGCCGTGTTGGAGGACGTCATCGACGGTTACGTGTCCGTGGGCCGTGCTGCCAAAGACTACGGCGTTGTCATCCACGCCATCGACCCCGAGATCGATGAGTACGAGCTCGATGAGGAGGAAACCACGAAGCTACGTGAGGAACTTCGCTCCTCCCGCCTGGACAAGCTGGCGGAGGACCCGGAATCCGTGGCAGAGCGTTACAACGCGGGCGAGCTGGACCAGCTCGACCTGGTCCGCCACTACGGCGTCATCCTGGACTGGGCCACCGGTGAGCTCCTGCCCACCACCACTCAGCAGTACCGCGAGCAGATGACCAAGCGTTCCTCTTCCCACTGGAAGTAGGTGGCGCCCCGACCAGCCCCCTAAACTAGGGAGCATGTCTCTCCTCGGCCCCGTACTCTCCCATCTCGCCAGCGGCACCCGTGTCCCCGACGAGCTGCGCGAGCAATTGGCGGCCGAGGAGCTTGGCGCGCTTCGGGCCATCGAAGAGACCATGCGCGCCAACCACACATGGCGGGTGATGTCGACCAAACTGCTCGACGTCTCCCACATGCTCAACTCCGGCCGCGAATCCTCTGATATCTTCCAGGCCATCGTGCGCCACGCGCGCTCCACCATCGGCACCGACGTGGGCTATCTCAGCCTCAACGATGAGGACACCGGCTTTACCAAGGTGCTGGCCACCAGCGGTGTCGTCACGGAGGAATTCCGCACCATCAACATGCCGATGGGCTCCGGAGTCCTCGGCATCGTGGCCGCCACCAACCGCCCAGCGTGGACCTATGACCATTCCGCAGATCCCAACGTTACGCACGTGGATTACGTGGACCGCGCGGTAGAAGCCGAAGGAATCCGCGGAATCCTCGGCGCCCCGATCCGCATCGCCGGGCGCACCATCGGCGCGCTGCTCGTGGGCGACCGCCACCCCCGCCACTACACGCACGAAGAAATCGCGGCCCTCGAGGTGCTTGGCTCTATTACCTCCGTGGCGCTGGAGAATGCGCAAGTCATCGAGAGCCAAGGCGAATCCGTGGCCGAGTTGACCCGCTCCCAGATTGCGCTCAGCCGCCATGTCGAAGAACTGCAGTGGCTCAATGACGTCAACACGCAGCTGCTCCACGTGCTGATGAATAACGCGAGTTTTGAGGAACTCGAACGCGTGTTGGCTGAAAGCCTCGATGCACCGGTGATGCTGTGGACCACGGAAGGTGCCCCGAACACTCCCCCAACCAGTACCTTCCCCGTGGAGTTCAACGGGCGGGCCTTAGGCACGATTGGCGTGGACAAAGAGCTCAGCGATGCCGAACTGCGCGTCATCAGCCATGCCTCCGCTGCCTTTACTGCGATTGCTCTTTTTGCCGAAGCGCTTGTCGACGCCACCGCGCGCAAAGTCGATGACCTCGTCTACGCCGTGGCTCTGGGTAATGCTGGGCGCGAGGAGATCGCTCGTCTGCGCCACCTAACGGGAATCAGCCTGAATTCTTCGGTACAGCTCTATTTCGTCGGCTTACACTCGGCAAAGAGTTTGCCAACTCGCCCGCAACTAGAGCACCTTCTGCCGGGAAATGCCGCTATCACACACCACGACCAGCACGTATGCGTGCTGTACCAGCCGGATCGAGCAATTGATAAGGCACTGGCCCCGCTGCTGTCTGAGTTTTCTGACTTGACGGTTTCTGCCATCGGCTTCGACGGGCTGGATTCGGCACGCAGCGCCCACGATTCCGCTATGGCCTACTTGGAGTCAGCTTTAGCGCTCGGCGTACAAGGCCGCTTAGTCACCGAAGATACCTTGGGCACCGTCGGCCTCATCTTGGGCGCGGACCCGCAGGCGTTGAGCGCGCTGTCCACGCGCACGATCGGCCCGTTGGTGCGTTATGACGCAGAGCATTCCACGGAGCTGACCGATACCGCGCACCACTACTTGCTCTCCGGCCACAGCATCCCGCAAACAGCTCGCGCCATGTTTATCCACCCCAATACGGTGCGCCAGCGACTCGACCGGATCGCTGAGCTCATGGGAGATGAGTGGGCCGTGGGCCAGCGCGGGCTCGATGTCTTCGTAGCGTTGCGCGCCCACGCGCTGAGTAGGTAGAGAATTCCCCACCCATACAACTATTGGGTGTAGGTTTTCCCACACCATTCCCACCCTCCCCGACGTGACGTGGCGTACATTGCGATGCATTAACCCCATCCGATGTCTGGAGGTATCAATGTCTGACACGATTACCATTCGCGGCGCCGTCCTGGAGCGCTCCGGCGATGAGCGTCCCTACGCCGACTCCAAGCCCATTACCGTGAGCGAGCTCGAGCTCACCGCCCCCGGCGAGGGCGAGATTCTGGTCAAGATCACCGCCGCTGGCCTCTGCCACTCCGACCTCTCCGTGGTCAACAACAACCGCCCGCGCCCGCTGCCGATGCTGCTGGGCCACGAGTCCGCCGGCATCGTCGAGGAAATTGGCCCCGGCGTTACCAACGTCAAGGTTGGCGACCACGTAGTCATGACTTTCCTCCCGCGCTGCGGCGAGTGCGCCGGCTGCAAGACCGACGGCAAGATGCCCTGTGAGGTCGGCTCCAAGACCAACAACGAGGGCACCCTCATTCGCGGCACCCGCCACCTCACCCGCAACGGTGAGACGGTCCAGCACCACCTCGGCGTTTCTGGCTTTGCTACCCACGCGGTGGTTTCTGAGCTGTCCGTCGTACCGGTGGGCTCCGATGTCCCGGCGGACATCGCCGCTATCCTCGGCTGCGCCATCCTCACCGGTGGCGGCGCCGTGCTCAACGAGATCGATCCAAAGCCGGAGGACAGCATCGCCGTCGTCGGCCTCGGTGGCGTGGGCATGGCCGCCATCATCACCGCCGCTGCCCTCGGCGTGAAGGAGATCGTGGGCATCGACATGCAGAAGGACAAGTGCGAAAAGGCCCTCGAAATCGGCGCCACCTCCGCCATGACCCCGCAGGAAGCTGAGGAGTCCGGCAAGAAGTTCACCGCCGTCGTGGAGGCCGCCGGCCACCCGAAGGCCCTAGAAACCGCATACAAGGTCACCGCACCGGGCGGCCTGACCGTTACCGTTGGCCTGCCAGCACCGGGCTCCACCATCACCATCGACCCGCTCGTGATGACCGGTGAGGCACGCCGCGTGCACGGCTGCTACCTGGGTTCCTCCGTTCCGTCGAAGGACATTCCGAAGTACGAGCAGCTGTGGCGTGAGGGCAAGCTCAACGCTGAGGCCCTGATCTCCGATCACATCAAGCTCGAGGACATCAACACCGCCATGGACCGCCTGTCAGACGGTGCGGCCCTGCGCCAGATCATCGAATTCGACTAAACGGAGTTCAGCTAAACCTCAACCACTTCACCTTTCCTCACCAAGCCCTGCGTGGTTCGCTCCCGTAGGGCTTGGTCCCTTTTCTTTGAAAGGAGGCCGTCATGGCCGAAACCACTGAAGCCACCGAACCCGAAGAGCAGGGCATCGGTCAAGCTTCGCCCCACTGGAAGATGGGGCCCTTTGATGTCCGTTTGCCATTCGTGCACTACCGAATGGAATGGCCGGACTTCGCGCAAGGTCTGTTCATGTGCGTGGTCGACTTGGGCGCTATCCCACTCATGACCGAGGCCCTCGGCATGCCCTACGAGGCGGCGCTGGCCGTCGTCATGCTCAACGGCCTTCTCTACCTGACCCACCACCTCTTGGGTGACCCGGTAGTCCCGGGCTGGATCACCCCGGCGATTCCGCTGCTGACGGTCTACATCCAAACCTTCCCGGAGGGTGAGGAGCGCATCTGGGCCTTGATCAGCTTCCAGCTGATGCTGGGCATATTCTCACTAACGCTTGGCATAACGGGATGGGCGTCAAAGGTCGTTCGCCTCATCCCATCAGGTCTGCGCGCCGGCATCGTGCTTGGCGCCGGCATTGCAGCGATCATCTCGGTGTTTCAGGAAGACGGACGTTTCCACTCCTTCCCTATCACCATCACCATCGCGGTGGCCGTGGCTTTCTTCCTCATGTACTCGCGCGGCTTCCAGGCACTGCGGCAGAAGGCTGCCGGCTGGCGCTTCCTGGCTTCGCTAGGCATCCTGCCCGCCATCTTCGTCGCGGTCTTCGTCGCGCCTCTGGCCGGTGAGGCTAAGTGGCCGGACGTGGAGTGGGGCTTCTCCAAACCAGATTTCATGACCCTGTGGTCTGAATACACCGTCTTCGGTATCGGCCTTCCGCCAGCGCACATGTTCCTCACCGCCATCCCCACGGTGCTAGCCGCCTACATCGTGGTCTTCGGTGACGTGCTACAGGCCAACGCCGTGCTGAAGGAAGCCGACCACGTCCGCACGGACGAGGCCGTGGTGTACAGCCCGTCGCGTGCACACCTGCTCTTTGGCGGCCGCAACATGCTGATGTCCATCATCGGTCCGGACGTCGCCATGTGTGGCCCGCTGTGGGCGGCAATGCACGTGGTCATCGTCGAGCGCTACAAGCAGGGCAAGCGCGCCATGCGCACCATCTTCGGCGGTGCGGGCTCCTTCCGTTGGGGCACCAACGTGGGCCTTCTGCTGCTGCCGATTACCTCTTTCGTCGAGCCCATCCTGCCGGTGGGTCTGGCGCTGACTCTCATCATCCAGGGCTTCGTGTCGGTGCGCGTGGGCATCATGGAATCCAAGAACCAGAAGGATCTTGGCATCGCAGGTGTCACCGCTGGCGTTCTCGCTACCCAGGGTGCCGCGTGGGGCTTCGCTGCCGGCATCATCATGGTGCTCGTCGTCTACGGCAAGGACATGTTCAAGGACGAGCGCGACGGCACCATCCGCAACTTCGATGAGATCGATCCGAAGGAAGGCTTCGCCGATGCCCAGGCGGACTTCACCGAGCTGGCAGAGCTCAATGATCTGGATGCTGACGGACGCCCAATCGATCCGAACGCCCCGAAGCCGAAGGACACCAAAAGCTAACTAAACGCCTGCTCCCCCGTCAGCACGCGCCCCAGAATCAGCGTGTGGATCTCATCCGTGCCCTCATAAGTGCGCACTGATTCTAGGTTGGCGGCGTGGCGCAACGGTGAGAAGTCCGCGGTGATACCGTTGCCGCCCAGGATGGTGCGTGCCTGGCGGCAAATCTCAATGGCGGTTCGGCAGTTGGCCAGCTTGCCCACCGAAATTTGGTAGGGCTCCAGCGTGCCCGCGTCTTTGGCGCGCCCCAGGTTGAGCGCCAGCAGCTGACCCTTGTTCAGCTCCACCGCCATATCCACCAGCTTTTGCTGGGTGAGCTGGAAGGACGCCAGCGAGCGGTCGAATTGCTTGCGCTCCTTGGCATACTCCAGTGCCACCTCCAAAGAATCGCGCGCAGCACCCAAGGCACCGAAGCTAATGCCGAAGCGCGCCTCGTTGAGACACATGAACGGTCCCTTAAGGCCAGGGTGCTTGGGCAGCAGGGCGTCGCCAGGCACAGCCACACCTTCCAGTTCAATATCGCACTGGATAGAAGCGCGCATCGACAGCTTGCGGGTAATTGGCGTCGCTTTAAACCCCGGCGTGGAGGTCGGCACGATGAACCCGCGCACGCCCGCCTCCACGCCAGCCGTAGCGGCATCCTCCTCAGAAACCTTGGCCCAGATGATAGCCACCCCGGCCACGCTTGCCAGGCCAATCCAGCGCTTCGCACCATCCAGTACCCATTCGCCGGAGCGATAGCGGGCCATCGTCGCCATGCCCGCCGGGTCCGAGCCCGCGGTGGGCTCCGTCAGACCGAAGCAACCAATGATCTCGCCGGCGGCCATCTGGGGAAGCCACTGTTGCTTCTGCTCCTCCGAGCCGTGCTTATAAATCGCCGACATCGCTAGCGATCCCTGCACCGATACCACCGTGCGGATACCGGAGTCCCCCGCTTCCAGCTCCTGCATGGCTAGTCCGTATTCAACTGCGGAGCGCCCGGCGCAGCCATAGCCTTCTAAGTGCATTCCGAACAGACCAGCCTCCGCCAGCACCGGAAAGATAGACTCCGGCAGCACCGCGTCCTCGTACCACTGCCCCACATACGGCCGGATGTGTTCATCCACCAATGCGGCGACGCGGTTGCGAGTGGCTTTTTCTTCTTCGCTCAGCAGAGCATCGATTCCCAGAAGATCTGTCATGGCATTCTCCTCACGATTCGAGCAACGAACCACAATTCGTAGGTATAGTAATGTGCATCACTCTACCCGCTCGCCCCAGGAGGAACAATGCGCGCGCCCGACAACGCTATCCCCATAACCCTCGCTTTGCGATGGTCCGACCAAGACGCGAACGCCCACGTCAATAACGCCACGGTGGTCACCCTCCTTGAGGAGGCGCGCGTTCGTGCAGCCGCCACTCTTACCGGCCCCGTCGCCACCGATTCCTATGCTCACGTGGTGCGTTCCCTCGAAGTCCAGTATGACGCCGAGCTCACCTACGCCGATTCCATCGAGGCTCGCGTGTGGATTTCCCGCATTGGAACCACCTCCTACCAAGTCGCCCACGAACTCATCCAGGACGGCACCTCGTGCGTGTTTGCCACGGCGACGCTGGTGCTTATCGACGTCTCCGCGCGCCGTCCCATTGCCCTGCCCGACGACCTCAGGGACCGCTTGCGAACCCATTTTTCCGAATAGCCATTCACCCGATCTAGCTCAAAACTCATTCAGCACTCCCACCTCGCTTTCCCACCACGAAGGAGCACAACTCTCATGATTTCCACCCGCGTTACCGAGATGCTCGGCATCACTCACCCCATCATCCAAGGCGGCATGCAGTGGGTCGGCCGCGCAGAGCTCGCCGCTGCTGTATCTAATGCCGGAGGCCTCGGTGTTATCACCGCGCTCACCCAGCCCACCCCGGAGGATTTGCGCCACGAGATTCGCCGCACCCGCGAGCTCACCGACAAGCCATTCGGCGTCAACCTCACCATGCTGCCGGCAATCACCCCACCACCCTATGCCGAGTACCGCGACGTCATCATTGAGGAAGGCGTGAAGACCGCAGAAACTGCTGGCAATAACCCTAAAGAGCACATGCCGGCTTTCAAGGATGCTGGCATCACCGTCATCCACAAGTGCACCTCGGTGCGCCACGCGCTCAGCGCGCAGAAGGTCGGCGTGGATATCGTCAGCATCGACGGCTTCGAATGCGCCGGCCACCCTGGCGAGGATGATATCCCGGGCCTCGTCCTCATCCCCGCCGCCGCGGATCAACTCGACATCCCCATCATCGCCTCGGGCGGCTTCGCGGATGGCAGAGGGCTCGCTGCCGCCCTGGCACTGGGCGCCGAAGGCATCAACATGGGCACCCGCTTCGTGGCCTCCACCGAGGCCCCGGTGCATGAGAACGTCAAGCAGGCCATCGTGGAGCGCAGTGAGCTCGATACCCAGCTCATCCTCCGTGAGCTGCGCAATTCCACCCGCGTGGCCAAGAATGCCGTGAGCGATGAGGTGGCCGAGCGCCTCGCCCAAGGTGCAGAGTTCGGGGATATCCGCCACCTCGTCGCCGGTAAGCGCGGCCGTGCGGTCTACGAGACCGGTGACTTGGATGCGGGCGTATGGACCTGCGGTACTTCGCAGGGGCTTATCCACGATGTCGCTCCGTGTTCTGAGATCGTCTCTCGCATTTCCGCCGATGCCGCGCGCATCATTTCCTCTCTCACTGAGCTTGTTAAGGACTAATCCATGACCGACGCCATCCTCATCCACCGCGAAGGCTCCGCCCTCATTGCCCAGATCAACAACTCCGCTCGGCGCAACGCTATTGCCAAGGAACACTGCGAAGCGCTCTCCGCCGCGCTTGCCGACGCTTCCTCTGACCCCGCCATCCGCGCCCTCATCATCACCGGCGATGAAACCGCGTTCTGCGCCGGCGCGGACATCGTTGCGGCAGCGCAGGCAGCTGCCGCCGCGCAGGCTGCGGGCGAAGCGCCCAACCCTGCCGAGTCGACCATGCTGCCCCAGCTCAACGCGCTCGTCACCGAAATCCAGGCCGCAGAGATCCCAGTCATCGCTGCGGTCGAAGGTGCAGCCGCGGGGGCAGGTGCCTCGCTAGCCTTCGCCTGCGACCTCATCGTGGCCGGCGGGGAATCCTATTTCACGCTGCCTTTCGGCAAGATTGGCCTCATCCCCGACGGCGGCGTGAGCCTCACCGCCCTCGCCTCCGTGGGGCGCCACCGCGCCCTTGCATTAGCGCTGCTGCAAGACAAGCTCGGCGTCGCGGAAGCGGAGGCTGCAAGGCTCGTGGCCAAGAGTGCACCCCGAGGCCAGGCCTTGGCCGCCGCCCTGCAGTTAGTACAGCGCCTGCATATCGCGCCGCGCGATGCCCTTGCTAAGGCCAAGGAGGCCATCAACCGCACGGCCCTGGGCCAGCTAGAGCAACAGCTTTCCTGGGAAGAGCCCACGCAGTACGCGCAAATGGATTCTGCTGGGCACAAGGAAGGCGTCATGGCCTTTCTGGAAAAGCGCCCCGCGCGCTTTAATAAGCAGGAATTGTGACTAGCAGAAAACTGCCAGGAAGAGTTCATGGCGGTGCCAGCGTTAGCCTCCATACTCAGTGTTGTGCGTTTGAGAGAGCGCATGCGAGAGAGAGAACCCCTCACCCTCCAGAGGGCGGCCAGTAGCTGATAATTGGAGGGACTTGATAGAGACGCCGCTGGGCCCCTTATTCCGAGGAATCGGGAAAGGGGCCCAGCGGTGTTTTCACCTAGTGTGGACCTCATGAACACCGCAGTCCTAGACCTCCACGCCTGCGCCACCGACCGCGCCATGGAACTCCCCGGCGCCGCGCTGACGCATCCGTTTGGACCAGACTGGGACGTGTTTAAGGTGCGCGGTAAGGTTTTCCTTCTCCTCACCGCAGTCACTGGCAAGCACCAAGCCATTCTCAAAGCCGAACCTCTGGATGCCGAGGCGCTGCGTAGCGAGCACTCCTTCATCACGCCCGGCTACCACATGAATAAGCGGCATTGGGTGTCGGTGCACCCAGATCCCCAGCTGACCTCGGAACTTCTGGCCGAACTCGTGACGGATTCCTACCGCCTCGTAGTAGAAAAACTCCCCCGTTCGCAACGCCCCATCGATCCGTCCACTTTTGGCTAGGATTTCCGCTGTAAACATTTGCGGACACCAGCCCGGAGCTCTTAGGCTTGAGCATGTGACGGATTTTGACCTCATCGATGAGACCATCGCGGAATACCGCCGCTTCGAGCGTGCCCGCGCGCGATTCGATACCGAAGCACGCCGCGAATACGGTATCACCGGTTCACATCTTTCGCTCCTCCGGCTCATTGATAAGAAGAGCCCCATTCCCATCCTGCAACTGCGCAAGGAGCTGGGATGGCAGCCCGCCACCATCGGGCAGGCGGTCAAGCGCCTAGTGCGTGACGAGCTCATTTCCATCGATGACGATCCGGAGGACCTGCGCCGCCGCCTGTGCAGCATCACAGAGGAAGGCCGTCGCTTCCTGCTCCACGTCCCCCTCACTGGCCCGGCGCGCCTGCGCACCTATGAGTTCAGCGAGGAAGAGTTAACCACCATGAAACGTGGGTTCGAGACCGCGCTGAAGGCCTTCGGGTATGTGCCGTGGAGCGATGAGGACTAGCGCGCCGGCCGCGCTAGGTACCTAGTCCTCCCCGCAACCGTTTTCCACGAGGCGCTGCGCCACGTGCGTCAGCACGTCCAGGCCGGCCACGCAGTCCTCCTCGGTGGTGAACTCCTTTTCGTTGTGTGAGATGCCGTCGACGGAGGGGATGAAGAGCATGACCGTCGGCACCACCTCCTTGAGGTTGGTCGAATCGTGGCCGGCCACCGTGTAGATTTCCTGGTGCGGGTATCCCAGCTCCTCCACGACCTCGCGGGCCAGCTCTACACCGGCTTCCGGGTAGGGGTTGAGTGCCCACTCGTGCGTCGGAGATAGCTCGACCGAGGTGCGGGATTCTTCCTCTGCTTCGGCGATGATCTCCTGCAGGCGCGCTTGGGCTTTGTCCAACACCTCCGTGGAGGGCGAGCGCACGTCCACGTTGAAGCGCACCTCGCGGGCGATGGTCACCGGCGAGTTCGGCTCCAGTGTTAGCTGCGAGACCGAGGCCTGCAGCTGCCCTTCATCGAATTCGTGGGTGAGGCGCTCTACTGAGGCAATAATGAGCGAGGCGCCGAAGAGCGCGTCCTTCCTATCGGCCATCAGCGTGGAACCGGTATGGCCTTGTTCCCCGGAGACCACCGCCTGGAATTTCTTCGCGCCCCACGTGGCGGTAACCAGACCAATCGTGTTGCCGGCAGCTTCCAGTTCCTTACCTTGCTCGACGTGGATCTCGGCATAGGCCGCGAGCTTCGGGGCTTCACCACGCGGGGACCAGCCCGCTTCCTCTTGCGCCTGCGCGACGGTGACGCCAGAAAGGTCGGTGGCGGAGTGGGCGCGATCAAGCGCCAGCGTTCCCACGAACACGGAGCTTCCCATCATGGAGGGCGCAAAGCGCGAGCCTTCCTCGTTGAACCAGTTGATGACCGCCAGGTTATAGCGCGCCTTGACCCCCGACTGTGCCACGCGCCCAGCGGCATGGGCTGCGGCCAACACGCCATAGGCACCGTCGAAGCGCCCGGCCAAGGGCTGCGAATCCAGGTGCGAGCCCAGGCCCACGTACTCGGCGCCGGGGACGAGCTCAAAGAGACCGTACTGGTTCCCAATCTCGTCGTAGATGACCCGTGCTCCCAGGGATTCCAGGACCTCGTGGAACCAGGCGCGGTTGAGGTTATCGCCGGCACTGGCTGCCTGGCGCTCTACGCCGCCGCCCGGAGTGGCGCCGTTGGCGGACATGGCCTGGAAATCGGCCAGGAATTGTTCGTTGGTGGTTGCTCGCATTTCTACTCCTTAAAGGCTTCCGTAGCGCAGCTCGCCGCCCACAATGGTGGCGGCCACGTCGATAGTGGAAAGGTCATCTGTGTTCAGAGGGTCTTGGGTTAGCAGCACGAAGTCCGCCAGCTGCCCCGGCATCACCTGCCCCTTGTGCCCAGCCCAGCCCGTCGCCGCGGCCGAACCTGCGGTATAGGCGTAGAGAGCCTCCGCAGGGGTGAGGCGATCCTTAGGCCCATAGTCCCGGCCCGAGGCGGTGCGCCGCTCCACGAAAGCCTGCATGACCTCCAGCGGCACGCCGGGTGCCACGGGCTGATCGGAGCTGCCGGGGAGGATGAGGGAGGCGTCGAGAAGCCGCTTGCCCGGGTAGCTCCACGCGGTGCGCTCCGGGCCGAGAGCATCCGCCATCGCGTCACCGAAGGCCTGGATGAACAGCGGCTGCGGCACCACCACGATGGGCTTACCCCGCAGGCGCTCGATCTGGTCAAGACGCACCACACCGCCGTGCTCGATGCGGTGTGGCATGGCGGGCACGCCATGCTTGTCGATGGCCTCCTCCAGCGTCTCTATCGCAAAATCCACCGCCGCATCGCCGATGGCGTGGATGGCCAGTGACCAGCCGGAATTCGCCGCTTGCAGCGCGCGGGTGCGCATCTGCTCAGGATCCCCCTGAAAATAGCCGTGATGGGAGCAGCAGGCGTAGTTCTCCGTCAGTGCGGCGGTGGTCCCCAGCAGGGAGCCATCGCTGAAGATCTTGACCGGCCCTACCTGCAGCCACTCGTCACCGAAGCCGGTGCGCAGGCCGCCATCGAGGCCCCAGCCGGGGCCGTCGGAGGCGTGTCCGGAAATCTCGTGGAGCACATCCATGGTCACCATCACTTGCATGCGGGTGTGCAGGGTGGCGTTTTGGTAGGCGGCAATCTCGCGCGGGCTGTGCCCGATCCAGCCGCCGGCCACCCCGGCGTCCGTGACAGAAGTCAGACCGCGCTCCAGGTACCGGCGCGTAGCTAACTCCAAGGCACGGGCAATCTCCTCACCGGATTCGGGCAGCGTCACCTCCTGAATGGCGCGCATGGCGTTTTCATCGAGCAGCCCCGTGCAGTGCCCATCGGCATCGCGAACAAACTCCCCACCTTCCACCTCGGGTGGGTTGGCAGGATCGACGCCCGCCGCGCGCAGGGCCGCGGTGTTGACCGTGTAGGCGTGGCCCGAGTTGTGTTTGATCAGCAGCGGAGCCCCGCCGGTCACGCGGTCAAGCTGCTCTATCTCCACCGGCGCATCCAGCCCGGAGGGGCGAAACCCTGCGGCCACTACCCAACCGTCGGGGTTGGGCTCGGCCTCGTGCAATGCAGAGTAGACATCCTCTGGCGTTGTGGCCTGGGAGAGGTCGACTTCCAGCAGCGTTTGGCCGAACCACACGGTGTGGGAATGCACGTCATTAAAACCAGGGCTCAGCGTGCGCCCGCCGGCATCGCACACCTGGTCAGCGGGCAGGTCACGGGCGGCCTGCCCCACTGCCAGGATGCGCCCGTTGGCAAAGGCCACCGCATCCGTGACTGGCCGCGCAGGGTCTTGGGTCAGGATGTGGGCGTTGTCGATGCGCGTGATCATGCGTCCTCCTGTGTTCTCCTGTTTCTCCGACGAACTGCACGCGGTGCGTGCTGTGTCTGCCCCCACAGGTTAAACGTAGAAGTGATACATCTCTCCGCATTGAGGGCAATTCACCAGTGACCACCGTGTAGCGTTGTGCACATGCACGAACAACGCTGGCACGATATCGTTGCGGAGGTCCAGGGCACCATCCCCCGGCTGGTGGAGGATTTCCTCACCGCCTTTAGCCGCTCAGGGCGCTATGGCGACTCACTAGTGAGCGCGGACGAGCTACGCCTTACAGCCTTTGAGGTCCTCGCTCGCATCTCCGATGTGCTGGTCGGCGCGATGGACGAGGAGGAGCTGCGCGCCCACGCGCAGAGCCTGGGTCGGCGGCGCGCACACCAGGGCGTAGAATTAGCAACGCTGATCGACGCCATCCAGCTCGACTTCACGGTCCTCTGGGAGCATTTACGCCGGGCCGCCGGCGCGGACCAGGAAGTGCTCATCGACCACGTGACCCAGCTGCATTCCGTTGTGACGATGTACAACCTGGTGGTACGCGACGCCTACCGCCTAGAAGAAGCGCGCGGGCAGCACGACGTGCACCGCGCCCACGCCCGACATTTGGAAAGGCTCTTTGCGGCCGAATCACTGGGCACGCTCGGCATTGCGGAAATCACCCGCGCGCTCAACCTGGATGCCGATTGCCACTTCGATGTCGTGGTGGCCCATCCCACTGCGGCGGTGGAGTTGCGCGCGCTTCTCCACGAACCCATCTCCTCCGGCAAGGCCTTCGGCCACGGTGTGCGCGGGATGTTTGTGGCCTTTTGGCCCAGTGAACAGTGCCCCATCAGCCATTCCGCAGGACGCAGGACCAAAGAGTTGGCAGATATTTCCGGGGTGCTCTTTCGCAACGTCACCGGACTAGCCGGAGCGCGCGCGGCTGCGCATCAGGCACCACACATCTTCGACGCCACCGGGCCGCTGAACCAACTCACCGAAGCGCCCGATGCACTCTGGGCCGTCGCCGGGGATGCCCTCGCAGACTTCACCGCCAGCGGCATGACGGAGCTCACCCAGACAATCGCCGAGTTACGGCTTCACCACGCGCCGCTCTACCTGACCATCACCACCTACCTGGACTGCGGGTCCATCAAGGATTCCGCGGAAGCGCTGCACTGCCACCGCAATACCGTGCTCAACCGCCTACGACACGTCAACGAGCTCACCGGTCTTGACATCACTCGCCCAAAGGATGCCGCGCGAGCTTTGCTAGCACTCCATCGCACTGCCCGATAGCACTTGTGCACAGACACAACCACAGCACTCAGCCAGTGGGGCAATGCATAGAAAACTCTCCACCCCATTCACCCCAAGGTGACGCGCACCTAATGTTCCATAGAAAGGTAATGCATTTCACATAAGGAGCACCTCGATATGACTACCCATGCAGCGCCGGCCGCCTCGGCCCAATCCGGCGCCGAGGAAATCAAGGTCGACTCAAAGGACGTCTTCCGCATCGCCAGTTCCGCATTCGTCGGCACAGCCCTCGAATGGTATGACTTCTTCCTCTTCGGCACCGCCGCCGCGCTCGTCTTCAACGAACTCTTCTTCTCTGGAATGTCGGGCACCGGCGCCACCCTCGCCTCCTTCGCCACTTTCGGCGTAGGCTTCCTCGCCCGCCCACTCGGCGCGGTTATTTTCGGGCAAATTGGCGATAAGATGGGGCGCCGACCAGCCCTTATCATCTCCATCGTCGTTATCGGAGTAGCCACCGGAGTCATTGGCCTCCTGCCCACCTTTGACAGCATTGGCATCTGGGCACCTATCACTCTGGTCATCCTGCGTCTGCTCCAGGGAGTCGCCGTCGGCGGCGAATGGGGTGGTGCAACAACCATGGCTATCGAACACGCGCCGGCAGAAAAGCGCGGCCGTTACGCAGCCTTCGTGCAAATCGGCTCCCCCGCCGGTACGTTGCTCTCCTCCGGCGCCTTCGCGCTTGTACTCATGCTCGATGATGACGCGGTGAGCTCATGGGGCTGGCGCGTTCCCTTCCTCATCGCCTTCCCCTTCCTGGCAGTAGCACTGTGGACTCGCTCGAAGGCTGAGGAATCCCCGGTGTACAAAGCACTCGAAGAGGAGGCCGAGGCAGACGAAGCCGCGCACCAAGGCTCTCTGAAGGAGCTTTTCACACAACACTCCCCACAACTATGCCTCGCCTCTGCGGCAGCCTTCCTAGGCATCGGCGGGTTCTTCGTCATGAGCACCTACGTCCTCTCCTATGCCACAACCACGCTGGACTTCGAGCGCCAGACCGTCGTGAACGCCACCCTCCTCGGCGCTGTGTGCCAGATCTTTATCAACATCATCTTCGGCCGCCTCGGCGAAAAGATTGGCCCCGGTCGCGTTATCGGATACGGCGCGCTTGCCACCGCCATCATGGCGTGGCCGCTGTGGGCGATGATCGATACCGGCAATGCTGTACTACTCACGCTTGCTGTTTGCATTGGACTGTCCCTAGTTACAATCACCTATTCCGTGTCGGGCGTCCTACTCTCAGAGATCTTCCCGGCTAACGTCCGTTATTCCGGGGTGGCCATCTCTGCCAATATCGCCTCCGCAGTATCGGGACTGCTACCTTTCCTCGCTACCGCGCTGAACGCCTCCAATGACACGCCTAGCTCTACACCGGGAATTATCATCCTGGCCGCCACCGCGCTCATTACAGCCTTCGGTGGCTTCGCCGGCGAAAGGCACCGCCGCGAGGACGACGTCACCATCGTCGACTAATGCACAACCGCTCATAAGAAAAATAAGTTGGACTCGGCGTCGCAAAGCAAGCTATGGCCTAGCCGGACTCATCCTGATTCCTGCCGTGGCATCCTATGCCATGGCCATATGGAAGATCGTCACTGGCACCGTACCTGAGCCGCTCACGCTTTCCGGCACGGCCGTAGCCGCCGTGCTCATCAATCTGCTCTGCGCGGTGTTATTGCTGCAACTGCGTCACGGCAGCGCGCTCACGCGCGGTGCTTGGTTGGCCGCGCGCAACGATGTTGCCGCCAACATTCTCATTCTTGGCGCCGGCCTTCTCATGCTGGCATGGGCAAGCCCGTGGCCGGATATCGTAGTCGGCCTCATCATCGGCACCATTAATCTGCGCGCCGCGGCAGAGGTCTTCGAGCAAGCCCGTTCGGAAGACCCGGAGATCGAAGAAGAATGACGCAGCCCCTTTAAGAAATCCCTTAATTCAGAAGCCTACGGCTGCGCCCACATCCCTGCCCCCTCAGGGCCAAACCACCCGCCGCCCATCCCCGACGCGCCCCTTAAGCACCCCTCGATGGGGTCATTCTTTAGTTTGTGAACGAACGGTCAAAGAGACGTTTTCCCAGAATACGGTCTACTGGGACAAAACCAAGGTTGGCGCAAATTTCTTAGTGAAATGTTCACTTCAGACCCACCCGATCGAAATGTACTTCCATGGGTAAAAATATTAACAATTCTAAGGGTGCGCGATCCTGAAAAGCGTCTTATCGTTGCAACACGTCACGCACTGGGCACAACAGCGCTCCTACAGCGCCACCGCAGTGCGTCACCACATTGCCCCAAAAATTTTCATCCAGGAGAACAACAATGACCAAGCGTCGTCGCACCGCCGGCCTCATCGCCGGCCTCGCGATTGCAGGCACTGCCCTCATCGCGCCGGCTGCCTCCGCAGCTACCCAGACCGAGTCCTACCCGGAGACCCCGGCCGTGAACGCCAAGCTACCCATCGTTCACACGTCCCACGGCTCCGACCACATGAAGGCCAACGTGCTCAACCCGCGCCCGGTCTGCAACCCGTGGGAGGACCACCGCACCGTGGTCTACAAGGTGACCGATAACTTCATGCCAGCAGGCACCATCTCCACCACCAACCAGACCAAGAAGGACATCCCGCTGCAGCAGGACCTGTCCAAGTCCCAGTCCATCACCCTGTCCGTCAACGGTGACCGCACTGAGACCACCTCCATGAACGCAGGCGGCAAGGGTTCCGGCAAGAACTCCGAGGGCTCCTTCGGCCTCTCCCACGAGATTGCTACCAAGCTCGGTGCTTCCGCGTCCTACTCCCTGTCCTGGGAGGCTGGCCAGTCCATCGGCCCGTACGATGTTCCGCCGAACCACACCGGTGAAGCTACCTACGGCTTCCGCGTTCTGAACATGACCGGTACCCAGCAGTACTGCAAGCCGAACGGCACCTGGTCCACCCCGACCTTCTGGTCCGCAATGCAGCCGATGAAGAACGAGGTTCGCGTCAAGCTCTACGACGACATCGCTGATTCCTACGCTCCAAACAAGGACGCTCAGAACACCACCGACGTCAACGACCCGAAGGTTGTTGAGGAAGAGAAGTCCCCGGAGGCTGACGCCGAGGTCATCAAGGACAACGAGGTCGCTCCGGAGGAGAAGGCCGTGTCCGAGGCTGAGGGTAAGAAGGAAGAGGAAGCCGACAAGAAGGTCCAGGAGGACCTTGATAACGGCAAGACCGATGAGGCCAAGCAGAAGCTGGACCTGAAGCCGGTTCTGACCACCTCCGGTGCTAAGCACGCTGGTTTCGCCGGCACCGTTGCTCTCCGCCTGGAGAACGTCGGTACCGAGCGCTACTACGGCGACTTCCCGGCGGTTCAGTACCGCGTTGACGTTAAGACCGCTGAGGGCCCGAAGGGCGTTGACCGCCTCATCACCCCGCGTTCCTCCAACGGTGCGCACATCCGCGACTTGGGCTTCGATGAGAAGACCTCCACCCGCTCCTTCGAGGTCACCCTGGCCAACCCGATTAACGCTGGCGAGAGCGCTCGCGTTGCCAACCTGGACTTCGGCGACGGCAACACCAAGGAAGGCCGCCTGAAGAACTACATCGAGGTGACCCAGATTTCCCGCCTGAAGGGTGATAACTCCACCGACAACGACCAGAACGTTGACTCCCGCGAGATCACCGTGAAGGACACCGGCAAGAAGGCTGAGGGCCTGTTCTAAGGAACACCCCACGCCCGCTTCACAGAGAGTGCAGCCCGCCGGCGCTTAGTCCGGTAACGAGAGAGTGAGAGGACCCCGACCGCCATACGCGGTCGGGGTTTCATTGTGCCCAGCGACTCTTTCACGAGGCTCTCATATCGCAGACGGCATTTCGCGGTACACAATTAGTTGGCTATTGTGAACCAATGCATTTCTCTCGCACCGCACTAGCGGGCCTTCTTTCAGTGGGGCTGATCCTTTCCCCCACTCACGCTCAACCGGCGCACGCACAGGCGCCAGATGCGATGAGCAGCGATATCGCCAACATCGATCAACACTCCAGTGCCCTCGATCCCATAGCCCTGGGCCCACTAGCTCCAGTACTCTTTGCCGATAATATCTTCGCTGCTTGGGGGAGGTTACTTCAGCAAGTGAGAATCCCGACGGTCGCACCAGAAGCTACGCGCCCACCCGCGACCACCGCACCGGCACAACTGCGCGAGCTGCGGCATATCCAAGACAACGTGTGGGAGCTTAAGGCCTATTCACCGGCCATGGACCGCGTTATCACTAACGACATCATTCTTCCTCTGGGAGGATTAGAGAATACTCAGCCTCGCCCGACCTATTACCTGCTGGGCGGCGCCGGCGGAGGCGAGGACGCACTGTGGTGGGACGGTGGCGGAGCTTCCGAGTTCTTCCGCGACAAGCACGTGAATGTCGTATCACCCCGCGGTGCTTATGGCTCGATGATGTCCGACTGGGCGCAGCCCCATGACACCCACGGAAAATACAAGTGGGCCACCTATCTCACCAAGGAACTCCCGCAGCTTATCGACGCCAAGTTTCACGGCAACGGCCGCGACGGCATCGCGGGCGTGAGCAACTCGGGCGGCCCAGCGCTGGAGCTTGCCACTTTTGATCCGCGGTTCAAGGTTGCTGGTTCCTTCTCCGGCTGCCCTTCGACCACAGGTATCCTCGCGCAGTCCTTCGCATGGGTAAGCGCGGCTTTCTACGGTACGGACCCAGCTCGTTCTTTCGGCGCGCCGTGGGATCCGGCGTGGGCGCAGCATTCGCCGGTTCTCAACCTCGATCACCAAAAGGGGCGGAAGACCTTCGTCATCGTCTCCCGCGGTGGCCCAGCAGACTTTGATATCGATATTGAAGACTCACCACTCCCCGCCTTGGGTCTCAACGAACGCTTGGATTACTGGTGCAGTGCCTATTACGCCAAGCGAGCCACCGCCGCTGGCGTTGATCTTGACTACTACGAGCTTCCGGCCGGGCGCCACACGTGGGGGCTGTTCCGCCGCGAGCTGGCCATCAGTTGGGCCACGGTGGGCCCGGCCCTCGGCGTGAACTAGCCCCGTCGATCACGCGCACAACTACAGTGTGTGAGCTCTAGATCACCACGCAGCGCGCACGTAAAATCAGCATTTATGAATGTCACGGATACTTGGGAGCCCACGCTGGGCACCGGACCTCTATTGGGAATTGCGGTGGCGGCCATCGCCGTCATCCTCGTCCTCGTCATCCACTTCAAGGTGCACGCCTTCGTCACCCTTGTCACGGTCTCCGCGCTCACCGCTTTGGCCGCGGGAATCCCGCTGGATGGCGTGGTTCCCACCATGACGAGCGGCTTCGGTTCAACTCTCGGTTCCGTAGCCTTGTTGGTGGGCTTGGGCGCCATGATCGGGCGCTTGGCAGAGACCTCCGGTGGCGCTAAGACGCTTGCCGACGCCCTCGTAAAACTCTTCGGCGAGGCCAAGGCCCCTTTGGCACTCGGCGTGGCTTCCCTCATCATGGGCTTTCCCATCTTCTTCGACGCAGGCCTCATGGTGATGCTGCCGGTCATCTTTGCCGTCGCCAGGCGCCTGGACGGCCCAGTCTTGGCCTATGGCATTCCTGCGGCCGGTGCTTTCTCCGTCATGCATGTCTTCGTGCCACCGCACCCAGGCCCCGTCGCAGCAGGTGAGTTCTTCAGCGCGAACATCGGTCTGATCCTTATCTTCGGCCTCCTCATCGCGTTGCCCACGTGGTATCTCTCCGGCTACCGTTTCGGGCTTCACTTGGGCAAGAAGTACCCCTACCGCCTTGAGGAGGCCATAACCGGTGCGCTGGTCAGCGATGCCGAATTGCCGGATCGCCCGGCCTCCCCGGCTTCAGTAATCAGCATCCTGCTCATCCCCATGGTCCTCATCTTTGGCAATACCGGGTTGACCACCTTGGGCACAGCTGGCGTTGTCGATCCTTCCGCCGCCTGGGTGCGCTTCTTCATCTTTCTGGGGCAAACGCCGATCGCGCTCATCATCACCACGCTTGCGGCGATGGCCGTGCTGGGCCTGCGCCGCGGGGAAGGCAAAAGCGCCATTGAGAAGACCATGGAGTCTTCGCTCGGCCCAATTTGCTCCGTCATCCTCATCACCGGTGCCGGAGGCATGTTCGGCGGGGTGCTGCGTACCAGCGGCATTGGTGATGCCCTCGCGGATTCTATGTCCGGCCTCGGCGTCCCCGTTATCTTGGCCTGCTACCTCATCGCAGTAGCCCTGCGCCTGGCGCAAGGTTCAGCCACCGTTGCGCTCACCACGGCCGCCGCGCTCATGGCGCCCGCCGTCGAAGCTGGTGGCTTCAGCGAAATCCAGCTGGTCCTCATCACGCTGGCCACCGCGGCTGGCTCCGTCTTTGGTAGCCACGTCAATGACTCGGGCTTCTGGCTCGTCGGCCGGCTCATGGGCATGGATGTGTCGACCACACTGCGAACCTGGACCGTCAACCAGGCGCTGATCTCCTCGATTGGCTTCGGCATTGTTCTGATCTTCTACGGTGCCGCCGCGCTCTTTTAGCTAGCTCTCTAGGTACTGCGCCGCCGCAGCGGCAAGCTCCTCCGGAGTAGCGCTGACATCGAGCACTACTCCTGCTTCCTCTGGGCGCAGTTCCTCCAGTGTCTCGAACTGCGAATCAAGCAGGGATACAGGCATAAAGTGCCCGGAGCGCTTACTCATGCGTTCTTTGAGCAGCTCATAAGAGCCGTGAAGGTGCACGAAAACCGTATCTGGCGCTGCGGCGCGAATGAGTTCGCGGTAGGAATGCTTGAGCGCGGAACAGCCGACGATGGCTCCATCTTCTTGGTCCGCGAGGAAGCGCCCGATGGATTCGAGCCAGGGTTTCCGGTCATCGTCGTCAAGCGCCTGCCCCGAAGCCATCTTCTCGATGTTCGCCGCCGGGTGCATGTCATCCCCGTCCCGGAAGGGCAGGCCGGTGTGCTGCGCCAACAACTCCCCGACCGTAGACTTGCCACAACTTGAGACTCCCATGATCACGACATGTTTGCGCATCATTCCTCCTTCACACGCCACCCGATTTTAGGCGCTATGCACTGCGTAACAGAGCACAACTGAACACAGAGCGGCTTAGCCCAGTGGCCCGTAGCCAAAGTCGCCGCGCTGCACCTCGCCGCGGGATTGTGGGTCGAAGGTTGCGCACAGGGCAGCCGCGACGTAGCGCACGCCGCCCGCTGGCGAAGAGGAACCGACGCGCTCGGCGCAGTTCTGAAGTGCAGGCAGGCCAATGCTCTGCCCCGGTTGCGTCATGGAGAAGAAGGAGGCGGCCATCATGGTGTTACCATCGGCGCGCACGTATTCCGAGGAGCCCTTGATGGCTTGCCAGGCAACTGCCCCGACGGGATCGGTGCGGAATTGATCCCGCTCGGTCTGGGTCAGCTCAGCGTTGGCGGCGGGCACGGACAGTGTGGTGATGAACAGCGCTGCGGTTGCGGCGAGGAGTGGAAACTTTTTCATAGGAACACTCTATCCCCCGCACCACAGGATTGTCTCGGCATTGACCAGACGGCTTAGCTGATGGCCCTGCGCAACTGCCGAATCTCCGCAGGGCCCACGCGGCAACAGCCACCCAGCACGCTGACTCCTGCGGCGCGAAGCTGCAACGCCGCCTCGGGCAAGCTCATTGCGTCGGCGGGAGCAGGCTGCCAATCGTGGGCAGTACAATCCCAGACTTCACCACTGTTGGGGCATGCTAGAAGCGGCTTATCGGTTCCTGCACGTAGCGTTGCGACGACCGCGCGCGCCTGCGAAGGGCTCACGCAGTTCACGCCAAGTGCTCCCAGACGGGATGACTGGTTGGCTAGCTCAATAACCTGCGAGAGCTTCGCCTGGTCAGCCGCGATAGCGCCGGTAATGCTCAGTGCGAAAGGCTTGGGCTGTGCCTTAAGGAGCTCGAGCAGTGCAGCGGCCTCATCGACGTTGGGAATGGTCTCCGCAAGGAGGAAGTCGGCGTCCGTATCCGCGAGTACCGCTATCCTGCGGGCATGCCAGCGCTGCAGCTCACCACGGCGCAGATCATAAGCGCCGTCATAGTCCGTCCCCTTCCCCGGGCCGGCACCATAAGGGCCAATAGATGCAGCGACCAGCAGATCACCGTGGGCAGTGTGCTTGTCGACGGCCACTCGTACCGCCTCACGGGCCACTGCGACGCTGCGGCGCAGAAGGGCCTCCGCATCCTCGCCAAGTACATCGAAGGTGACTTGGTAGGAGGCCGTGGTGGCCACCTGAGCGCCGGCGGCGAAGAAGTCAGCATGCGCTGATTCGAGCAGCGTGGGGTTCTCGCGCAGCACCCGCGCTGACCACAGAGGGCCTGAGATGTCATGCCCCTGGGCTTCAAGGTGGGTTCCGAGGCCGCCATCTAAGAGCAGCGGCGCATCAAAGAGTGCCATGGCGCACGAGCCTAGCAGCGCACCGTGCTCACAAGTTCCAGCTCAACAACAGGAAGTTGTTATAGCTTCGTTATTTGCTTGAGATTGGCGGGCTCCCACACCGCGTCAAAACCCTAAGTATCCGCAGCACTCAGGCATGGGAATGCACTCTGCACAACACTCTCCGCGAGCACGCGGTTAACTGCAAAACCTGTCCGCAAGCTGATTTTTTGGTTGAAACAACCTGGATGCCATGACACGGTGGAACAGTTAACGATTCCCGCAGCAAGGAGGGAAAATGGCAGCAATTACTGCCAAGAATCTGTACAAGGTCTTTGGCAAACATGCCAAGAAAGGGGTGGAATCCCTCAAGAATGGGTCTACCCGTGAAGAGCTCCGCGAGCAAGGCCTCACCGCCGCGGTGATTGACGCAAGTTTCGAGGTTGAACCGGGCGAGATCTTCGTCGTTATGGGGTTGTCGGGCTCCGGAAAGTCCACGCTCATCCGCATGATCAACGGTCTGTGGGACGCCACCTCAGGCGAGATATTCATCGGCGACCAAAACTTAGCAGCCATGTCGGAGGACGAGCTGCGCGCTGTTCGCCGTGACCGAATCTCCATGGTCTTCCAGTCCTTCGCACTGCTGCCCCACCGCACCGTGGGTGAAAATGCAGCGTACGGGCTGGAGATTAAAGGCGTGCCCAAGCAAGAGCGTGAGGCCAAGGCAGACGAAGCCTTGGCCATGGTGGGGCTCGAAGGCTGGGGCGATTCCATGCCAGACGAGCTCTCCGGTGGTATGCAGCAGCGCGTGGGCCTTGCCCGTGCGTTGGCAGCAGATACAGACATCCTGCTCATGGATGAGGCTTTCTCCGCACTGGACCCGCTCATCCGCAAGGACATGCAGGACCAGCTCATTGATCTACAGGCCTCTCTCAACAAGACCATCGTCTTTATTACCCATGATCTCAATGAGGCGATGCGCATCGGTGACCACATCGCCATGATGCGGGATGGCCGAGTAGAACAGGTCGGCACCGCCGAGGAGATTCTGCAAAACCCTGTCAACAATTACGTGGCCGACTTCGTCAAGGATGTCGACCGTTCCCGCGTTCTCAATGCGGAGAATATCGTCGAGCGTCCACAAAACACCCTTAATGCGAGCCAGGGCCCGCTCACTGCACAAAAGCTCCTGCGGGAATCTCAAAACTCCTGGCTCGTCGTGCTCAACGCTGACCGCACCCCGGCCGGCGTGGTCTGGGAAGAGGACATCGCCAAGGCGGTGCGTACCGGCGACAGTGAGCTGCCGCTCGATTCCACAACCACGCACATCGTCCACGAGGGTCAGAATATTGCTGAGCTCTTCGGATATGCCGCCGACACCACGACCCCGCTGCTCGTCGTCGACGGCAACGGCAAGTTCACCGGTGTTATTCCGCGCGTGACCCTATTGGCCGCCGCATCGAGTGACATCGCCACCACGGAGGAGGAGAACTAAGCCATGGATCAAAACGCATTACCCCGCATCCCCGTGGGCGATTGGGTCTCGGATGGCATTGACTGGCTTACGGATAACGCCGCAGTGCTTTTCGACGCCTTCTCCGCCATCATGAGCTTCCTCATCGACGGATTCTCAAACACTCTCCTCTCCGTCCCCGGCATGATCATGCTCGTCATCCTGGCGTTGTTGGGTTGGTTCTTCCGCTCACCCAAGTTCGCCGTCGGCTCTGCCCTCGGCTTCCTGCTGGTGATGTGCATGCGGCAATGGGACACCATGCTAGAGACCATGTCGCTCGTGCTCATTGCCACCCTGTCCGCCACCATCCTGGCGGTTCCACTAGGTATCTGGGCGGCGAAGTCCAACACTGCCAGCGCGATCATCCGCCCCATCATGGACTTCATGCAGACCATGCCGGCCTTCGTCTACCTCATTCCAGCGGTGACGTTCTTCTCTATCGGCGTAGTCCCGGGCATTTTCTCCACGATCATCTTCGCGCTGCCCCCGGGTGTGCGCATGACCGAACTGGGCATCCGCCAGGTTGATAGCGAAACCGTAGAGGCCGGTAAGTCTTACGGCGCGACCAACTGGCAGATCCTCAAGGGCATCCAGCTGCCTCTCGCGGTCCCCACCATCATGGCGGGCATTAACCAGGTCATCATGCTTTCGCTGTCGATGGCCGTCATCGCCGGCATGGTCGGTGCCGACGGCCTGGGCAAGGAAGTGGTATCCGCCATTTCCACCCTGGATATTGCCAAGGGCGTGGAAGCCGGCCTCGCTGTAGTCATCTTGGCAGTCTTCCTTGACCGCCTCACCGCGGCTCTGGGTTCGCTCAAGAGCTACCCGGCCTCGATTCTGAACTTGGTGCGCAAGTAAAACCGCGCACGGAGAAATCCTTGACAGACCGAAAACAGTAAACACAAAGAACAAGAAGGACTCACAATGTTGAAAAACAAGATAGTGGCCGCCGTTTCTGTTGCTGCTTTAGCTTGTGGTTTGGCCTCCTGCTCTTCCGCGGGCGAGGATAAGACTCTTACCCTCGGCTACATGCCTGCGTGGACCGATACGGTATCCGGGGCCAACCTCCTCAAAGAACAATTCACCGAAGCAGGTTATGACGTAGAGCTTGAAGAGCTCTCCGACGCCGCCGTGTTCTACACCGCACTCGATAACGGTGACATTGATATCTTCCCGCTGGCATGGAGCGAGCGTACCCACAAGAAGTACATGGACCAGTACGGCGAGAACCTCGAAGACTTGGGAATTGGGTACGACAAGGCTGAAAGCTTCTTCGCTGTTCCCACCTATATGGACGATGTCAATTCCATCTCTGATCTCAAGGGGCAGGCGGATCGCTTCGGCGGGAAAATCGTCGGAATTGAACCGGGTGCAGGCCTGACTGAGCTGTCCTCCAACACCGTCGATGCTTATGGCTTGGAGGATGAGGGCTACACGTTGGCAACCTCCTCCACCCCAGCGATGCTGGCTGAGCTAGAAAATGCCATCGACAATCAAGAAGACATCGTCGTCACCCTCTGGAGCCCTTTCTGGGCCAACAGCCAGTACGACATCAAGCGCCTAGAGGATCCGGAAGGTTCCATGGGAGAGCCAGAGAACATGCACTGGCTCGCACGCGACGGCTTTAGCGAGCAGTTTCCCGACGTCGTCGACTACCTCGGAAATCTCACTTTGGATCAGGAGCAGTACGAGTCCCTCGAAAACCTCATCGTCAACGAGTACGAGGATGGCGACGAAGACAAAGCCGTCCAAGAGTGGCTCGGTACCCATGGCGATGCCTTGCCCAAGCTCAATGACGCTTAAACCTCCGGCGTGAGTGGCACCGCGCCTATCATTACCATTTCGATATCTGAAAGGACCATCAAAAATGTTCTCCCGTAAAATTCTCGCCACCGTCTCTGCCGTCGCGCTCAGCGCTTCCCTCGTAGCTTGTTCCTCTGACTCCTCGGACTCCGCGTCTGACTCGGGCAATGACGGCGACAAGGGCACCATCACCATGGGCTACATCCCGTCCTGGACCGATGGTCTGTCCACCGCTTACCTCCTGCAGAACAAGCTAGAGGAGGCCGGCTACACCGTCGAGCACGAGCAGCTTAACGACGCCGCCGTGGTCTACACCGCGCTCGCATCCGGCGACATCGACATCTACCCGTCTGCGTGGTCCGAATTCACCCACAAGCAGTACATGGACAAGTACTCCGACAAGATTGAGGACTATGGCGCCTACTACGGAAATGCTCGCCTGACCTGGGCAGTGCCGGAGTACATGGATGACGTTAACTCCATTGAGGACCTGAAGGGCCAGGCTGACCGCTTCGGCGGCCAGATCGTTGGCATCGAGCCGGGTGCCGGCCTGACCAAGGCCTCCCAGGAGACCATCGACGGCTACGAACTGGACGGCTACAACCTGTCCACCTCTTCCACCCCGGCTATGCTTTCTGAGCTGAAGTCCGCTACCGACGCTGAGGAGGACATCGTCGTCACCCTGTGGCGTCCGTTCTGGGCTAACGCTAAGTTCCCAGTCAACGACCTCGAGGACCCGAAGGGCACCCTGGGCGATACTGAGGGTCTGCACTGGCTAGCCCGCGACGGCTTCGAGGAGGACAACCCGGAGGTAGCCGAGTGGCTCAAGGGCCTGAAGCTGGATGATGAACAGTACGGCACCCTCGAAGACCTCGTGGTCAACGAGTACGGCGAGGGCAAGGAGCCGGAGGCCGTCCAGGATTGGCTGGACAAGAACCCGGACGTGGTTGAGGACATCAAGTAAACTTCCTCACCTCCCCCCTATACGCAAAGCAGCCCCGCATAACGCTTCTGAAGAGGCATTATGCGGGGGCTTTGCCAATCCCAACCTCCCCCTCACCAGACAGCCACATAGTTAAATAAGCGCAAACTATGCTTTTTCAGAATTAATCCCCACTTTTGCGCAGAACAAACCTATTTTCTGGCAATAGTTGACAGATCACCAGCGGGTTTTAAAAGCCTTTTCCACAACCCTCAACCCCCTCCCCCAATCCGGCCCTGTCCGTGGAGCGTACCGTTGCGAGCTTCGATAACACGATATCTGACTCGCGCTAGCCGACGCTCACGACTTAAATTCTACGACCGACAGCGTTGGTCAAGCCGCGATCTCAAACGTAAGGCTTTTGTCTACTGGATTGAACTTGTCTACAACCATCTCCTCGGAGAATCACACCGGCTTAACCACTAGGGAAAACAAATGGATACCTAACCACTAGGCAGATCCACTACGTGCCCCGATTTGGCGGCAACCTCACCCGTCTTGCTCACTTTGAGCAACAGGTGTTTGCACGGCTTTACGGCGCGTGTACTCAAGGTCTTTACCGTAAATGGTCAGACCCGTGATGTCGTGCTGGTCAGATTTACGGAAGATGAAGGATGCCATGTAGCCGATACCGAGAGTTCCTACGAAGGCGACAATCGAGACCAAGAATGGCCCCTGGTCCAGCTTTCCAGCAAAGTATGCAGCAACTGCTCCACAGATGAGCCCAATCAGAACGCCATGGGAATTTGCGGACTTCGTAAAGATACCCAAGACAAATACCGCCGTGAGCGGAACTCCAAAAAGACCGGTAATTGCCAGGAACAAGTCCCACAGATCCGACTGGTTGGTGATGATGAGATACAGCGCGACAGCCAACCCGAAAGTGCCAGCAGCAATAATGACACAGCGAGAGAGAGTAACCGATGCTTCCTTCGCTGAAAAGCGGTTGTAGATATCTACGACAACACACGCGGAAATCGAGTTAAGCGAGGAGGAAATTGTCGATTGCGCAGCTGCCAAGATGGCAGCAATCAATAGCCCGGCAATGCCTGCAGGCAACTCCGAAAGAATGAAATACGGAACCACTGCAGAAGTATTGACTCCCTCCGGCAGACCGCCTTTCGCTTCGTAGAAGTTATACAAAGCCGTACCCATCCCGTAGAACAGCGGAATCGTTACGAGCGCCAGAATTCCGTTGACAATGAGAGACTTCTTCGTCGCTTGGATCGTAGGAGTCGTTTGGTAGCGCTGAACGACATCTTGCGACGAAGTGTACTGATGCAAGCTGTTCAGAACATTTCCAATGAAGATGAACGGAATCGAGGTGAAGACAGCATTCGTGGTGAAGTTATCCGCTGAATAGAATTTCCCCTCTTCCGCAGCATTCACCACAGCACCGCTAAATCCATCGGGAGTCATAGCCATCGCCGTGAGCACTACTACGGCAGCACCAGCCAGCAGCAAGATGCCCTGAATTACATCAGACCAAATCACGCCTTCCATACCTCCTAGGAAGGTGTACACAACACAAAGAACGCCTACAAACACAGCGACGACCAGCGGATTAATATCTGCTACCGATGTAATCGCCAATGTCGGCAAATAGATGACGATGGCGATTCGCCCAACGTGATAAAGAACGAAGAGGAGCGAACCGAGAGCTCGGAGGACTACAGAGAATCGCTCCTCAAGGTAGTCGTATGCCGTTGTGACATCCAGCTTCCTAAAGAACGGGACGTAGTAGCCAATCAAGATTGGAACAATCGCAAAAATTGCAAGGTTGCCCGCCGAGTAGGCCCAGTCAGTCAGATATGCCTTTTCCGGTGTAGACATAAATGTGATAGCAGACAGCGTCGTGGCATAGATAGAAAATCCTGCCGCCCATCCAGGAATCCTGCCACCCGCTTTGAAGAATTCTTCCTGATCACTTCCGGCCCTACGCGCAAAATAAGCGCCGACGAGTAGCATTCCGAGGAGGTAGAGGAGCAGAACTATCCAGTTCAGTGTTCCGAACGATTGCATTTGGTTTTCCCTTCGGGACTTTCAATACAGAGAGCTAAATCACTCTTCCGTTTGCCTGTGCGTTAAAGCATGCTGAAAGCTAGAATACATCAGACGTCTGATGTGTGAAGGGATTTAAGATAATGCACTTACGTCCTCCACGTCAGATAGGAGGCTTCCTCCCCCCCGGCAGCGTTCATTTTTGGAATCCAGCCGAGGTAGGAGATTTAAGATGGATGGAAAAGAAAGAGGGAAAAGTCAGTGCAAACCAGAACGTGGGGTTTCAGCGAAGCCGAACATCGCCCTGTATCAACCACACAGCAGGCCGTAGAAGGCATCAAAAAATTCATTCGGAATAACGCTCTCAAGCCCGGGGACAGTTTGCCAACCGAATCAGAGCTCTGTGAGGAACTTGGCTCCTCTCGCTCCTCCGTCCGGGAGGCCATCAGAATCCTAACGACGCTAGATATCGTCGATGTCAGGCACGGGACAGGCACATTTGTATCCGGAACATCACTCAACGCCTTAGTTCAGGGCCTCATCTTTCGAGCGACTCTTGACGCTGACGACAACCTCGAAACTCTTCGTAATGTGGTGGAAATCCGGCAGGCAATTGATCTTGCTATCGGGCAAGAAATCATAGCGAAACTAGAATCCTCAAAGCTAGAACAGCTAAGTTCCATTGTTGACAAGATGTCAGCCAAACGAAAACAAGGCCTGAACTTTGCCGAGGAGGATCGGGAGTTCCACCAGGTCTTGCTGTCCGAAATCGATAACCCGATTATCCGTGAGCTCAATGATACCTTTTGGCAAGTGCACATGAACGTCATTCCGCTTCGCAAATTGGAAGAACCACAGGACTTCAGCAGAACGGTACGCGCGCACCAAGACATCGTCGATGCTCTACAGAATAATGACCTGAAGAAGTACCAAGAGTCGGTACTCAGGCATTACGAGCCTCTGCTGACTTCGCTGTGATGGTCATTATCAGCTATTGAAGCTCCGAGTAATCCACGCAGGATCTGTGATGGCAGTGCCAATGATGATTGCATCGGCACCAGCACGTTTTCCTGCAGCAACATCATCACGCGAGGCAAACCTGCCTTCGCCGATCACAAAGGCATCCTTACCGCAGAGCCGTCGCCCCTCTGCCAAGCATTCAAGATCCGGACCTTCAGTCTTATTTCGGGACTCTGTGTAGCCGGCCAATGTCGTTGAAATGATATCCGCCCCCGCTTGGTGCGCACGCTGCATTTCTTCCGGGGTAGAGCAGTCGGCCATAGACAAAACATTCAGCCGGTGGCACTCTTCGACAAGATCGCAAAAACTCGATCCATCAGGCCTCGAGCGATCCGTGGCATCCGCACAAATAACAGCAGCCCCAGCATCAGCTAACTGGCGCACGGACTTTACGGTTGGAGTGATATAAACCCCCTCACTCCCCTCTTTCGTAAGGCCGAAAACTGGCACATCTACTGCGGCTGCAATCGCCTCGACATCCTTGATACCCCCATACCCGCCACACCGGATTGCGCGGCTTCCGCCCTCAACACATGCACGAGCAACATGCGTCAACGTGTGTGTATCTCGCATTGGGTGACCATCTGGCGCTTGCACCGAGACAATCACCGAATTTCGAATCATGTCGCGAACTTCTTCTCGGCGCCCCGCCAGTTCACTACTCTTAAACCTAAACATATACCTGAGCCTTCTTCTGGATCTATCGCAGATAAACGGTGCTAAAAAGCGTTATCTCGAGCAAAAGCCGCTGCCCCCACTAACGGTGCTGTCGCCGGCGATTCAGTTATCCGAACTGCGACGGAGCGGTTCGGCTTCAACGCGAAATCTTCTATGGCCTGACGGAATGGCTCCTCCACGGCGGCCCCAACCTGGCATACACCGCCGCCTAAAACAACGGCATCGAGATCAAGAGCCGAAACAAGACCAGCCACTGCTCGGCCAAGGCCATAAGAATTCCCTCTAATAATCCGGGAAGCAAGTTCGTCTCCCTGGTTCATTCTTTCTACGACCTTCTCGAGGGGCAGTGCTAACTGGTCTCGCTCCTTCCACTGCACCCGTTCGCTCGCTGAGTTCGTAGAGAATTCTTCATAATACGCAGCCAAGCTATTGCCGCTCATAATGTTCTCGGCGCGGTCCGCAAAGCCCCGGAAATCAGCGCACAAGAGTTCCGAGAACTCTCCGGCCGATCCGGTAGGTCCGGTCAGCAGCCTTCCACTATCACTTACCGCACCACCGACACCAGTCCCCAACGAAAGGTACAGGACTCTACCAGACTGAAAATCTCTCGCTGCTCCGAGTGTCAGCTCTCCGTACGCCCAGACTCTTACGTCGTTATGAACAGCGCACGGTAGGTCAACGATCTCTTTCGCGACCGCACGAAGATTAGTGCCAGCCCAATTCTTAATGGTGTCCCCGTTGTAGGTGACGAGTCCTTCAGGCGCCTTAATGATTCCTGGCGAACCAATGCCGATTCGCGTCGGGGTAATGCTCGATTCCTCCAACGCCAGCTGAATGGCTTTTTTGATCTGCTCCTGCGGTGTTACTCCGGCTGACTGGGTAGGAATCTTTCCCAGCGCTACAGCCTGCGTTGGGTCTTCGTCAGTTACAAAGCCCCAACCAATCTTTGTTGCACCGACATCGAGCGCAAGGGTACTAGTCACTCTTCACTCGTTTCGTCGTAGTTCAGCGAATCTAGGGCTCGATCACCTGAGCGGCATCGACGATCTCATGAATCTTTGCCTGCTCCTCATCGTTTAGAGCGACATGTGGACGGGACATAAGCCCCGACGGGAAGACACCCAAGTGGTGAAGCGCTGCCTTGAAACTGCCGAGGCCTTGTGAGCTTCCGCCCATGCGTGTGCCGTCACCTACACCAACGATGGTGAAGAGGTCACAAATCTTAGACTGCAATTCCGCAGCCGTTGCATACTCTCCATCAACCAAGAGCTCATGCAACTTCACGTAAGAAACCGGGTCCACATTGCCCAGACCAGGTACCACACCATCAGCGCCTGCCAGGTAAGCAAAATCGACCGTAGTTTCCGAGCCAGTCAAAACCACAAAGTCTTTCACCCCAGCTTTGTTGCGGGCGCTAATCAGAGCACGCGTGTATCCATCATTGCCGCCAGAATCCTTGACGCCGGCAAGTACGCCTTCCTTGGCGAGAGAAATAAGAGTAGCAATATCCAGCACCGAGTGAACGCTGACCGGAATGTTGTACGCGTAGATGGGAGTCTCTGGCGCGGCTTCATGAAGAAGTCGGAAGTGCTCAGCAATCTCTACGTCGTGAGTGCGAACATAAAAAGGCGCAGTGGCCACTAGCCCCTGAACCCCGAGCGAGACGGCATCTTCAATGTGCTCAATCACTCGCGGAGTCGTCATATCAATCACGCCTGCGATTACTGGAACTCGCCCTTGAGCCTGTTCCACCACGGTTGCGATGACTTCCTTGCGCTGCTCTCGAGTGAGGAAAGCTACCTCTCCTGAAGAACCGAGAACGAACAAGCCATGAACGCCAGCCTTAATAAGCCGTTCAGCCTGGCGCTTGAGGGTATCGGTGTCAACAGAATAGTCCTCATTAAACGGAGTCAGCAGTGGTGGCACCACACCGCGCAAATGCTGCGTGTTTGAAGTCATGTTTGGGAACCTTCCTATTCGCTTTCACATTAGAGTCATAAGACATCATACGTCTCTTGCTGTTGTGACGCAGTTGCCCCTAATGAAAAGAAGCGTAATAAGACGGCCGACTGGACCCCTACTCCGGCAACAACTCTGATGCCTCCCCGACCACACTCACCAGAAGCACATTGCCGGGAGCAGACTTGGATTAGAAACATGCCTCAAGTTCTCTTCCTAACTAGAGATTTTCAGGCATGCTGGACAAGAACTGTTCGCCACAGAGGAGGCTCCGGTGGGTTTCAACACCAACATGCACCAACTATCGGCGCTGATGCGCTCTACCGAGAACGGAGAGATTCAGCTCCCCGATTTCCAGCGAAAGTACAAGTGGGAAGACGAGCGTGTACGCCAGCTCCTCATCACCATCTTCCGTGGGCATCCGCTGGGCATCATCATGTTATTGGAAACTGGCAACTCCTCTGTCAGGTTCAAGCCACGCCCCATCGAAAGCACTGAAGCTACGGCTACTTCCGAGCCCAAATTTTTGCTTCTCGACGGCCAGCAACGACTCACCTCACTCACCCAAGCCCTTAAAGGCGATGGCGTTGTTCATACCAAAGACTCACGCGGTAAACGCCTCGACCGCAGGTACTTCATCAATATCCAGAAGTCTATTGAGGATCCCTTCGAGCTGGATGAGGCTGTGATCTCCGTGCCAGCTGATGGGGTTATTAGGACCAACTTCAACCGCGATATCGTGCTCGATCTCAGCACCATGGAGAAGCAACACGAGGCCGGTTACATCCCCGTTTCGCTGCTCCTTGATCAAATGGGACTTTTCGAATGGTTCGGCAAGCTGGGTGACACCGAACTCATGACAGCGTTCAGCGATGGGATTCTCCGCCAAGTCAACGAATACAAGATTCCCGCAATTGAATTGGACAAGCAGACGGACAAAGCGGCTGTGGCTACCGTCTTCGAAAAAGTAAATGTTGGTGGACTTCCGCTCAATGTTTTTGAGCTTCTCACAGCGGTGTTTGCAGGCGATGCGGAGTATTACGAAAAGTACCAGCATGACTTCCGCCTCAACGACGACTGGGCGGAGACTAAGGAGCTGTGGAAAGAACATGATGTCCTCCACAAGGTGGAGAACACTGACTTCCTCCAAGCGATCACGATGCTGACGACTCTTGATCGAAGCAAGCATTCCTCGGGAGGCCGCAAAGTCGGCCTGTCTGCCAAGAGAGAAGACGTGCTAAAGCTTGAGTTGAACGACTACCTCACCTGGCGCGACGCGCTGCGTCAAGGATTCATCTGGGTAGCAGGCTTCCTCGCGGACCTGCACATCTATCGGTTCAGGGATGTCCCCTACCCGAAGCAATTGGTTCCACTTGCTGCCATCGCTGTTGTTCTTGGCAAAGAAGCAGACAAGCACCACGTGAAAGAAAAGATCACGCAGTGGTTCTGGAGCGGAGTCTTGGGCGAGCTCTATGGCTCTGCCATTGAGACGCGCTTCGTACGTGACCTCGAAGGGGTACCTGCTTGGGCGATGGGTGAAGAAACTACCGCCCCACGCACCGTGCAGGACGCTACCTTTGCTGAATCCCGCCTTCACTCCTTGCGCACCCGCAATGCCGCGGCCTACAAGGGCATTGCCGCACTGATCATGGCACAGGGCTCTACGGACTGGGTTGAAGGAAAGCAATTCGGCGCTTTCCAGTACAGGGACATGGCCGTGGATATTCACCATATTTTCCCTAAGGACTGGTGTAAGAAGAACGGAATTGATGACGAGCGCCGCGAATCTATCGTCAACAAGACGACACTGAGTGCACGCACGAACCGTGTTATCGGCGGCGTGGCACCTTCGGCATACTTGTCCAAGGTTGAGAGCGAATCTGGCTTCGATGCCGACGGCGTGGACGACGTTCTCCGCGGACACCTCATTTCGCCTGAAGTACTGCGCAGTGACAACTTTGATACCTTTTTTGAACGTCGAAGGGAAACGCTCTGCACGCTCATTGAGGGTGCTCTGAAGAAGACGGTTCAGCGCGATGTCAGCGAGGGAAACGCTGCCGAGGATTCCTCATTCTTCGAGGAAGAAGCCCTTGAAGAACCAGGCCAGTTGGTAGAGGAACCCGTATCAGAGGTCTGAAGCAACATCGTTTTCTCACCGACCAGCGCAGCAGTGCAGCCTTCGACCAAGAACGACTGCACCACACGCGTGCAGATTGGATAGACTGGGGGACCGTAAATTTCAATAACAGGACTCCCTATGAATCACGATTTCGCCCTCCACACCCCGCGACTTTCAATGTCGGTACCTACAGATGCCGATATTGACGCCGTTTTTGCTATCCACTCGGATGCCCGTACATACGAGCACCGCCCTGAACTGGCGATGAAAACTAGAGAAGAAGCCGTGGAGCTAACTCGCGCATGGCAAGAGAACTGGCGGGAAAAGAAGCTGGGCTACTACGTGGTATCCACGCTTGATGGCACCACTATTGGCTTCACCGGTGTGCGCCATAGCGAGGAAGCAGGTGAAGAAGTGCTCAACCTTTACTACCGCTTCGCACCCGAATCGCAGGGACAGGGCTTTGCCAAGGAGGCTGCGGCCGCTGCGATTGCCAGTGCGCGCGAGCGATTCCCGCAGCTTCCTGTCGTCGCCATCATCGATCCCAGCAATGAAGCGTCGATTGGCTTAGCATTTAAGCTCGGTCTGCAACATGTCCCCGGCGCAGGAGTGGCGGATGACTACGAGGTGTACCGACTTTCCTAGGTTTCGGCGTCCCACGCCTCCAGCCCCTTAACCAGGTACCGCCCGTCAACAGCAAAGCACTGGCACACCACCTGGGTGTCGTCGTTAATGTCTATCTCTCCGATGTAGTCAACGAATTCGGGTGAGCGCCAGAACTGCTCATGCCCGGCGCGCCATTCGCTGGCATCAGCGTAGCCCTCGCCCTCAGCGAGGGCATGCTCGTCGTTGACGTCGGCGAGCCGGCAGACCTGGACCTCGGTGGTACGGATGACGCACACCACGTTGTCGTGTGAGTCAAGGACTGCTTCGAGGTTGCCCACGTCCTCCTGTGGTTTGTAACCGTGCGGATACTCGGCCAACAAGGAAGTCGTCGTGGTTTTCGTGCCGTTCAGGATGGCGGTGACGAGGGCGTCGCGAAGCGGGCCAGGGAAGGCGAACTCGCCGCGAGGCAGTACCGATAGGGGTTCCAAAGCGTCCTGAGTCATACGTTTACAGTACGTGGCCAGTTATTGTTGCCGAGCAAGCTCGCGCTCGCTTTCTGTTCCGACCGGCCGGATACTCGCTCCCCAAACTCGATTCATCCATGACGATGTCCGGGCGCTTCCCTTGCGCCAAAGATGCTTCTTAAAGGGCTGGTAAACCAGCTTCTTTCCCAATCGCTCCTGGGCCGCGCCGCCACTTCCTATTGATAGCGGCGCGGCCCCTTCTTCAAACTTCACAGCTCTTCATAAACTTCAAAGAATTCATAAACTTCATAAACTTCACAAGACTTCAAAAGGCTCGTGGTCTGAAGTGAGGACCTTGAAGCCGAAGCACGCCAACCCTTTTAGGGCTACGTTCGGCGCCACTCCCCCATTGCTGGTTGGCCGCAGCGATGCCATCCGTGATTTCGGTTTTGCACTCGATGAAGGCCCCGGTGCCCATGAGAGGATCTCACTCATCATCGGACCACGCGGCATCGGGAAAACTGTCCTTCTCAACGCCTTCGAAGACGAAGCGCTCGAGCGCGGTTGGCTCACGCTCAGTGACACTGCAACAACTGGTTTTGTTGAACGCTTGCGTAGTGACATCATCCAACTCCTGTCCCAGGAAAGGAAAACAGCTCAAAGGCCTCAACGTGTCCATCCTCGGCATTGGAGGCGGGCTTAATCGGGATACTCGAGCTATTGCGGAATCAACATACTCGCTGTGCAATGCACTGAAGGATTTACTGGCTTATAAGCGCGAACTCGACCGAAAGGCCCGCCAGGAGCCTGGTGGTGTTCTCGTAACTTTGGATGAAATGCACCACCAACGCAGCCAAGAGCTCATAGAGTTCGGCGCTACGATTCAACATCTGGTTCGCGAAGGCGAAGACATTTCCGTAGTCATGGCGGGCATCCCAACCTCAATCAGGCCGCTGCTTTCCGGGAAGCTAAACAGCCACGGCGATGCCAATCCAGTCACTTTCCTTCGCCGCGCAAACCGCATTGAACTGGGCAGAGTCTCCGATTCGGATGTTCGTGAAGCACTGGAGGAGCCCCTCCACAGCGCCGCAACCTCATGGTCACAGGACGCTCTTAAAACCGCAGTAGAAGCATGTCATGGTTACCCATTCATGATTCAACTCGTTGGGCAATGCTCATTTAGGGAAAAAGAACGCATTTCAGATGACGGCTCCGAAATTTCCATTGACTCTGCCCAGCGAGGTGTCGCAACTGCGCAGCGCAAGCTCAGCCAGCTTGTCCACGAGCCGGCACTATCAGCCCTCTCGAACGTCGACCGAAGCTTCTTGGTTTACATGGCCCAAAATGATGGCCCCACCAAAATGTCGGATATCAAGGCTCGCTTCAATCAAATAGATTCTTATGTGGGCAACTACCGCCGCCGGCTTCTCGACGCCGAAATGATCACCACCACCGGCCACGGCGAAGTCGACTTCGCTTTGCCATACATGCGCGACTACCTCCGTGCACATGCGGCAAGCCTCATTGTTGAGGACTTCGATTCGCAGTAGCGGAAACGCCCCGATCCCCCGTGCGCTGCACGCCACGCCTACCCCCGCACCCCGATCCCTAATATTCGCGCAGAGTTTCCACCCCACCCAAAGTTATGCATCCGGCTCACTGTCGGTCTGCGGTCTCCGCCACCGCTAGGGTCGTCGCAGTGGTGGAGGGGTGGGGCGTCGGCAAGCCCAGCAAGAGTGCGCCCACTCCCCCACCGCAATACATGAATAAAAGTGAATAATATTATGCAGAGTGCCGCAAAACCTCCATCTACGTGGGCTTTCTTTCACCCACGCGAGGCTTGAAAAAATATTCGGCGCCCATAAACTTGTCACGTAGTTCACAGACCAATAGTTCCGGTGAGCCAGTTCACCACGTTGCAGGATGGCGCCATGCACGCGCCAAGAAAGGTTTCAGAAACATGGCAGCTTCCCCGTTAGGAGTCTGGTCCGAGGTCGGCAAACTCCACCAAGTCATGGTGTGCGCACCCGGGCTCGCGCACGAGCGGCTCACCCCCAGTAACTGCGCTGAGCTGCTTTTCGACGACGTCCTCTGGGTCGACGAAGCCAAGAAACACCATGCGGAGTTCGTCGCCGAGCTGCGCAGCTACGATGTCGAGGTTCTGGAAATGCACAAGCTTTTGGAAGAGACCCTGGACACCCCGGGTGGGCGGGATTTCATCCTCGATTACAAGCTCCTCGATAGGAATGTGGGTGCGGGCATTGGCGGCGAGCTGCGCCACTGGTTCAATGAGATGCCCACTGCACGCCTGGCCGAACTCCTCATTGGCGGACTACCCTTCGCCGAGATTCCGAAGGGCCTGGGCCACGGCACCATCGATGCCATGCGTGAGGTCTACGGGCCGTCCGCTTTTGCGCTGCGCCCGCTGCCCAATACGCAGTACGCGCGGGACAATTCGGCGTGGATCTATGGCGGCGTGTCCCTTAACCCCATGCGTATGCCAGCGCGCCACCAGGAAACGCTGCTCACCCGCGCTATTTATAACTATCACCCGCGGTTTGCGCAGGCAGACTTCAAGTTCTGGTACGGCAACACCGATGAGGAACCGGGGCTTGCGGCACTGGAAGGCGGTGACATCATGCCGATTGGCAAGGGCATCGTACTGGTAGGCATGGGTGAGCGCACCACCTGGCAGGGCGTGAGTCAGCTGGCCATGCGCCTATTTGAGGAAGGCGCCGCCACCAAGGTCATCATTGCGGCCATGGCCAAGGAGCGCGCCTCCATGCACCTCGACACCGTGCTTACGTTCCTTGACGCCGACAAGGTCACCGCCTACCCCAAGGTGGTAGACACCATCCGGCCGATAGTCCTGCATCCTTCGACAAGCACGGCGCCTTTCGACGTCGAACTGCCCACCGAGTCCTTCCTCGAGGTCGTCGCCAAGGCGCTGGGCATTGGCGCCTTCGAGGTCATCGAAACAGGCGGCGATACCTACGCTGCCGCCCGTGAGCAGTGGGATGATGCCAACAACGTCGTGGCTATCGAACCCGGCGTGGTGGTGGCCTATGACCGCAACAAACACACCAACGCCAAGTTGCGTGCCGCCGGCGTTGAGGTAGTGGAGATTGGATCGGCAGAGCTGGGGCGCGGCCGAGGAGGCGGACACTGTATGACCTGCCCAATTGTCCGCGAGGCCGTCGATTACTAGAAAGAATTTTATGACTTCGCCCAAAGCCGACACCACTGCACAGACCACCGACTCGGGGGATTCCACACAGTCTGCGAGCACACCACCGAAGTCCGAAGGCACGGCGCTGAGTTGGGTTCTTGCGCTTTTTGGCACCGCGATGGGTGCCGGAATCCTCTTTCTGCCGCTACAGGCAGGAGCCTTTGGCTTCTGGCCGCTCGCCTTCGCCACGGTGATCGTTTTCCCTTTGGTGTATTTCTCCCACCGAACCTATGCCCGCATTGTCGCCGGTGCACCCACCCAGGACTACGGGCTGGACATCTTGGAACTGGTGCGCAAGTACCTCGGACGCAACACAGGTTTGTTCGTGGCATTGATGTACTCCCTGGCCAACATCCCCACGGTGTTCATCTATGCCATCTCCGTAACAAATGCCATCGACAGCTTCATTGTTAACCAGCTCCATGGACCTTCCATCAACCGCTGGGTTCTTTCGGTGCTGTGCGTGGGCACCCTCACCGGCATTTTCGCCATCGGGCGCAAACCCATGCTCTGGTTGGCACAAATTCTGGTTTATCCGCTCATCATTTCGCTTGCAGCAACGTCGATCTACCTCATCCCCCAGTGGGATTTTCATTCCTTCCTGGACGTGGACTACAAAGACGGAAGCTGGCCGAATATCTTGCTCGGCGCCGTTCTTATTCTCCCCGTACTGGCTTTCTCCTTCTCCCACATGGCGGCGCTATCGCAAATGTCAGTGGACATGCAATCCACTTACGGCAAGAACACCGAAAAACGAGTCTCGCGCATTGAGCTCTACACGGCCGCGCTGCTGGTCATCTTCACCATGTTCTTTGTCTGGTCATGCGTCTTGGCGCTGGGGGCTGACGGTATGCGGGAGGCTTCCGAGCAAAACATTCCGGTGTTGTCCTACTTTGCCAATGTCACCGGAGTTCACGCGCTGGCCGTGTTGGCACCGTTAATCGTCATCTTCGCCATCGTGACCTCCTACTTTGGAACAATGCTCGGTGCAGAAGAAAGTACCGCCTACATGGTTCGCCTACTGGCTCCGCGCACAGCAAACCGGCTCAACCGACGTACATTGCTCACCATTGTCTACGTCTTCATTTTCATCACCGGCACTATGGTCTCCGTGTTTAATCCGCCGATTCTCAATCTCATCTACCTGGTGGGCGGTGTGTTTGACGCGATTCTCATCTTCTTGTTGCCGGTGTACATGTTCCACAAGGTCAAGGAATACAAAAAGTTCCGACATGACCCATGGAATTACTTTGTCTTTGCCCTGGGTTCAGTCATTTTGGGCATTACCATCTGGGACCTGTTCTAAGAACAAAAGCCGTCTCCCCGGCGTGTGACTACCCTCTATATTGGGTAATCAAAAGTTTGTGAACGAAAGGTCAAAAGGCTGGAAGAAAGTTACTTTATGCCCCTAACTTTCCCGAGAATGATTATCCGTGACCATTGCCGGACTACCCAGCGCCTCCTAAGATGTACCCAGATTTTATGAATCTTTCCTTACTCTTTAACAAAATATAAGGACGGTACACAGGTGCTTATTAAGGGACTGCGTGCGCTTGCACCGCTGGCGGCAGCCGCGGCCTTCATTACCCCTGCGGCACAGGCGGCCGACATCCCGCCCATGCCACAGGCCTATCCCATTACCAACCTCTACAAAAGCTGCAGTGCGTCCGGCGAAAACATCACCACCCCGGAGTGGCACTTCGCAGAGACTGGCCGCCGCTACTTAAGCGATGGCACCCTGCAGTTCAAGAACACCACCGATCAGGACGTGCCCTATACCGCCTCCATTGAGACCGGCACCAACCACAAGATCGAGGCCAACTCCAAGGCCGCAATGCCTTCTGGCTGGGATACCACCGCTAAGTCCGATATCGGGCTGAAGCTGTCCAACGGCTGGCATGACAAGGAAACCTTCGGCCCCATCACCTTGAAGCCGGGTGAGTCCTTCCGCGTGGAATACGGCGTGGTGGAAAAGGACTTCATCTCCATGTTCGTCGGCTGCAACGATGACCGCTTGGAGAACATACCAGGGGCCAACGTGATCCGCGGCAAGGGCCCGGCTGAGCGCTATGCCTTTGCCTACATCATCAAGGCTGATGGTTCGATTTCGGACTTGGCCATAGAGATTCCTTCCCGCTCCCCGGGCGCGAACTCCAAGCCCGTTGAGGGCAACTACACCTCCGTATCCGGCCCGAGCTTGGAAAAGATTGAGGACCCGAAGAAGGACGAAATCATGCAGCCCACTGAAGAGCTGCAGCGCGATCCCTCCTGGCCCAAGGAAGGTGAAACCTGCAAGAGCGGCGATAAGTCCTGGTATCCGCTGGACATCACCGCTGTGAAGCCGACCTTCCGCAAACCGGGTTACTCCACGGACTTCCTCAACTGGTCCAAGGGTGATTACGAGTACGCGCCGGTGACCGACTTCGTCGTTGGCGCGGAGCACGCGCCGTACACCAACTGGCGCGGCAACCGCGGCGATATCCCGAAGGGCTGGCTGGAGTCTGTCGGTGCGGTCAAGCGCGCCTATATGCCGGTGGGAACTGAACTCGAGCACATCGACTTGGCTCCCGGTGAGCGCGTGCGCGTGGAGTACGGCACCACTATGACTCGCATCGACTACCGCGAGTTGCACTGCGGCAAGGACGGAAAGTACAGCTTGACCTCCAATTACAAGCAGACCACCGCGCCGAGTGGATTTTGGGCGGAGGCCACCATCACGGGCAAGGACGGTTCCACCCGCACCGAGGACGTGACCCCGGACGAGTACCGCGAACTGCCTGTTCCGACCCAAACCATCTACTAAGCACTTCCCCACTTTTCATCCAAGGAGTACACCCACATGTTCAAGACCAAGATTGCTTCCACCACCGCTGCCGTTGCCATCGCCTGCGGCCTGATCACTGCCCCAGCCGCCAACGCTCTCCCGGCACGTGACCTGGGCCCGGCTAACCCAACTACCATCGGCGAGCAGTGCTCTAACCCGGGTGATACCGGCCAGACCGTCAACATCAAGCGCACCTACTTCGATGGCTCCGCCGGTTCCTGGACCATCTCCAACTACAACGACGAGCCGCTGCCGGTAACCCGCTCCATTACGGAGACCAAGACCAAGACCTGGAACGTCTCTGCCGGCGTTGACTTCAAGCTGCTGGATCTGATCAACTTCACCTTCTCCTCCAGCTACACCGACTCCCAGTCCTACGAGGTGGGCGAGCAGGTTGGCCCGTACAACATTGCTCCGGGTAATACCGCTGTGCTGCGCGCCGGCTGGGTCGTCTCCGACTTTGAGGGTCAGAAGACCATCTGCGGTTCCGACCACACCTGGCAGGCCAACGGCGGCACCTTCACCGCTACCCTGCCGAAGGAGCGCCACATTGAGGTCTCCACGCGCGACAACAACGATTGGGGCTAAGGCGTGCTAAAGAAGTCCATCGCGAGCACCTGTGCCGCACTCAGCCTGCTGATGGCTACTCCTGTAGCCCACGCTGCCGACTTCGGCGGGGACTTCGAGTTACCTCAGCGCTGGAATGATGATTTCCAGCCGGGCACGCACTGCTCGACGCCCGGTGAGAACGGCACCTACGTCACTGCCAAGCGCCGCTGGTTCAAGCAGACGGACGCCACCAGCGTGGCCAACCGCAACGCTGAGCCGGTGCCGGTCAGCCACACTGTGACGCAGGCCCGCACCCAGACCATCGAGGTCTCGGGCTCCATCAAGGGCGAGGGCGAGCTGGCCAAGGTGCTCACCCAGACTTACGGTTTCCACTACGTCAGCGAGCAGCACTGGAAGCTCAACCAGAAGGTGGGGCCGTACACGCTGCCGGCCAACTCCCAGGGCAAGCTGGTGTGGGGCTTTACCATGCTCGACACCGACGGCCAGGACGTGCGCTGCAACGCCGACCAGGAATGGGAGGCCGTGGGCAAGCCCTACTCCGCCACCGTTCCGGAAGCGCGCTACTCCGAGCTGCAGCTTGGCGATGCCCCCGTCTGGAACTAACCCAGCTATCTCACCCGCCCAGACTTTACAAAAGAGGGCACCTTCACACCGCTTCGCAGCGGCCGAGGGTGCCCTCTTTTTGGCGTTTCACAGCATGATCAAACGGCAGCGGGAGCATTGCAGAACCGCAACAGTGCAGGTAGATTGACTGTCATGACTGATTCTTTTCTACATAGAAACGCACAAGATTTGGCGGAAGAAGTTCTGTCGGATACACCTGTGCTGACTATTTCCGGCGCGCGCCAAGTAGGAAAGAGTACCCTCGTCCATCAATTACTAGAAGGTAGAGAGCATAGGTTCTTTAACCTTGATGAGAGCGCTTCGCTGGCATCTGCAAAAGCAGACCCAGACGGGTTTGTCAGACAGCTCCCCGACGGGACACTAGCCATTGATGAAATTCAGCGCGCACCAGAGTTGTTTCGCGCGATTAAAGGCGCACTCGAAGAAGATCGACGGCCGGGGCGTTTTATCCTTACCGGATCATCCAACCTCCTCAGTCTCACGGGAGCTGAAGAATCTCTTGCTGGTCGCGCAGAAACCATTCGTCTTCACGGCCTCAGCGTGGGTGAACGCTTGGGCATCCACGATGATTTTGCAGGCCGAATGTGGTCATTAAAGGATGCAGGAGTACAACCCGCATCTACCCCTTCCCGGGCCGACTACTTCCAGCTCTTCTGCACACCAAGTTTTCCAGAGCTTAGGGATTCTACTCGGCGGCGACAACACCGATGGTTCGACGCCTATATTGAGCGAGTCTTGTCAAAAGACGCTGCCGAGCTCTATGGCATTCAATTCCCTGACCGCTTACACAGTCTTCTCGACAAGTTTGCTGAACAAGGCACCGCGGAGCTTGTAGCGGCACACATTGGGCGTGCGCTCGATATTCCCCAACGCTCAGTCCCCACCTATGTAACTGCGCTGAGTGATGTCTTCTTGATTAACCAATTGCCATCATGGGGAACAAATCTTGAGAAGCGGGCTATTTCTAAGCCCAAGGTCTTCCTCTCGGATACTGCACTTGCCACAAGCCTGGCAGGCCTTGAGCCAGAGGCATTGGAGATGAACATTTCCAGCACGCTTACCGGCGGGATCTGCGAAGCCTTCGTTGCCAACGAGCTTCTGAAGCAGAAGGCATGGTCTTCAATTGACTATCGCCTATTCCACTTTCGGACCTCCACCGGCAAAGAAGTTGACCTTGTGCTGGAATCACGATCCCGGGACATTGTTGGCGTGGAGGTCAAGGCCGCAATGTCGATTCAGCCGAAGGACTTTGCAGGCTTGCGCCATCTTCAACAGGTAGCTGGTGATTCTTTCCGCGCAGGAATTGTTTTGTACACGGGCAAGGACGTCCTGCCAATGGGCGAAAACCTCTGGGCAATGCCAATTTCGACGCTCTGGCACGGCTAAGTCCGCGACAACGAACGGCCTCCACGCACCATGAGGCTCACCGATTTACTGCATCCATGTCTCACCGCATCTTTTCCGTGCCCTTCACCGATATCTATCCGCACTACGTTAAGAAGGTAGAGCGCAAAGGCAGGACTGTCAGCGAGCTCCACGAAGTCATCACCTGGCTTACCGGCTACTCGGTTGAAGGACTCGAGCGGGTCCGGGAGCAAAAGATCACCCTCGAGGATTTTTTCGAGCAGGCCCCGCACCTGACCCCATCCCGCTCCCTCATCACCGGCAGCATCTGCGGGCACCGTGTCCAGGACATCGAGGACCCGCTGATGCAGAACATTCGGTACATGGACAAGCTCGTTGATGAACTCGCCAGGGGAAAAGCCATGGAGAAAATCCTTCGTGGCTAATCCTCACTAGTTCGGCGACTTTATGACCTCAGCGCCTAAGCCACAAAGGGGTACGGCGGCGCGGTCTTCTCGCGGAAGAAGTAGCGCGCGTGCGTATGGCGGACGGATTCTAAATTCTTAGCGCCAATCGCCACAATCTCGACATCAGGATCCTTATTTACTTGATCCAGTCTATGACGAGCGCGGGTTCCCTCGATGAGGGATTCGTACTCAGTTACTTCCAGTGCACCTGTCGGTCGATGGTATTTAATCAAATAGGCTGGCATCGATTTATTCTCCCTCCACGTCACGTTGAACTCGGCGTTCTTCGAAGTCATGGATTAATTTATCTAGCATCTTATACATGCTACGTCGCAATTGACGTGCTTCTCTTTGCGTTGTATCAGCAGGTTGGTTGCCTTCGAAAGGCTCAGTAAGAATATCGACGAGCTTTTCCACCCTGTTTACGACTTCGGACAGTTCATGCAAAGCGCGGGTCTCAATCTCAAATTCTGCCGGAATTTTTCCGCCGAATTCGAGGTATCGGATTTCTCTCCCATACAAGTCTCCTGCCATTTCATAAAGGTTTGCCCACTGCGACTGAAGCGCCGTTCGTAACTGAATTTCTGCACGCCCGGCCTCAGACATCACATGTAGGTGCACCGCGCGATAGCCCGAGTGCGGTTCCTCGCGCATGTCCCGGAGCTCTACCTTCCTCGCCCCAGCCTTCATAAGATCTCGAGAAAGAAGCTCCGCCAGTATCGATTGTTCCTTTAGAGTCACGTCGAGATCCAGCCGTACTCCAGAGACGTCTTGGATATTCTCCAAAGGAAAGCTCGGCATTCGACTCAACTTCTCCCTCAACGTGTCTCGTGTTTTTACACGAGAACCCAGGAAGTATGTATCTGAATCTGGCTCCACAATCGAGTCTGAACTCAGCGTCAACCGATTATCAAGTTGTGCCATGGTCTGACCTGCTTTTTGAATTATCGCATCACACAGGGCTGATTGCTGGTCCAAGAACAGACCAAACCGTTCCTCATCAACCGCTTCTCCATTCCGTAACGCACTTCCTATTCGATGTACTTGTCTCTTACTAAACGTCGTCGGCTTGTGTTCCAAGAACCTCAAGGTTCCCCCTTCTTCGATAATGGCAACCCCCAAGACGAAGTGTTGCCTGTAGCTCCAGACACCCTTGCTAGACCGCGTGCGTGCGGACGTGCATTCCCCCACCTCTTGGATGCCTGCTCTAAAGAATACGAGGGCGACCGGACATCAACACCACAATGTCGCTCATGCGTTCGATGGTCAATTTCAAACGCACACCCCAGAAGTCAAGAGAAGACACACCCCACCTTCAGCTTTGCCATACTTAACGCATGACTTCGCTAGAAACTTGTGCCAGCGACTGGGCGGAAACAATTGCGGCCGCACTCGAGCGCGAATTCCCCGCCGCGATGCACCACACAAGCGCTTCCACAGAAGACTGCGACGTGCGCCCCGCAAGCTGCACCCCAGTTTCTACGGTTGTTTCAACTGGCACTCCAGCGTCCACATGCAGTACTCAGGCACGCTACTAAACGAGATTCTCGGTCCCGAGTCTCCCAAAGAACTTTCTGCGCTTCTCGACGATCGCCTCAGCACAGAAGCCCTCACCACGGAATACAACTACCTCCTTGCCCACCCCGGATATGAAATACCCTATGGGCGCGCCTGGCTGCTGCAGCTAGCCGTCATCCGGCCCAGCGAAGCGATGGACAAGCTCGTAGAGCTCACCGCACAGCACTGCCGCGACTGGCTCGACTCACTCAACCAACCGGTGCGACACGGTATGCATTCCAATACAGCCTTCAATCTTTTCCTCATTCTCGAGGCCGCGGAGAAACTCGGGCTGGAATCGCTGGCAAGCTCGGTGCGCGAGGCTGCTGCCCGCCTTTTTTGGCGACGACCACAACTACCCGCTCGAATGGGAGCTGTCTGGGCACGATTTCCTGTCCAACGGGCTATCGGAAGCGCTGCTCATGTCGCGCGTGCTGCCAGACTTCCCACACTGGTTCGACGGCTTTCTTCCCCACCGCGCCAAAGCTTTGGACTTTCTTACACAAATCCCTGAGGTGCTCGACCCAACCGATGGCCGCCTATCCCACCTCTACGGCTTGGCACTGACCAGGGCATGGATGCTGGTTGAGCTCGCCGCGCATTTCGACGCTTCCGTCCTGTCACGCGCTCACACACTCGCGGTCAGTGCGCACCCGCAGCTTGTCGACGGCCACTTCATGTCCACCCACTGGCTCATCACCTACGCACTTCGTTTTCAGCTCGCAGTTGAGGGAAGGCCCGTGAGTGAGCTTCGGTAACAAGTGATTCATAACGCGCACTTAAGGAATGGTTACTGAGCGAGTAGTACTGTAATTTTCTAATTATCGTTCTTCTCAGGAGCTCACCATGGATTCTCGCTACTCGGCGCAGCGCGATAGCTATCGCCTGCCGGAAGAAGGAATCCGTATTGATCTTCGGGCCGAACGGGCACGCCGTAGCCGAACTCTTCAAGGCCGCGCGGATGCTACCTCCGAGCGCCCGCCCTACCGACCGCGACGCCGCCCCAGTCAAGAACGCCTAGCATCTTCTTCATCGGCCGCTACCCCCTCCCGGCGATCCGCTTCCTCATCGGCAGCTGCCCAACAAGCACCAACTCGAACAGTACCGACGAGAAAGCAAGGAACTTCACCCCGGCGCCACGCAGCGCGCCATCGCCGGCCTGTCAGCCGTCGCGGCACGGGGGTCCTCCTGATTCTGGCGTTGGTGTTCATCGGGATTGTCGCCGCGCTCCAATTAAATAAGGAACCGGACGCGCCTGCGCCGGAACCCACCGGCGTAGTCACCGAACCCGCCGCAGCCATCGAGCCCTCCCCCGCAGTCGAAATGTACATCCCTGCGATTGACGTACGGACAGATTTCGAGGAAGGCTCCTGCCGAATCAAAGACAATAAAATCAACCCGGACTCGATGAATAAGGCCTGCACCTACACGGCGGAGGATAAACCTTATTCACTTCCCGGTACAGATGCTCAGGACATCGTGGTCATTGCTGGCCATACCGGCGCGGGCGTGCCGGCAGTCTTCAATAATCTCTATGACAGCCGGGCAGATGAGCACAAAGCTTCCTTAGGCGACAAGCTTTACCTGCGCACGCAGAACTCCGGTGATCAGTGGTTGGTGTACACCGCAACGGATCTGCACGATCCCTCAAAGGACGGTCTCGAGCAGGACGAGAGCATCTGGGGCGCCGATGCCCAGCCTGGTCGCTTGCTCACCATCAGCTGCATCCAGCCAGCCAACCCACTGGCAGCGGCGGTACGCAATGCCGTGGTGGGATGGCAGTTTGAAGGCGTAGCTGAAACGCCTGAAGCTGCCACTAACCAAGGCTAGAGCTTCCTGTCATACCCCCATAGAGGGGGACCCTAAGGCCACTACGCTTCTATCGAACATTTTCCCAGCTCGCCGGTTTACATAGCGCATGTTTCCGCAGGTCACTAGACACCATATCGCCAATCGAACGGGCCCTCGCTTGCCGAACATGCGGTCCGTTTGGCGCGAGAGGTATCCGCCATGTTAGCGAGCAAAACTTCCTAACCCTTGTGACTGATGTGAAAGTTGTGACTATTGTTGTTCGTGTTGGGTCGACTCCCTCTCACTACCCTCACAAGGAGAAACTCATGAAGCGCATCAACCGCACCCTGACCGCAGCCGTGCTGGCTGGCTCCCTCGCACTCGGCGGCACCGCCGTTGCCTCTGCTCAGATTCCGGCCCCGGCCACGCTTGAGGTCGATGGCCTGGTTTACGAGAAGCAGCAGGACGGCAGCTACCTGCACCGCAACAAGCTCGGCGACGAGGCCCTCAACACCTCCATGACCGCAGAGGAAGCGGAGTTCATCTGGGAGCAGCAGCAGGCCCAGCAGGCAGCCGAAGAGGACGTAGAGGTTCTGGACAACCAGCCTCCGGCCGACGGTGCAGAAAACCCGGAAGGCGAAGGCAACGAAGGCTCCACCAACGAGGGCGAAGGTTCCACCGAGGGTGAAGGCTCCACCAATGAGGACTCCTCCTCCAACAAGTCTGACTTCGACAAGAAGCAGCTGGCGTGGCTGGCCCTGCCGGCCGCCCTCGTCATCGGTGGCGTAACCTGGTACCTGGCCAAGGATGGCAAGACCTACGTGAAGTCCCAGGAAGCAGCCCAGAAGGATGCTCCGACCGCCGAGGAGAAGGCTGCTTCTGAGCAGATGCTGCAGGAGAACAAGGACGAGGTCATCGCACAGGGTGGTCAGATTGCTGACAGCACCGCTGCGCAGGCCCCGGCACAGTCCCGTGGCATCTCCGCAGAGACCGGCTCCAACACCGTTGCTCGCGGCCTCGCCGCTCTCGCCTTCGCAGCCATGATCGCTGCTGGCGCTTTTGCCGCTCGTCGCAAGTTCTTCGCTTAAGAATAACTAGCGCCGCGCACCGCGTTTCTCCCCCATTTACAGGCGGAGGAACGCGGTTTATGCGTTTTAACCGCCTCCCGACACACAGATCACCACCCCCCCAGCCGGTGGCACACCTTGGGGCAAGCTGAAAAGTTCAACGAATGAACTAGAACATCGATAGGCCACAAACCCGAGATTAATCAGGGGCATTGCCACAAAATGGCCCCACGCAGGCACCCCCAGCGTCACCCCGCACCCTGAAACATTCATGACAATTCGCGTGGAATAGCTTAAAAATACAAAATAGTTTGACGAATCTCACTTTTTTCTGGTTAATATGTGGGCAGTCGAAATCAGTTAACGGTGACAACATCGTCTGATGCGGCGTTAACCAAACTTTCCCGATCTATACCCAGGAGAAGAAACATGAAGCGCATCTCCCGTAACCTCACCGCGGCAGCCCTGACCGGCGCCCTCGCACTCGCTGGCGTCACCGCCGCTCACGCCGAAGAGGCCGGCAGCTCGGACATCAACAACAGCTCCTCCGCCGGCACCGAGGGCAACAACGGCAGCAGCGAGCAGGGCGGCGACAACGGCAGCAGCGACGGAGACAAGGGCGACAAGAACAAGGATGGCCAGAGCTCCTTCGATGACTTCAAGGGCAAGCTCTCCTCCAAAGACGGCAAGCCGACCGAACTGGGCATCGCCGCCATCGTCTTGGGTGTCCTCGGCGCACTGGCCGCACTCGGCCCAGCCGCAGCACAGGCCCTAGGAATCAACCTCCCGTTCTAATCTGAACCCTTATACATCGAGCTTCTAACGTGAAACTCCTTGTATCGCCGTAGCAACGGCGTCAGACAGCAGCACCCCCATCACCGTCGCGATGGGGGTGCTTTCACTTCCCACAACTACACAGATGAGGGACACACTTCACAAACCGACGTGATGCGGGCTACACTAGGCACCCATAGATTGTTCAACAATTCGGGAACTATAGAAGAGGTGTCCTCCTGTTATGAGCGCGCTGCACATAGACCTCAACGCTGACCTCGGCGAAACCACCGCCGGCAACCCCGTTGCCGATGACGCCGCGATGCTCCAGCTCGTCTCCTCCGCCAACGTCGCCACCGGCTTCCACGCCGGCGACCCGCACTCCATCGCGGGCACCCTCAAGGCGGCCGCAGAAGCGGGAGTCACCGTCGGCGCACACGTTGGATACAACGACCCAGCAGCATTCGGGCGCCGCTTCATCGATTACGCACCTGCCGAGCTTGCCGACGAAGTCACTTACCAAATCGGTGCCCTCCAGGCCTTGGCCCAGGCCAACGGAACCCAGGTGGCCTACGTCAAGCCGCACGGCGCGATGTACAACACCATCGTCCACCACGAGGCCCAGGCCCACGCGGTTATCGACGGCATCAAGGCCTTCGGCGACCTCCCCGTCATGCTACTGCCCGGCGGCATCGCCGTCGATTTCGCCGAAAAGAAGGGACTCACCGTCATCCGCGAGGCCTTCGCTGACCGCAACTACAACCCCGATGGCACGCTCGTCTCACGGCGAGAGGCGAATGCGGTGATGGGTGATGAGGGGGACGTCGTCAAGCGCGTGCTCGAGGTCGCTGAAACCGGATCCATCACCGCCATCGATGGCTCCGTGCTCAACGTGGATGCACAGTCGGTGTGCACGCACGGTGATTCGCCCGGTGCGGTAGAGCTGCTGCGCGGTGTAGTCAAGGAACTGCAGGCGCGCGGAATTGAGATTCGGAGCGCCATCTGATGCAGATTCACCCCGTAGGAACACGCGCGCTGCTCATCGAGCTGGAGGACTTGTCGCAGGTCATGGCGTGGCACGCGGCCCTCGACGCCAATCCGCTCAAGGACCAAGTCGATGCCATTGCTGCAGCCACGACCTTGTTGCTGACCTTTGCCACGCCGAATTCCGCCGCCGCTGCCGCCGAGAAGCTGCAGGATTTCCACCCCACCGCGCAGGCGGGCGAGGATCCGCGCTTTGTGGAGATCGACGTTCTCTATGACGGCGAAGACCTCGACGAAGTCGCCGAGTTGATGGGCATGTCACGCGAAGGCCTCATTGACTGGCACACGTCGACCGAGTGGCTCGCGGCCTTCGGCGGCTTCGCACCCGGCTTTACCTATTGCACCCCAGCGGACCCGGCACAGAACTTCAACATCGAGCGCCGCGCCACCCCGCGCACCGCGGTGCCGGCGGGTGCTGTCGGAATTGCTGGCGGTTTCTCCGCTGTCTACCCGCGCGTCTCCCCTGGCGGCTGGCAGCTGTTGGGCACTACCTCGACCCCGATGTGGGAATCTGATGCCCACCCGCCAGCGCTGGTCCAGCCAGGCGACCGCGTGCGCTACCGCGCGGTGAGCTCGCTGCCAGATGTTGTGTCGACCACGCCTTTCGGCCGCCGCACACCGGCGCGCCTGCCGCGCTTGGAGGTCCTCGATGCGGGCTTGCTCACCCTCTTCCAGGATCAGGGTCGCCCCGGCCGCGGCAACTTGGGTGTCACGCCCTCGGGTGCGGCGGACCTGGCGGCGGCTGCCACGGCCAACGTCGCGGTGGGTAACCCCCGCGGGGCCACCGTGCTGGAGAACATCGGTGGCATCCGCCTGCGCGCGCTGACCGACGCCGTCATGTGCGTCACCGGCGCCCAATCCCGCGTCCTGCTGGACGATATGCCGGTACACCTCGCGCGCCCGGTGCTCGTCACCGCTGGTTCCACGGTGACCGTGGATCCCGCGACGGTGGGCCTGCGCAACTACATCGCCATCCGCGGCGGCATCGTGGCGGATGCGGAGCTGGGCTCGGCCTCCACCGATGTGCTTTCCGGGCTGGGGCCTGCACCGGTGCGACTTGGCGACGTCATCGGTGTCCTCCCCCGCTCCACCGCGATGACCGATGCCCAACTGAGCAACCCGATGCGCGTTCGCGAAGGCGCGCACGGCCAGACCGAGGGCGTGCTGCGTTGCGTGCTCGGTCCGCGCGATGACTGGTTTACTCCCGAGAGCTTGGAGGCGTTCCTGGCCACGGAGTGGACCGTCACCGCGCAGTCCAACCGCGTGGGCGTGCGCCTGGTCGGCCCGGAGGGTTCCGTAGCGTTGAGCCGCGCCCGCCAGGGTGAGCTGCCCTCGGAGGGCATGGTGGCTGGCTCAGTCCAGGTCCCGCCGAGCGGTGAGCCCGTGATTTTCCTCCGCGATCACGCCGTAACCGGCGGCTACCCAGTCATCGCCACCGTCCTCGAAGAAGATATTGATATTGCCGCGCAGCTCCCGCCGGGGGCGACGGTCCGCTTTGAACTCGCTTAAACACTAGTAAAGGAACAACCACCCATGATCTCTGCAGTCCTTATTGCTAACCGCGGCGAGATCGCCGTCCGCATCGCCCGCACCGCGCGTGACTTAGGCATTCGCTCCATCGCCATTTATTCCGAAGCCGATGCCGGCGCCCTGCACACCCAGGTGGCTGATGAAGCCTATGCGCTGCCCGGCAACTCCGCGGCGGATACCTACATGAATATCCCGGCGCTTCTCGATATCGCCGTGCGCGCCGGCGCTGACGCTATCCACCCCGGTTATGGCTTCCTCTCGGAGAACGCCGACTTTGCTCGCACCGTGGCGGAGGCCGGCCTGACGTGGATTGGTCCCTCGCCGGAATCCATCGAGCTGCTCGGTGACAAGATTGCCGCGCGCCGCGTGGCCGAGGAGGTCGGCGCCCCGCTGGCACCGGGTACCTCCGATCCCATCGATGACTGGCAGGAGGCCCGCGCCTTCGCTGAGGAGCACGGCCTGCCCATCGCTATTAAGGCTGCCTACGGCGGCGGCGGACGCGGCCTCAAGGTGGTGGAGAACCTCGAAGACATCGAGGCTGCCTTCAACTCCGCCGGCCGCGAGGCCAAAGAGGCCTTCGGGCGCGCGGAGTGCTACGTGGAGAAGTTCCTGACCCACCCGCGCCACGTTGAGGCACAGATTCTGGCCGATACGCACGGCAACGTCGCCGTGCTGGGCACCCGCGATTGCTCCACACAGCGCCGCTTCCAGAAGCTCATCGAGGAGGCCCCGGCACCTGCGCTTTCCGACGAGCAGCGCACCGGCATCCACGAGGGTGCCCGCGCCATCTGCGCGAAGGTGGGCTACACCGGTGCCGGCACGGTGGAGTACATCGTCTCCGAGGATGGCACGATTTCCTTCCTCGAGGTCAACACCCGCGTGCAGGTGGAGCACCCAGTGACCGAGATGGTCACCGGCGTGGACATCATTGCGGAGCAATTCCGCATCGCCTCCGGCGACCCCTTGTCTTTCCTATCTGACGCTCCCGCGTCAGATACCTCTTCCCCGTCTGAAGCGCACGCTTCAGACGCTTCAGACCCTGAGATGAACGGCCACGCCTTTGAATTCCGCATCAATGCCGAGGACATCCTCAACGGCTTCGCGCCGTGCCCCGGCACCATCGTGCGTTTCGAGCCGCCAACGGGTCCGGGCATCCGCGTGGATTCCGGCGTGCGCTCCGGGTCCATCGTGCCGCCCTACTATGACTCGCTCGTGGCCAAGCTGCTGGTCTGGGGACCGACCCGCGAGATCGCCCTTAAGCGCGCGCAACAGGCCCTTCAGGAATTCGACATCGAAGGTGTTCGCACCGTGCTGCCCTTCCACCGCGATATGGTCTCCTCCCAGGTCCTCGTGGACCACGGCGACGCCGATGCCGCGGCCGGCATTTACACAGACTGGCTTGACCATAACTACCGCCCTTCCGCGGAGGCTACGAGCGCTACCGTCCCCGTCGAGGCCATCTACGCGCAGCGCACCCGCGTGGCGCTGGAAATCGACGGCAAGCTGGTCAGCGTGGGCTTCCCCACCGATATGTTGTCGCAGGGGCCGGTGAGGGGGGCGTCGGCAAGCGTGGCCTCCGGTGCCAGCAGCAGTGGTAACGAAGTGACTTGCCCTTATGAGGCCAACCTCGTGGCGTGGAACGTGGAGGACGGCGAGGCGGTCGAGGAAGGCCAGGCCATCGCCACTATCGAGGCCATGAAGATGGAATCCGCGGTCAAGGCTCCCGCTGCCGGAAAGCTGAGCCGTGCGGCAAAGGAGGGTTCCAGGTTGGAACCGGGCGCGGTAATCGCCACGATTTCCTAAGCGGCGGGCTACTGTAAGTCGCATGCTTGCAGATTCCGTCGCCTCCGCGCTCCGCGCCGCCATCTCCGAGGGCGAGTACATGCCCGGACACCAGCTCAGCGAGGTCCGCGCGGCCGAGCGCTTCGAATGCTCCCGCAACACGCTGCGGGAGTCCTTCGCCATGCTCGCCTCCGAGCGCATCGTGGAGCGCATCCCGCACAGGGGCGTCTTCATCGCCACCCCTGACGGCGATTTCGTGCGCGATCTCTACTTGGCGCGCGCAGCCATCGAGCCGGCCGCGGCGCGCTATGCCACCTTTGAGGACCCGGGCGAGTTGGTGCGTCTGACCGAATCCGCAGTGCTTACCGACGCTCCCCGCCCCCTCATCAACCAGCGCTTCCACAAGCAGCTGGTCGCCGGTTTGGGCTCGCCGACGCTGGACCGCTCCATGTCGCACCTGCTGGCGCGCATGCGCTTGACCTTCTTGTTGACGCTGGAGCGCTACCCGCAGATTCACGATAACCACGTGCAAGCCAACATCGACTTGGCTCACCTCATCGCGCAAGGCGAGCGTGAGGCCGCCGCCGATGCCTGCCGTGCGGACTTGATGCGGGCGATGGAATCGATTCTCCGGGTGCTCTAGTTTCCTTTAATTTCCGAGGCCCTTGGTAAGGCCTCCACTCTGTTAGCCGGTTCCACCCGCGCGAAACAATTCAACCCACATGGTTCGAGTGAGATGGTTCATGTCAAAAGGTTCGTTTACCCCCAAGTGAACCATCTATGCACGCAAAGAAGGTTTGTTTGCCCCCAAACAAACCTTCTGACCAGAACCATCTGAGTAGAACCTTGTATCGGAGCACTGAGAGCTTGGGGGTGGTAGCACCACCGCACAGAGTTTAAGGGATGAGGAAATCGCGGTCCGGGATATCGGTGACGAGCATCTTGCCCGGGGCATGCGTGATCGCCAGGCTGGGCCGCGAATTCATCACGATGGCCTGCGGAGTCACGCCGCACGCCCAGAAGACCGGGATGGTGCCCTCCGGGATGTCGACGGCTTCGCCGAAATCGGGCTGCGACAAGTCCTCGATGCCGATGGCCGCTGGGTCGCCCACGTGAACTGGGGCGCCATGGACGCCCGGGTAGCGGGAGGTGATGCGGACGGCATCGGAAACCTGGTTCGCGAGGATGGGCCGCATGGAGACCACCATCGGCCCGGAGAAGGCGCCCGCCGGCGCACAGGGAATCGTGGTGCGATACATCGGCACGTTGCGGCCCTGATCAATGTGAGCGATGGAAATGCCGTTTTCCACAAGCGCATTCTCAAAGGTAAAGGAACAACCGATGAGGAAGGAGACGATGTCGTCGGAGTAGAACGGGGAAGCGTCGTCAAGCGTCTGCGTGAGCTGGCCGTCCTCGTAAATGTTGTAGGCGGGGATGTCGGTGCGGATATCCCCGCCCGGGATGAGCTCCGAGGCGAACTGCCCTGCCTCCAGCACACCGACGATGGGGCACGGCTTGGGATTGCGCTGTGCGAAGAGAAGGAAGTCGAAGGCGTACTCACGCGGCAGCGCGATGAGGTTCGCCTGCATGAAGCCGCTGGCGTGGCCGGCGGTGGTGGTCATATCGTGTGTGCGAGCAAAGGCGCGCACCTCTGCGGGAGTCTGCATCATGCCCATAGGTCAACAATTCCCGAGATGGATTTAACGCCGATGAAGATTTCCAATACGAGCGCCAGGACACCGGCGATGAGCAGCCACATCGGCTGCTTGACACCGTGGGTGAGGTCGTGGCGCTTGAAGGCCACCCACATCACCATGGCGAAAGCGATGGGCAGGATGATGCCGTTGAAAGCACCCGCGAAGATGAGCAGTTTCTGCGGTGCGGAGTTGAGGATAGCGAAGAGGATCGCGCAGACAACGATGAATCCGACGGTGAGGAAGTTGCGGGTCCGCGGGTTGACCTTCTGGGTGGTCACGAAGGTGATGGAAGTATAGGACGCGCCGATGACGGAGGACAGGCCGGCGGCGAAGAGAACAACACCGAAGGCACGGAGACCGAACTCGCCAGCAGCGTGGCGGAAAGCATCGGCGGCCGTGTTGTCCTCAGAGAGCGCAACACCGGTAGACACAACGCCCAGGACCGCGAGGAAGAGCAGCACGCGCATGATGCCGGTGACGATGATACCGAGCACTGAAGTTCTAGTAATCGCGCCGACGTTCTCCGGGCCGGACAGGCCCGAGTCGATGAGGCGGTGTGCGCCGGCGAAGGTGATGTAGCCGCCCACTGTGCCACCGATAAGGGTGGTGATGACAAAGAAGTCGATGCTCTCCGGCATGACGGTGTTCTTCAGGGCCTCGCCCACCGGCGGCTGGGAGACAATCGCCACGTAGAGCATGAGCAGAATCATGATGGCGCCCAACGCAGCGACGATGCGGTCGAGCGCGACGCCTGCGCGCTTGGACAGGAAGATGAAGATGGCGATGGCGGAAGCAATGAGGCCACCGATGCGGGCATCAATGCCGAGCATGGCGTTCAGGCCCAAGCCGGAGCCGGCGATGTTGCCGATATTGAAGACAACGCCGCCGATGAAGACCAGGATGGCGAGGAACCATCCGAGGCCAGGCAGAACGGTGTTGCCCAGCTCGTTGGCACGCATGCCGGAGATGGCAAGCACGCGCCACACGTTCAGCTGAATGGCGATGTCGACGATGATCGACAGCGCAATGGCGAAGGCGAAGGCCGCGCCCATCTGGACGGTGAAGACGGAAGTTTGGGTCAAAAAGCCGGGACCGATGGCGGAGGTGGCCATGAGGAACATGGCGCCGGCCATGGCACCAATGCCCTTGGGAGGCTGCACCTCTGTCGGCGCGTTGTGGGCGGCTTCCCGGGAAGCGGAGGGGTTGGTGGGTTCCAATCTCATTGTTGGGCACCTTTCGTGACGAAGGTCGCATTAAACGTTGGTGAAAGCATAGGGGTTGTTGAACAATCTGTAAACAGCGCGGGGGTGGCGCACGTTACACCCTTGCCAAAATTGCAGCGGCCCGCACACCCTGACCGCACACCGTTGCACACCTCCAAAAGGTGACCTAGGATACTAAGTTAACTAATCATCATTCGTATTCATCAACGGAGGAATCCATGCCCCAGGACATCTACATCGCCGGGGCCGCACGCCTGCCCATCGGCAAATTTGGCGGCAGCCTCGCGCGCCTCTCCCTCACCGAACTTGGCTCCCTTGCAGCCGAAGTAGCTATTGAGCGTTCGGGGCTTTCAGGCGCAGACCTCGATACCGCCGTGGCCTCCAACGTCATGCCGGTCGTGCCGAAGGACCTCTACCTCTCACGTGCCATTGCCAAGAACGTGGGCATGCCAGACTCCTCCACCGCCATGGGCGTCAACCGCCTGTGCGGCTCCGGTGTCCAGGCCGTCATCAGTGCGGCGCAACTCCTGCAGTCTGGCGACGGCTCTCTAGCGTTAGCCGTCGGGGCGGAATCCATGAGCAACGCCCCTACTCCGTCGAAGGCGCGCGCTTTGGCAAGCGCATGGGTGACGGCAAACTCTACGACTGGCTGACCGGCGCACTCTCCTGCCCCTTCGGCACCGGCCACATGGGCGTGACCGCAGAAAACGTCGCCGCGGATAACACCATCACCCGCGAGCGCCAGGACGAGTTCGCCGCCGAATCCCAGGAGCGCGCCGCGAAGGCTCGCGCGGAAGGCGTACACGCCGAGGAAATCGTCCCGGTCGGCGAGCTGGACTTTGATGAGGGGGTGCGGGAGACGGACGTCGAGAAGCTGGCAAAGCTCAAGCCGGTCTTTGTTAAGGACGGAACCGTCACCGCCGGCAACGCCTCCGGCATCAACGATGGCGCAGCGGCCGCTGTGCTGGCCACCGCGGAGGAAGTGACCAAGCGTGGCTTAGACCCGCTGGCAAAGATTGTGTCCTGGTCCGTCGCGGGCGTGGACCCGACGCGCATGGGCATTGGCCCGGTCGCCGCGGTGCCGAAGGCTTTAGAGAAGGCCGGCCTGAGCCTAGACGATATCGACCTCATCGAATCCAACGAGGCCTTCGCCGCCCAGGCCATCGCCGTGCAGGACCAGCTGGGCTTCGACCCGGCAAAGACGAATATCTACGGCGGGGCCGTCGCTCACGGCCACCCGGTTGGTGCCACGGGCATCATCCTGCTGACCAAGCTGGCTTATGCGCTGCGCCGCGAGAGCAAGCGCTATGGCCTGGTCACCATGTGTATCGGCGGCGGTCAGGGAATCGCCATGATTATTGAGAATGGAGCGAAGTAAATGAGCATCACCAAGGTAGCCGTCATCGGCGCGGGTTCGATGGGTTCTGGCATTGCGGCGCTGTGTGCGTCGGCGGGCATGGACGTCGTGCTGCTGGACCAGAACGCGGAGGGTGCCCAGAAGGGCGTCGAGATCCAGCTCAAGCGCAAGGGTTTCCACCTGCCGGAGTTCGCCGAGCGTGTGCGCGCCAGCGATGACTACGCCCTGCTGGAGGACCGCGAGTGGGTCATCGAGGCCATCTTCGAGGACCTGGGCGCCAAGCATTCGCTCTATCAGGCCATCGAGCCTCATTTGTCCGCGGAGGCTCTGTTGAGTTCCAATACCTCGACCCTGCCTCTGGCTTCGCTCCTTGAGGGCGTGCCGGAGACCCGCCGCGATAAGTTCGCCATCACGCACTTCTTCAACCCGCCGAAAGTCATGCGCCTGGTGGAGCTCATCGCCTCTGGCCCGACGGAGGCTGCTCTGCGTACGACCATCGAGCAAACCCTGGGCAAGATTGCGCTCGAATGCCGCGATACCCCGGGCTTTATTGCCAACCGCGTGGGCTGCTACTGGATGGCCGCCGGCGTGGCCCGCGCCCGCGAGTTCGACGTGAGCTACGAGCTTGCCGACGCTTCCTTCGGCCGCGCCTTCGGCATCCCCCGCACCGGTATCTTCGGGCTGCTCGATTACATCGGCCTCCAGCTTGTCAAGCCGATCTGGAAGTCCCTGGAGACGGCCCTGCCGGCGGGCGATCCGCTTCTTGACGTCCCCCTCGGCGATGACCCCTTCATCGAAGGTCTCGTTTCTCGAGGGCTGACCGGCCGCACCGGCGAAGGCGGCTTCTACCGTGGCCGCAACGAGGCCATCAACGCCTCCTACGAATACGTACCCCGCTCAGCGTTGTCTGATCCCGTCGTGGGACTCAAGGATCCCCGCGAGGTCATGGACACCGACTCCCCCGGCGGCCGCTTCGCCCGCGCGGTCTTCCTCGACACGCTAGCCTACTGCTGCGAGGTCGCGCCCTCCATCGCGGACCACGTGGGCCTCATCGACGAGGGCCTGACCTTGGGCTTCGGCTGGAAGAAGGGCATCTTTGCGCTTGCCGACGCCATCGGTATCGACCATGTCGCCTCCGCTTACGGCGCAGACGTTCCGTCCTTGGTCTCGGCCGCTGCTCAGGCGGGCGGCTTTTATGGCGAGGGCTCGGTGCTCTCCTCTACCGGTTCGCGCCAGGAGCTCGCGCCACGCGAGGGCGTCGTGACCTTGGCTTCTCTTGAAACTGAGACCATCGTGTCTCTGGACGCGGGCGCGGTCCACGCGGTGTCCACGTCTGCTGGGCGCATGGGCATTATCGACCTGCATACGCCGATGAATTCTTTGCCTACCCCTGCCCTTGAAGTTATTCGCGCTGCTCTCGACGCTGTGTCCTCGGCGAATCTCGTCGCGCTGGTTATTGGCAACGACAAGCCGGTCTTCAGCGCGGGTGCTGACCTGGCTTCTATTGCGGCTGCGGGCGAATCGGGTTCTGCTTCGCGCGTCGAATCTTTGATTGCGGATGGCTCGAAGACCCTGCGTGCACTCAAGTTCGCTCCAGTTCCCGTCGTAGCGGCTGTGCGTGGCGTGGCCTTGGGCGGCGGCTTTGAAACTGCGCTGGCCTGCGACCGCATCGTGGCTCACGCCGATACGCGCCTCGGTTTCCCGGAGCGCACCGTGGGCCTCTACCCAGGCTGGACGGGAACCATCTCCTCACTGGAGCGCATTAAGGCGGCCGGTGTCGAGGACTATCACCAGAAGGCCTTCGACTTCATTGCCTCGGCACGCAACTTCTCTTCTGCTTTCGAAGCCCAGAAGGCTGGCTTTCTCTCCTCCGATGACGTCGTACTCATGTCCTTCGACCACGTCCTCGCCCGCGCTTTGTGCGAAGCTGCCGACTTGGCGACCTCCTACACCCCGCCCGCGGACGCTTCTATCGAGATGTACTCCGGCTCCCCCGCCTTGGACCGCGACTGGCCCATCGACGGCACCACCGAAAACGACCACGTCATCGTGGCCAAGCTCGCCGAGCTGTACACCGGCTCCGGCTCGTTAAGCTTCACCGAGTTCTGCGAGCGCGAAGTGGAATTCGACGTGCCGCTGGTCCTCCTGCCGGCCAACGTGGAGCGCGCCAAACACATGGCCGCCACCCGCAAACCCCTCAACAACTAGCCCTGCTTTGTTGCCCGGCTCGCCGCTCTTTCTTCTAGCCGGCTGACACGCTATCTGGCACATCGTCGAGCACGCCGCCCCGCTTCCGACCTTCGGAGCGGGGCTTTGGCTATCTCAGCTGCTCGCAGCACGGAACTCCCTGGCTGTTTCGGGAATGCACATCGATCTATCCACACGAAATGTCCCTTAAACCCTTTCCTGGCAACGAGAGTTGGAAGTCTAGTCCAACTCCAAAGGGCATCTTCTAGACGGCATACCTTTTGACAGATGCCATTTGTGAGCAGACCCAGCCGGCATTCCGTTAAGCCGACTGGCGCCGCTGCAATCCCTCCAGGGCACTCCGAATCTCACTAACTACCCGCCCTTTCTCTTGAAGCAATTCAGCGGGAGTAAACCGCAGGACTACAAAGCCCATGTTCTGAATATGTTTCTCGCGTTGTCGTTCTGCCCGAATAACTGCGTCAGTGGGCTTGCCGAATGTTTCGCCGTCATATTTCACGGCACCATCAATTTCGACGACAAGGTTATCTCCAACAAGAAGATCAGGGCGAAAGCCACCGGGCAATTCACACTGCAGTCGAATTTTGTTACCTAATCCGGCTTCAATAATGAGCGCACGAGCCCATGATTCATACGGAGCTTCTGGCAGAGAACTTGCATACTTAACCGCCTCCCTGGCAGCTGCAATTCCTTTAACTCTGCCAAGCTCAACCGCCATTCTCCTTAGTTCATCGACACTCACGAGCCTTCGCCGCAACGCGCAGTCCATAGCCATAAGACCTTCAGCGAAAGACCATAAACGCGCAATATCAAGACACGTGCGTGCAACGGACGTGCACCTAACGCCCTCATTCGTCAGAATATGCTCAGAGGGAATTGCCATTTTGCGATAGCTAACTTTGTCTCCCCAAACCTGCCTCCTCGGAACCGACTTAGAAAGACGCGCTACCGACACCCGCTCACCAACTGGCGGAAGCGTCCAAAGCCCTAAGAGACGTGCCGCCGATACCCCGACTACCACTGCATTGTGTGCGCTAAGCCCTACCGCCCGAATATCGATAAGCTGCTGGCGGTGTCTCGGAAGCTTTGCGTAGAAATCACGCGAAATTGCGTATTGGGATGTTAGCCGAATGATGGAACCATTTGCTAAACCGCGCCATACTTGGTGCTCATTGGGAAGGGAACGAAGATAGATGAGCTTTTCAGAATCATTCATACATCTACTTTGGGCAAGCTCTTCCTCGGAATACCATAGCGGATTCTTCATCTAGCAGAGATCTGTGGGATTCTAGTCCGGAGTCACGCAACCAACACGGTTAGTCGCACGGCTACCAATGCTTGGCATCCTGTAGACGGGAGCCGGCAGCTCACAAAATATACCTACCACTAGGCATCCCAAAAGGCGCCCAACAAACGGCATCTCCCAAAGGGTATCTTTGCCTCTAAAAACGCCATATAGAAAGCCTAAAAGGCGTTTTTCGACTTGAAAACGCCTTTTGACAGATGCCTTCTAGAAGATACCAACTAAGATTGCGGCACCTGGAAGCAATGAGCAGCCGCCCCACCAGGACTCGGACCTAGAATGACCGCGATAGTCGAAAAAGATGGGCCCGGTGAAATAGGGGCCACTTCGAATTGCTACTTGTAAGCCGAGAAGCCCGTAATCTTCTTGCCCATAATCAGGGACTGCACGGTATCGGTGCCCTCGTAGGTGTGCATGGCCTCGATGTCAGCGAAGTGGCGCGCGATGTCGTTTTCCAGCAGAATGCCCACCCCGCCGAGCATGTCGCGGGCATCGGCGGCGATGCGGCGCGCAGCACGCGTGTTGTGGAGCTTCGCCGCCGAGGCTTGCTCCGGAGCCAAGGTCCCCGCAGTTTCGCGCAAAGAAACCTCACGGCAGGTCAGCATCATTTGGCTCAAATCGAGGACCATGTTGGCCAAGCGCTGCTGAATAATCTGCGCCTTCGCCAGCTCACGGCCAAATTGCACGCGCTCCAGCACATAAGAGCGGGCAATCTCATAGCAGGCCACCGCCGAGCCCAGCGCCATCCAGGAGACACCAATGCGTGTAGCAGTCAGCACGCGGGAAACATCCTTGAAGCTACGGCAGCCCGGTAGCTGATTAGAAGCGGGGATGCGGCAGTCGGTCAACGTAATGTGCGCCTGGTGGATGGCCCGCAGCGAAAGCTTGCCCTCAATCACGGATGCCGAATAACCGGGGGCCTCCTGCGGCACGATGAAGCCGCCAACGTTGCCATCCTCCATGCGCGCATAAATGATCGTGATGCCGCCGGAAGCGCCATTACCAATCCACTTCTTCTCACCGTTCAGGACCCACTCATCGCCGTCGCGCACCGCGGTGGTCTCCAAAGCAATCGAGTCCGAACCGTGAGCTGGCTCCGTCAACCCGAAAGCGCCGAGCAGCGAACACGAAGCCATCTGCGGCAGGTACTCAGCCTGCTGTTCCGGAGAGCCCAGCATGGCAATCGAACGCATAGCCAGCCCAGCCTGCACCGCAATCACCGTGCCCATCGAGGCATCCGCACGCGTGACCTCCATGAGTGCCAAGCCAGCACCGAGCGTCGACATCTGCTCGTGGCCTTCCACCGCCAGACCATCCGTCATCACGTCCAAGTCGCCCAAGCGCTGAACCAAGTCCAGTGGGTACTCCGCGGCCTGCCAGTGCTGGTTAATCACTGGGGCGGAGTACTCGCGAAACTGCGCCGCACGCTTCCACCCAGCAGCATCTGATGCAGAGAGGTCGTCAAAAACACCCAAGAAATCAGTGGTGGACTCGAAGAGGTTGTGAGACATGGTGAGTTCTCCAATAAACAGGCAATACGAATGGCGATTAGCCACAATTGTGACCCGAATCTCCATCGGCTGTCAAGTGCCCCACACATAACGCGGCACGACCCCACATAATGCGACATCACCACGCACGCACAGTCCCCAAACAAACCAGCCCCCCATCCATCCCCCACAGTCCACATCGCAGGTACACTAACCACCATTAGCTCATTGAGGAGGACGCCCACCATGGCCAACCAGAGACGCCGCGACCAAATCGCCGCCGCCGCACTCGACCTCTTTGACCAGCGCGGTTACCACGCCACCGGCATGGAGGACATCGCCAAAGCCGTCGGCATGCGCGCCTCCAGCCTGTACAACCACTTCTCCTCCAAGCAAGAGCTCCTCGCCGAAGTCACCATCACCGCCATGGAGGATCTGCTCCGCGCCAACGCCGCCTGCCTCGCCGGGCTGAGCGATCCCCGCGACAAGCTCGTCGCCACCATGAAAGCCCACGTCATCTACCACGCCACCCACGCCCGGCGCGTCCGCGTGGTCAACAACGAGCTCACCAACCTCGAAGAGCCCCACAAATCCGTCGTCCTGCAGCTGCGCCGCGATTATGTCGCCCGCTGGATGGCCGTGGTCAACGAGGGCGACTTCCACGCGGAAAACCTCAAAATCGCCTGCTGGGCGCTCATCGATATGGGCATCGGCGTCGCCCAATGGTTCAGCCCCGACGGTGATTACACCGCCGAGGCTTTAGGTGACATGTACGGCCAGTTCGCCCTGCGCCAACTTACCTAAGAGCTTGCCTAGGGCGCGCAGCCAATCTGCTGCTCTTCCTCACGCCCATCCGGGTACTGCACGCGCACGCGGGAGTAGACCTCGGCGTGGTATCCACACGCCACGCGCTTGTCGACGACCACCTTGACGCGATCCTCACTGAATTTGCCCTCCGCACAATTGGGGTCGCAGTCGTTCTCAATGGCCACGCCCTCCGCCTCCGCGGAGTCGGCTCCCCAGCGCTGCCAGTCCAGCTCATTGACCAAGTAGTTGTTATCCGCACAGGCCAGCGAGATGCGGTCTGGGCCCTCGAGGCCCGTCACGGACACACAGTCTAGGATCGCGGTGGCATCGATGGTGGTTTCCACATCCGGTCCCACTAGGCCGACCACGCGCACCAGTTGGCCGGTGGCGGGCAAGACGGAGAAGGAGACGCGGTCGGAATCGCGAATCACGGTGACCAGCTGGTCCTCGCCTTCGCCCTCAACAGTGCCGACCTCATTGCCCTCCGCGTCCGCCAGCATGTCATAGGCAATCTTCTGCTGCTCGCTACTTAGTCCCGGCTGGAGCAGCAGCTCCAACGCTCCAAGGGCGTGGTTCGGGAAGGAATCCGCCAGCTTCTCCAGCCCGGCGCGATCAGTCGCAACAACGAGGTCTTCCGGGTTGATGGAAGGCTGCGGGTCGAAGCCCGGGACCTCTCCTTGCGAGGAAACCTCCACGGCACCGCCGGCATCCACCGCATATTCGGTGATCGCGGTGGCATCGCCAAGCGTGTCGACGCGCTTCATGTATTCCTTCGCGGTCACGCCTTTATCCACGGCATCAGGCTGGGTGGCAGCAGCTTCGCCGGCCTGCGTCAGGATTTCCGCGGCCGAGGCCACAGGCTCCGAGTTATTGAGCAGCGGGAAGGCACCGCCGATGAGCGCGAGCACCGCGACGGAGGCCGCCGCAATAGTCCACGTGGGGCGGCCCTTCGTAATCTTTGCGAGGGTATCTTCGGAGCGGGCGAGGGAGGCGTCGTCAAGCGCGGCGTCAGGAACGGGGTTGGCGGCGCGGAGCATATCGAGAGAGTTAGGCATCGGTTTCTCCTGTGAGTTCGGAAAGGTGGGTACGCGCGCGGTGTAAACGAACGCGCACGTTATTGCGGGAAATGCCGAGGACCTCGGCGATATCGGGGTGGTCGAGGCCCTCCCACGCATGGAGGGTGAGGATTTCGCGCTCGGCATGCGGCAACTGCATCAACGCGCGAGTGATGTCGAGATTGGCATCGACAGCGTCATAACCGGCATAGGATTCCAGCTCATGGTCGTCGAGGTTCTCCGTCTCCCGCCGGGTGCGGTAGAACTCCCGCATCACATTGCGAGCGATGCCATAGAGCCACGGCAGCGGCGTGCCGCGCAAGGAGTCGAAGCCAGCCCACGCTCGCTCAAACACATCAGCCGCCAGCTCTTCCGCGTGACTCGGAGGGACGCGGCGGCGCAGGTAGGCCAGAACCGCCGGGTAATGCTCGCGAAACAAGCGGGAGAACTCCCGTTTGCGCGAACCAGGCAAGGTAAGGACAGACACTAAATAACTCCATATTGTTCGTGGGCTCACTGAGTATGTTGCATCAGACAGTCGAGCGTTACAGATAGGCACTGAAATGGTTTACTAGTAGAGCTATGGAACCACTCGAGCTCTCCGCCCTGACGGGCACGCAATCGCGCACCTACGGCACGCGCAAGATCACCAAGGATATGATCTCAGCACCCGTGCACGTGGCTATTGCACTATGGGATGAGCGCTGGGATTCCGCCGAGAACGGCACGATTGACGGCTGGGTCATCGCCGTTAATACCAAGAAAACGCGCTTCGTGCGCAAGGGCCAGATTCAGAAGGGCGACATCGTTGAAGTAGCCGTCCGCGAATTCGAGAAGGCCACGAAGAATATTCGGGGGCGCAAATGGATCGTCACTGGGCGCCGTCAAGCGGCACTGCGCGCCGCACTGGAGGAACGCGGCTATACCGTGACGGGGAGTTTTGCGGAGGAGAATAGGGCGTCGAAAAGCGCTAGCTCCGTGCGACGCAAGCAGGCCGGGATCACCGCTCGCCGCGCGAAGAAGGAAGGCGAGGCCCCGCGCAAGAAGCAGGTGGTCAAAGTGGAGACGCCGAAGGCGCACTGGTGGCCGAACTTCTCGACGGCCTCCTCGTGGCCCGAAGGCGCCACCGTGCGCATAGCCACGGATGCCTCCTCGGACACGGTGTTTAAGGGCTCGATGTGCTTCGTGGCCAGCAATGGTGACTACCGGTTGCGCACGCGCAGGACGACGGCCAGCACCGACGAGCTTGAGCTCGAATCCTTAACGCTCGCACTGAAGTACCTGCTCAAGGTCGGCGCAACCAAGGCGATCATCGAGTCAGACTCCGTCGCCGCCTTGGAGGCGGTGGAGCAGATTCGGACGAAGGGCTCGAAGGCCATGCGCTCCCGGGGCGTATGGAGGGGGCTGTCTTCGGGCTCGCGCTCGCGCTTCCAGCAAGCATGGCATGACGTGGAGGGAGTCTGCGAGGTGACCATTCGCCGCGTGATGGGGCATGCGGGCGACCCGCTTAACCGGGCGGCCGACCAGATTGCCTACATGGGCCTACGCGCAATAGCGCATCCGATGAAGCAATCACGCGCAACGCTGAAAGAGGGCATCAGAAAGACCTTGGCCAAGCTCTAATTCGGGGTTGGGTGCACCGGTGGCCTAGTGTAAATCGCATGAGCAATCCCTTTGACTCCAATCCTTTCGAGGAGCCGGCCAAGCCATTCAACGGCCGTGGAGCTAATCCCTTCGCGGAACCTGCGCGCGAGTCCTATGCGGAGCCCTCTGCGAATCCTTCGGTAGAACCTTTCGCGGATCCCATCTCGGAGCCTTTTTCCGAGTCTTTTGCCGAGCCCGAGCGCGCCTACGCCCCGGCGCCCATGCCGGACTATTCCCTTGAGCAACACTCAATGAATGGCACAATCCACAGCTTCTCCCTTTTCAAGGGGCTTTTGAGTCTGTTCTCGCTCCTCGTAGGCTTCACCGGAATTACTGATGGCGATGTGGCGATGGGCATCGGATTCGCGCTGCCCGGAGCGTGGTACTTCCTCAAGACGCTGCAGCAGAAGGCCAACCCGACCACGCCGCAAAAGCGCCACTGGTTTGTCATTTGGTTCATCGCCATCGTGCTCATGTTCTTCGGCGCCTAGGCCACAAGCCGCCGCCGCGCAATGACCCGCCGCCACACGATGCGCAGCAGCGAATGCGGAGTCGCCACTACCTCACGCAGGTAGTTCCACGGGCGGTCTTTCCGCGGTGTTCCAACACCATGCATGCGAATCCGAATCCCCAGGTGCCAGGCCCACAGGCGGGTGCGCAGCACGTGGAAGTCATTGGTCACCACGCGAAAGTAGCTATAGTCCGAGCACAACGCGTGGGCGCGCTCGAGGTTCTCGTTGGTGCTGGTGGCCAGCGGTTCGAGGAAAATCCGCTCCGGATTAACGCCCCGCTCAATGAGGTAGCGCGCCATCGGCTCTGCTTCCCCGTAACCGGAGACGATGATCGGCTCCTCCGGCAGCACGCGCGCCATCACCACCGCGCGATCCAAGCGGCTGCGCAGCAGCGAGCCAGGCACGCCGCTCTCGACGCGCGCACCCAACACCAGAAGCGGAAACTGCATGCCCGCTAGCTTAGCGTGCATACTGGTCAGCATGAGCATGTGCGTAGTCGGTTCCATCAACGCTGACCTCGTGGTCCACACCGCGCGGCACCCGCAGCCGGGCGAAACCCTGCTGGGCAGCGGCGGCACCATCACCGCGGGCGGCAAAGGAGCAAACCAAGCGGTTGCCGCCGCCCGCCTGGGCGCGCAGGTCAGCTTCGTCGGTGCGGTGGGCAGCGATGCTTATGCCGCGCCCGCGATGCACTACTTGCAAGCCAGCGGCGTGGACCTCACGCACGTCGAGGCCAGCGAAGAGGTGACGGGCCTGGCTGTCATTACCGTGGATAAGCAGGGAGAAAACACCATCATCGTGGTGCCTGGTGCCAATGCGCTTGTCAGCGATTCCTTCGTCACCACGCACTCCTCCCCCATCACCGGATCGGAGCTCATTCTGCTCCAGGGCGAGATTCCGGCGGAGGGTTTTGCCAAGGCCATCGAGCTGGCGAAGGGACGGGTCGTGGTCAACCTCGCACCGGTCATCGAGGTGGAAAAGGAAGCGCTCCTGCGCGCTGATCCGCTGCTGGCCAATGAACACGAAGCCGGGCTCATACTCGAGCAGCTGGGCTTGAGCGGCCAGGGCGCGCCAGCGGAGCTGGCGCAGCGTTTAAGGGAGGCAGGCTTTGCCTCGGTGGTTCTCACGCTGGGCGCGCGCGGCGCGCTCGTGTCTGAAGGCACCAAGCTTATCGAAGTCCCCTCTCCACAGGTCACCGCCGTCGACACGACGGGCGCGGGCGATGCCTTCGCAGGCGCGCTGTGCGCGAGACTACTCCACGGCGACGACCTCGTGGAGGCCGCCACCTATGCCGCTCGAGTCGGGGCTTACGCCGTCACCGGAGAAGGTGCGCAGGCGTCCTACCCCGATCTCGGGAGCAAGCTCCCCAGCTAATTACTCCCCGAGGAGCTGGGAACGCAGGTTCTCGTCCTTCTTCTCTACTTCGGCGGCCATGTTCTCCTGGTAAGCCGCCATCTTCTCCACCAGTGCTGGGTCGCCCGCGGAGAGGATGCGCACGGCGAGCAGGCCGGCGTTCTTCGCACCACCGATGGATACGGTGGCCACTGGAACCCCACCCGGCATCTGCACGATGGAAAGCAGCGAATCGAGACCATCGAGATCCTTCAGTGCGCGCGGGATACCGATCACCGGAAGCGGCGTGGCTGCGGCAACCATACCCGGCAGGTGGGCCGCACCACCGGCACAAGCGATGATGGCTTTGAGCCCGCGTTCGTGGGCAGACTTGGCATAAGCCAGCATCTTTTCTGGGGTGCGGTGCGCACTGACGACGCCCACCTCAAAGGGCACGCCGAACTCGGCGAACACCTCTGCGGCGGGCTTGACGGTGGGCCAATCGGAATCGGATCCCATGATCAGACCGACGAGTGGTTGCATGAAAAATCTCCTTCTTAGTTCGGGCTTAAGCCCACTGCGCGTAGACGAGGAAGTGGGCGGCATCGTGGGCGATGCCGCGGGTTTCCTCCACGTCCTCACCAACGACGTTGACATGGCCGATCTTGCGGCCCGGCTGGTGGTCCTTGCCGTAGAGGTGGATCTTCGCCTGTGGGTAGCGCTCCATCACTTCGCGGACGCGCTGCGGCATGGGCATCTGCGGATCTTCTTCGGCACCCAGCACATTGGCCATGACCGTAACCGGAGCCAGGGCTGCGGTGGACCCGAGCGGCAGGTCTAGCACGGCGCGCAGGTGCTGCTCGAACTGGGAGGTCACGCAACCATCCTGGGTCCAGTGGCCGGTGTTGTGCGGACGCATGGCCAGCTCGTTGACCGCGATATCTTCTTCCACGACCGCTCCTGGCGCGCCTGAAGCGGACGCGATGATGCAGCCGGCGTCTTGCTTCGTGGCAAAGGCGAAGAGCTCCACCGCCAACACGCCGGTAACGCCAAGCTCAGTGGCTACCTTGATGCCTACCTGCATGGCGCGCTCTGCCAGCTCCGGCGAAAGGTTCGGGGCTGGGGCAAAGGCCTCGGCGCAGATGCCGTCCCGCTGCACAGATTCGGTGACCGGCCAAACCTTCACCTCACCGGAGGGGCGGCGAGCGGCGAGCACGGACAGCTCGCGGGTAAGGGCAACTTTTTCCTCTGCCATAAGTGGGGTGCCTGCTGCGAGAAGTTCTTCTACCAGCGGCTCCAGCTCCTTCGCGGAGGGGAACCACACGCCGTGACCGTCGTAGCCGCCGCGGCGGGCTTTGAGGCACACATGACCGTCGACAAGCGCGGCGAAATCCCGTGCATCCTCCACCGATTCGATGGCGGCAAAGCGCGGCACCGGGGCGCCCAGCTCGGCCAGTTTCTGGCGCATGAGCAGCTTGTCCTGCGCGTAAAGGAGGGCGGAAGGCTGGGGCTGGACGTTGAGGCCGTCGGCGATGAGAGCCTCGACGTGCTCCGTGGGGACGTGCTCGTGCTCAAAAGTAATCGCGTCCGCGCCTTCCGCAGCGGCGGTGAGCACGTCAAGATCGTGGTAGTCGCCCAAAACGACGTCCGGGATCACCTGGGCGGCGGACTTGTCTGGCGCGGAGGCCAGCACGCGCAGGTGGATGTCGAGCTCCGCGGCGGCCGGCTGCATCATGCGTGCAAGCTGGCCGTCTCCATAAACAGTAACGAGGGGTTTGTGTTGTTCACTCACTCTTTCAATACTAGCCTTGGGCCATGATCGTCCGGCATACCATCTTTCAGAACTCCCTCATGACCGCGCTGTTGGATGGCATTTACGACGGCGAAATGACCATCGGCGAGCTCTTGGGCAAAGGTAATTTCGGCATCGGCACCTTCGATGCGCTGGACGGAGAGATGATTATCCTCGACGGCGTGTGCTACCAGCTGCGCGGTGATGGAACCGCGACGGTGGCTGACTTGGACCAGGGAACCCCCTTCGCGGTGGCGACGAACTTTGTCCCCCGTATTAAGGTGGCCGCGCCCAAAGGATTAAAGCGCGAGGAGCTGTCAGCCTTCATCGATGAGGTCGAGCCTTCCGCCAACTACATGTACGCGGTGCGTATCACCGGACGCTTCAGCAACGTAGTTACCCGCACGGTGGTCAAGCAGAGCAAGCCTTATCCACCGATGGCTCAGGCGGTGGGCGGCGATAAGGAGCTGCGCTTTGACGACGTCGAGGGCATCATCGGCGGTTTCCGCACGCCGGTCTTTGAAAAAGGAATTTCCGTTCCCGGATGCCACGTGCACTTCATCGACGCTGCGCGTACCTCCGGCGGGCACGTGTTGGACTACACGGTGGATGAGGCCACCATTGAGCTCTGCCCCGGAACGGACCTCGATCTGCGTCTGCCGCTGACCCACGATTTCCGCTCCGCCAACCTGGCCCCTGATGACTTGGACCAACAGCTGCACACGACAGAGATTAAGGGCTAGCCCCAGACCGGTTGCTCGTTGAGGATGTCTTCGACGCGCTTTGCTTTGGGGATGGAGGGGAAATACATCGGCTTGTCATAGCCGTGGAGTGCCAGCGAGATCCCGCCGCGGCGACGGCGCGCGCCACGAATATCGGTGAGCGGGATGGAATCAACGCGCTTGCCTTCGCGGGCGATGACGCGCAGGTTGGTCACGATGAAGCGCTTACGGCGGGCTTTCACCAAGGGAAGGACGAAGCGCCAGGCAGCAAGTAGGGCCCAAATAGCTACTAATCCATTGCGAAGCGCTAGGTCAATGCCGTTATAGTCACACCAGCCGATGGCAATCCAGCACACCCCGGTAATCACGACGAGCTCTAAAAAAGGAAAGAGCAGCGTGCGAAACGGGGCGGTCATGTCCGCGCGAACAACTTCGCCGCGGCCCATCTGCATGAGGTTCATGGGGCACATGGTACCTACTACCCCAGAAACACCGTTCTTTACCGAGGCCTCCCCTGCCCACGGCAGGCTCTGGGGCGCTTTAGCGCCGAGCCCCACAAATGGCATCTCACAGAAGGCATTAGTCAAAAGGTGTCTTTGGGGTCAAAGACACCTTTTGCGGGCCTGTAGATGGCGTTTTCAGGGGCAAAGACACCTTTTGACTAATGCCATTTGATAGATGCCATGTGGAAAGCACCTTAGTTGAGTGCCCTGGATGAATGCCCTAGTTGAGTGCAGCGCCTTCTATGGTGCTTCGCCGGTAGATGCCAAGACGCAACGCAGCGCGGACGGCTAATTATCAGCGGGACGCAGGTGGATAACATCACCGGCGGAGTAGTACTCGCCGCCGACGTTGATGCGGCCGTCGTCAGCCACGCCCTCGACGGTGCCGATCACATCGCCCGTCGGGGCTTCGAGCCGGACTTCCTGCCCGATGGAAGAACAGACCTTACGGTAATCAGCCATAAGCTGTGGGTCCTGCTGCTCCCACTGGGTAATGCGGTGGCGCAGGTTTTTCAGCACGGTGATAGCCAGCTGCGTGCGGTCGGTATCAAGGCCTTCGAGCGCGAGCGATGTCGCGGCCTCGATGGGTAGCTCCTCGCGGGTCAGGGTGACGTTGATGCCCATGCCCACGACCACGCGGGCTGAAGGCGGGTTCGCAGACTGCGTCTTGGGCGCGACCTCGGCCTTGTTGATCTCGGCCTTATTAACTTCAGCCTTGTTGATCTCAGCTTTGTTGATTTCGGCCTTGTTGACCTCGGCCTTCGAGACTTCAGTCTTCGGGGCAGACTTGAAAGCCTCCCCCACCGGGCCGGCTTCGGCGAGGATGCCGCAGAGCTTCTTGCCATCAATCTGGACGTCATTCGGCCACTTGAGTACCGCTTTCTCCACCGAGTCGGTCACGGCCAAACCGGCAGCCAGGGGCAGAGTGCCAAGGTGCTCTAGCGACTCCGGGAGGATCAGCACAGAAAAGATGAGCTGTGATCCCGCCGGGCTCACCCACTGGCGGCCCAAACGGCCCTTGCCAGCAACCTGTTCGTTGGCCAGCAGTACGGTGCCATCAGCCACCTTCTCCGCCTGCATGAGATCGGTGTTGGTGGAGCCGGTGGACTCGGTGTAATCGATGACAGCGAAGTCGTCGCTCAGCGCCTCGCGAATTCGGTCCATATCAAGTGCAGTCATGCACCCTAGGTTACCCGCCGAGCAGTGGCCTTCTAGAAGTAACTAAAAGTAATCCGGGTTGGCCAGAATTGTGCGGGCAGTAGCATCGTCAAGACAGGTAGTCAGCACCGCCTGCGGCAACGCATGGGTGACCTGCTCAGGCGTGACGGTGATCTGCCGCGTATCCGCCAGGAAAGACACAGTATCCCCAATCAACTTGTCGTAATCAGCGCGGTCTTGCGCCCCGAGGTTATCCGGCTTTCCTTCAGTCACCAGCACGTAACGAGTTGCTGGGGTGACCCATTCACAAACCCACTCGCCGTACTCTTGCAATTCCGAATCCGAGACATCCAGGCCCATCCCCTTCATGCTGGCGCGCATGGTGGAGCGATCTACACGGCCATTGTCCACCAACTGTGAACGGACTTCAGATGCGTCGACAGTATCGGCGAAAATAGCGCGGAACACGGTATCGCGCTGAGCCTCTGCAGCCGAAGTGGTCGGCGACGCCACGGATTCCTTCGAGGACATCGTCGGGGAAGGCCCTTCCGAAGAAGACTTGGTAGCGGAGGTCGATGACTCCGTAGTGGTCTCTGAAGATGCCGAAGACGCATCAACGGTCCCAGTAGAAACGGTTGTCAGTGGTGCAAAGGACTCAGTGGATTCCGTGCTGGAGCAACCGACCAAGAGCAGCGCGAGGAGAGGGGCGAACTTCTTCATAGCGAATTCCAGCCTAATGCACGCACCGCCAGGTGCTAGTGTGAATCCATGGCAAAGGTCACTTTTGAGAACGTCGGCATCACCTATCCCCGTGCCGAGAAACCCACGGTCAAAGACCTCAACCTCGAGATTGCGGATGGCGAGTTTCTGGTCCTCGTCGGCCCGTCCGGCTGCGGTAAGTCCACCACCTTGCGCGCCCTCGCGGGGCTGGAGCCGGTCTCCAGCGGCCGCATCCTCATTGACGGTAAGGATGTCACCGGACTTGAGCCTGGTGATCGCGATATCGCCATGGTCTTCCAGAACTACGCGCTCTACCCGCACCTCACTGTGGCCCAGAACATGGGTTTTGCCCTCAAGCTGGCCAAGATGCCCAAGGCTGAAATCAAAGCCAAAGTAGAAGAAGCCGCCAAGACCCTTGGGCTCACGGAGTACCTGCAGCGCAAGCCCAAAGACCTCTCCGGCGGTCAGCGTCAGCGCGTGGCCATGGGCCGCGCCATCGTGCGCGAGCCGAAGGCCTTCCTCATGGATGAGCCCCTGTCTAACCTCGACGCTAAGCTGCGCGTGCAAACCCGCGCGGAGCTGGCCAGCCTCCAACAGCGCCTCGGCACCACCACTGTCTACGTCACTCACGACCAGGTGGAGGCCATGACCATGGGCGATCGCGTGGCCGTGCTCAAGGACGGTGTTCTGCAGCAGGTTGCGCCACCACGCGAGCTGTACGACGCCCCCGCTAACGAATTCGTCGCCGGTTTCATCGGCTCCCCCGCGATGAACATCTTCGACTACAACGGCGGGCGCGTCGGCGTTCGCCCGGAAAAGATGTTCATCAATAAGGGGCCGATTGGCTTCCAAGGCACGGTGGAGTTCGTGGAAGAGCTAGGCTCCGAGTCCTTCGTCTACGTCATGGTGGGCGAGCAGCGCTTCGTGGCCCGCGCGAGCGACGACGTTCCGCAGCGCGGTGAGAACGTCGTGCTGACCTTTAACCCCCGCGAGGCTCACCGCTTCGATCCGGAGACCGGTCAGCGCGTCGAGGCTTAAGAAACACCACGGACAGGGGTGATTTCACCCCCGCTTGGAGTGAATTAAAAGCCAAAACCACGTGCGATGTGGGGATGATCCCCTATTTTGTAGTCATCAGAAGTTTTCCGAAAGGTGAATATTCAATGAAGAAGCCCTTCCTCCCCAGCTCGCTGCGTTCTGTCCGCCGCGGCGTTGTCGTCACCACCGCTGCACTCGCACTGACCTTGGCGGGTTGCTCCTCGAGCGACGAGGGATCGTCGTCAAGCACTGGCTCCGATGCCTCCACGACTGATGGTGACGGCCGCGGCCCCATCACCTTTGCCATGGGCAAGAACGATACCGACAAGATCACCCCCATCATCGAGGCATGGAACGCCGAGCACCCGGATGAGAAGGTCGAGCTCAAGGAGCTCGCCGGCGAGGCCGACGCTCAGCGCGAGACCCTCGTGCAGTCCCTGCAGGCGGGCAACTCCGACTATGACGTCATGGCGCTGGACGTGGTCTGGACCGCGGACTTCGCCGCTAACCAGTGGCTGGCACCGCTGACCGGTGACCTCGAGGTCGATACCTCCGGACTGCTGGAGCCCACCGTGGAGTCCGCCACCTACAACGACACCCTCTACGCGCTGCCGCAGAACACCAACGGCCAGCTGCTCTTCCGCAACACTGAGTTGGCGGACAAGGCTCCGGAGAAGTTCGAGGACGTCGCTTCTGCCTGCGAGGCCATCAAGGATGATGCTTCCTGCTTGACTACTCAGCTCAAGCAGTACGAGGGCCTCACCGTCAACACCGCCGGCTTCATCGAGGGCTGGGGCGGCTCCATCTTGGATGACGAGGGCAACGTCGCCGTTGACTCGGACGAGGCCAAGGAAGGCCTGCAGGCGCTTGTCGACGCCTACGAAGACGGCACCATCTCCAAGGACTCCACCGCCACCACTGAGGAGGAGACCAACCTCGCTTTCACCGAGGGCAAGACCGCTTTTGCCATCAACTGGCCGTACATGTACACCAATGCTGAAGAGGCTGGCGTCAAGTTCGAGGTGCAGCCGCTGGTGGGCAAGGACGGCGTCGGTGTCTCCACCCTCGGTGGCTACAACAACGGCATCAACATCAACTCCGAGCACAAGGCTACGGCCCTGGACTTCATGAAGTTCATCATCAACGAGGAGAACCAGAAGTCCTTCGCTGAGGCTTCCTTCCCGCCGGTACTGGCCTCCATCTACGACGATGAGTCCCTCGTCGAGGAATTCCCGTACCTTCCGGCTCTCAAGGAATCCCTGGAGAACGCCGCTCCGCGTCCGGTCTCCCCGTTCTACACCGCCATCTCCAAGGCCGTGCAGGATAACGCCTACGCGGCTCTGACCGCTGACAAGTCCGTCGATGACGCAACGAAGGACATGAAGGCAGCCATCGAGGCAGCCTCCCAGGGTTAATCCTCCCAGCGTGAAATGGGGGCGCGAGTAAGTCCACGCGACTTGCCCGCGCCTCCTTCTTTGATCTGGCTTCGTTCTAATGAATGTCTCAGCCACCCGCTATGATTTTCCCCAACCCCCGATAAACCCCTCCCCCCCTATTAATTAGAAAGGCAGGCACCGCATGGCTGGAGCACCGGCTACCGCGCAGCCCCGCAGACAGTATCTGCGCGTCGCTGCGCTCATCGCACCGGCGCTGATAGCGCTGGCCGTGGTCATCGGCTATCCCATCGTGCGCGCTGTGATGTTGTCCTTCCAGGGCAACAAGCGGCTTAACCCGACTACGGGTGTATTCGAGGAAGGCGCATTCGCAGGCCTCGAGAACTACCTGTACTGGATCACCAATCGCTGTATGTCTGCCACCGGCCAGGCCACCGCGTGCCCGGACGGCATCATTGCCACTGATTTCTGGCCCGCGCTCAAGATCACGCTCTTCTTCACCGTGGTCACGGTGACCCTGGAAACGATTTTGGGCATGTTCATGGCGCTGGTGATGAACGGTGAGTACCGCGGACGCGGTCTCGTGCGCGCGGCGGTGTTGGTCCCCTGGGCCATTCCCACCGCAGTCACTGCGAAGCTGTGGCAGTTCATGTTCGCGCCGGACGGCATCATCAACGCGCTCATCGGCTCACGCATTGCGTGGACCACGGACCCGTTTTATGCCCGCCTGGCGGTCATCATCGCCGACGTGTGGAAGACAGCCCCGTTCATGGCGCTGCTCATCCTGGCGGGCCTGCAGATGATTCCGCGCGATGTCTATGACGCGGCCCGCGTGGACGGCGCCTCGCGCATCCAAACCTTCTTCACTATTACCCTGCCGCTGGTGCGGCCAGCGCTCATGGTAGCCATCCTCTTCCGCACGCTGGACGCGCTGCGCATGTACGACCTGCCGGTCATCATGATCTCGGCCTCCTCCAACTCGCCGACAGCCACCATCTCCCAGCTCGTCGTGGAAGATATGCGTCAGGGCCACTTCAACTCGGCCTCCGCGCTGTCCACACTCATCTTCCTGCTTATCTTCACCGTCGCGTTCATCTTGGTGCGCTTCCTCGGCGCTGATGTCTCCGGTACTGCTCGCCAGAAGAAGGAGAAGAAGTCATGAAAAAGCTTGGCCACTACCTCGGCATCCTCTTCATCATGTTCTGGGGGCTCGCGCCCTTCTACTGGATGGTTGTCACCGCCTTGCGGCACAAGTCCCATACCTTCGACACCACCCCGTGGCCCACACACGTGACCTTGGATAACTTCCGGGACGCGCTGGCAACGGACAAGGGCAATGACTTCCTCAACGCGCTGGGGAACTCTTTGATCATCTCTCTGGTCACGACCGCAGTGGCGGTCCTCATCGGTGTTTTTACCGCCTATGCACTGGCGCGCTATGACTTCCCGGGCAAAGGTATTGTCACCGGCATCATCCTGGCCGCCTCGATGTTCCCGGCCATCGCGCTGGTGACCCCGCTTTTCCAGCTCTTTGGCAACCTCGAGTGGATTGGCACCTACCGCGCGATGATCATTCCGAATATCTCCTTCGCGCTGCCCCTGACTGTCTACACGCTGCTGAGCTTCTTCCGTCAGCTGCCCTGGGAGCTGGAGGAGGCTGCCCGCGTGGACGGCGCTTCCCGCGGTCAAGCTTTCCGCCTCGTACTCCTGCCCTTGGCCGCGCCCGCGCTGTTTACCACCGCCATCATCGCTTTCATCACAACGTGGAACGAGTTCATGCTGGCCAAGCAGCTATCCACCACTGCTACTGAGCCGGTGACCGTGGCTATCGCGCGCTTCTCGGGCCCCTCGGCCTTCGAGTACCCCTACGCCGCCACCATGGCCGCAGGCGCGCTGGTGACGGTTCCGCTCATCATCATGGTGCTCATCTTCCAGCACCGCATCGTCGCCGGCCTCACCGCCGGAGGTGTCAAGGCCTAATGCGCCGTGAACTGCTGTGGGACACCGCGCTGGGATTCGTTGGCTTCTTTGCCTTCCTGGCGCTGGCGCAAGCAGTCCTCAATCTTTTTCACCCCTCCCCCGCCATCTGGCCGGGGCTCCTCGCGGGCGCGCTGTGCCTGGCGGAGTATCTGCTGTGGCGGGCCAAACGGAAGGATCTCCGATGACCTGGCACGATAACGCCATCTTCTACCAGGCCCTCGTGGGCTCGTACAAGGACGCCCACGGCGAAGGCGTTGGCACGCTGCGCGGAGTTATTGAGAAGCTTGATTACCTCAAGTGGCTCGGCGTGGATTGCCTGTGGCTCTCCCCTTTCTACGCCTCCCCGCTGCGCGATGACGGCTATGACATCGCCGACTACTACGCCATCCACCCTGATTACGGCACGATGGAGGACTTTGACGAGCTCGTTGCCGAGCTCCATACTCGCGGCATGCGCCTCATGACGGATTTGGCTTTCAACCACACCTCCACCGATCACCCGTGGTTCCAGGCCTCACGCACCGATCCGGAAGGCCCTTATGGCGACTACTACGTGTGGGGCGATGATCCGTTGCGTTACCCGGAGATCCGCATCATCTTCACCGATACGGAGACCTCGAATTGGGCGTGGGACCCGGAGCGCAAGCAGTACTACTTCCACCGCTTCTACTCGCACCAACCGGACCTGAACTACGACAACCCGAAGGTCCACGAAGAAGTATTCAAGATTCTTTCCTTCTGGCTGGATAAGGGCGTAGACGGCTTCCGCCTCGATGCCATCGCCTACCTGTACGAGCGTGATGGGGTGGGCGGCGAGTCTCTGCCGGAGACCGTCGACTTTGTGGAGAAGGTCCGCGCCTTCATCGACGAGAATTACCCCGAGGCCATCATGATCGCGGAGGCTAACCAGCCGCCCGAAGAAACCATGGAGTTTTATGGCACGGGCAATCGCTTCCACATGGTGTTCAACTTCCCTGTGATGCCGCGGCTCTACCAAGCCCTCGCACTGGGGGACGCCACACCGGTCTACGACATCATGGCGGAACTTCCAGAGCTTCCCCAGGGCTGCCAGTGGGGCACCTTCCTGCGCAACCACGACGAGCTGACCCTCGAGATGGTCGACGAGGACCAGCGCGCGATCATGTATCAGCACTACCTGCCGGATGAGCAGATGCGTGCCCACGTGGGCATCGCGCGGCGCCTTGCCCCGCTGTTGGGGAATGATTACCGCAAGATTGAGCTTTTTTATTCACTACTCATGACTCTGCCGGGCGCACCTTTCTTGTATTACGGCGATGAGATTGGCATGAACGATGCCCCTGAATTGCCCGACCGCGATGCCGTGCGCACACCCATGCAGTGGGAGCCTGGCGAGGGTGCAGGGTTCAGCACCTCCGCCCAGACGCGCCGGCCCATCGTCGGTGGCGTTGGAGTTTCGGTGGAAGAGCAGCTTGCCGACGACTCCTCGCTCCTCCACCGCCTCCGCGGCCTAATCCAGCAGCGTAAGGCGCATCCGAAACTCGGCACCGCACCTTTCGAAGCCGTGGAAACCGGTCAGACGGGCGTGCTGGGATTCCAGCGCGGTGAGTTGTTGTGCCTGCACAACTTCACGGATCAGACCGTCGACCTGGGCCCAGTGGAGCTCGGGCCATATGGCTACGCCTGGCTGCCAGTTGAGGTCTAGAAGGCGCCGTGTTCCTCACCTCACATTTCGCGCTAGGTTAACTAAAAGTTAACTCGCCGTGAACGAAAGCTAGCTTTTGGAGGATTTTACCTATATAGTTGGTTCAACCCCATGATGTGGACGGCCGCATCATTACGACAAGAAATAGAGAGGTGAGCCAAATGAATACCCTGACCGGATTCCTTTCCGCCATCACTAACGAATTCAAGAGCGCCACCGGAATCAACCTTGACACGGTGCACTCGGCGCCGCTGGTGTCGCACATCGCCGAAGACCTGCTCAAGCACGGTCTCATCCCAGCCACCCACAAGGACATCGAAGAGTCCTACGCCACGCTCACGGGCACCTTCCCCAAGGAAGAGGATCTCGTAGACGCCGAACTCTTCCTCTACAGCCTGGGCTGGCTAGCCCCAACCTCCGAATAAAACCGCATAATCCAAGCCTCGCCCCAACACCCTAGGGGCGAGGCTTTTTATTGACCCCTACCGCCCAAACACTCGAAAACCGCGGTCACTACACTGACAGCCATGCATCCAACACGCCGTTTGCGAGGAAACCCTCACCTTTCCCACCCCGCCTACCTGCACAAACGCAGGCTGTGAGGGAAATCACCCGCATGCCGCTATACATTCCTATACAAAACTTCTCTACACTGTCGAAACATGACTATTTCCTCACATTTGTCGGAGCTTGACTCCCTGAGCGCCGACACCACCGCAGGCAAGATCGCTGAACTGAAGAGGCGTCGCGAAGCAGCGGCGCAGCCCATGGGCGAAAAAGCCCACGAAAAGGTCCACGCCCAGGGCCGCCTCACGGCTCGGGAACGCTTGGACTATCTCCTCGATGAAGGTTCCTTCGTAGAAACCGACATGCTCGCCGTGCACCGCACCACGGACTTCGGGATGGGCAAGAAGCGCCCGCTGACCGATGGCATCGTCACCGGCTGGGGCACCATCAACGGCCGCGAGGTCTGCATCTTCTCCCAAGACGGAACCGTCTTCGGCGGTGCGCTCGGCGAGGTCTACGGCGAGAAGATGATCAAGATCATGGAACTGTCCATCACCACTGGCCGCCCGCTTATCGGCCTCTACGAAGGCGCCGGCGCCCGCATTCAGGATGGTGCCGTGTCCCTGGACTGGATTGCCAAGACCTTCTACCAGAACGTCAAGGCCTCCGGCGTCGTCCCGCAAATCTCCGTCATCATGGGCGCTTGCGCCGGTGGCAACGCCTACTCCCCCGCACTGACCGACTTCGTGGTGATGGTGGATGAGAAGTCCAAGATGTTCGTGACCGGACCAGATGTCATCAAGACCGTCACCGGCGAAGAAGTCAGCCAGGAAGAACTCGGCGGCGCTGGCGTCCACATGCACAAGTCCGGCACCTCGCACTACACCGCTTCTAGCGACGAGGAAGCGCTCGATTGGGTCCACGACCTACTGACCTACCTGCCCTCCAATAACCGGCAGCTGACCCCGGTTGAGCCCTACGAAGATCTCGGCGAAGAAACCGTCGATGACCTCGTGCTGGATAGCATCATCCCGGATTCCCCGAACCAGCCCTATGACGTCAAGGAGATCATCGAGGCTCTCACCGATGACGGAGATTACCTGGAGATCCAAGCCGACCGCGCCGATAACGTAGTCACCGCCTTCGGCCGCATCGAAGGGCGCACCGTAGGGTTTGTGGCCAACCAGCCCCAGGTCTTCGCCGGCTGCCTCGATATCAATTCTTCCGAGAAGGCCGCGCGCTTCGTGCGCACCTGCGATGCCTTTAACATCCCGATCATCATGCTGGTCGACGTCCCTGGCTTCCTCCCCGGCGCCGACCAAGAACATGACGGCATCCTGCGCCGCGGCGCCAAGCTGCTCTACGCCTACGCCGAAGCCACCGTTCCGAAGATCACCGTCACCCTGCGCAAGGCCTACGGAGGCGCTTACTGCGTGATGGGCTCCAAGGGACTGGGAGCGGACGTCAACCTGGCCTGGCCCACCGCCCAGATCGCGGTCATGGGTGCTGCCGGCGCCGTCGGTTTTATCTACCGCAAAGAGATCAAGGCAGCCCACGAAAAGGGCCTCGACGTAGCTGAGCTGACCAAGTCCTTCGAGCGCGAGTATGAAGACCACATGCTGAATCCCTATAAGGCAGCGGAGCGCGGGCTTATCGACGCCGTCATTCTCCCCTCCGAAACCCGCAGTGCAATCGCCAAAAATCTGCGCTTCTTCACGGACAAGAACGTGGCTCGCCCGGCGCGTAAGCACGGCAACATCCCGCTCTAGGCCGCGCTCGGTTCGGCACAGATTAGTACAGAAGACGCACTGTATTACACTAGTGTCCCATGACTGACTTGAAGACGACCGCTGGCAAGATCGAGGACCTGAGCGCCAAGCTCACCGAGTCCCGGGCGCCGCAGGGAGAGGTTCCTGCGGCCCGCAGCGCCATCGAGGCGCTCTTTGACGCCGGATCCTTCGTGGAGACCGACGCGCTCGCTCGCCACCGCTCCACCGAGTTCGGCCGCGAGCACATCCGCCCTTACACCGATGGTGTCGTCACCGGCTTCGGAACCGTCGATGGCCGCAAGGTCTGCGCCTATGCGCAGGACGCCTCGCTGTTCGACGGCACCATGGGCGAGGTCTATGGCGAAAAGGTCACCAAGCTCTACGACCTGGCTATTAAGACCGGCGTGCCCATCGTCGCACTGGTGGCTGGCGATAAGCCCCGCGCCCAGGAGGGCATCGTCTCCTCCGCCATGCAGGCTCGCATCCTTGCCCGCGCCACCACCGCTTCCGGCCTCATCCCGCAGATCACGGCGGTCTACGCGGACTCCAAGGAGGCCTCGCTGGTGGCCGCGCTGTCCGATGTCGTCATCGCTCCGGACGGTGACCTGCAGGCGGACGGGGAGCATGAGGTGAACGTCGCCAAGCGCGTGCTCTCCTACCTGCCCTCCAATAACCGTGCCGCAGCTCCCCGCACCGAGGCCACCATCGTTGCGGGTTCCGTGGAGGAGAACATCACCGACGCCGACCACACCCTCGATACCCTCGTGGACGATGATGGCGCCGTCAATCTCGCCGACGTGGTCACCGCCACCTGCGAGGATGTTTTCGAGCTCGGCGCCCAGGTGCGCGGTGTCTTCACCGGCTTCGGCCGCGTGGAGGGACGCACGGTGGGCATCATCGCCAACCGCGACTCCTTCGATGCGGAAGCTGCCGCTAAGGCCGCGCGTTTCATCCGCCTCTGCGATGCCTTCAACACCCCTATCATCGAGTTCGTCGACACTCCGGCGCTGGACGTGGAGAAGGCAGCGCTGGCCAAGCTCGTGCACGCCTACTCCGCGGCGAGCGTGGGAAAAATCAGCGTCATCGTCCGCCGCGCGCACGGCACCGGATACATCGCCTTCGGTTCCAAGGAGCTCGGCGCGGACCTGTCCTATGCGTGGCCGACCGCCGAGATCGCCGTGGCTGATGCCCCCGCACTGGCCACCGAGCTGGAGCTGAGCGAAGAGGAGGCCGCCGCCTACCTCACCCCGTACCAGGCCGCTGAGCGTGGTCTCGTCGATTCTGTCATTACCCCGGCAGCCACCCGCGGTTCCCTCATTGAGGGCCTGCGCCTGCTGGATCGCAAGATTATTCCGACCCTGCCGAAGAAACACGGCAATATCGTTTTGTAGAGGTTTCCTATGACCGCTTCCCTGTTTACCGTTCTCAAGGGCAACCCCACCGATGCTGAAGTGGCGGCCCTGACCACGGTGCTCAGCCAGCTTGACTCCGAGGCGCGCGCCAAGGCCGCCGATACCCGCTCTGAGCGCGACCTGTGGGGCCAGCCGGGCGACGTGTTCAACCCGTCCGCCTTCCGCAACGTCCGCTACTACTAAGCACATGCGCCTAGTTCTGGCTTCTCAGTCCCCCTCCCGCCTATCCATCTTGCGGGGCGCGGGCGTGGAACCCGTCATTGCGCCGGCCCACGTGGATGAGCGGGCCATCGAGGAGCGCCTGGCCGGTGCTGAGCCCGCCGAGATCGTCTGCGCCTTGGCTGCCGCGAAGGCGGAGGCCATTGCTCCCGACTATCCCGAGGACGTCGTGGTGGGTGGGGATTCCATGCTGCTTCTCGACGGCTCCCTCCAAGGCAAACCCCACACCCCCGAGGCCACCGTGGAACGCTGGCACGCGCAGGCCGGCCGTGCCGCGGAGCTCATCACCGGACATTGCGTGCTCTACGGCGAGGAGCGCTTCGTTGAAGCCTCACGCACCACGGTGCACTTTGCCCAGGCCTCGGACGCCGATATCGAGGCCTACGCCCGCACCGGCGAGCCGCTCGAATGCGCCGGCGCCTTTACGTTGGAGGCCCTCGGCGGCTGGTTCATCGACCGCATTGAGGGTGATCCTTCCTCCGTCATCGGCCTTTCGCTACCGGTGCTGCGCCGCGCGCTGTATTCCTTTGGGCTCAACGTTTCCGAATTCTGGGCCCAGCACTAATTCTGAGCGAGCCCTTCTAGGTTCGCCCGCTCTGGTGGCCGTTGCGCCACATGGCTAGAGTGGGGCGGCATGGAAATGAAAGATATGCTCGCTCCCCCGCCCATCAAGCTGCCGGCCGATCCGGGTGCTGACAGCACTTCCGATCTCACCGCAGGAATTGTCGCCCACCCGGATTCCCCGCTGCTGTGGGCACTGCTAGCGGAGCAGGAACTAGACAAGCACAAGGGCGCTGAGCCCACCGCTTTCATCACCGCCTACGCCTATGCGCGTACCGGCTACCACCGCAGCCTCGACCGCCTACGCGGCAATGGGTGGAAGGGCTGGGGCCCAGTCCCCTTCTCCCACGAGCCCAACCAGGGCGTGCTGCGCGCGATTGCCGCACTGGGCCATGCTGCGAAGGCCATCGGTGAGGACGCGGAATATGACCGCATCCGCCAGATGCTTTCCGACGCCGACCCCGAATCCGTCGCCACCCTGCTGGACTAAACAGCCAGTAGCGCCGTTGCGTGCTTTCCCGCCTCCCCCAGTCCGCTACATGGTTCTGGTCACCTGGTTCTACTCAAAAGGTTTAGCTGGGGGCAGGTGAACCATCTAGGTGCCCAAAGATGGTTTGTTTGGGGGCACATGAACCTTCTGATCCGAACCATATGACTGGAACCACCCATGGCGGCTAGCGGACCTCCCCGACGGGCACGGCGCTTTAAATACAAAAATCCCGCGGACCTCGAATATTGAGGCCCGCGGGATTAGTCTGACTAACTTAAAGCAGCGCAGGGATTGGTATGCGATTAAGCCTTGTCGCCGTCTGCCTTGGCAACAAGGTCACCGGTGTTCTGCGCGGTACGGATGTTCGCCACGAAGAACTCCAGGATCAAGCGGAACTGGATGACATAGAAAAGGAACGCGATTCCACCGCCGATCACGGCACCGAGGAACGCCAGGATTCCGACAACAAAGCTGTCAGCGAAAAACGCGAAGGAGAAGAGAATCGTTCCTACCCAGAAGACTGCTGACAAAATGACGAGCAGCATGTAGATGAAGGAGGAGAACTTCAGGGTGACAAAGCTGCTGAAGGAGAAATCAAACAGCGCCTTGAAGAAGCCCGTGCTCTTAGAAGAACCACCGTTCTGTGCGGCCTGCTGCGGGTACTGATTGTTCTGCGGAGAGGCAGCAAAGGGCGAGTTCTGCTGGCCGAATCCCTGCTGCTCCTGTGCGCCGAAGCTCTGCTGTCCCTGGGAGCCGAAACCTTGCTGTTCCTGAGCGCCGAAGCCCTGATTCTGCTGGGAGTAGCTGTCAAAACCGGACGTGGAGTTGGAGTGAGAAGCCTGGGAGCCGAAGCCATCGCTAGACTGCTGCCCAAAGCCATGGCCCTGGTTGGATTCCGTCTGCGCACCGCCGCCAAAGCCGTCATTACCATAGCCGTTGCTGCTGTAGCTCTGGTTCGAGTTCGTCGACTCAGCGGAGTGCTCGGCACCAGCACTGCTATCGGTGTTGTAGGAAGCGTAGGAGGCGCCAAAAGAATCATGGTTAGCGCGGGTCTCATGGTTTTCAGACTTGTGGTCTGCTGACTCCGTGTTGGCAGAACCAGAGGCAGACTCGGACGCGGCAAAGCCGGAGCCAAAAGTGCTGTCCTTAGCTTCGCGGTCAGTGTCCGGCTGCGAATCCTGGGAAGAGGCGCTACCGAAGGAAGAAGTCTCAGCAGAGCTCTCAGAGTAATCGCCGTAGCCTGCTTGGCCGCCCCAGCCAAAACCGGAGTTTGAATCCTGAGCATTCCAGCCAGACGCCGAGCTATCATTGTTGGACTGGGGGCTGCCGTAGCTGCCAAAGCTACCGAAGTTATCGTTCCCAGCGTTCGCACCGTTGGAACCATTAAAGCTGTTATCGCCCACGTTGCTATCGCTGTTGTCGGCGTTCTCACCAAACTGGTTGGGGTTCGTCATTATTCCTTAGACCTTTCGGAGAATCATCGAATTTCGCAGCACGCTACAGCACTACACTGGCGCAATTTTTTACCCCTTCGAAGGTACCTGAGATCTCGCTCACTGGCAGCCCGGCTTGGGAATAAGCCCCAAGAAAATGAAAATTTCCCCTGCCACGGCAGGGGAAACTTGACAAGGCTAGCGCGAAAATAAACGCTTACGCGTGCTTGGCCTCCACGCGCTTGATGGCCTCAGCCGCGACCTTTTCCTGGATGCCCATGTCCAGCTCAGAGGTGAAGCCCACGCAGGAGCAGTTGATCTCACCAAGGACATAGGTGTCCTCACCGTTTTCACCGTCCGCCAGCATGAAGTCTGCGGTCCAGATCAGCGGGATGTTGTCGCCACCGAGCTTCTCAGCAATGACCGGGCGGACCTCAGCGAACATGTCGACGAGCTCCTGCCACTCCTCCGGCTTCTGGTAGGTGTACTTGGCGCCAGAGAACAGGGTGGCGGAGAAGGCGTCGCCGCCCTCAGCCGGCTTCTTGTGCACAACGAAGACTGGGTCTGGGCCCACGAGGAGAATACGAATCTCACCTTCGACGATGCGCGGCATGAAGCGCATGTCCACGAGCATGCCGTTGTCACCCACGATGTACTGGTCACAGAAGTCCATGAACTCGCCGAGCTCGCGCTCCTCGGTGTGATTGTCTACAGCCTCGGTGCACTTGATCTTGGTGTCGAGCGGCAGTGCGGTGCCCGGCTCCACGGACTCCGCCAGCTTCTCGTCGGCAAGGCGCACGCGCCAGATGCCGGAGCCGGTGGAGCCGCGGTTCTGCTTGAGCACGCGCTCGCCGTAGGACAGGGAGGCCGGGAAGGTCTTGTGGAAGGACTCGACGTCGTAATAGGCGGCGGTGTCAGCCGGAACCAAGTCCGTGTCATTGAGCTTAACCAAGGCATCCTTGGCGCCGTAGGCCATCATCTCGTACGGAGTGGACATGCCGACTAGGCCGGCGTCGGAAAGCTTGGTGAGCAAGTCGAAGTAGCCCTTCTCACCGCCCGGGATGTTGCCCGGGTTCACGCGGGAAATGTACGCATCGAAGTTTTCAGATACGTACTCGAAGAGCTTCTCGGACCACTCAGGGCGGTAGAACACAACCTCTGCGTGCCAACCTGCATCCTTGATGCAGTCGACGATCGGCATGGTGTCCTTACGGTGTCCATTGATCTGCTTGTCGGATCCGCCCTCAACCTCGAAGACGACGATTGCCTTGTGCACAGTGCTTCCCTTTCACTAGGGGTTAATGAGTGTCTCTTCTTAAAATAACGCAGGTTGGGCCCGTTCGCTCACCTGAAGAAGCGACGCCACAACGCGATAAAAGGCGAGCTTAACGCAGTTTTTATCCCCTGACCTGCACACTTGTTATAACCAGTCCATGCGAGCCGCCACTCTACGGCATAAAAATGTATCCAACACCACAAAAGGCTCTCCCCCGTGACCACTTTTCGGCCAAGCACGCTAGAGTTGAAGCGAACGTTTCCCCTTAACGAGAAAGGCAGGTGGACCGTGGCCGAATTCGACCCGAATCCCCCTTTCCAGGAGTACGCGCACCCTGAGCGCCTCGTGTCCGCACCGTGGCTATCCGCGCGACTGGGCATCAACGGCCTCCATGTCATCGAGGTTGATGAGGACTCGCTCCTCTACGATATCGGCCACATCCCCACTGCTATCCGCATCAACGTCCAGACAGAGCTGCTCGACAGCGCAACGAGGGATATCATCAGCGCCGAGGATTTCACCGAGCTCCTTCGCTCCAAAGGTATTGAGCGCGAGGACACCGTCGTCCTCTACGGCGACAAGTCCAACTGGTGGGCCGCATTCGCCCTGTGGATCTTCGAGCTATACGGCCACGAAGACGTCAGGCTACTCGACGGGGGACGGGACGCCTGGATGTCCGAAGAGCGCGATACCTCGTTTATGGTCCCCGACTCAACCACCTCCTCCTACCCTGAGGTTTCCCGCGAGGAATCATCCCGCATCTTCGTCGACGAGCTGCGCAGCTCCACCGCCACGGTGGTCGATACCCGCAGTCCAGACGAGTTCTGCGGCGAAGCTGCCCTCAAGAACGGAACTGGTGAGTCTGCCTACGGCACCACCTTGACCCACGGCCACATCCCAGGTGCCATCAACCTCGAGTGGGATCGAGCGGTCTACCCCAATGGCTGCTTCCGCGCGCTCAGCGAGCTGAAGGTAAGCTACGGCGAACTGGAGCCAGATACGGAAACAGTGCTCTATTCCCACGTCGGCGCCCAGGCCGCGCACACCTGGTTCGTACTCAAGTACCTGCTCGGTTTCAAGGCAGCGCGCGTTTACGATGGCTCGTGGGCAGAGTGGGGCAACATGGTTCGCATGCCCGTTGAGCGCTAAGAACACGCCGAATTAACCCCGCATCCACGCTGGTGCGGGTTTATTTTTTGACACGAAACCAAGATGTGAAGGTATCCTCATGTTTTGGTGTGCAAGAATAGTACGCAGTCCTATCAGAAAAAATGGAGGAGGGTTCCTGCCGTGGCAGTTGAAACCAAGAACATCACCAAGGTCCTCGTGGCCAACCGAGGTGAGATTGCGGTCCGCGTCATTCGCGCGGCTCGCGACGCCGGCATCGCATCCGTAGCGGTCTACGCCGAGCCAGATGCTGACGCCCCATTCGTCACGCTTGCCGACGAAGCCTTTGCACTCGGCGGGCAGACTTCCGCAGAGTCATACCTCGACTTCAGCAAGATTCTCGACGCCGCCTCCAAATCCGGCGCCGACGCGATCCACCCCGGCTATGGCTTCCTCTCCGAGAACGCCGATTTCGCCCAGGCCGTCATCGACGCGGGCCTGACCTGGATCGGCCCCTCCCCGAAGTCCATCGCCGACTTGGGTGACAAGGTCACCGCCCGCCACATTGCCGAGCGCGCCGACGCCCCCATGGCACCGGGCACCAAGGACCCGGTTGCCAGCGCAGATGAGGTCGAGGCCTTCGCCGACGAGCACGGTCTACCGGTTGCCATCAAGGCCGCTTTCGGCGGCGGTGGCCGCGGCATGAAGGTCGCGCACACCCGCGAGGAGATCAAGGACCTCTACGAGTCCGCCACCCGCGAGGCCGTCACCGCTTTCGGCCGTGGTGAGTGCTTTGTCGAGCGCTACCTGGATAAGGCCCGCCACGTCGAGGCCCAGGTCCTCGCCGACCAGCACGGCAATGTCGTCGTCATGGGCACCCGCGACTGTTCCCTGCAGCGCCGCTTCCAGAAGCTCGTCGAAGAGGCCCCTGCCCCATTCCTCACCGATGAGCAGCGTGCCTCCATCCACGAATCGGCCAAGCGCATCTGCCGCGAGGCCGGATACTACGGCGCCGGCACCGTGGAGTACCTCGTGGGCGCTGATGGACTCATCTCCTTCCTTGAGGTCAACACGCGCCTCCAGGTGGAGCACCCCGTCACTGAGGAAACCACTGGCTTCGACCTGGTTCGCGAGCAGTTCCGAATCGCGGAGGGCCGTGAGCTCTCCATCTCCGAGGACCCGGCTCCGCGCGGCCACGCCATCGAGTTCCGTATCAATGGCGAGGACGCCGCTGCGGGCTTCATGCCGGCCCCCGGAACCGTCGTCACCTACTCCGAGCCTTCCGGTCCGGGTGTGCGCATGGACTCCGGTGTGCGCGAGGGTTCCGTCATTGGTGGCCAGTTCGATTCCATGCTGGCCAAGCTCATCGTCTGGGGCCCGGACCGCGCGACTGCCATTGCGCGTGCACGCCGCGCCCTGGCCGAGTACCGCATCGAAGGCCTGCCTACGGTTATCCCCTTCCACCAAGCAATCCTCAACGATCCTGCCTTCACCGCTGAAGACGGCAACTTCAAGGTCTACACCAAGTGGATCGAGGAGGAATGGGTCAACGAACTGCCTGAGTACACCGACACCACCGAGACTCCCGAAGCTGAAGAGCAGGAAGCAGCTCAGAAGTTCGTCGTCGAGGTGGGCGGCCGCCGCATCGAGGTGGCCCTGCCGGGCAACCTCCTCTTGGGAGGTGGCAACAAGCGCAAGAAGTCGAAGAAGCGTCGTGGCAAGGGAGCCGCGGCCAACGTGTCCGGTGACACCGTGACCGCGCCGATGCAGGGCAGCGTCATCAAGGTCGCCGTCGAGGAAGGCCAGGAAGTAGAAGAGGGCGAGGTCGTCGTGATCCTCGAAGCCATGAAGATGGAGAACCCCGTCAAGGCCCACAAGTCCGGCACCGTGACCGACCTCAAGGTGTCCACCGGCACGCAGATCAACAAGGGCGAACCGATTCTGGAGATCAAGTAGTTCGCTGATGCCTTTTCGCTATCAAAGGGAACTGCACTACCCTTGCCTCGATTGGCACTGTTAAGTACTCTTTGACGTGATACCCCGGTGGAGCTCTGCTCTGGGTCACTGACCCGCTGAGTACTACTTACCGGGGTGCTGACTTGTCGCTCCGGGGGGATGCAGCAGTGGCGCATCAGGATAGCCAGTGGATTACGCAATGGCTCTCAACACCGCGTTGGCAGCCATTCCTTCGTGCTGCCCATCAAGACGGCGACGCTGCATTAGCACTATATGAATGGAACATCAGCGTCGCGATGGCTTTTCTCCACGACGCCTCACATGCCGAAGTACTACTCAGAAACTCTTATAACACTGTTTTAGAGCGGTGGTGGTTGGGAGACCAGCATTGGCTTATAGATCCCCAGTCCCCAGTGAATGCGCCCCTCCACCGAATGCGCGACGGAGTAGAAATAGATTCGAACGATAAGAACCGGCAATCAATAGCCGAAGCTCTACGACGCAATCATACGAAACATGCCAGTCCTGGAGCTTTAGTCGCCGAGCTCCCCTTTGGATTCTGGCGCCACTTAACAGACGCAGCTCATGAGCAGTTGCTGTGGATTCCTGCGCTGCACAAGGCATTTGCGCCGCGGACACGCCGCAAGGAAATCGAACAACATCTAGCGCGAATCAATCGTGTCAGGAACCGCGCTGCCCACAATGAGCCATTTATTAGCTCACGACGTCGCAGGGAGGCCCTTCACGCCTTCCGCTCGATCTTGAAAGTCGAGGACTTACTGAACCCACAAGTTACACGCCATACCACCGCCACGAGCACTCTTCTCTGGACCATTGAGAATCCACCAACTCCCCTCGAACCACTCAGTGAGTGACTAAATTCAGAGATCAAGTAGCCTCGAAAGGCATGAGCGTTAACGATTCTGAGTTCGGTGTACGGTTGGCCAAGGAGCACGACCGTACCTACCTCTCCCGCCTCCTTTTCCTCGCCGATGTCCTCGGTGATGAGGACGCCCATATCGGGGATTTCCACACACCTGACGTGGGGCTGTACATCGATGAATGGTCTCCCCATGTCGACGGCGGCGTCATCGCTGTCTCCAGCCATCGCGTGCCCGTCGGTGGTGCGTGGCTGCGCTACTACACCACTGAAGCGAAGGGCGCTGCCTACACCGGCAACCCCGAGGCCGATCCTTTCGATGAGTCCCAGTGGGCCACCGACCTCGACCCGGAGGAAATCCCCGAGCTCTTCATTGCTGTGGAGTCCCGCTACAGGGGCTTGGGCGCTGGGCGACGCCTCCTGCGCAACGCCTGCGACCTCGCCGAGGCGCAGGAGGCTCCCGCGGTATCGCTGTGGATTGAGCCGGAGAACACTGGTGCACGCAAGCTGTATGAATCCGAAGGCTTCGTCGACATCGACGTCCCCGGCCGCCCGGATGCCCACGTGATGCTCAAGCGCTTCTAGTACCGCCAGCCAACAAAGGTGTCGACTGTTGCGACCGGCTATTTGGTAGCAGTGTCGTGACTATCTGGTAGCGCTTCAGTGAGTATCTGGTAGCAGCTCACGGGGCTCGGGGTGATACTTCCGGTAGCCGCACCACTCGGGTGCGGCGTGTACTGGAAGGAGTCCGCTGATGACGGATTACCGTGCGGTGATGACGCTGCTGATTAGGAAGCGTTCTTACCGCCAGATTGAAGACCAGCTCGGGTGCTCGCACCGCGCGATTTCCCGAGCGAACCAAGCGCTGCGAAGCCTTGGCCTGACTACTGCCCAGCAGGTCGCGGCGTTGACGAATGACGAGCTGGACGAGATATTCGTTGATAAACGCACCAGCGGGCAAGGCGAGTTCGTCCCGATTGACTTTGACGCGGTCGTCAAAGCACGCACAGGGCGTGTGAAGCAGACACTGCAAGTATTGTGGGCTCGCTACACCACGATCCCCGCCCAGCCGGGACAGCGTCATTACAGCTACGACCGGTTTCGCCAGCTGGTTGCCTCCCATGTCGATGCGGCCGGGCTTACCGCCCGGATCACCCATGCACCAGGGCATACGATGCAGGTGGATTGGGCTGGGACCAAGATACGCCTGTACGACCCTGCGGGCACACCGGGTGCGAAAGTCAGCATTTTCGTCGCTTCGCTGCCGTATTCAGGGATGCTGTTTGCCTGTGCGTGTGTTGACCAGCGGCAGCAGTCCTGGCTTGATGCGCATCGTCAAGCGTTTGACTACTTCGGTGGGGTCTGTCAGGTTGTTGTCCCCGATAACGCGTCGACGGCGTCGAACGCGATCAGCACTGCTGATAGGAATCGGAAGGTCAACGACACCTACCAGCAGTTCTTGGAGCACCACAACACAGCAGCACTTCCCACACGCGCGCGTCGGCCGAAGGATAAAGCGAATGTGGAAGCTGCGGTAAAGATCGTCACGCACAAGATCATCCACGCCCTTGAAGGCCACCAGTGTGTTGACTTGGACGAGCTCAACGGAAAGATTGTGGGCTTAGTCGACGCGATCAACAGGTCCGTGCCGTTTCGCAGCCAGCAGTCAAGCCGCAGGGAGCTCTTCGAAGAACACGAGCAGCATCTCCTTGCTGACCTGCCGACAACCCCGTGGCAGCACACCGAGTGGAAGCGTGCGAAAGTGGCCCCGGATTTCCATATCACGGTTGCAACGGTGCGCTACTCCGTCCCGCACCAGCTTGTTGGCCGCACTGTCGATGTGCGCATCACAGGCCAGGTCTTGACCGTCTTTGACCAGGGGACAACCGTGGCAACCCACAGGTTTCGCATAAGCGTGGGGCCTATGTCACTGACTATGAGCACATTCCATCTGGAATGGACTCCACCCGTGGACTGTGGACAAGCGACTACTTTTATCGCGAAGCCAGCAAAACCGGCCCGGCAACACGCAAGGTCATCGAAGAACTCATCGCGGCGAAAGCCATCCCGGCCCAGGCGTACCAGTCCTGCCGAAACGTGCTGTCGATGGGCAAACACGGCAACAAACCAATCCTGGAAGAGGCATGCCAGCGCCTGACCGCCAACGACGGCAGCCGACGGGCGGTGTCATATACCGCAGTCAAAAACATGATGGCCGCCATACGCAAAGAACACGCCACCCGGCCCCGCGGGTTAGACCAAGCCCCGCGCAGCACCACAACCAACCAGCCCACCGCCCCTGTAGTCACCGACCGGGATACCACCGGCGCGTTTCTCGGCGGTGCAGAACAGTTCAGCATGGACAACCTCGCAAAGAAAGGAAACTAAACCCCTTGTCATCACCAACCCCGCCAACAGATCGCTTCCTTGACGAATCCGTCCTGCCCGACTTCACCGCGCTGCGGATGACAGCCTTCGGCAGAAGCGTCATCGACATCGCCAACGATCCCGCATTCGACGCATGGACGTTTTCCCAAAAGGTGCTCTACGCACTCGATAAAGAAGTCGCGGCCAGGCGTGAACGACGCATCAACAAACTGCTGAAAGCATCCCGATCGCCAAACCTTGATGCTTGCCTTGAAAACGTGGTCTGCACACCTGACCGCAACATCAACCCCGAGCAAGTCAGCAGACTCGCTCACGGACAATGGTGCCACCTGGGCCAAAACATTGTCATCCTGGGCAAATCCTCAGTCGGCAAAACCTACCTCGCCCAAGCCCTGATCACAGCAGCATGCCGCAACGACTACTCAGCACGGTTCTACCGCACCGACATGCTCGCCGCCGAACTAGCAGTCCTCCAACCCGATGACCCCGCACGACTGAAGTTCATCCAGCACCTCCACGACGTCGACGTCCTGGTCCTCGATGACTTCCTGACCACACCTGTTGATGCCGCAACCGCGCACCAACTTCTCAACATCCTCGCCGGGCGTGAAGGCAAAGTCTCAACGATAGTGACCTCACAATTCACCCCACTGGAGTGGTACAAGTCCATCCCCGACGCCGTGATCTCCGAGTCAATCCTCAACCGACTCGTCTCCGGCGCCGAGATCATCACACTCGAAGGACCAAACATGCGCCTGAACACCAACGCATAACCACCAACAACGCCTGAGTGAGACACCGCTACCGGATACTCACTCAGGCGCTACCAGATACTCACCACACCGCTACCATTTCAGTCTTCTGAACAGTCGACTATACTCGACACTTCCTCGGTTTCTTCTAAAGGTGTCGACTATACTCGACACCTTCGTCGGCGCGCCGACGGCAGCGCCAAGAGCGACGTTGCTCACCCACCCATGACCCAGGTCGGGTCACAACGACCGTTTCCGTAGAACGCTGCACGCATCTTCGCGAAACGGATTGCCTTCTTCGCTCCCCTAGCAACGCACAACGTCTACGTGTCTCCATCGACATGCGGGAGGCATCTGACAAAGGGCGCCTGGCAAAAGGCATCAGTCAAAAGGCGTTTTCACGGCTAAAAACGCCTTTTACTTAGGGCAGATGGCGTTTTTAGACCCAAAGATGCCTTCTACCAGATGCCTTTTGCGAGACACCCTCCTGACTTAGGCCAATGCAGTGCGGAAAAATCCCACCCCACCGCCGAAAACCACCGGTGAGCAGCGCCAAGAATGACGCTGCTCACCCATCCATGACCTAAGTCAACTTTTAGTTGATAACGGCGATGAGGTCGCCGCCCTCAACCTTGGTGGCGGCGCCAATGGCGACGCGCTCGATGGTGCCATCCTTGGTGGCGGAGATGGAGGCTTCCATCTTCATGGCCTCGATGACAGCGATCTGGTCGCCGGCCTTGACCTCGTCGCCCGGCTTGGCGGTCGGGTTCACCACGCCGGCAAACGGTGCGGCCACGTGGCCCTCGTTGGACGGGTCAGCCTTTTCCACGGTGGCTACGGTGGACTCAACGTTGTTGTCGCGCACCTTGAGCGGGCGGATCTGGCCGTTAACGTTGAGAACTACGTTGCGGATGCCCTTCTCGTCCGGCTCGCCCATTGCATCAAGACGCAAGGTAATGGGCTTGAGATCTGCACGGTCGTTGGAGCCCTCCGGGAAGTGGTGAACAATGTAGTCCTTACCTTCTTCCAGACCGTAGAAGAAGACCGTGTCCGTCAGCGCCTCGGTATTGCCGTAGGTGCGGCGGAACTCGTTGAACTCCTCGAACTGCTTCGGGAAGAGCAGGCGGTTGAGGGAAGCTCGGCGCTCAGTGGAATCATCCGAGGCGAGATGTGCCTTCTCTTCTTCCGGAACCGGCTTGACGGTGACGTCGCCAGGCGCGCGGCCTTCCAGAACCTTGTCGCGCAGCGGCGGCCAGCCACCCGGAGGCGTGCCGAGCTCACCGCGTAGGAAGGCGATGACGGAATCCGGGATGTCGTACTTGGTGGGGTTGACCTCGAAATCAGCCGGGTCCACGCCAGCACCCACGAGGTGCAGGGCGAGGTCACCAACCACCTTGGAGGACGGGGTCACCTTGGTCGGGCGGCCGAGCATCTCATTCACCGCAGCGTAGGTGTCCTCGATGACTTCGAAGCGATCCTCCAAGCCCAGAGCGGTAGCCTGCGCGCGCAGGTTGGACAGCTGGCCGCCCGGAATCTCGTGGCGGTAGACGCGGCCGGTCGGTCCAGGAATACCCTTCTCGAAGGGCTGGTAGAGCTGGCGCACAGCCTCCCAGTACGGCTCAAGGTCGGAAACTGCCTTGAGGGAGATGCCGGTGTCACGCGAGGAGTTCGAGAACGCCGCGATGATAGCGGACAGCGAAGGCTGAGAGGTGGTGCCCGCCAGCGGTGCGGAAGCACCGTCGACGATGTCGGCACCAGAAAGCGCTGCCGCGTAGTAGGTAGCCAGCTGGCCGCCAGCGGTATCGTGCGTGTGCACGTGAACCGGCAGGTCGAACTCCTTGCGCAGAGCCATAACCAGCTTGGATGCGGACTCCGGACGCAGCAGGCCCGCCATGTCCTTAATGGCCAGGACGTGGGCGCCTGTGTTGACGATCTCTTCGGCCAGCTTGAGGTAGTAATCCAGCGTGTAGAGCTTCTCATCCGGGGAGCACATGTCGCCGGAGTAGGCCATGGCGACCTCGGCCACGGTGGTGTTGGTCTCCAGGACGGCGTCGATTGCCGGGCGCATCTGGGTGACGTCGTTCAGCGCGTCGAAGATGCGGAAGACATCCACACCAGACTTGGCGGCCTCCTGCACGAAGCCGGTGCACACGTCGTTAGAGTAGGGCGAGTAGCCCACGGTGTTGCGGCCGCGCAGCAGCATCTGGATGTTTTGGTTCGGCATGGCCTCACGCAGCAGGTCCAGGCGGACCCACGGGTCCTCCTTGAGGAAGCGCATGGCGACGTCGTAGGTCGCACCACCCCACGCCTCCACCGAGTACAGCTCTGGCGTCATGCGGGCGACGGCCTCAGCAGCCGTGACCAGGGCGGTACCGCGCACGCGGGTAGCCAGCAGGGACTGGTGCGCATCGCGGAAGGTGGTATCGGTAACGGCCAAGGCGTCCTGCTTGCGGATCTTTTCTGCCCACTTCTTCGGGCCCAGCTCCAGCAGGTCGTCGCGGGAACCACGCGGCAACTCGAAGTTAAAGTCCAGATCCGGCAGCTTGTCAAAGGGGCGCAGGGTGGTCGGGCGCTCGCCGTTCGGCTTGTTGACGGTCACGTCAGCGATGTAGTCGATGATGCGGCCAGACTCATCCACGGCCGGCGGGGCCTTCAGCAGGTCTGGGTGCTCCGGAATGAAGCTGGTGTCCACGCGGGTGTTGACGAAGTCCGGCTCGCGCAGCAGTGCGCGTAGGAAGCCGATGTTGGTGGCCACGCCAGCCACGGTGAACTCGTTGAGCGCGCGCTGTGCACGTGCCACGGCCTGCTCGAAGGTGACACCACGGCAGGTCATCTTCACCAGCAGGGAGTCAAAGTTCGGGGAGATTTCCGCGCCGACGGCCGTTGCGCCGTCGAGACGCACGCCTGCGCCGCCCGGCGAGCGGTACTGGGTCAGCGTGCCGGTATCCGGGCGGAAGCCATTGGAGGGATCCTCGGTAGTGATGCGGCACTGGAGCGCCGCGCCGGTGATGTGGATTTCCTCCTGCTTCAGGCCAAGAGCTTCCAGAGAGAGGCCCGCGGCGATCTGCATCTGGGACTTCACGATGTCCACGCCCGTGACCTCCTCGGTCACGGTGTGCTCCACCTGCACGCGCGGGTTCATCTCGATGAAGACGTGGTTGCCCTTCTCATCGACGAGGAACTCGACGGTGCCGGCGCCCTCGTAGTTGATGTGCTCACAGAACTTCACGGCGTCCGCACAGATGCGGTCACGCAGCTCCGGGTCCAGCGTCGGCGCCGGGGCAATCTCCACGACCTTCTGGTGGCGGCGCTGCACGGAGCAGTCGCGCTCATACAGGTGCATGACGTTGCCCTGGGAGTCAGCCAGAATCTGCACCTCGATGTGTTGCGGGCGAATGACCGCGGTCTCGAGGTAAACGTTGCCATCGCCGAAGGCTGCCTCAGCCTCGCGGGAGGCCTCAGCACACTTGGTCTTCAGCTCCGCCTCGTTCTCGATGAAGCGCATACCGCGGCCGCCACCGCCGGCCACTGCCTTCACGAAGACGGGGAAGTTAAAGTCCTTGGCATATTCCGCCAGCTTGTCGACGTCCGTCGAGGGCTTCGAGTCCTTCAGAGTCGGCAGCCCCGCCTCCTGGGCAGCGGCTACCGCGGCGGCCTTATCACCGGTCAGGTCCAAGGTCTCCGGGGTGGGACCGATGAACTTAATGCCGTTGTCACGGCAAGCACGCGCCAAATCGGCACGCTCCGACAGGAAGCCGTAACCAGGGTAAATGGCATCCGCGCCGGACTTCTTGGCGGCGCGAATGACCTCATCGATGTCAAGGTATGCCTTGACCGGCTGGCCCTCGTTACCGATGCGCACTGCCTCATTGGCAAAGGCGCGGTGGAAGGAGTTGCGGTCTTCCTTTGGATAAATTGCAACGGTCTTGGAGCCGACCTCAAAGGCAGCGCGGAAGGCGCGCACGGCAATCTCACCGCGGTTGGCCACCAAGATCTTAGAGAAGGACTTGTGAGCAGTATCAGACACTGGGAGTGATCCTTTCAGATAAGCACAATACGAACTTAAGGATAGTGTCCGAGGCGACAACGCGGGCGGAAATCGACATATCGGTCAACAGATTTCGAATAGGTTCTCGCCAGACTCCTAGGCACACCCCTAGAAGACTCACCCCTTCATGAACAGCTCCCCTTCCCCATTACGTTGTTGGCAGTTCCGCTTGAAGGAACTCAGGATTCGTACTCCTAGCCCCATGCTGGGGCAGGTTATGTTTGTCTGCGTTCCTTCTGCCTTGGGGCAGTGGAACTAGTCGCTGGCTTCGGTATGGCTTGTTTTCGTCCCTGTCTGAAAATGATCCGGGGGGTGATGCCGCCGAAGGCAGTGGCATACTCCAGACTGCTAATAGGAACCTGACCCGCACAGAATGTGCGAGGTCTCAAAGTAATGTGGATGCCAGCGTGAAGTATGTCCGACCACCAGCGATGAAATAAGTCCCATACTCATTCAATTCGCTAGGAGGTCTGGCATGACCTACGACTATGTCATCGGCATGGACGTCGGTAAATACTTTCACCACGCTTGCGTCTTAGATATCGACGGCACCCAGGTGCTATCTAAGCGCATCAACCAAAACGAAAAATCCCTGCGCGCACTGTTTTCAGCGTTCAGCGCACACGACCACAAGGTCCTTGTCGTCGTGGACCAGCCCAATAACATTGGTCGACTAACTGTCGCGGTTGCTCAAGAACTCGGGATCGACGTGCGCTACCTTCCCGGTTTGGCTATGCGTCAACTCTCGCGCATCCACGCTGGCAATGCCAAAACTGATATCCGGGACGCCTATATCATCGCCCACGCTGCAAAGAACCTTCCGGAATCCCTCCGCAGCGTCGACCGCGTCGAAGAAGCCTTCCTCCAGTTGAAGGTCCTCAACGGTATCGACGAAGATTTAGCGCGCTCCTACACCAGGCTCATCAATCAGATTCGAAGTGCACTAGTAGGCTGCTACCCGCAATTCGAACAGGCCCTTCGCGGTCAGATAATTCACCGCAAGTGGGTTCTGCACCTACTTGCACGCTACGGCGGACCGACCAAGATAAAACGCCTCGGAAAGGCCAAGGCAACTGCCTTCGCTCGACGCTATAAGGCACGCAATCCTGAACCTGTCCTCGATGCCATTTTCGCTGCCATCTCTGAGCAAACAGTTGCCATTGCTGGTGCACACTATGCCGAAATGGGCGTAGCAATGTCGGCGAAGGACGCGCTTTTAAAGCTCGAGCACCGCACACAAATCGAGCAGGAAGTCATCGAGCTCATCAACGACATCCCCCACACTCAAATCCTGCTATCCATGCCAGGAATCGGACCAAAGACGGCAGCACAAATTCTCATGACCGCGGGCGACATGACCGACTTCCCGACAGCTGGGCACCTAGCCTCTTACGCTGGCTTATCACCTCGGACAAACCAGTCCGGGACCTCGATCATGTCGAACTCACTGAACCGAGCTGGCAATAAAAAATTAAAGAACGCCCTATGGCAATCATCTTTTGCATCCATCAGATTCCATGAGCGTTCCCGGCAATTCTATGAACGAAAGCGCCGTGAAGGCAAGAGACACAACGCCGCAGTAGTAGCACTAGCCCGCAGACGGCTCAACGTCCTCTACGCCATGATGCGCAACCACAAGCACTACCACGATCCCGCACCATCACAGGAAGACCTAGCAGCCTAGACACTAAGAGTAAAGATAGCCGACCGGGTAAAATCCCAGTCGGCTAGCAGCCATGCCCGAAAACAACACGACCAAACAACCCCGCAGAGAGAATCCGCCCCCAATTTCTCCACCCGCTAGGTTGACAACCTATATAGGAACACCCCCCGCACACAAACAATCGGACACCCTCTGCCCGGTATGCGCCTGCTCGCGCGCGCAAGCCGCACACTTGGCGAATACCTAGGCCGCGCCGGATGGCCGCCCTCGGACCGCGACGCTGCGGCTGGCGAGGGAGCGGACCAGGGTCAGACCGAGGAGAGCGCCCTTGCCTTGATCTGGTCGAACTCCTGCTGGGTAATCGCTCCCGAGTCGAGAAGGGCCTTCGCCGAGGCGATCTCATCGGTCGGGCTCGATCCGGCGGAGCCGCCGGCGACGGACTTGATGTACTCATCCTGCCGCTGCTGGAGCTCCTGGCGCGCCTCGACCGCGCGGTCGGTCATCCCCCGACCTCGAACAAGCAGGTACGCGAGCATTCCGATGAACGGCAGCGCGAGGATGAACACCACCCACAGCGCCTTCGCGAAGCCGCCGAGGTCCTTGCTGCGGAAGAGATCTCCGAAGATCCACCACAGGGACATGAACCATGCGAAGAAGATGAAGAACTCGAACATGGCGAGTAGGAATGAGCCGTTGTCGTCGAACATTTGCTGACTTCCTCCTGACTGGATGGACGCTGGCCGAGCGGTCCACGCGGACCCCAGCGCACGACGGTTAGGAACAAGGACGTGCCCGGGCCGTCGCCGAACCATGTTAGCAGCTTTTCCTCACCAAGCGTGGTAGCCGGGTTGCGACGCGCTGACCGGGTTGGGCTGGTGAAGACGGGCCTGGGACTCCACGATTCGTAGCGACCAAGCAACGGATCGAGAGGAGTCCCAGGTGAGTGTTGAGGCTACCGTCCTGCCCGCTGCGATGCTCGGCATCTCGGGGTTGGTGGTGCTTGCCGTCGGTGAGTACGGCGGTGAGCTGGAGCTGTTGGTGGAGACCTCCGAGTCGGTGACCGGGTGCCCGCGGTGCGGGGTGGTCGCGGTGGCCCACGGCCGGCGTGAGCATCTGGTGCGTGACATCCCCTCGGCGGGGCGGCCGGTGCTGCTGGTGTGGCGCAAGCGGCTGTGGCGGTGCGCCGAACCGGCGTGCCCGCAACGTACCCGGTCAGTACACCTAATAAAGCGACGTCAGTACGTTCGCTAATGCTCGAGCTGATCTTTCATCGCTCGTACCTCTTGGCTGCCAGCGTGGTCACTTATTCGCAACCGCCCACCGTGCGTTCTCTACACCCCTCACCGTTGCACTCATGTGAGACATTTGAACGCGCTGTGGCCTTATCCGTCCCCGCGGATTGCTCCTCGCCTGTCATTCCTGAAGGGTGTCAGGAAGTTTGTGTGTGAGGCTCTGATCTAGAAGGAGTTTCACCGATAATGACTACGGTGTCACCGAAGAAAACCATGACCCGGCGAGGGTCAACGAGATCAGCGAGAAGCTGATGGAAAATTCTGAAATCGCCAGCTTGATTAGCGAGCTGTCGAGCTCCGCTGATGATGCAAGCGAGCTGGTCAAAGGCCTGCTGCAAGCATCAATCAACGCTGGCCTTAAGGCGGAGATGGATGCGCACTTGGGCTACGGCCATTCCGACCGCAAAGCGAAATCCCAGGTCGAAACCGCACAGGAGAATAATCACCGTAACGGGTCGTACACCAAGACCGTCAATTCTGGCTACGGCGCAGTTGAGGTGACCGTGCCCAGGGATCGTGCCGGCACGTTTACTCCCCGGATGGTGCCCAAGGGTGCACGTCGGCTCACAGAGCTCGACGACATGATTATCTCGCTCTACGCCGGTGGGATGACCGTGCGCGATATCCAGCATCACCTCGCGACCACCCTTGGGGTGGATATGAGCCCGGATACGATCAGCACCATTACCGATGCGGTGTTAGACGAGGTCATGATCTGGCAAAACCGCCAGCTCGACGAGTTTTACCCGGTGATCTTCCTCGACGCGCTACGCGTGAAAATCCGTGACGGCCACCGCGTGGTCAACAAGGCTTGCTACATGGCGGTTGGTGTCGACATGGACGGCATCAAGCACATCCTGGGACTGTGGATCGCCGACAATGAAGGAGCCGCATTCTGGGCATCGGTGTGTGCGGATCTGGCTAACCGCGGTGTCCAAGACGTGTTCATTGTGTGCTGCGACGGGCTCAAAGGCTTGCCGGAAGCCGTGGAGGCAACCTGGCCGAATTCCATGGTACAGACCTGTATTGTGCACCTGATTCGGGCTGCGAACCGGTGGGTGTCCTACCAGGACCGCAAAGCAGTCTCCCGCGCGCTGCGTGAGGTCTACACAGCCGCTAACGAGGACACCGCACGTGCCAGCCTGGATGCTTTCGAGGCCAGTGAACTGGGCCGGAAATACCCCCAGTCGGTCAAAGTCTGGCGCGACGCCTGGGAGCGGTTCGTGCCGTTTCTGCAGTTTCCGCCGGCGGCACGCCGGGTGCTCTACACCACCAATTCAATCGAGTCGCTGAATGCTGAACTGCGTAAAGCTACCCGCAACAGGGGCCAATTCCCGAACGATACTGCCGCACTAAAGACGCTGTGGCTGATGATCTGCAACATCGAACAAGCGTGCCGCCCAGCGAGCGAAGAAAGCAAAGCGCGACATTGAGTGCAACGGCTATATTGAAGGAGCGAAAGCCACCGGGTGGAAACAAGCCATCAACCAACTAGCCGTGGCTTACCCCGACCGATTCGCGGACTACTTGTAAACCACCCCCCTTTAAACATGCAGCGGCCAAATAGGAGAAGAGTTACTTCGCTTTTAAAAAAATATAAACCTATTGACATGTTCTACCCTCCGTTTCTATCCTTCAATCAGGTTCATAAGAACCAACTTCATCCTTCACTTCCAAAGACCGCACGGTGAAGACAGAAAAGAGCTTATGAACTCAGTCACCATTTCTAACGTCCACAAGTATTTAGGCGAAGGCGCCCAGCGCACGCATGTTCTCAAAGGCGCAAGCCTAGAAGCTGGTGAAGGCGAGTTTCTCGGCATTTCAGGAAAGAGCGGCTCCGGTAAAACAACTCTCCTGCGCGCGGTTGCAGGTCTTCTACCTATCGATGAAGGCTCAATCTCGGTCTTCGATACCTGTGTATCCACCGCTGCTCCCAAGGAACTACTCGCCTTGCGCCGCAACACAATCGGCTTCGTCTATCAAGACGACCTGTTGATGAATGAACTCACAGCGCTCGAAAATGTCATGCTTGTGCTTGCTGCAGCGGGATTCGATGAGACGACGGCACACGACAAGGCTTGCGAGGCCTTAACCCAGGTAGGACTTGCAGAACTCGCTCAACGATTTCCCGCAGAGATGTCGCGCGGCCAATGCCAAAGAGTAGGAATCGCCCGAGCACTGTCTGGGAAACGGCGAATTCTCTTGGCTGATGAGCCGTCTGCTGCGCTCGATTCTGAAAACTCGCACGGCATTTTTCGACTCTTCAAGAAGCTGGCATCAACTGGCACAACCGTGATAGCGACCAGTCACGATCCCATCATGCTCGACTATTGCAGCACGGCCTACACGCTGATCGACGGCCAGCTTGGGAAAGCAGCCCCGAATGCTCAATGAACTAATCACGAAAGTCGTGCATTCTTCGAAACGGTATCGTTTCGGCGCAGCGGCAATCGCAGTGTGCTTAGGATTATTCGCATTTGCTGTCTCGGCTGATCTCTTCATGATGTTGTCCCCGCAGCAGAAGGCGCAGTCAGAATTGGGAAACAACGCCGTGCGGGTGGACGTGCCTGTGTACACGCGGGCGGGCGTGGTTGAACAGACGCTGCCGCAACTTGATTCCCCAGAGAGGGGCTTTACTACCCAACTCGAGACTTACGATCTCTATGTCGATAGCAATCCATCAGCTTCCCTTGTCTACAAGGAGTCTCACTGGGAAGAGCAAGCTCCCGATTTTGGGTTGGCATTGGTTCAGGGCCATTGGCCAAGCGCCCCCGGGGAAGTAATCGTCACTGAGGACGTTAACCTTAGCCTCGGAGAGAACACAACTGCATTCAACGGCACGCTACCGCTCCGCATCGTTGGCGTTGTATCGAATTCCTTCCACAGCCAGGAGAAAGCGGTGTACGGCGCATCGGGAACATGGAACACCATCGACGCCGACGCTTATTCCATGACCTCCGCTTCGGTCCGGCCGATTGTGTTCGGTTCCGAAGGAACGACTCCTGCCGAGCTCACCGACTTCATTAGCAGTCAGCTCGAAACTACAAACCTCGTTGATCGCGCCGCGCTTGACGACGCCTTTTCGACCTCACTCCTCACCCGCGAAAGCCTGCTCGCCACGCCGCCTTCAGGGTTCGCCGATAGCTATTCTTTCTTCTTCGGCCTGTTCGCCATTGTCATACCGTGTGCTTTGATCCTCTTTTTGTGGCGAGTCACGTACCTAGTTCTTCACCCGTTGAACCGGCGGTTCTTCGAGCTAGGAATCTCCCCCTTCCTGTTGTGGAAGTCCAACACATCCACCCTGCTTCGTTCAGCCCTGATGTACTCCGTCTTAGGCCTCGTTGTAGGTGCAGGCCTGGCGCAATGCGTGCGCCCTTTCATTTCGGGACTTGCGGGGTTGCCTGATCCTGGAGTCCTCATTCCGTGGAAATGGTTAGTGCTTCTTCTCGCTAGCTCGCTAGCAGCACTCCTGATTGGCGGTGTTGCCACCGCGCCGTCGACCCAGCCGCATCCGTTCTGGAAAGACATCCCGCTGCCGGCCTTATCGGCATCATTCTTGCGTTGGAGTGCTATTGCTATTGTCCTTGTGGCCGCGCTCTTTACGGTCGCTTCAGCACTGCTGGGGCCAGACGTGTTCGAAACCTGGGCGCCATTGCCAACCATGGCATTGTGCATCGTCTTTTCTCTTTTTCTCGCACGCTGTCCGCGAACCAGCCGGCCCTACACTCCAGCAGGCGTGGCCCTGAGATTTGCAGAGAAGCACCGGCAGCTTATTGGCACGGGTCTGACGTTGTTGGTCCTGTGCATGGGAACCGCCGTGTTTAGCAGTTCGATGTCAGCCAGCTTCACAGCCAGTGAGAATGACAGTTTGACGTCAACGATCGCCCCAAACCAGGCACACATTTTAGAGAAGACAGATGACGGGCTTTCCACGCGTGCTGAATCCGTTCAGCACCTAGCCACTGCGTTGGGCGTGCCCGCCCCAGTTCGTGTTTCTTATGTCCAAGCCACGCTGGACATGCCCGCGGAGATGTCGGGGACTTTTGGCGTACTGAGCGTCGAATCCGTTCGTAACGTAGAGCAACTCTTAGACCGAGAGCTTACTGCCTCAGAAAAAGAAGTCCTTAAGACTGGGGCATTAGTCCGCGATCACAGATTCATCAACCAAGACCACGTTTCAATCAACACGAGCAAGAATTCAGGCCACTCATCACTTTCAGCGCTGAGTATGGACTTCGGGCCACACTGGGAGAAGCTAGCTGGAGGATTTATCCTCGCATCCACGGCGCAAAATCTAGATGCACCGGCAGGTAGGACACAATGGGTCTTTACGGGTCTCCAGGAAGACCAAGAAAAGCGCTTTCTTGATAGCGCTGCACAAGCTCATATCCCCCACGAGCTCGTACTACTGCCACTGATTCAAACTTCTTCGACACCGCGGGCATTCTATATCAGCTTGGCAGCCGCGCTTCTCAGCGCGTTAGCCGTAACCTTTGTTTTCTCGCGGCAACTTGCTCGCGCTACCGAAGCAATCGAGACCACCTTCAAAGTACTAGGCCTCGATTCCTCCTGGCACCTAAGAATCGTTGTACTCACTACGGCCACACTGGCATGTGCCGCGATCATTACTGGCTGTCTCGCTGGAATCCTCCCGCTTGCCGGAATGGTCTACGCAATGGGAGATGGCCTCACTTTTGCCATCGATTGGAATGCACTTCTTGTTGCCGCAGGCGCAATAGCATTAGGCGCTGCATGTGGCGTCGGCATGACATGCCTTCGCTACGTGCAGCGCCCGTCGTCAAGCGCAACTGCTAACTAGATTTCCTTCGGCGGAACGGAGCGCTGCTCCTTGCCGTTGTAGGCGGACAGCGGGCGGATGAGGGAGTTGTTCTCGTTCTGCTCCACGATGTGTGCGGTCCAGCCGGTGATGCGGGCCATCACGAAGATCGGGGTGAAGAACTCAATGTCGAAACCAAGGATGTGGTACGCAGGGCCAGCCGGGAAGTCCAGGTTCGGCTGGATCTTGATGGAGGTGTTCTCGTACATGGTCTTGGCCATCTTCTCGTACATCTCCACCCACTGCTCCTGGCCGTGGTCCTTGGCCAGCTCGCGGAAGGCAGCCTCCATGGTCGGAACACGGGAGTCACCGTTCTTGTACACGCGGTGGCCGAAGCCCATGACGAGCTCCTTGTTCTTGAGCTTGTTCAGGGTCCACTCCTCTGCCTTGGCCGGGTCGCCGACCTCAAGGAAGTTCTTCATCACAGCCTCGTTAGCACCACCGTGCAGCGGGCCCTTCAATGCGCCAATAGCAGCGGTGACAGCGGAGTAGGTATCCGACATCGTGGAGGTCACCACGCGGCCAGCGAAGGTGGACGCGTTGAAGGAGTGCTCAGCGTAGAGGATGAGGGACTTATCGAAAGCCTCAATATCGGAGCGCGACAGGGCCGGGGAGCCTTCTTCCTCACCGAAGACCATCCACAGGAAGTTCTCCGCGAAGCCCTTCTTACGGGAAGGCTCGATGTAGCCCTCACCGCGACGGCGGCGAATATCGAGTGCGACGATGGTCGGCAGCTTCGCCATAAGCTCCAGCGCGGTGCGGCGAATGTGCTCAGAGTCCTTGGTGTACTCCTCCGGATCCTGGGAGCCGATGAAGGAGACTGCGGTACGCAGCACGTCCATCGGGTGGCAGGACTTCGGCATAGAAGTAATCAGGTCAATGAGGTGGCGGTCCAGGTGGCGCAGCGCCTTCTCACGAGCGGAGAAGCGTACGAGCTCGCCCTGGGTCGGCAGCTCGCCATTCCACAGCAGGTAAGCAACCTCCTCGAAAGAGCAGTAGCGTGCGAGCTCCTGAACCGGGTAGCCGCGGTAGGTCAGGGAGTTGGTCTCCGGGACGACCTTGGACACGGCGGTCTCGTCGACGACAACGCCGTACAGGCCCTTGCGGATCTCTGGGGATTCAGACATGGTGTTTTCTCCTTAAGCGGGGGGTGGTGTGAGTTCTGGAAAGTGGGGTTTAGTCAAAGGTGGGCTTGTAGCTGTCCTTGGAGTACGTGAACACGCTCTGGTCAAAGGCGTTGTACTCGTCGTAGCGCACCAGCTCGTAGAGGCGGGAGCGATGCTGCATGCGCTCGAGCCACTCCTCGGATTGCAGGCCGGTTTCCTGCATGTCGCGGAGGAACTCTTCGGTAGCACCCATGGCCACGCGCAGGGTGGACACCGGCCAGATGACGGCGTTATAGCCCAAGTCTTCGATGCGCTTGGCGGATAGCAGCTCGGTCTTGCCGAACTCTGTCATGTTGGCCAGCAGCGGGGTGTCCACGGCGGCACGGAACTTTTCAAAGTCCTCCGGCGAGTAGAGGGCCTCGGTGAAGATGAGGTCCGCGCCGGCGTCAGCATAGGCCTTGGCGCGCTCGATGGCCTCATCGATGCCGTGGATGCCGGCGGCATCGGTGCGCGCACAGATGATGAAATTCTCATCGCGGCGCTCGTTGACGGCGGCGGTGATGCGGCGAACCATGAGGTCCGTCGGCACCACTTCCTTGCCATCGAGGTGGCCGCAGCGCTTCGGGTTGACCTGGTCCTCCAGGTGGCAACCAGCCAGGCCGGCGTCCTCCAGCGCGGCGACAGTACGGGCGGCGGACATGGGTTCGCCGAAGCCAGTGTCGGCGTCGACAAGCACCGGCAAGTCCGTGGCACGGGCGATGTGCCCGGCGCGCTGCGCTACCTCCGTGAGCGTGGTCAGGCCGATATCCGGCAGCCCCAAGTCATTGGCCAGCACCGCGCCGGAGACGTACACGCCGCCGAAGCCGCCGATGTCCTGGATAAGCCGTGCGGTAAGCGGGTTGAAGGCACCCGGCAGTGTGGTGATTTCCGGTGCGTTCAGCGCCTCGCGGAAGCTCTTGCGCTTGCCGGCATTGCTGATAGTGGAGCCAAATAGGCCAGCCATTTAGAACAGTCCCTTCGAGGTCTCGGGTGCGGTGGCGATAGCCTCATCGGTGAGGCGAACGTTGAGCTCGCTGAGGTCAGTGAGGTTTTCCAGGTTCTGGGCGGCGGCGAGGAAGCGCTCCTGCTCCTCCTCCGAGACCTTGCCGGCGGCGAGCTTCTTGAACTTGTTGATGTACTCCTCGCGGCCGAAGGGGCGGGCGCCGAGCGGGTGGGCGTCGGCAACCGCGCGCTCATCCTCGATCACGGTGCCGTCCTTGAAGGTGATGACGGCCTTGCCACCGAAAGCCTTCTCATCCAGGTCGTTGGAGTGGTAGCGGCGGGTCCACTCCGGGTCCTCGACGGTGGAAATCTTGTGCCACAGGTCGATGGTGTCCTGGCGGTGCTTGCGCTCGTCAGAGTAGGAGGTCTCGTAGTCCCACTCGCCGTCCTGCAGGGCCACGGCGAAGATGTACATGATGGAATGATCCAGAGTCTCGCGGGAGGCGTTCGGGTCCATCTTCTGCGGGTCGTTGGCGCCGGTGCCGATGACGTAGTGGGTGTGGTGCGAGGTGTGCAGGACGATGGACTCAATGTCCTCCACCTTCAGGCCCTTCTCTGCCAAGGTCTTCTTGAGGGCAAAGGCCATATCAATTGGGGCCTGTGCCTGGTACTCCGCGGAGTGCTCCTTGGTGTAGGTGTCCAGGATGGCTCGCTTGGGCTCCCCGCCCCCCGGCAGGGGGACGGTGTAGGTGCGCTCCGGGGAGTGCAGCATCCACGCGATGAAGCCGTCCTCACCTTCCCAAATCGGGGCCGGGGCACCCTCGCCGCGCATGGAGCGGTCCACTGCTTCGATACCCATCTTGCCGGCAAAAGCCGGGGCATAAGCCTTCCAGGAGGAAATCAGACCCTTGCGGGACTGGCGCGTCGCGGTGGTGGTGTGCAGCGCCTGGCCGATGGCCTGGTAGATGGTCTCGACGTCGAGGTTCAGCATGGTGCCGAGGCCCGCGGCGACGGAGGGGCCGAGGTGCGCCACGTGGTCGATCTTCCACTCGTGGAGGCAGATGCCCTTGACCAGGTTGACCTGGATTTCATAACCGGTAGCCAGGCCGCGGATGAGGTCCTTGCCTGTCAGGCCCTTGTGCTGTGCCACGGCCAGAATCGGCGGGATGTTATCGCCCGGGTGGGAGTATTCGGCGGCGAGGAAGGTGTCGTGGTAGTCCAGCTCGCGCACGGCGGTGCCGTTGGCCAGGGCTGCCCACTCGGCGGAGTAGGTGCCGTCAACGCCGAAGATGGTGGCGCCGCCTTCTTGAGCCGGGTGGGCCTGCGCGATGACGCGGGCGGAGGTCACCGGGCGGCGCGTTGCGGAAGCGACGGCCACGGAAGCGTTATCGATGATGCGGTTGATGATCATCTCGGTGGTCTCGGCCGGAACCTCGACGGAATCCGCTGCAACCTTGGCGATCTTGTAGGCCAGGTGCTCTTCAATGGGGAAGTCCTCGGCGGACTTGTGGGTACGTACTTCGTGGTTAATCAACGGGGTTTTCCTCCTAGACAACAACAACGATTGCGATAGGCATCACACTAACCCTGGCCCGTGCGCCCTGCCACATGTGTAAACTGTGACTATCTGTTGCAGGCATGTGCGTTGTTTGCAAAACTTGTGGAAATACCAGCTGGGACGGCTTTTTAGGAGGGCGCAAGCAGTGAGCAAACACTACGCGGGGGCGAGAATCCACGCACTACGCAAGGAACGCCACCTCACGCAAGCCGCCATGGCGAAGCAGCTGGGGCTATCCACCAGCTACCTCAACCAGTTGGAAAATGACCAGCGCCCCCTCACCGTCACCGTCCTCATGCAGCTGACCCAGCGCTTCGGTGTTGATGCCACCTACTTCGCCGGGGACCGTGACCTGCGTGCGCTCGCCGAGCTTCGCCAGCTCTTCCCCGAGGCATCTGAGGCAACTCTTACCGACCTCAGCGGGCGCTTCCCTGAACTTCTGCCCCGGCTTGTCGACGCCGCCGCGCACACCCCCGCGGAAACCGGCCCTTTCGAGGCGGTCCGTGACTTCTTCTATGACGCGCACAACTACGTCCATAGTCTCGATATCGCCGCCGAGGAGCTCTCCGATTCGCTCGGGGACCGCGTCCTGCGCCGCGGGCGCTTAGCTTCCGTCTTACAGGATGAGTTCGGTGTCACGACGCGCTTTTCCTCCTCTTCCCCGCGGCGCCGCACCTTCCACAACCGGGAGCTACACCTACGCGCGGGCCTGACGGAATCCCAGCTGGTTTTTGAGATGGCGCTCCAGTACTGCCTGCTGGCCTACCCGGAGCATTGCGCGGAACTCGTCGCTGAATTACCAGGCGAGGAAGCACAGACTATTGGCACGCTGGGCCTCGCGCAATATTTTGCCGCCGCCGTGACCATGCCGTATACCCAGTTCCTCGCCACCGCGGAGGAAACGCGCTACGACATCGACGTCATCGCGACGGCCTTTGGCACTGGTTTCGAAACCACCGCGCAGCGCTTGTCGACGCTACAGCGGCCCGGCCACCAAGGTGTTCCCTTCTCTTTCATCCGCACCGACCGCGCAGGAAATATCTCCAAGCGCCAGTCCTCCACCGCTTTCCACTTCGCCCGCAGCGGTGGTTCCTGCCCGTTGTGGGTGGTGCACCGCGCTTTTGAAACGCCCAACCGCATCACGCGCCAGGTGGCCTCGATGCCCGATGATCACACCTACCTGTGGATTGCGCGCTTCGTCCAAGGCCAGGCCCAAGCCTGGGGCACGCCGCGCAAAGAATTCGTGGTGGGTTTAGGCTGCGATATCGCGCAGGCGGAACGCGTGGTCTACGCAGATGCGCTCAACCTCTCCCCTTCCGAGGCAACCCCCATCGGTCCCGGCTGCGCTGCCTGCCCGCGCCCGGCGTGCCCACAACGCGCCTTCCCACAGGCGGGCCGACCCGTCAGCCTCGACCTCAATGCCTCTCCGGTTTCGGCTTATGCCACCTCGTAGTTCTCTCATTTTCGCCTAGGCTTTCGAATTTCCTGCGGCAATGTCCGGTGGGCTTGCCAAGATAGGAGCTGTTCGGCACCGCGCCGAGCTCTCTTCCCTCACCTACGCAGGAGGTTCTCTCTCATGTCCAACCCTTATGCAGCTCCCCAGTTCTCCCCGGAGCCAACCCCGGAGCAGCCAGCACCACAGAAAAAGAAAGGCGGTTGCCTCAAGTGGGGCGCGGGTGCCGTTGCGGTATTCGTACTCGGCGGCATCGCCCTCAACGCAGGTTCTGATAGCGATCACCCGACTAACACCGCCGCATCGGAGCCAAGCACAAGCATCACTGCCGCCGAATCGCTGGAGTCTGCGCTGAGCACGCCGTCGCTCGATATCAACAACGCCGTAGCTGACGTGGAAACCGCCGGAGGCAATACCGGCAGCGATGACAACACCGTGCCCGCAGAACACAAGAATGCTCTCCGTGCGGCGAAGCGCTATCTGGACTTTTCCTCATTCTCCGAAGCTAAGCTCTATGACCAACTCACGAGCGAATACGGCTCGCAATTCTCACCCGAGGCAGCGCAATACGCCATGGACCAGCTCGATGTGGACTGGAACGCTGAGGCTCTCGAGTCCGCAGAAAGTTACCTCGACTTCTCCTCCTTTTCCAAGGCAAAGCTCTATGAGCAGCTGACCTCCGAGTACGGAGAGAAATTCACGCCAGAGCAGGCGCAGTACGCCGTCGACACAGTGAATGCTGATTGGATGGCCGAAGCCGTCGAGGCAGCGGAGAGTTACCAGGAGCTAATGCCAATGTCCGGCCCGGCACTATTAGAGCAGCTCACCAGCGAATACGGTGAACAGTTCACCATGGAAGAAGCCCAGCATGCGGTGAGCACACTGGGCTTATAAGCGCGAGCCGTAGCTAAATCAGACCTGGGTCTGATTTACGCGAGGGCTTTACTCAAGGTCGTCGTGGGCAACAAGGCGGCGGGCCGCCTCCGTGATGGTGCCCGACAGGGACGGATAGACCGCCAGGGAATCCGCGAGCTGGTTCACGGTGAGCTGGTTGGTCACCGCCACGGCGATGGGCAGGATGAGCTCGGAGGCAGTCGGCGCGACGATAACGCCGCCAATGACTCGGCCGGAGGTAGCGCGGCAGAAGAGTTTCACAAAGCCGTGCTGCAGGGAGCGCATCTTGGCGCGCGGGTTGGTGTTCAGCGGCATCATGATGGTGCGGGCGGCGACCTCACCGGCCTCAATCTCCGCCTGGGTAAAGCCCACGGCAGCGATCTCCGGGCGGGTAAACACGGCAGTCGCCACGGTCTTCAGACGCAGCGGGGACACGCCCTCACCCAGGGAGTGGTACATGGCGATACGGCCCTGCATCGCGGCAACGGAAGCCAGCGGGAACAGATCAGAGCAGTCACCGGCGGCATAGATGCCAGCGACGTTGGTGCGGGAGACGCGGTCAACCTCGATGTGGCCGGACGGCGTGGTGGCTACACCAACGTGCTCAAGGCCCAGGTTCTTGGTATTCGGAATGGAACCGATGGACATGATGACATGGGAACCGTGGATCTCGCGGCCATCCTGGGTCTTGACCACCACGTTGCCGTCCTCAGTGCGGGAGACCGTCTCCACGCGGCAGTTCTTCTCCAGCTCCACGCCACGCTCAGCCAGGACGGTCTCGAGGACGTCGGCAGCATCGGCGTCATCATGCGGCAGAATGCGGTCGCGGGAAGCCACCATGGTCACGCGCACGCCCATCTCCGCGAAGGCGGACACGAACTCCGCACCGGTCACACCGGAGCCCACCACGATGAGGTGCTCCGGCTCCTCCTTGAGGTCATAAACCTGCTGCCAGGTGAGGATGCGCTCGCCGTCCGGCTGCGCGCCCGGCAGAATGCGCGGGGTAGCGCCGGTGGCAACGAGGACGAGGTCCGCGTCGAGGGTTTCAGTGGTGCCATCCTTATGGGTGACATCAACCTTGTGTGCTGCACCCTTCACACCATGCTGATCCTCAGAGAAGGCGGCGCGACCATCAATGACCTTGACGCCAATCTTCTCTAGACCCGCGCGGACGTCACGGGACTGGTTAGCAGCCAGCGCCTGCACACGGCCGTTGAGGGCCTCCAGGCTCAGCTGCAAGGAGCTGAGCTGGTGGTTCAGGCCCATGTCATCCGCACGGCGGAAGTCGGTACGAATGTTGGCGCCAGCGATGAAGGACTTCGATGGCACGCAGTCCAAGAGAACGGAGGAGCCACCGGGGCCCTGTTCCTCAACCAACGTAATGTGGGCGCCGTACTTGGCGCCGGCGGTCGCAGCCTCGTAGCCTGCGGGGCCACCGCCGATGATTACGATGCGGGGGGCTTCCTGTGACACTGTCGCTCCTTTTTTAAAATTCTGCCTATAAGAACTCTGGGGAAATCCTTGTCACAGTGTAGTGCTTAGGCGCTTAATCCTCCACGTTGGCAAACTGTTCTGCTACGGAGCCAAAGAGTTTGACGCCTACGCCGATAGCCCGCTCATCAGGTGCCAAATCTCCCATGTGGAGATCGTGCTGTTCGCCTTCACCGGACCAGCAGCCAAGGCGAGCCATGGAGCCGGGGACCTTCTCCAGGTACCACGAGAAGTCTTCGCCGCCCGAGGACTGCGGTGCCTGAACCACGGCTTGCGGGTCGATGGCCTGGGCAGCGCTGGCGAGGAGGGCGGTGGAGACGTCGTCGTTAAGCACGGGCGGAACCCCACGGTGGTAAACCAGCTCATGTTCCACACCCAGGGGCGCTAACACCTGTTCCACCAACTCGGAGAAGAGCGTTTGCATATCCCGCCAGATTCCGATGTCTGCCGTGCGCATAGTGCCGGATACAGAACCGGTCTCCGGAATCGCATTCGGGGCATAACCCGAATTCACCTGGCCAAAGACCAAGACGGTGCCAGTGCGCGGATCAACGCGGCGCGAGAGCAAACCCGGCAGGTCCGTCAGCAGCTTGCCCAGCGCATAGACGACGTCCGCCGACAAGTGCGGGCGCGAGGTGTGCCCGCCGGGGCCAGAGACGTTGATTTCCACAACGTCAGTCGCGGAGGTAATCGCCCCGGCGCGGACGCCGATACGCCCAACGCGCAGCTTCGGTTCAACGTGGACAGCGAAGATGGAGTTCACACCTTCGAGCGCACCCCATTCAATGACGTCGGTGGCACCGCCCACCCATACCTCTTCAGCGGGCTGGAAGATGACACGAACTCCGAAATCTAGCGGATGCTCGCGGTTGAGGTCCGCCAAGGCGCAGGCCGTGGCCAGCGCAATGGTGGTGTGCATGTCATGCCCGCAGGCATGCATGACTCCGGGCACCTCGGAGGTGTATTCGAGGCCGGTGACCTCGGTGACGGGAAGCGCGTCAATATCGGCGCGGAAGGCCAAGCGCCCAAGTTCGGTATCGGGACCAATGTCCACCATGAGGCCGGTTTCGGGGAAAAGATGCGGCTCCAAGCCGTACTCACGCAGGGTGCGGGACAGGAAGCGGGTGGTTTCCACCTCGTTATTGGAGGTCTCCGGGTGGCGGTGAATATGGCGACGCCACGCGATGACCTCCGCGCGGTGGTTGCTGAACCACTCACTGACGTAGTCCGAGATCACTGCTTCCTCCTCCGTGGTTTTCTCTTGGGAAGAGTCTACAACTAGACCATGCGGTTCAGTTAGTCGGGCAGGTCACGCGCTAGATATACTGAGCGGTCTGCCCTGCCCGACGGTTTCGCTACAGGTCGATATTGCGGGGGCCGTAGAGGCGATCGCCGGCGTCACCCAGCCCCGGCACGATATAAGCGTCCTCATTGAGGGCAGGATCAATCGCTGCGGTGACCAAGCGAACCGGCAAGCCCGAGTTGGCCAGCGCATCAACGCCCGGCTGGGCGGAGACCATGCAGATCGCCGTGATGTCGGTAGCGCCGCGGTCCGCGAGGAGCTTCAGAGAGTGCAGGAGGGAACCACCCGTGGCGAGCATCGGGTCGACCACGAAGACGCTGCGGCCACTGAGATCCTCCGGAAGGGCCTCCAGATAAGGCACCGGCTCGTGGGTTTCCTCATCTCGCGCCATGCCGATGAAGCCGACCTGGGCATCCGGAATCATAGACAGCGCCGGGTCAATCATGCCCAGACCAGCACGGATGATGGGCACGATAATCGGCGGGTTCTGCAGGCGAGTGCCCTCCGCCGTGGCGACGGGAGTGACGCAATCAAAATGCTCGACGGGCAGGTCACGGGCTGCTTCATACACCAGCATGGTGCCCAGGTCTCGCAGGGCGGCACGGAAAGCGGTGTTATCACTGCGGGCATCACGCATCAGCGTGAGCCGGGAGGCGGCGAGGGGGTGGTCTACTACGTGGATATCCATGCCCTTCACTGTATAAGAATCCGCCGGGAACCGATCAGCGGGCGGTGCAGTCTAATAAGGCATGACTAGCTTTGACACATTCACTATTGACACCGAGCACACCCGCCGGCTGGCACACGAACTCGCCACCGTCTCCCAAGCCTCCGCCACTCCCCCTCCGGAGCTACCTATAGATTCCGTTCTGGGTGGTTTCACCGGCGCATTTAACTCCGCCATGGAGAACCTTGCTGCCCGCCTTGCCCAGGTCAGGGCGGATGCTGGTGCCGTGGCGGACTCCAGCTTCCGCATGGCCCGCGAAGCGGAAGACGCCGATGGTGTTCTCGCGAACGCGTGCGGGGGTCTGTGATGTTGGAGTCAGCACTCGCCCACATTGCCCGGATTCAGCCGGCGCAGCTTCCCGACGTCTCCCTGCCCACTGTGCCCGATCTCACTGCTGCAGGGCCGCTAGCGGAAATCGCGCATGGGGATCCACGGGCGTTGTTAGACACTGCGCGCCAAGCCACTGAGGATCTCTCCACCGCCCGCTCCGCTCTGGATGCTGCCCGCGGGCTCATCGCGGCGACAGTCAGGGACCTCATCGGTCTGGGCTTCGAGCTTCTCCAGCGCGGACTACCTATCGCCCTCGGGTTGCTCATCCCGAATCCTGCAACACAGGCTGCGGCGCGTTCAGCATTGCAAGCCCTGGCCATGGAATACGTTGGCAAAGCGATGCTTCGCGTCAAGCAGCTGGCTGGGGAGCTCCTGCAGGCAGCAGCTCCCCTCATACCCATTGGCCAGCGTGCTGTTCGCCCCTCGGTGCGCGGCCCGCAGGAGGAAGGCGTGGTGCGCCACGCACTCACCGCGTCCTCCACCGCAAGCGAAGGAACCACGCAAGGGCAGGCCGCAGTGCAAGCCGCGCTATCCCAGCTGGGAACACCCTATGGCTGGGGCGGTACCGGCAACGGCAGCTTCGACTGCTCGGGGCTGACCCAATGGGCCTGGCGCCAGGCTGGCGTGGAACTGCCGCGCACCGCTGAAAACCAGACCGTGGGCCGCCAGGTGAGCGCTGATGAGCTGCAGCCCGGCGACCTCGTCGTGTGGGATGGGCACGTGGCCATGTACTCCGGTAATGGGCAGATGGTGGAGGCCGGCAGCCCCGTGCAAACCAATCCGCTGCGCACCAACAACATGGGGATGGCTTTCAAAGGCTTCTGGAGGCCCACAGGGTAGACTATTTGCCCATGAACACCCGCGCTATTGTCCCCATCAAGCTCTCCCTCTCTGAGGGCGATTTTTATACCCTGTGGGCGCCAAAGTGGCGCCAGAACGGTGCCGAGTGGCAGGCCTTTCTCGGTGATGACGAATCCGTCCTGCTCTTTAATACCGAAGCCGAGATGCTCTGCTTCCTCGAATCCGGCACGAAGCATGACTTGCTCGACCACCCGAAGTGGGAGGTCTTCAACTCCCAAGCGGCGGACCGCGTCGTGCCGGAAAAGAAGCACGTCTACGACCTCATCGGGATGCCGAAGCACCTGGCCGGCCGTCCCAGCCACGAGAACGTGTCCACCGTCGCACGCTGCCTCGAGATTGCGCAGGCGCTGGCAGAGGTCAGCGCCGCAGAGCACACCGTCATCTTCTTCGCATCGCATTCCATCCTGCGCAATCCTGCCCGCGGTGCTGATCACTACGCCGGTGAACAGGGCATGAGCGAGTGGTCCGGCGTGGGCCGCGTTATCCACAGCAACTGGCGCTCGGTTATCGAAGACCTCGACAAGGTGGTCAAGGTCGTTCCTTCTTCTGACTTCACCCAGGATGCAACTACGAACGCCGCCACCCGTATCTCCGCCGCCAGCGAAGCAGCGGAGGAAGCCCGCAAGAAGGCCGAGGAAGAGCGCAAGGCCGCCGCGGAATCCGCCGATCCCTATGACAGCTCCCCGTGGGCCGCCGCGGGCATCGACCCGGTGAAGATCACCGCCGACCAAAGGACGGTCTACACCCTGCGCACCTACCTCGACGGCAAGCCGGTTTTCTTGGGCAAGTGGGGCGAAATCTTCACCTTCCCCAGCTCCAAGGTGCTCGTGCGCTGGATCATGGAAAACGATGACCACGACCTAGCAAAGGTCTCCACCTGGGAGGAAGTCGTTGCCGCAGCGAATGCCGGTGAGCTCGAGGTCACCGTTCACCCGGATAACCAGTACAGCTTCTACGGCATCGTCCGCGATATTGAAAAGGGCCCAGAGTCCGTTGATACGGACCAGATGAGCCGTTGCTACGAAGTCTGCGCGGATGCCGCCGACTGGGCCGGGGATGACTCCATCAACTCCTACATGCTGCAGAACCCACGCTTCCAGGACTACCTGGGCTACATGCTTGGTTCCACCGAGCACGCGGGGTACGTACCCTCCAAGCCCTACACCGAGCACGCGGAGTCCTGGAAGGGCTTGGAGGAAATGCTGACGAAGCGCTTCTCCCGCTTCTAGTTTTTACTTGTTACTCGGAAGACTCGCTGTCTTCTTCCACTTCGGAAGCGTCTTCCGCGAATTCCGGATCCGCCAGTTCCTCATAGGCAGGCAGGATTTGCTGCTCGATGAGGCGCTGGCGGTCCTCTTCGCTGGCAAAAGAGTTCTCAATCGCCTTGATGGTGAGGTCAAAGAACTCCTCCAGCCCATAGCCGAAGGTCTCGCTTAGGGCCAAGAAAACGTCGCTGAGCTTCTCCCCCGCCACCGTGCAGGTAAAACCGAGCTGCTGTAGCAGCGGCAGAGGATGATCAGCCAGCTCCTCTGCGGGCAGCTCTTCCAGCGGCGCGAAGGTCAAGGCAATGCGGCGATCCCGCACCCACGCGGATGCCTTGCCTGGGCGAACGCCGTCGAGATCAGCGCTGAAGTCATCGACGAGATCAGTGGCGTGCACAAGGCGCGTCGCACCCGCTTGCACCGCCGCCACGGCCTCCTCATAGGAGGCAACGTCCCGCTCCCACGGGATGAAGTCTGCGCGGAGCTTCTCAGCCGCAGACAACTCAGTCAGCGCCACGCCAACTGCGGCCTCACTGGCATCGCCCTCAACGATGAGGCGAGCATCAATTCCGGGAACGTCGAGTCCTTCCTGCGCCGCAGCGAGCGCCTCGGCAGCATCGAAGGAGAAAGCACTGGGGCGCAGGCGGAGCTCGGCGTAGACCACGTGGTCGTCGGCAAGCGCCTGCACAACAGCGTGGGTGGCCGCGCGGAGCTCCTCCGGGGTGGAAGCATCCGTGGGCAGCGGCGCGAAGAGCGTCACCTTGGGCAGGCCGGCGAAAATCTCGGCGCCGGAGTCTTTATTTTCGGGGCTAATCAGAGGTGCGTCATGCATGAGGATCATCCTAGGACGCGGTCTAGGATTAAGCACGCTATGAAACATGTCCCCGCGCTCCTCACTGCCATCGCCCTGGCCGCGACGCCGCCAGCGTTTGCAGAAGAGGAAGAGTCCTCATCGCCCACGCGCACCACCGCGCCGGATACCGACTCCTGCCCGCATTCGCTCGTCCCCGAAGAGCCGACGACCACCTCTGAGAGGTTAGCGCCCGGCCAGGAAGCCCCCACTCCCCTTCCCGCGGTTGAGGGCGCTGCGTGCGGCGTGACGGCCCCGCGCGGCTTTCGGCTGAACAAGGACGTTGTGGCTTCTGCGTGGATGGTCAGTGACCTGGACACCGGCGAAATCATCGCCATGAAGGATCCCAACGGGCGCTACCGCCCGGCCTCCATCATCAAGGCGCTGCTAGCGCTCGTGGTCATCGAGGAGCTACCCCTCGACCAGCGCATCACCGCCACGCTTGACGACGCCTCCGTCGAAGGCTCCGCCGTCGGCCTCGGCCCCGATGGGGTCTACACCGTGGAGCAGCTTCTGCAGGGTTTGCTCATGGCTTCCGGCAACGACGCCGCGCATGCCCTCGCGCAGGCTGTTGGCGGGGATGAGGAGGCGCTGGAGAAGGTCAACGCGAAGGCACAGGAGATTGGCACGCGCTCGACGGTGGCGGCGAGCTACTCGGGCCTGGACGCGGCAGGGATGTCGACGTCCGCGGCAGATATCTCGCTGATCTACCGCGCGGCTTTTGCCAACGACACCTTCGCGCGCATCGTCGATACAGAGCATGTGGACTTTCCCGGCTGGGGTGAGATGCCTGGTTATGAGCTGTGGAACGACAATGGGCTCTTCCTCAACGACCCGGATGGCATCGGCGGAAAGACCGGCTATACCGAGGACGCGCACCATACCTTCGTCGGCGCGATCAATCGCGACGGGCGCCGCCTCCAGGCGGTGCTCCTCGACACAACCGTCGAGCACGGTTTCCGCGCCTGGGAGCAGGCACAAATGCTTCTCGACGAAGCCTCCGACGTCCGCCCCGGCGATGGCGTTGGGCTTGTGGATGATTTCGCGGCTGGAAAAGAAGAGCCTTCGGAATCTGTACTAACCAGCCCGGTTCCTACCACGCCTTCTGCGCCCGCCACCTCGGAGGCGACTGCGGGGTCTTCGTCCTTTGGAGACTCGCAGGGCTGGATTGGGTGGCTCGTGGCGGGACTCGTCGCTCTCCTCGTGGTAGTGGTTGCTACTTTTTCACTACTTCGGCGTTAGCCAGGATGTCGTGCTGGCCGCGGAGGTTATTCTTGGCCCCAATCGTGGTCACCACGTAGAGGGCACCAAAGAAGGCAACCAGCGGGCCGATGAGCGGCACGAGGGAGGCCACGCGCCACCAGTTGCGCTTGATGCTCTGCTGCCAGGTGAGCTTGTTGTGGGTTGTGGCATCGCGCACCGTGTATCCAGCTATCAGCTTCGCCGGCGTTGCCCCTACGCGGACCTCAAAGCAGATGTAATAGGCCACCGTAATGATGGCGGAGACACTGGTGAGCCAGACCTCGCTCACATCCGAGTTGAATATCCCGACGCTCACGAAGAGGGACGCACCAATCGCCGCTATGACGTAATCGATGACGGCCAAGATCACGCGGGTGCCGGGAGTAGCGCGCGGGGCGTCCTGAGCAGGCGCGGTGGGCGCGGAAGCGTGGTAGCTCTCGCTCCAGCGGCCGGTAGTGGCGTAGTCATCCAGCTGAGCCCACGTGAGCCGAGCACCTGATTCCATCATTTGGTCATAGCCGGCTCGGGACGAGGGCTCGCAGAGAATGCGGGCGGCAACGGCGAGCTCCTCGCGTTCTTCGTCCTCGGGGAGGTAGCCGAGGCCTTCGAGGTGGGCGTCGGCAGCCGCCAGCTGCACGCCCAATTCGCGTGAGGTCGCGCGCGAATCCAGGGTGAAGTGCGCGTACAGGTTCGGGGCAAAAGACGCTGGTAGCATCCCGCCCTACTTTCGGCGCAGCAGGGCCCACGCACCCGCGGCGGCCGCACCAAGGGCAGCACCGGCGCCCAAGGTCACGCCCGTGTTCGGGCCCTGGCGGATCTCGTTGCGGACGCGGATGACTGCCTGATCCGGAACCGGCGGAACCAACAGTTCGAGGGACTCTTCGGTGGTAGCCGTCCACGCGGAGACATAAAGCACGACGCGCCAGACCAGGTACATGACAACCATGAGGACGATGACGGGGCCGAACACGGCACCGGCTGGGTTGCCCGCCGCGGAGGACATGATGACGGTGGACAGCTGCTTGATGGCTTCAAAGAGCACCGCGCCGATGGCCGCGCCCATCAGGCCCGACTTGGTGGGTACCTTCGTGCGCGGTAGGAAGGCCACCATCCACCAGAAGACGAGGAAGTTAGCGATTAGGCCGATCACGATTCCTGCGATAACCAGCACGGTCCCCATACCGGGGAAGGACTCAATGCCAACCCACTCGAAGATCTTTTGGGTCAGCCCGGAGGAACCGGCCGCCGTCACGCCGAAGGCAATAACCATGGCCACGAGTAGGCCGATGAGCCCCAGCAGGTCGCTGAGCTTCTTGGTCACAAAGTTGCCCGGGGCGTCAGTCGGATCCTGCATCCACATCGCCGAAATGCCGATGCGCAAGTTGTTCATCCAGCCGAGTCCAGACCACAGGGTGGTGAGGCCACCGATGCCGTACATCGCGCCGCGCTGTTCAATTGCGGTGTGGAGAAGCTCCGTGATCGAATTTCCCAGATCCCCCGACACAGCGTTGGTGATCTGCTCCTCCAGTTGCTGCATGAGATCGGGGCGATTCGCCAGCACGGTCGCGGCAGCGGCCACGGTGAGCATGAAGATCGGGAAGAGAGCCAGGACCGAGAAATACGTAATTCCTGCTGCGAACTGGTTGCCGCCTTGGCTGCCATAGCGGTCCAGCATCTTCATGATGTGGTCGATGAAGCCGGACTTCTCGCGGACTTTATCTACCGCGCCCGGCTCATCGGCATAGGCACGCTCGATGCCGTAATCATCGGTCTTCTTCTCATCAGGTCGTGTCGTTGGCGCCACAGGCCTTCCCCTTAAAAGTTAATTACAGAATCCTCTACACAGTCTTCGTCATGCTAGCCAACTCAGCCGCGACGCGCGGGGAGAAAGCCCACCGCCTCGTAGACCTTGTCCACGAGCGGGGTGGCAATCTCCATGGCGCGCTCGGCACCCTGGGCCAAGATGCGCTCGAGCTCGCCGCGGTCTTCCATGAGCTCGTCGTAGCGAGCCTTCAGCGGAGTGGTGAAAGCCTCGAGCGCCTCGGCTGTATCCACCTTCAGGTGGCCATAGCCCTGGCCCGCGTACTTGTCCACGAGGTCCGGGATGCTCTCCCCCGTCAGCGCGGACTGAATGGCCAGCAGGTTGGACACACCGGGCTGCTTCTCGCGGTCAAAGGCCACAACGCCGAGGTCATCGGTCACCGCAGACTTGATGCGCTTGGCGGAGGTCTTGGGAGCATCGAGCAGATTCACGATGCCCTTCGGGTTAGCGCCCGACTTCGACATCTTGGACGTTGGCTCCTGCAGGTCATAAATCTTGGCCGAGCCTTCCGGAATGAAGGCTTCCGGCACGCGGAAGACCACGCCGTACTTGTTGTTGAAACGCTCCGCCAGGTTACGGGTGAGCTCGAGGTGTTGGCGCTGGTCCTCCCCCACCGGCACGTAGTGCGGGGAATACAGAAGGATATCCGCGGCCATCAGGACGGGGTAGGTAAACAGGCCCACGGATGTGCGGTCCTGACCTTGCTTGAGGGACTTGTCCTTGAACTGGGTCATGCGGGAGGCCTCACCGAAACCGGTCAGGCACTGCAAAACCCACGTCAGCTCCGCGTGTGCGGGGACGTGGGATTGGACGAAGAGGGTAGATTTCGCCGGGTCGATGCCCAAAGCGATGAGCTGCGCGGCGCCCGCCACGGTGCGGTGGCGCAGCTCCTCCGGGTTCTGCTCCACCGTGATGGCGTGCAGGTCCGGGATGAAGTAGAAAGCCTCGTGCGAGTCTTGCAGGTCAATCCACTGTTTGAGCGCTCCGAGGTAGTTACCCAGGTGGTAGGAGTCCGCCGTGGGCTGGATGCCAGAGAGGACTCGGGAAGCGGAGTTCGATGCAGAAGTGGAGTCAGTCATGGTTGACTACTCTACTCTGCCCGCCTCCGCTGGGGCGGCGCTGCCTCAGTTAAATCTTGCGGGAGGTCGGGCTAATAACGTCCATCATAACGGCGAAACCAGCCACCATGAACGCGCCACCAACGCCCTGGAGGATGATCGGGCCAAGGAAGGCAAAGGACGGTCCGACGATGGTCCACCACCAGATACCCAGGGCAAGCAGAATAGCGCCGAGGACAAAGTAGATGATTGCGCGGGTCATGAGCATCTCCTGCGAAATAGAAAAGGACGTTAAGACGGAATTATCGTACCACTACTTGGAGTGGGCTACTTGTACTCCACCAGAAGCGGAGAGTGATCGGACCAGCGCTCCTCCACCGTTGGTGCTTTCTCCACCCACGTGCGCTGCGCGCGCTCCAGCATGGCCTTCGTGGCCGCTTGATAGTCAATGCGCCACCCGGCATCGTTGTTGAAAGCCTGGCCACGGTAGGTCCACCACGTGTAGGGGCCATCCGCCTCCGGGTGCAGGCGCCTGGCGACGTCAAACCACTGCGGATCCGCAGCCGCCTCCCAGGCGGTCTTGGTTTCATAGTCCACCACGCCGAGCCAGTTCCCGAGCCCCTTCTTGTCTTGCGGCTGCTCATCCGGGAAAGAACCGAATACGCGGTCCATGAAGGCGCGCTCTTCCGGCAGGTGGCCGGACTTTTTCTCGTTGGCCTTGTTGTTCTTTAGGTCCTGGGCGCGGTGGCAAATATTCCAGTCACCGCCGATGACGGCCTCCGGGTACGTTGCAGCCATCTCATCCAAAACTTCAGAGAACTCATCCAAGAACAAGTACTTCTCATCTTGCTTCGGGGAATCGGTATCACCAGACGGCAAATACAGGGAAGCCACCCGCACGCCTTCCACGGTGGCGGCGATGAAGCGGCCGGATTCGGCGAAGGAGCCGAAGCCTACGGAGACGTCGCCAAGCGCATGCTTCGATAGGATGCCCACGCCCGCGCGGCCCTTGGCGGCGGATTCGGCCTGTACCAGGTTCCATCCGGCCTCCAGAGCCGGGGCCAGAGCCTTCTGGGTCTGCTCGGGGTTGGCGCGCACCTCCTGCATAAGGACGACGTCGGCCGGAGTGGTCTCCAGCCACGCGTTCATGCCCGGGTTGTTCTCGTTGCGCTGTTTGCAGGCCGCGCGGATGCCGTTGACGTTGACGGAGGCGATGGTGAAACTCATGCCGGCCAGTCTAACTCTGTTCAATAATCTTCACGGAAGGGGCTAGACGGCGCTTGTCCCACATGGTGATAACCCAGGTGAGGCAGCCTGCCACCGCCAGGCCCGCCCCGGCCAGCGCGGTGGAGTTATAGGAGTAGCCCGCGCCCACGACTGCGCCGCCGATGGCCGCGCCCGCCGCATTGGCGATGTTGAGGGCGGACTGGTTCAACGCCGCCGCGAGGGTCTGCGCATCCCCCGCCACGTTGACCAAGCGCAGCTGCAGGGAAGGCACAAGGATGGAGCCAAAGAAGGCGAGGACGCCAAAGACGACCGTGCCCGCCCACGCGCTGTGCGCCACGAAGTAGAAGGTCACCGACACTCCAACCATGCAGATCAGCGCAAAAATGATTCCGAATTCCAGGTTGCGGTCCGCCAACCAGCCACCGGCGACGTTGCCGGTGGTCATGCCGATGCCATAGGCCATGAGCACAATCCAGGTGTGGCTCGGGTCCATGCCGGCGACGTCCGTCATGGTCCACGTGATGTAGGTATAGACGGCGAACATGCCGCCGAAGCCAACGGTGCCGAGGAACACGGTGAGCAGAACCTGGCTGTTCTTCAAAGCACCGAGCTCAGTAAACATATCTGTTTGTGGCATGCGCGTCATGTGTGGGAAAAGGAAAAAGAGCAGGATCATCGTGAGCCCCGCAATGGCCACGACCAAAAAGTACGCCGCATGCCAGCCCAATCCCTGGCCTAGGGCCTGGGCCGCGGGCACGCCGATCACGGTGGCGATGGACAGGCCCATGCCCACCATCGACATGGCAAAACCTTGGCGGCCAGGAGGTGCCATCGAGACCGCCGCCAGGTTAGCTACGGAGAAGTACGCGCCGTGCGGCAGGCCAGCGATGAAGCGCGCCACCAGCAGAACTCCGTAGTTCGGGGCCAAGGCCGTGAGCAGGTTGCCCACGAGCAAGAAACCAATAAGCAGGATAATGAGGCGGCGGCGTGGGAGCTTGCCCGTGAGTGCAGCGATGACCGGCGCGCCCACGACAACGCCGAGCGCGTAGACGGAGATGACTACCGACGCCGTGTCTTCCGTAATCCCGAAATCATCCGCGATGAGCGGCAGCAGGCCCATCGAGGTGAACTCCGTGGTGCCGATGGCAAAAGCGCCCAGCGCCATGGCAATCATGACGATGGTGCGGCGCGTCGTGGAGATTTCCGTCTGGCGTGGGACGGGGCGGCGTTGGATACGGGTATTCTTCGCTTTCACGTGGGCAGACCTTAGTACTTCCCCTCCCGAGCTCGTAAGTTCAGCCGGAAAGGTTGTGCCAAGTACACAGCCCTCCCCCGCTGGTGGCGCGAGTCACAGGGGGACCAGCACCGCGAGAAAATAAGACAGGTATCCTGTGAGGTTGAACAGTTTTCAACTTCTTTAGGAGAACCATGGCAAAGATTATCTGGACCCGTACCGACGAGGCGCCGTTGCTGGCGACCTACTCCTTCAAGCCCGTCGTGGAGGCCTTCGCTTCCACCGCAGGCATCGAGGTGGAAACCCGCGACATTTCCCTGGCCGGCCGCATCTTGGCCCAGTTCCCGGAGCGCCTTGGTGACAAGAAGGTCTCCGATGCCCTGGCTGAGCTCGGCGAGCTGGCCAAGACCCCGGAAGCTAACATCATTAAGCTGCCGAATATCTCCGCTTCCCTGGTGCAGCTGAAGAAGGCTATTGCTGAGCTGCAGGCCGCCGGCTACGACCTGCCAGAGTACGAAGAGGCTCAGGAGAAGTACGACGCCGTCAAGGGCTCCGCTGTGAACCCGGTTCTGCGTGAGGGCAACTCCGACCGCCGCGCCCCGATTGCGGTCAAGAACTTTGCTAAGAAGAACCCGCACAAGATGGGTGCGTGGTCCGCTGACTCCAAGACCAACGTGGCCACCATGGACGCTAACGACTTCCGCCACAACGAGAAGTCCGTCATCATGCCGGAGGAGGACACCCTCTCCATCGTCCTGAAAACCGCCGAAGGCGAGCAGACCCTGCTGGAGAAGCTGCCGGTCCTCAAGGGTGAGGTCATCGACGGCACCTTCATGTCCGCCAAGGCACTCGACGAGTTCCTCAAGGCGCAGGTTGCCCGCGCCAAGGAAGAGGGCGTGCTCTTCTCCGCTCACCTCAAGGCCACCATGATGAAGGTCTCTGACCCCATCATCTTCGGCCACGTCGTCCGCGCTTTCTTCGCTGACGTCTTTGAGAAGTACGGCGAGGAGCTCGAGGCCGCTGGCCTCAACGGCGAGAACGGCCTGGGCGCTATCTACGAGGGGCTGGACAAGCTCGAGAACGGCGCTGAGATCAAGGCTGCCTTCGACGCCGCGCTTGCCGCGGGCCCGGACCTCGCCATGGTCAACTCCCACAAGGGCATCACCAACCTGCACGTTCCGTCCGACGTCATTATCGACGCCTCCATGCCGGCCATGATCCGCACCTCCGGCCACATGTGGAACAAGAACGACGAGGAGCAGGACACCCTCGCCGTCATCCCGGATTCCTCCTACGCCGGTGTGTACCAGGCTGTCATCGAGGACTGCAAGGCTAACGGCGCCTACGACCCGACCACCATGGGTACCGTCCCGAACGTCGGCCTCATGGCGCAGAAGGCTGAGGAGTACGGCTCCCACAACAAGACCTTCAAGATCCCGGCTGCGGGCACCGTTGAGGTTCGCAACTCCAAGGGCGAGGCCCTCATCTCCCACGATGTAGAAGCTGGCGATATCTGGCGCGCCTGCCAGACCAAGGACGCCCCGATCCAGGACTGGGTCAAGCTGGCTGTCAACCGTGCTCGCCTGTCCGGCATGAAGGCCATCTTCTGGCTCGACCCGGAGCGCGGCCACGACGCCAACCTCATCGAGCTGGTCAAGAAGTACCTGGCCGATCACGACACCGAGGGCCTCGACATCTCCATCGAGGACCCGGTCACCGCGACCAAGATCTCCGTCGAGCGCATCCGCAAGGGCGAGGACACCATCTCCGTCACCGGTAACGTCCTGCGTGACTACAACACCGACCTCTTCCCCATCCTCGAGCTCGGCACCTCCGCCAAGATGCTGTCCGTGGTTCCGCTCATGGCTGGCGGCGGCCTGTTCGAGACCGGTGCCGGCGGCTCCGCCCCGAAGCACGTCCAGCAGGTTCAAGAGGAGAACCACCTGCGTTGGGATTCCCTCGGTGAGTTCCTGGCTCTGGCTGAGTCCTTCCGCCACGAGCACAACACCAACGGCAACGCCAAGGCTGGCGTGCTGGCTGCTGCTCTGGACAAGGCCACCGAGACCCTGCTGGATGAGGGCAAGTCCCCGTCCCGCAAGGTCGGCGAGAACGACAACCGCGGCTCCCACTTCTTCCTGACCCTTAACTGGGCCAAGGAGCTGGCTGCACAGTCTGACGACGCCGAGCTGGCCGAGGCCTTCAAGCCGGTTGCTGAGGCCCTCGAGGCCAAGGCAGGCGAGATTGAGCAGGCGCTTCTCGACGTCCAGGGCTCCCCCGTCGACCTCGGCGGCTACTACGCCCCGAACGAGGAGAAGCTCAACGAGACCATGCGCCCGGTTGCTGCCTTCAACGAGATCATTGATGGCCTGAAGAAGTAACTCCCCGCTTCTCCTCTAGCCCCTGCGTCTTAAGCCAGGGCTAGCCACCACAAAGGCTCGATCCACGATGAGTGGGTCGAGCCTTTTCTTGCTTCATTAACCACAAACAGTCCTAAAACAGCACCCCGCGACGCTATTTTTACCCGTTGAGCTGCGAAGACTGTTTCTTGCTTCTCGCGCCTTATCTCGCGGGGTTTTCATCCTTTGAACACCGAGGCCCCCAGTTAGTTAAAAAGTTTTCAATACTCGGGAACCGAGAAACCATCGCCTCCGACTACTAGTGCAGTTGATATCAGCGCCTGTCCATCACCCCTCCTGAACGCCCCGCGAACGTTCAGCAGGGGCCCTAATCGATAGACCCCGAAAGAGCACTACTTATGAGTCGGACGGCTCTGCGATCCTTCATTCAACGCATCCACTTTTATGGCGGCATGTTCGTCGGCCCCTTCATCCTCGTTGCGGCATTGACTGGCTGCCTCTATGCCATGGCACCCACCCTGGAGAAGGTGGTGTACCGCGACGTCATGACCGTTCCGGCAGTCGAGCACCCCGTGAGCTTGGAAGAACAAATCCAGGCCGCACAGCACGAGCACTCTGACATGCCCGTGTCCCAAGTCTGGCCGGCAACCAGCCCCACGGATTCGACGCGCGTGCTGGTCTCCGATGACAGCATCGATGAAAGCCTGCAGCGCACCGTCTTCATCAACCCCGCCACCGCCAAGGTCATCGGGGACTACCCCACCTATTCCGGCTTGGGCGAGATGCCGCTGCGCCGCTGGATTTCCTCCCTGCACGAAAGCTTCCACTTGGGCAAGGTCGGCGAGCTCTACTCGGAGCTTGCCGCCTCGTGGTTGTGGGTCATGGCCTGCGGCGGCCTCTATATGTGGTGGATTCGCCGCCGCCCGAAGAACAAGGCAACCGCGAACGCCACCCAACGCCAGCCCAAGCGCTCTGCCCGCTGGAAGGCCACCCGCCTGCATTCCACTATTGGCGCCTGGATCTTCATCGGCCTGCTTGGCCTCTCTGCCACCGGTATCACGTGGTCGGGACTGGCCGGCGACAACGTCGATTCCCTCGTCGAGCGCATGAACTGGAAGGCCACCCCCATCGAGACTGCCCTCCCCGGCACCACCGCTGAAACGCATGAGCACACCGGGCATGAAGGTCATGAAGGGCATGGGGTTGGAGGGGCGTCGTCAAGCTCGAGCGTAGCTACCGAGGCCGAGCGCGTCCTCGCCACCGGCCGCGCCGAGGGGCTGACCGGACCGCTGCGCCTGTACCCGCCGGAGGACGCCAACTCCGCCTGGCAGGTCAGCGAACGCTGGGTGGAATGGCGTACCACCTCCGATGCAATTTCGGTAGATGGCGCCACCGGAGAGATCATCGACCGCCAGCCTTTCTCCAGCCTGCCGCTGTTTAGCAAGCTCAGCAGCTGGGGCATCTACCTGCACATGGGCATCATGTTCGGCCTTCCTCTGCAGATTGCGCTGCTCGCACTGGGGCTGTCCACCGCCGCTCTCGTAGTGCTGGGGTACTACATGTGGTGGAAACGTCGCCCACGCTTCCTCCCGACTGCCCACTTCTCCTGGGCCACCACAGGGTTGGGCGCGCTCTTCGCCGCCACCGTCGGCGTCTTCCTACCGCTCTTAGGAATCACCTTGGCAGCGTTCCTGATTCTCGATGTCATCCTGGTAAACCGTGCCACCGCCCCGCGCAAGGAGCGCACACCGGTTCCGGTCGGATAGTTTAGTGAAAGCCATCACATAGGGCGGAGCTTATTAGGTACGGTAGTTTCTTATGACTAACCCACTACTGACCCCCTCCACGCTGCCCTACCAGCTCCCGCCGTTTGCGGAGATCAAGGTAGAGCACTACCGCCCTGCCTTCGACGAAGCACTCGCGCTTCACGACGCCGAAATCGCCTCCATCACCGACAACCCCACCGCGCCCACGTGGGAGAACACCGTGGAGGCGCTCGAGCGCTCCGGCCAGGACCTTGACCGCGTCATGGCGGTCTTTGGCAACCTCTCCGGCACGGATGTCACTGATGAGATGGAGGAGATCGCCGCCGACATCTACCCGCGCTTGTCCGCGCACTATGACGCGATCTACCAGAACGAGGTGCTCTACGCGCGCATCAAGGAGGCCACGCCGCCTGCCGACGACGCCGAAGGCCAGCGCCTCCACGACCACCTCCTGCGCACCTTTGCCCGCAAGGGCGCCGACCTCGACGCGGCCGGCAAGGCCCGTCTCTCCGAAATCAACCAGCGCCTGTCTGCGCTCTCCGAAGAATTCGGCCGCAATCTCATGGCGTCTACCCGCGAGCGCGCGGTTTCCTTCACCGAAGAGGAACTCGAGGGCCTGCCCGCCGAGCGCATCGCCTCCGCCAAGGCCGATGCCGAGGCGTTAGGCCGCGAAGGTTTTGTCATCCCGCTGGAGCTGCCGACCGTGCAATCGGAGCTGAGCCGTCTGGTGCGGGAGGATGCGAGGGGGAGGTTGTATGGGGCGTCGGCAAGCAGGGGCTCCGAGAACAACATCCCGGGTCTCATCGAGGCCGTCCAGCTGCGCGCCGAGCGCGCCGAGCTGCTGGGATTTGCCACGCATGCCGACTACGTCATCGCCGAGGAAACCGCCGCGACTGCCGATGCCGCCCGCACCATGCTCTTCGACCTCGCCCCCGCCGCCGCGGCCAACGCCGAAGGCGAGCAGAAGCTCCTCGCGGAGGAAGCAACGCTCAACGGCCAGGGTTTCAGCGCCGCGGACTGGCCTTATTGGGAATCCAAGGTCCGCGCCCGCGACTTCTCCCTCGATGAGGACGAACTGCGCAAATACTTCCCGCTGGACCAGGTCCTGGAGAAGGGCGTCTTTGCCGCCGCCGAGCGCCTTTACGGCATCACCGTCACCCCGCGCGATGACCTCGAAGGCTATGCGGAGGGGGTTCGTGTGTGGGAGGTGCGAGATGGGGACATCTCGCACGTAGGCATCGACTCGCACGAGGATAAGGGGATCGGCCTTCTCCTTACCGACTACTTCGGGCGCCCCACCAAGCGCGGCGGCGCGTGGATGAGCGAATTCGTGGGGCAGTCCCGACTGCTGGAGCGCAAGCCGGTCATCGTCAACGTCATGGGCATCACCAAGCCCACCGACGGATCCCAACCGCTGCTCAGCATGGACGAGGTCCGCACCGTCTTCCACGAATTCGGCCACGCCCTGCACGGCCTGCTTTCCGACGTCCGCTACCCCACCTTCGCCGGCACCAACGTGCCGCGCGACTGGGTGGAGTTCCCCTCGCAGATCAATGAGAACTGGGCGCTCGATAAGAACTTGGTCAAGGAGTACGCCCGCCACGTGGAAACGGGCGAACCGATTCCGGACGAGCTTCTCGACGCCATCTCCGCCGCCTCCGAGTTCGGCCAGGGATTCGCCACGTCGGAGTATCTGGGGGCATCGATCATCGACCTCGCGTGGCATTCCCTGAGTGCTGCCGACGCCGCCAAGCTGGAGGCCACCCCGGAGGCCGTCGCCGAATTCGAGGCCGAGGCCCTGCGCGCGGCCGGACTGGACAACAAGCTCATCGCCCCGCGCTACCGCTCGACCTACTTCAACCACATCTTCGCCGGTGGCTACTCCGCGGGCTACTACTCCTACCTGTGGGCCGAAGCGCTCGACGCCGATGGTTTCGAGTGGTTCAAGGAGCAGACCGACCTTCACGCAGCCGGTCAGAAGTTCCGCAATGTCATCCTGTCGAAGGGCGCGTCCCGCGACTTCACGGAGGCCTACCGCGAGTTCCGCGGCCGCGACAAGGACGTTGCGCCGCTGCTCAAGCGCCGCGGCCTCGCCGGCGCCTAGTACCCACGAAGCCTGACCCGCGCAGAATACTGACAAGCAAACACCACGAGCTCGGCATCTAAGGCCGAGCTCTCAAACCGAGTGCCGACTAGTTATCCACAGATTTCGGTGGGTAGCTGGTTGGGGTCTTGGCGGTGGGATGGGGTGCTTTTAGGCTGCAGGGTATGAGATTGCAGACGTACTTCGCCGCCCTCGGCCGCGCCATTGACCTGGTGGCCGAGTGCGCGGGCCTGTCTGAATCTGACTTGGTGGCCCTCGGCGCCGCGCCTGCCGACGCCACCGTGTTCCTCTCCCTCCACCACACCTACTTCGGGCACACCTCTTCGACGAAGAAGCAGCGTACGGCGGTAGAAGCCGCGCGCCGGCGCGGGCACGGGCTGGTGACCTTGCAGCTTATCGAGCACTTTGTGGACAAAGTCCGGGACCACAACAAGGCCTGGGACTTGCGGGTAGAGCTGTGCCAGACCAGCGCGGAGCTAGTGGAAAAGGTAGCGCGCAAGCGCCTACGTCAGATGCGCAAGCCCCGCACATATGCCGAGCGCGCCAAGCTCACCCAGCATGGCAACGGCCTGGCCACGCTCACGGTCACCGCGGACTCGCTGCAGCTGACTGGCGTATTCGAGAGCATCGACCAGGAACGCCCCGGCGAGAGTTTCTTGGAAAATCTGGACGGTGGCGGCGTCAAGACTGAGGTTGCCACCATGGCGGTCCTGCAGCTTGATGACTACGCCGAGCTGCTCAAGGGAAATACCGACAAGGACGGCGAAGAGTTCATTGTCCGCACCACCAGTGGCGCGACCATGACCGGCTCGCAACTGGTGGAGCGCGCTTTGCTGGACAAGGGGATCATCGTGGCGGTCAGCCGTGAGCATGGCCCGCTCGATGTGTTCCGCTTCCAGCGTTTCGCCACCGCCAAGCAGCGCCTCGCCTTGGCCGCGGAGAATCCCTGCTGCGCGTGGGAGGGCTGCAAGGTTCCCTTTGAGAAGTGCCAGATCCACCACATCAAGGCCTGGGCCCGCGGCGGGCCCACCAACATCCTCAACCTGGTGCCGCTGTGCCCGTACCACAACGGAGTCAACGACGATGACCCCGATGCCCCGCCCTCACGCGGCCACATGGATCGCATCGGCGGGCGGGTGGCATGGATCCCGCCATACGACGCCGCGCCGGTCTTCACCAGCACCTTCAACTAACTCTTCAACTCACCCTAATGCCCGTTAAGGCACCGGTGTGCCCCGTCCCGCCAGTGCAGGTAGCAGTGCAAGCAACGCCGCTACCAACGCCAGGGCATTCTTCCAGCACTGTTTGGTCGTACCCCGCAGGGAATCATCTCCTCGCGGGGCATTCGGCGTGCCGGCTTAACTTATGGAACTGATCATGCGCTCAATCCTGTCCCGCAAAAATGTTGGCTGGCCGAGCGGTTGGGCCGGATGTGCGGGGAAGCGGGCGGGCGGTTTAGCCGGCGTTGCGCAGCGCGGTGGCCAACCCGTTCATAGTGACCTGGATGGTCTTGGACACTAGGAACTGGTCATCGCCGCGGCGGTAGCGACGCAGCAACTCCAACTGGATGGCGTTGAGCGGAAGCAGGTATGGGTAGCGCCGCTTGAGCGACCTCGCCTGGCGCTGATTCTCACTGACCAGATCCGCGTTGCCGGTGACCTTGAGGTAGACCTCGCGGGTGCGCTCAAACTCCACGGAAATCAGGCCGAAGATACGGTCCGCGGTCTCCTTGTCGTCGACCAAGTTGGCGTACAGGCGTGCTAGCTGCATCTCCGCCTTGGCCATGACCTGCGCCATGTTGGCGAACACGGAGCGGAAGAAAGGCCAGGTGCGGTACAGCTCGCGCAGCTCCTCCCAGCGCTTCTCCTCATCCCCGCCAGCTTGCTGCACCCACGCCGTCACCGCGCTGCCCACGCCGAACCAGCCTGGAATGTTGGTGCGGGACTGCGACCACGACAGCACCCAGGGAATCGCTCGCAGATCCGTAATCGCGGTGGTCTGTTTACGCGAGGTCGGGCGCGACCCCAAGTTAAGCTCACCAATCTCATGCAGCGGGGTGGACTGGGTGAAGTAAGCGATGAACCCGGGGTCGTCGACAAGCTGGCGGTACGCCGTACCGCTCAAGTCCGCGAGCTCGCGCATGATCTCGTAGGCGCGCTCGGGATCCGCAATCGGCTCGGTATCCAACAGCGACGCCTCCAACGCGCCGGAAATGAAAGCCTCCAAGTGGCGGCGCGCGGTTTCCGGCGCACCGTACTTCGCAGAAATCACCTCACCCTGCTCAGTAATGCGCACCGACCCGGACACCGCGCCCTTCGGCTGCGCCAAAATCGCGTCATACGTCGGACCACCGCCGCGGCCCACCGCGCCACCCCGGCCATGCGCCAGCCGCAGCTCCACGCCGTGGCGCACGCAGAGCTCAACGAGGGCCAGTTCGGCGTCGTACAGCGCCCAGTTCGCCTGCAGGTAACCGCCGTCCTTGTTGGAGTCCGAATACCCCAGCATCACCTCTTGGACATCCCCGCGCGAGCGCAGATGCTCGCGGTAAACAGGCATCTGCCAGAGCTTCTCCAGAATGCTGGCCCCCGCCTTCAGATCCTCGATGGTCTCAAACAGCGGCACCACATCCACCTGGCCCAGGCCTACCTCCTTGAGCAGCACCATCGGCTCCAGAATGTCGGAGACCGTTCCCGTCATGGAAATTATGCAGTGCGACACCGACTTCGGACCAAAGTCCCGCACAGCGCGCGCCGCTGCACGGAAAATCCCCAGCTCCTTCGCGGTATCCTCGGTGAATTCCTTCTCCGTGCCCGGGAATAGCAGCGGACGGTTGGTCTGCAGCTCGCGCACGAGCAGCGCGACCTTCTCCTCCTCCCCCAGCGCGCGGTAATCCGGGGTGATCCTGGCCGCGGCGAAAATCTCGGTGAGGACGTTCTCGAAGGACTCCGAATTCTGGCGCATATCCAGCGTCGAGAGGTGGAATCCAAACGTGGTCACCGCCGAGCGCAGCCGGGCGAGGCGGTCATCGGCGATGATGTCATCGTTGAATTGGCGCAGCGAGCGGTCGATCACGTCCAGGTCACGTTTGAGTTCCTCCGGCGACGCATAGGCGCTTGGCGACGCCTCCCCTTCCAACCTCGCCAGCACCTTCTTACGGATGCCGAAGATGGCCCGGCGATAGGGTTCGTCGACGCGGGATTTTTCATCGTTGTGGGAGGCGTCGGCAAGCGCGCCCAGCTCTTTGGAGCTGGAGGAATAGCGATCCGATAGGGAGAGCTCGCGCTCCAGCTCGCCGAGTTCGTCGGCGTAATACTGGAGCACCGTCGCCGCGGCCTTGCGGGTGGCATAGGTCAGGGTGTGCTCGTTAACAAAGGGGTTGCCGTCATGGTCGCCGCCAATCCAGGAGCCGGGGCGGACGACGGGGGAATCGGGAAGCTGCTGGCCAAAGGTCTCGCGCATGGCGTGGCGGATGGCGCGGTTGAGGGCAGGGACCTGGTCGAGCAGCGACAGCTTGTAATAGCGCAGGCCGACGTCAATCTCGTCTTCAAGGGTGGGGCGGGCGATGCGAATCAGCGCCGTCTGCCACAGCAGCGTCATGCGCAGGTACATTTCCTTCTCGATTGCCGCCATGTCGCCGCCGCGGTGTGATTCCTTGAGGAGAGTCTTGATGCGGGTCTGGGTGTCAAAGACAGTACGGCGGCGGGTTTCGGTGGGGTGCGCGGTGAGAACGGGGGCGACGTGGGCGCCGCGGATGACGGAGGCTGCGTCGGCGGGCGCGACGCCTTCTTCTTTGAGCTTGGCGAATGTCTTGCGCAGGGACACTGGCGCCTCGACAGACTCGTCATCCAAGTCCTCCGCTAGGTTGGCGATGAGCGCGAAATAGCTGAACGCTCGCGCCACGAGGTTGACTTTGGTGATGTCGAGGTCGCGGAAAATAGCGACGAGGTCCTCCGGCTTAGCATCGCCGTGCGCGATGTCGAAGGCCATGCGGCGGGTGGATTCGACGAGCTCAAAGACGTCCTCGCCTTCCTGCTGCGCGATGACCCGGCCGAGCACCCGGCCGAGGAAGCGGATGTCTTCGCGGACTTGTTCTGGGGCAGGTGTGCTCACGGCGAGGAGCCTTTCTGGGAGTGACGTGTTCAGCTAGCACATCTCAATGTATCCCAGAGCACTATCGGGCGATAGTTATTTAAGAAAAGAGCTTGCGGGCAGAAAGGGGCTCGGACAGAAAGAGCTAATGGGCAAAGGAAGCGAGCCACGCGGCGTGGAGGCGCGAGTCACCGTTCTCTTCCGGATGGAAGCTCAGCGCTGTGACGCGCCCCTGCCGCACGCCCACAATCGCTTCGTGCCCCGCGGCAGGATGAGTTAGCTCCCCGTCATGTTCGGCGCCATCTTTGCACGCCGCGCTATCTTCGCCAGCCGCGCCACCAGTCACAGTGTCGGGCGCAGGGGCGGGCACGGTGGCGATGACCTCAACACCTTCGCCCACGCGGGTAACGATGGGCGCGCGGATGAAGCTCGCCTCAATATCGAGCGTGATGCTTCGGGGTCCTATGCCATACGCCTCGCCATCTCGGGACTCGGCACCCCATGCCCCAACCTCTGAGATCTCTGCATCGGGTCGCGGACCTTGCAGCGCGACGGGAACGACACGCTCCTCGGAGAAGCGTTGGTTGCCGAAGGCGTTGCGGCGCACGGTGACGTCGATAAGCCCTAGCGTCTGCTGGCCCGGAGCGGGGTTCTCCAGTTCGCGAGCGCTGTAGATGAGCCCCGCGCAGGTGGCGAGAACCGGCAGCCCACCCTCGACGGCGCGGCGCAACGGCTCCGCGACGCCAAAAGAGCGCGCCAACTTATCGATGGTGCTCGACTCGCCGCCCGGCAGCACCAGCCCGTCCAGCCCGTCGAGGTCCTGCGGCAGGCGCACCCGGCGCGTTTCGACACCGAGGCTCTCCAACACGGCAAGGTGTTCCTCCACGCCGCCCTGCAGCGCGAGGACACCGACGAGTGGTCGCACCGCGTTTACCAACCGCGCTCTGCCAAGCGGTGCGGGGCGGGGATGTCGTTGACGTTGATGCCTACCATGGCCTCGCCCAGACCGCGGCTGATCTTGGCCAGCTCGGCCGGCTGGTCGTAGAGGGTCGCCGCCTTAACGATGGCCTCCGCGCGCTTCGCGGGCTCGCCGGACTTGAAGATGCCGGAGCCGACGAAGACGCCTTCAGCACCCGTCTGGCGGACGAGGGCGGCGTCGGCAGGCGTGGCGACGCCACCGGCGACGAACAGCACGACCGGCAGCTTGCCGGTCTCTGCAACCTCAGCAACCAGGTCATACGGCGCCTGCAGTTCCTTGGCGGCGACGTAGAGCTCGTCGCGATCCAGGTTCTGGAGGCGTGCGATTTCGCCCTTGATGGTGCGCAGGTGCTTGACAGCCTCGGAGACGTCGCCGGTGCCGGCCTCGCCCTTGGAGCGAATCATGGCCGCGCCCTCGGTGATGCGGCGCAGGGCCTCGCCCAGGTTCGTCGCACCGCACACGAAAGGCACGCCGAAATCCCACTTGTTGATGTGGTTGACGTAGTCGGCCGGGCTGAGCACCTCGGACTCGTCGATGAAGTCCACGCCCAGCTCGCCGAGGATCTGCGCCTCGACGAAGTGACCGATGCGGGCCTTCGCCATCACTGGGATGTCCACGGCGTTGACGATGCCTTCGATGAGGTCCGGATCAGACATGCGGGCCACGCCGCCCTGGGCGCGGATATCGGCCGGCACGCGCTCCAGCGCCATGACGGCGGACGCACCTGCGTCCTCAGCAATTCGGGCCTGCTCCGGGGTGACCACATCCATGATGACGCCACCCTTGAGCATGTCAGCCAGTCCACGCTTGACGCGCGTCGTGGCGCGTCCCTGTTCATTCTTCTGTTCAGTCATGGCTCACATAGTGGCCCAGAAAATTGGTCCAAGACAAGAGCCATTTTCCGAGTGTCGAATTAGACCACTTATGATGGGGTCGTGTCTTTCCGCCTCGATCCATCTGATACGCGCGCGTTGCCGGTGCAGATTGCCGAAGCCCTCCGCACCCAAGTCGCGGCGGGCATTTTGCTGCCCGGCGAGCAGGTGCCGTCGACGCGTTCGCTGGCGCGCGATCTGGGCATTTCCCGAGGCAGCGTGGTTACCGCCTACGAGCAGCTCACCGCCGAGGGCTACCTCACCGCGTCGGTTGGCTCGGGCACAGTCATCAACCCGCACCTGCCCCATGGGCGCACCCCACAGCCTCACCCCGCGCCGCGGCCCAGTCCTGCCCCACCGCGCGTGGAGTTGACCCCCGGCTTGCCCGATACGGCCGGAATCATCACCCCCGAATGGAGGGCGGCGTGGCGCAAGGCCGCGGTGAATCCTTCCGGCGATCTTCCCCGCGAGGTGGCCGCGCACCTGCGCCACATGCGCGGGCTCACCGTCGACCCGGCTTACGTTGTCATCACCGCCGGCGCCCGCGACGGCCTCTCGGTGCTGCTGCGCGCGCTGGGAGGCCACCTACGAGTCGGCGTGGAATCCCCCGGCTACCCCAGCCTGCGCCGCGTCCCCCAAGCTTTGGGGCACACGCTTGTCGACGTCCCCACCGACGCCCACGGCGTCACCGTCCCCACCGTTGACCTCGACGTTCTCATCGTCACCCCCTCCCACCAGCACCCTTATGGCGGTTCGCTGCCGGCGGCCCGGCGCGCGGAACTCGTCGAGTGGGCACGCAGCAACGACGTGCTCATCATCGAGGATGACTTCGATTCCGAACTGCGCTACGTCGGCCAGCCCTTGCCCGCGCTGGCCGCGCTCGCCCCGGAGCACACCGTCTTGCTGGGCACGTTTTCCTCGGTGATTTCGCCGTCGATTGCCTGCGGCTACCTCGTGGTGCCGCCGAGCTTGCGCTCGGCGGTGGACCGCGTCCGGGAGGTCTTCGGCCAGCCCGTCGGTGCTATCCCCCAAGCGGCGTTGGCGAACTACCTGGCCAGCGGTGCGCTACGGCGGCATACCGGCCGGATGCGCCGCGCCTACAAGCGCCGCCGCGATCTCGTCCAAGCCGCGCTGGAAGACGCCCCCGCTACCCTTCTGCCCATCCACGGCGGGCTCCATGCGGTGTTGCTGTGCGATAACGCCGTAGTCGACCGCGCAGCTTCCCTAGGGCTAACGCTCACCCCGCTCAGTGACTACTGGGGCGGCGTGGCCGCCGAGGAAGGCGTGGTCTTGGGCTTTGGGCATTTGAGCGATGTCGAACTCGCCGCCGCGCTGGATCTGGTCAAGCAGGCCTTAACTAGCTGACATGTAGCTGGCCTGGCGCGTAGCTGCCCTAGCGCATACTGGGCTAGCTAGCGCTGGCCAAGGTCACGGTGGCGAGGGTGCGGCCCGTCGGTTGCTCGCTGCCACCCGCAGGTTCCTCGGTAACCATGACTTTGACCGCGGCACCGTCGAAGGGCATCCACACCCCATCGTGTGGGTCCTGACCGATAACCCCGGCTGAGGCCATCTCACCATCTGCACTGACTGCCCACACCTGGGCGCCCATGCCGTCGGCCAGTTGTGGCTGGCCATCGACCATCGCGCCGGATTTCGCCATCGAGGCGGAGGAAACGATATCCAGTTGCGCTCCCGAGACATCCGCATTGCCCTGCATAAGGTCCTCTGCCCCCATGATGTCATGCATAGATTTCTCGCCCGGCGATTCGGCTTCGACTCGCGCGCTATCCGCTGCATCGGGTTGACCCAACTGCAAGAGCTGCGGCGCTGCTACCACGCCCGCGACGAGCACTGCCGCGGCCGCTGGCACTGCCACGAAGGCCCGCCACCGGCGACGTGGAAGCTCGATAACCTCGGCAGCTTCGCCCCCGTCAATTTCCGCAAAGATGGCATCTTTCATTCGCGCTGGCGGTTCGACCTCGGGGAGGGAATCGAGGAAGTCGTCGAAAGTCTCATCAGAAAACTCATGCGTATTGCTCATCTTCCCTCCCTTCCGAGGATCGCTTTTAGCTTCTTAACGCCGTCGCGCACGCGCGTCTTCGCCGTACCTAGCGGGACTCCCGTTGATTCTGCCAGTTCAGCATGCGTCAAGCCATTGAAAAATGCGAGGGCTACCGCGGTGGAATGTGGCTCCCCGATCTCGCCGATAGCCCGGCGCAGACGCTGCGCTTCGACATGTCCTAGGGCCTCATCTTCGAGGGGCTCGGTGTAGGTAGCCTGGGTCAGCAGCGCGTCGCGGTCATCACGGTGCACTGCGGCAACGTGGCTACGCAGCTTATCGACGGCCCTCCCATGCGCCAGCCTGCCTACCCACGACCGCGCGTTCCCTCGCTGCGGATCAAATTTCGCAGCGGAAGTCCACACCTCAACGAAGACGTCTTGGGCAACCTCTTCCGCCAAAGCAGGATTGCGCAAAACGCTCAGGCACACGCTGTACACGGTGGGTGCGAGGGCGTCGTATAGCGCGCTGAAGGCATGCTTGTCTGCCGCAGCGGTCTGAACGAGCAGGTGGTTCAGCCGCGCATGTTCATCAGGTGACATCGCAGACACGGGTGTAGAGCTTACCTCCAGCAACGGGGCGGACATGGCACTTTTACTTAGTCATTTCTTCACTCGGCGCCATCATCTCATCGCTCTCCATTTCCTCGGTCATCTTTTCCTCGGTCATCATGGAATCCGACTCCATGGCGTCCGAGCTCGGGGCCATCATCTCAGAGCTGGGCATCATGTCCATGTCTTCCTTCGTGTCGTTGCAGGCAACCAACCCACTGGCGGCAACGGCAAGTGCAGCGGCGGTAGTAACAAGCTTCTTCATTTCGGTGCTCCTTCTTCAGGTTTTCGGGTCCGGTGTTTCCGGGCCCTGTATCTCACCATTCGGAGCCGCCCCGTGACGCGGATTGGATGGATTTAAAAAAGTTTGTGGCAATCCGTTTATCACGTGTGCTCCGAACTGATTGCATACCCACACCGCACCACAAGCGAAGGAGCACAGCATGTTATCAACGCTTTTCATCGGGTTTACCGGTGGTCTTATCACCGGCATCTCGCCCTGCATCTTGCCGGTCTTGCCGCTGGTCCTCGCAGTCAGCGGCGGCTCACGGTGGCGGCCATGGCAGGTCATCGGCGGGCTGGTGACGAGTTTTAGCCTCGTCACTCTTTTCGCCACAACGCTGCTCAATGCCTTGGGCCTCCCGGCCGACATCTTGTGGAAAGTGGGAATCGCGCTGCTCGTTCTCGTTGGCCTAGGAATGGTGTTCCCACGCGTGCAGGAAGCCCTAGAGTGGCCTTTCCAGAAGCTCCCGAAAGCTGGCGGCTTGCAAGCCAAAGCCCGCGACAAGGGCGGCTTCGTCGTTGGCCTAGCCATGGGTGTTGTCTTCGTTCCCTGCGCGGGCCCGGTACTGACCGCAATCTCAGTGGCGGGCGCCACCGGGACTGTCGACGCCCACATCCTCCTCCTCTGCCTCTCCTTCGCCCTCGGCGTGGCGATCCCGCTGCTGGCTTTCGCCTTAGGCGGCAACGAGGTGGGCAAACGCGTCGATGCTTTCCGCTCCCATCAACGCGGGGTGCGCATCGCTGCGGGAATTGTGGTGATCGCTATGGCCGGCGCCATCTCACTCGGCGCGCCCGCGTGGCTTCAGCAGAAACTCCCCAGCATCAACGTCGACGCTACGCCCGTTGAACAGGACGCTCCCACAGCGGAAGGAACCCCCGTGCCCGCGTTCGCGGGGCTGACCGGCTGGTTCAACACGGATGCGCCCGTCGATCCGCGCACCTCCGGCAAGGTCACGCTCATCGATTTTTGGGCCTATGCCTGCATCAACTGCCAGCGCAACAACACGCACCTGACCAAGCTCTATGCGCATTACAAGGACTACGGCTTCGACATCATCGGAATCCACGCGCCGGAATACGCTTTCGAGCACGAGGCCGACAACGTGCGCCGTGCGGCCCGCGAGCAGGGAATCGAGTATCCAGTGGCACAGGATAATGACTTCGCCACGTGGAAGAACTTTGGGAATCGGTACTGGCCGGCGCACTATCTCGTCGACAAGCACGGCATGTTGCGCCAATCCCACCACGGCGAGGGCGACTACGCCGAGACCGAGCGCCTCATCCGCGAGCTTCTCCTCGAGCGCGACCCCTCCATCGCGCTGCCTGAGCCCATTGAAGCAGCCGATGCGAACAGCGCGCCGCGCTCGCCGGAGACCTACCTCGGCACCGCACGCGCACAGTATTTCACCAACCCCGATTACCACGACGGCACGCACCAGTTCACCACGAGCGAGCCGCCGTTAGGTCAGTATTCGCTGGGTGGGACGTGGACTTTGGCCGACCAGCCCATCACCGCCGGACCTCACGCGCGCCTGCGACTGAATTATCGCGCCGCCTGGGTACAGCTCGTAACATCAGGGAGCGGAACGGTTCGCGTGCACCGCGCGGATGGTTCGGTCCGCACCTTCGACATCACCCAGGACGGCACGGTGGATCTCGTCCGGGAGCCTGACAATCACACCGAAACAATCGAGCTGGAAGTAAGCGAAGGCCTCTCGCTGTATTCCTTCACTTTTGGCTAGCGTGGGAATCATGAAGATTTCGCTGCATGGGCAATCCGCCGTGGCCGTCGAGGCTCCCCAGGGGCGCATCGTTATCGATCCCGGCCCCCTTTCAGATCTCAGTTGCCTCGAAGGCGCTGAGGCGGTGCTGCTCACGCACGCGCACGGCGATCACCTCGACGTCGATGCCGTGCGCGCGAGCGGCCTGCCAGTGTGGGGAACGCAGGAAGCCATCAACGCCATCGGCTCCGGCACCGCCGTGCATGCCGGAGAGACGTTCACGGTTCTGGGCCTTGAGATTCACGCGGTGGGCGGGCTCCACGAGGAAATCCACCCCAACATTCCGCGCCCGGAGAACCTGGGTTATTTCTTCGGCGGCGTGCTGCACCCCGGCGACCAGTGGTGCGTCCCTAAGGGACGCACGGTAAATGTCCTCCTGCTTCCCATCGCCGGCCCGTGGGTGCGCGGGGCGGATGCCGCGGATTATGCCATGCGCATCGGCGCGCGCGTGACGGTGCCCATCCATGACGCCGTGCTTTCCGACGCCGGCAAGCAAATCACCGACGGCATGCTCCAGCGCGCCGGCGTGACCGGCTACCAGCGCCCGCAGGTCGGTGAAAGCATCGACATCCAACAGGCGCCTTGAGCCTTCGCGCTGCGGGGAGATCTACAACGCGCACGGGCCACCGAACCAACCGCTCGGTCTATTTTTATTCTCGGGCTTGCCTGCGGTTTCCACAAAGCCACTAACAGCACTGAACCGCTTGGTCTAGCCTTTGTGGCATGAGCACCAAATACGATAATTCCGAAGTCAACGAGTGGTCTTTTGCCACCCGCGCCCTCCACGCCGGCCAGAACCTGGACGGCTCCACCAACGCACGCAACGTGCCGATTTACCAAACCACCTCGTATGTCTTCAACGACGCCGAGCACGCCGCCAACCGCTTCAACCTCTCGGATGCCGGCCCGATTTACACCCGCCTGACCAACCCCACCCAGGATGCGCTCGAAGAGCGCCTCGCTTCCCTCGAGGGCGGCGTCGCCGCCGTAGCTTTCGCTTCCGGCCAGGCCGCCGAAACCGCGGCCATTTTGAACCTGGCCTCCGCCGGCGACCACATTGTTACCTCCCCGCGCCTCTACGGCGGCACCTCCACCCTCTTTACCGTGACCTTGAAGCGCCTGGGCATCGACGTCACCCTCGTCGAGAACCCCGATGACCCGGCATCTTGGCAGGACGCCGTCCAGCCGAACACGAAGGCTTTCTACGGCGAGACCTTCGGCAACCCAGTCGCCGATGTTCTCGACATCCCTGCCATCGCCGAGGTAGCCCACAAGAACCAGGTCCCGCTCATCGTGGACAACACCATCGCCACCGGCGCGCTCGCCCGCCCGCTGGAGCTGGGCGCGGACATCGTCGTCGTCTCCACCACCAAGTTCTATACCGGCAACGGCTCCGCCATCGGTGGTGCCATCATCGACGGCGGCTCCTTCGATTGGACCGTCGAGCGCGACGGCGAGCCCGTCTTCCCCTACTTCGTCACCCCGGACAAGGCCTACCACGGCCTCAAGTACGCCGACCTGGGCGCACCGGCCTTCGCAATCAAGGCGCGTGCGGGCCTGCTGCGCGATACCGGTGCCGCCATCTCCCCCTTCAACGCCTGGCTGACGCTGAATGGCATTGAGACGTTGCAGTTGCGCGTCGAGAAGCACAATGCCAACGCCCAGGCCGTGGCTGAGTACCTAGAGTCCCACGCCAAGGTCACCACCGTCAATTACGCTGGCCTGGACTCCTCCCCGTACAAGGCCACCAAGGAGAAGCTCGGTTACGCCTACACCGGCTCCGTGCTCTCCTTCGACATCGACGGCGGCCGCGAGGAGGCCTGGGCGTTTATCGACGCCCTGCAGCTGCACTCCAACCTGGCCAACATCGGCGATACCCGCTCGCTGGTGGTACACCCGGCTACCACCACACACTCCCAGTCCGACGAGGCCGCTCTCAAGGCCGCGGGCATTACGCAGGCCACGGTGCGCCTGTCGGTGGGCATCGAGGATGTCAAGGACATCATCGCTGATCTCGAGCGTGGGTTCGCGGCCATTGGTTAGCGCCGTCCCGGAACTCGCGCCCGAAGGCGAGCTCGCCGTCGTCCCCATCGGTGACTTCACCACGGAAGCAGGCGCCGTGCTTGCCGACGCCCACGTGGCCTACCAACGCTGGGGCGCTTTTGCCGGCGACCCAGACGGCGTCAACAACGTCCTCGTGGTTGAGCATGCGCTGACCGGTGATTCCAATGTGGCGGACTGGTGGTCCGACCTGGTGGGGCCTGGCAAGGCTCTGGACACCACGCGCTGGTGCGTTATCGCGACCAATGCGCTGGGCGGCTGCAATGGCTCGACGGGGCCGAAGTCGCTGCACCCGGATGGAAAGCCGTGGGGCGGGCGCTTCCCGGCGCTGTCGATTCGGGACTTGGTGGAGGCCGAGCACGACTGCTTGAAGGAACTGGGCATTTCGCGTGTGCACGCGGTACTCGGCGGCTCGATGGGCGGCGCGCGCACGCTGGAGTGGAGCTTGCTGCACCCGGAAAGCGTGTCCGCGGTGTGCGTAATTGCGGTGTCTGCTCGGGCTTCGGGCTGGCAGATTGGCATCCAATCCGCGCAGATTTCCGCCATCGAGCGCGACCCGTTTTGGCATGGCGGAAATTACTACCTCACGGACAAGACTCCGCGGGATGGTCTGGCAGCGGCGCGCCGCATCGCGCATTTGACGTATCGCGGCGAGCAGGAGATCGACGAGCGCTTCGGCGCTACCGCACAGCAAGGCGAGAATCCCTTGGGTCCGCACCGCCAGCTGAACCAGCGTTTCGCGGTGAACTCCTACCTGGATTACCAGGGGGCGAAACTCACCGAGCGCTTCGATGCGGGTTCCTACGTGGTGCTCACGGAGGCGTTGAACCGGCATGACGTCGGCCGCGGGCGCGGCGGGCTCATCAAAGCGTTGGCGGCATCCCAGGTGCCGACGATGGTGGTGGGCGTGGACACGGATATCCTCTACCCCTATCACCAGCAGGAGCACATCTCTCGCAACGTCAACCAGCTGCTGGCGATGGCCAAGATTGTCTCCCCCGTGGGCCACGATGCCTTCCTGACGGAGACCCGGCAGATGAATCGCATCCTGCGCAACTTCCTGCTGCTCTCCGCGCCGAATGGCTTAGATGTAGGCCCTGCGTACGTCGGCGACGAATACTACATCTAAAGAGCCGTGTGGCTCTTTTTAGGAGTCACACGCATCACGAGCCCAGCGCGTCGATGGAAAAGGCCAGGAACGCCATAGCCGCGCCCAAGATGCCGGTAAAGCAGGCATCGAAGCGTCGGGAGCGCACCGCGAGCACGCCGACTCGGGAGGAGTCGCAGGTCAGGCGGACCACCGCCAGCCACATCAGCGCCCCGCCCAGCAGCAACGTGGCGCGGCGCCAGTGCTCAAACACGGCGTAGAAACCCGACACCACGACTGCCACGACGAACAGCCCGATGGCCAGCCACTGGATAGCCGACGGCAGCGCCGAGGGTTTCAGGTGCGCGTCGTGGGGATTGGCCAAAGACACCGGCGGCGCAACCTTAGCCTGCGCACTGGCTCGGCCCTGAGCCGGGCGCCGGGGCATCCGTTGCGCTCGGTGCCGCGGGCTTCCTTCTGACTGTGGGGACATGCTCATTGCTTGGGTGTTCGTGTTGGGGCGCTATTGAGCGGCAAGCTTTTCGGCGCGCTCGACGATATTGCTGACCAGGAACGCGCGCGTCAGCGGACCCACGCCGCCCGGGTTCGGGGAGACATAGCCGGCCTTCTCCCAGACATCCTCGGCTACGTCGCCGGCGAGTTTGCCGTCGACGCGGGACACGCCGACGTCGAGAACCGCGGCGCCTTCCTTAACCATATCGGCGGTCAGCATGTGTGCCTTGCCAGCTGCCGCGATAATGACATCGGCCTCACGGGTTTCCGCGGCAAGGTCCTTGGTGCCGGTGTGGCACAGCGTCACCGTGGAATTCTCGCTGCGGCGAGTGAGCATCAGGCCAATCGGGCGACCCACAGTCACGCCGCGGCCAATGATCACGACCTTCGCGCCATCGAGCTCTACCCCAAATCGGCGCAGCAGGTGGATGCAGCCATTCGGCGTGCACGGCAGCGGGGCCTCCTCGTTGAGCACCAGCTTGCCCAGGTTGATCGGGTGCAGGCCATCGGCGTCCTTGGCTGGGTCGATAAGCTCCAGCACGCGGTTCTCATCCAAGTGCTTCGGCAGCGGCAGCTGCACGATGTAGCCGGTGCAGGCGTCATCATTGTTGAGTTCCTCGATGACGCGCTCCAGCTCCTCTTGGGAAACGTCGGCAGGCAGGTCCTTGCGAATCGAGTTAATTCCGAGTTTCTCGCAATCGCGGTGCTTCATCTTCACGTAGGAATGCGAACCCGGATCATCGCCCACCAGGACCGTGGCCAGGCCCGGGGTAATCCCCTTCTCCTTGAGGGCGGCCACGCGCTGGGCCAGGTCCTCGAAAATCTCGTCGCGGTACAAGTTGCCATCTAGTTTGGTAGCGCTCATGCACACCATCCTAGACTGATGCCTATGAGCAGCTTGCACATCGTCTTCGACAACCCCGTGATCCCTACCAACACCGGCAACGCCATCCGCACCGCCGCCGTCACGGGCGCGAGCCTGCACCTCATTGAGCCGCTCGGCTTCAATTTCGAGGACAAGCACCTTAAGCGCGCGGGCCTGGATTACCACGACTTAGCAGACCTCAAGATCCACAAAGACTTCGACGCCTGCATGGAGGCCCTCCCCGACGCGCGTGTTTTCGCCTTTACCACCCACACAGAAAAGTGGTTCACCGACGTGGAATACCAGGAGGGTGATGTCCTGCTTTTCGGCACCGAGCCCACGGGCCTGCCGGAGGAGCACGCCTTCCACCCGCGGGTAACGGAGCGCGTGCGCATCCCCATGATGCCGGCGCGGCGCTCGATGAATCTATCCAACGCAGCGTCGACGGCCGTGTACGAGGCCTGGCGCCAGCTCGGCTTCCGTGGCGCGGTCTAACAAGTCGCGGCACAATATGGGTGGACTTTCACACCGAAGGAGACACCTTGCCTAGCCTGCGCCCACTTCTTGATTCCCTCACTACCCGCGTCGAAGCTTCGTCTGCCGCGCACGCCGCGCAGATCGCGCGCGTGGATCCCGTCCACCGCCCCGGAGCGGTCAACTTGGTGCGCTATATGGAATTGCGCTCCCAGGACGCCGTCGAACTCCAGGAAGGCCTCACGGCCTTGGGCGCCACGAGTCTCAGCCACCCGGAGCCCGCGGTGCTGGAGCGCCTCCACGCCGCGCGCAACGTGCTCGACGCCTTCGATGGCCAGGCACCGACCTACCCCGTGCAGCCCATCGCCACGGCCTATGCGGACGCGGACGATATCCTCGACGCCAACACCGAAGCCCTCCTCGGCCCCACCCAGGAGGACACCCACGCGCGCATCATGGTGACCCTTCCCACCGAGGCCGCGGAGGATTATGAGTTGGTCCTCGGCTTCGCCCGCGCGGGCATGGAATTAGCCCGCATCAACTGCGCCCACGATGACCAGGCTGCCTGGGCGAAGATGGTGGAGCACGTCCACCGCGCCGCCGAGGAGGTGGGGCGCGAGATCCTGATTTCCTGCGATATCGCCGGCCCCAAGGTTCGCACCGGCAGCATCGAGCCGGGTCCGCAGGTCATCCGCGTGCGCGGCGAGCGCACCGCTGCGGGCGAGCTGCTGAGCCCAGCAACGCTCGTGCTTCACGACGCCCCCTCCTCTACCCGCGCCCACGGGGTGGCGGGGGAGGCGTCGCCAAGCGCGGCCCGCCCAGCGGTAGCGCTGGAGGTGGATGGTGAGTGGTTGGCGCGCCTGTACCCCGGCAGCGAGGTGCGCTTCACGGAGGCGCGCGGGCGCTCCCGTGTGTTCACGGTGGAGAGCGTAGAGGTAGGCGTGGCCGTGCTGCACGGTGAGCGCAACTGCTACCTCGCCGAGGGGACGGTGCTCAACCACGGCGGGGAGATCACTCGGGTGCATGGGGTGCCGGCTCTCGAGCAGAAGATTCGCCTGCACCGCGGCGAGGAGTTGGTGCTCAGCACGTCTGCGGAGCCGGCGCGGATTGTGGAGGGTGAGGTCACCACTATTGGGTGCACGCTGCCGGAGGTGGTCGGTGCGCTCGAAGTCGGCCACCGGGTGATTTTCGATGATGGTGCCATCGCCGGCCGCGTCCGCGAGGTGCGGGAGAATGGTGCGGCGCGCGAGGCCGTCGTCACCGTGGAGCATGCCGGACCGACCGGCACCAACCTGGCCGCCTATAAGGGAATCAACTTGCCGGATACCGACGTCCCGCTGCCCAGTCTCACCGAGGAAGACATCGAAGCGCTGCGTTTTGTGGCCACGCACTGCGATATCGCGGCGGTCTCCTTCATCCGCACGCCGGCTGATGTGGCCTTCCTCTATGACACGCTCGAGGAGATTGCCGCCGAGCAGGAATCAGAGGAGATGGCGCAGCGCGTGCGTGACCTCGGCATCGTGCTCAAGATTGAGACGGTTCCGGCTTATGAGCAGCTGGGAAGTGTGCTGCTGGAAGGCATGCGGCATGCCAAGTTCGGCATCATGATTGCGCGCGGTGACTTGGCTGTGGAATTGGGGTTTGAGCAGATGGTCCAGGTGCCGGGGCGCATCATGAAGGTCGCGGAGGCGGCCCACATCCCGGTCATCATGGCCACGCAGGTGCTGGAGACTCTGGCCAAGACGGGGCTTCCCTCCCGTGCGGAAATCACGGACGCCGGCTATGCGCTGCGCGCGGAGTGCGTCATGCTCAACAAGGGCCCGCACATCACGGAAGCCATCCAGATTCTGGACCGCATGTCCCGCAAGCTGGGCCAATCGCGACTGAAGAATCGCCAGAGGCTGCGCCAGGTGAGCAGCTGGACCAATCCACTCGCTTAATCCGCGGTGCAACTGCGCCGCGTGGTGAGGATCACCTAAGAGATAGCCACAAAACCTAGACGGACCTATATTTACTAAGGGTACCCTATAAAGATAATGCTTATTCGGTAGTGCTTATTTAAGGAAGAGGGCTCACCGTGAAGTTATCTGAGTGCCCGCGACAAACCGCCGACGCTATCCCCGTGGGATGCACCATCACCCTGAGAGCCGAGTGCATTTCCTGCACCTGCGATGCCGCACTGGCAGTGCGCCTCGGCGAGCTAGGAATCCGCCCCGGCGCCACGCTGACTATGGGCCCGCGCGTGGCCGGCGGCGCCCGCGTTGTCTCGGTGGGCAGCTGCCGCTACGCCATCGATAAGGCAACGCTGCAAGCCATCGAGGTCTAAACCATGGCCACCACGAAACCCAGCTGCCACGGCGATCCGGGCGGCGCGGTAGCCCCTGCCGGAGCACCCATCATCGCGCTCGTCGGATCCCCCAACTCCGGAAAGTCCACGCTCTTTAACGCTCTGACCGGCGCGAAGGCGCAGACCGGCAATTGGCCGGGAACTACGGTTGAGGTCAGCCGCGGCGCCTGGAAGCTGGGGGAATCTACCGCCGATCTCATCGATTTTCCCGGCACCTATTCGCTCGATCCGCTCAGCCCCGATGAGGCGCTCACCCGCGCCATGCTCATCGATTGCCCCGATGATGAGCGCCCCGACGCCGTCGTCGTGGTCGTCGATGCCAGCGCCGTCGCGCGCGGCCTCAACGTGGCCCTCCAGTTGGCGGAGCAGCCCTACCGCCTCATTATCGCGCTAACGAAGACCGACGTGGCCCTCAACCAGGGCCAAACGGTGGACCCCGTTGCGCTCGCTGAGGCCACTTCCATCCCAGTGGTGGTGGTTGATGGGCGTAAGCGGGAGGGCGTCGAGAAGCTGCGAGAAGTTGTTGTTGATTCTCTGGTGGCTGAGCCGGTACGGCTGCGCGAGGACACCGGCCTGGAGGGCCGCTTCGCGGAGCTAGATGCGGCGGCGAAGGCCTCGGTGAGCGAGGTCGAGCACGCCACGCCACTCTCCCACCGCCTCGACGCGGTGGCCCTCCACCCAGTGGTGGGGCCGCTGCTGTTCCTGGCCGTGATGTGGCTGGTCTTCCAAATCACCACCACGGTGGCCGCTCCCCTCCAGGACGGTTTGGAAACGCTGATCTCCGGACCCTTGAGCGACTGGGCGCGGGCGGGGCTCGGGGCCATCGGCTTAGGTCACCCCCTCATTACGGGCTTGCTTGTCGACGGCCTCATCGGCGGCGTCGGCATGGTCCTCACCTTCGCCCCGCTCATGGCGCTGATGTTCTTGTGCTTGGCGGTGTTGGAGGATTCCGGCTACATGGCGCGTGCGGCGGTGGTCACGGATCGCCTTATGCGGGCCATCGGACTGCCGGGCAAGGCCTTCATCCCCATCGTGGTGGGCTTTGGCTGCAACGTGCCGGCGATCTCGGCCACGCGCGTGCTCGGCAGCCCGCGGCATCGCATCATGACCGCGCTGCTCATTCCGTTTACCTCGTGCTCGGCGCGCTTGGTGGTCTTCGTTATGCTTTCGGCCACGTTCTTCCCGGAGCACGCCGGCAGCGTGGTGTTCATCATGTACGTCATTTCCATCGCGCTGCTAGTGCTCGTTGGCTTGGCGCTGCGAAAGACGCTGTGGCGCGCGGTGCCTGAGGAAGCGCTGGTTATTGACTTGCCAACGTACCAGCTGCCCACCGCGCGCCTAGCGCTGAGCGTGATGTGGACGCGGTTGAAGGGCTTCCTGCAGACCGCCGGTGGCATCATCGTGAGCACGGTGGTCGTGGTGTGGCTGCTCATGGCCATCCCGGTTGGGGCCGCGGTGCACGAGACTACCTTGGGCGAGCCACCAGCACCGGAGGATTCCGCCTACGGCGCGGTCTCGCGCACCATTGCCCCGGCCTTTGCTCCGGCTGGTTTCGACTCGTGGTCCCTGGCCGGCCCGCTGGTCACGGGTTTCGTGGCCAAGGAGGCGCTGATTTCGACGTGGGCGCAGACCTACGCCGTCGACGACGTCACCGACGCCTCCGCGGAGGAGCAATCCCATAGCGCGCTCAGTGACCGCGTGCGTCAAGATTTCGACCGCGCCTCCGGTGGCCATCCCCTCGCCGCGGTGTGGGCCTACATGCTCTTCCTGCTGGCCTACACTCCGTGCGTGGCCACGATTGCCGCGCAGCGCCGCGAGATTGGCTGGCGCTGGACGCTCTTCGGTTTCGGCATTCAGCTGGCCACCGCGTGGGTGCTGGCAGTGGCGGCCTTCCAGATTCTGAGGGTGTTTATCTAGTGTCCGCCTCGCCCATTCACGCCGTGCAGCAAGCCATCGAATCCGGCGTGCGCTCGCGCGTAGCCATCGCGGCGCAGACCGGGCTGGAGCCCGGCACGGTCGATGTCATCCTGGATCACCTCACCGCCAGCGGGGTACTCGATATGGAGCCGCTCGGCTCCTGCCCCGCGGGCGGATGCGGGTCCTGTTCGGCGGCCTCGGCGTGTGCCGGCCCCAGCAGCACCCGCGGACCGGTGCTGCTTAAGCTTCGTCGCCGCTAGGAGCTGGCGCAGACTCGAGGGCAGGGAGGCGGCGGGAGCGCAAGCGGGTGAGGAGTTCGGAGGCGTCGGCAGGCGTGAGGTCCTGGCCGGCCATCTTGACTGGGCCCGCCACAAGGTCGAAGCGCACGGTGCGCACACCCGCGAGGTGACCCAACGGCCCCACCTTGAGAGTGAGCTCTTGGATGTGCGGGGTGCCAATCACCATGACGCGGCGGTTGATGCGGCCGCGGTGCACGATGGTCACGGGAAGCGGGGAATCCACGAGCGTCACCGACTGCTGTTTGCGGTCGACGGGACTGACCCAGGTGGCCCGGCGCGGGGAGGTATAGGTGGGCTGGGTGTGGCCTTCGGGGCGCGCATAGTCCTCAATCTGCGCGCGGTCTAGATCGGAGATGAGGGCTAGCAACTCCAGCGCCTGCTCGCGGGTGCCCACCGGCAGGATGCGCGTGGAACCTGACTGCTTGCCGCCGCCCTTCGCGCCATATCCGGCCACCGAGACGTGCACCTCGTACCAGCCGAAGCGCCTCCACAGAAAAGGCTGGCTCACCCGCACGCCGTGGATGCGGCTGATGCGGATGGTTTGGCGGCGGCGGTCGGCAAGACCGTAGGAGACGTTGAGGGCGTTGGCGGGGGCGTCGTGAAGCGCGGTGAACGTCCACGAGGAATCCACCAGACTCCACACCCGCCCCACGAAGCCCACGATGATAGGCAGCAGCGCGGTCCACATCCCGGGGAGGAAGAGCAGGCCGCCGATGACGAGTGCGGTAACCAACGTGGGCAGGCGCAAAGCCTCAGCGGCAATCGTGCGCAGGATGGGAATCTCCGGGATCAAGGCGGCGGGAGTTTCCGGCGCTGGCTCACTGGCAGACCCCTTATTTGTGCGCCGCAGCAGCTCCGCGCGCAGCTCTTCTGCTTTCGCCTTGGACAGGTACTCAATCTTGATCACCGACGAGGAACCGCCAGCCGTTTCCACCCGGACCGCCGCTAGGCCCAGCAGGCGCGCAATGATGGATTCCACGACATCCACCGCCTGAATGCGCTCGTAGCGCGCGGAGCGGAAGGACGTTGAGATGACGCCGTGGCGCAGCGCGATTTCATCCTCGGTGAGCTTGTAGCCCAGCTTGCGCCACCAAATTCCGGAGACGAGCCAAATCACCGTGCACACCAGCACGAAGGCACCGATGCCCAGCAGGGTGCCGCGGCCGACCTCGCCCAAGTGCCCACCCTGCACGTAAGACAGGACGTCCGACACCATGGAAGCGTTGACGTTCACCGCGAGAACGGCCACCAGCGCCAGAATCAGCGACCAAAAACGCAACAGCGGGGTGAGGCGGTGGACGCGGGTGTAGCCGTCGGCGTCGATAAGCGCGCGGTCCTTCACAGCCCGCTCATCCTCTCGCGGGCCTTGACGGCGAGGCGCTCGCGCAGGGCGTCGGCGTCGGCAGCAAGGAGGCCGGGGATGGTGGCGTCGCTGCTGGGCGACGCCGTGTGCAGTTTCACCTTTTTCAGCCCCATCGCCCGCTCGACGGGGCCGGCGGTGACGTCGACGAACTGGATGCGGCCGTAGGGCACGACGGTGAAGGTGTGCCAGATTTTTCCGCGGGTGACCAGTAATTCATCGGCGGTTTCCTGCCAGCCCAGGTTTTTCACCTGCGCGGGGATGAGCCACAGTTCGTAGAGTGCCCACGCAACGAGCGCGCCGGCTACCCAATAGAGCCAATCCCACCAGAAATATGCCGCCGCGGCCGCCAGGGCGGCGAGGATAATGTCCCAGCTCAAATTCGTGATGTAGCGGGCTTTAGTGAGTGACGGGGATACGGGGTTCATGCCAACACACTAACATGAACCCTTGACAAGTTGTTGGGTTTATACAACACTGTGGTGCATGTCCCCAAAGAAAAAGCCCACTCGCCCACTATTTAACCGGGTCCGCGTGCTTCGCGTTGAACGGGACATGACGCGCGCACAGCTTGCCGCCGCCATCGGGGTCAACCCCCAAACCATCGGCGCCCTCGAGCGCGGCGACCACTCCCCCAGCCTGGATCTCGCCTTCAATATCTGCGAGGTCTTTGACCTACCCGTGGAAGCCGTGTTCTCCCGGAACGAATTCACCCCCATGTCCTCCGAGATCTACCGAAAGGGATAAGCCACTCATGTCCGCCCCTATTCCCGATTCCGTTAAGACCCGCAAGCGCTACAGCACCCTGGCCGACCTGTCCACCGCCCTCATCATCGCTTCCATCCCCCTGCAGTTCTGGAGCGCCTTTACCTCACTCATGGTGGCCGCCCTTGGAACTTTGCTGTGCGCGTTGATGACCGCTCGCCTGCGTACCACTATCAACGCGGCAGACCTACCCGGAACGGAACTTGATGAGTACCAGATGCAGCAGCACCTTGAGGCCCGCGACGACGGTCTCAAATTCTCGCTCACGGCACTCGTCATCCTGCTGCCGGTGACCGGTCTCATTGCCTGGGGCGCCCGAGCCATGCCCATCATGGATGGAGCATTCGTATCCCAGCTCTATCTCAAGATCATCCTCCTACTCATAGTGTGGGTGCCCTTCTCTGTGGCGCGTTCCCTGGCAGGAAAGATGAACCGCGACGAGCTCATCTCGAAAGAATAAGCCGCTTAGCGGAAATCCCGCGAGCCGCGCGAGAGCGCCTCACCGAATGCCAGTGGCTCCAGCTGGTCCGCGGCAACCGTGACCGCCCCGGAGGCGTTCTGTACGATGCCGCGCACGATGAGCGCGGGTGCCGTCCGCGCGGTGACCTTATCCCGGGCCCACAGGCCGGGCGAGACCATCACGTTCATTAACCCAGTCTCATCCTCCAAACCAAAGAAGACCACTCCGCCCGCGGTCTGCGGGCGCTGGCGGTGCGTGACCACCCCGGCGATGCGCACGCGGGTGCCATCCTCCACGCCCGGCAAATCCGCCGCCGCCAAGATTCCGCGGGACTGCAATTCCCCGCGGACCTGCTCCATCGGCTGTTGGTTGTGGGTCACGCCGGTGCTCGCCACGTCTGCGGCCATGAGCTCAAAGGCACTCATCCCCGGCAAAAACGGCGCCTCGATCGCAGAAAGCCCCGGCAGCATTCCCGCCCGTTCTGTTGCGGCCACACCTGCCTGCCACAGCGCTTGGCGGCGATCCACCCCAAAGACATCCAAGGCTCCCGCCACGGCGAGGGCCTCCACATGATCGACGGTGAGGTCGGCGCGGCGGGAGAGATCGGGGACGCCGGCAAACGGCGCGGCCGCTTCAATGCGGTCGGCGGCCTTATCACCTAGGCCTTTGATGAGGTTCAGGCCCAGACGGATGCGAGTCTGGCCGTCCGCGCCCACCACCACGCGCGCTTCGCGGCCCGATTCGTTGACGCTAACCGGCAGCACCTCCACACCGTGGCGGCGCGCGTCCTGAATAAGCGACTGCGGCGAGTAGAAACCCATCGGCTGCGCACGCAACAAGCCCACGCAAAACTGCGCCGGGTAATAGCGCTTAAACCACGCAGAAAAGTACACCAAGGAGGCAAAAGACTGCGAGTGTGACTCCGGGAAGCCATACGCGGCGAAAGCCACAATCTTGGCCCACAACTTATCCGCCACTTCCCCGACAATCCCGTTGGTTTCCTCCAAGCCCTCATAAAAGCGCTGCTTGAGCGCTGCCATCTTGGCCGGCGAGCGCTTCGAGCCCATCGCGCGCCGCAGGTCATCCGCCTCCGCACCGCTGAATCCGGCGGCATCGACCGCAATCTGCATGAGCTGCTCCTGAAAGAGCGGAATTCCCAGTGTCTTGCCCAAGGACTTTTCTAACACCGGATGGTCATAGGTCACTGGCTCCTTGCCATCGCGGCGGCGCAGGTAAGGGTGCACCGACCCGCCCTGAATAGGACCCGGCCGGATGAGTGCCACCTCCACGACGAGGTCGAAGAAGACCCGCGGCTTGAGCCTCGGCAGCGTGCTCAGCTGCGCGCGCGATTCCACCTGAAACACGCCCACCGCATCCGCGCGGCAGAGCATGTCATAGACTTCCGAGTCCGCCAGGTCCAGCTCCCATAAGTTGACCATCCGGCCAGTGCTCTCCTCCACCAAGTCCATCATGTGGTGCAGGGCTTCGAGCATGCCCAGGCCCAGCAGGTCGAACTTCACCAGCCCGGCCGCCGCGCAATCATCCTTATCCCACTGCAGCACCGAACGATTCTCCATGCGCGCCCATTCCACGGGCACAACATCCGCAATCGGTCGATCACACAGCACCATGCCGCCGGAGTGAATGCCCAGGTGGCGCGGCTGGCCCAGGAACTGATCGGCCAAGGATTCAACGTCCGAAGGCGCGGGCGCAATGCCCTTCGACCAGGCATCGGCCGAGCCCTGCGGGTAGCCCAACGCGCGGGCGGCATCCCGCAGCGCCCCTTTGCGGCGGTACGTAATCACGTTGGCCACCTGCGCGGCGCGCTCGCGGCCGTGCTTGGCGTAGACGTACTGGATAACCTCCTCGCGCCGCCCGGATTCAATATCGATGTCGATATCCGGCGGTCCATCGCGGTCCGGGGAAAGGAAACGCTCAAAGAGAAGACCCGCGGAAATCGGCTCCGCATTCGTAATCCCCAGCGCGAAGCACACCGCCGAATTCGCCGCCGAACCGCGCCCCTGGCACAGGATATTCTCCCGTTTACAAAAGTCCACGAGATCACACACGATGAGGAAGTAGCCGGGAAAGCCCAGCTGCTTGACGACGCCCAGCTCATACCGCATCTGCTCCCACGCCCGTTCCCGAATTTCCTTAGGCCGCGTGGCATAGCGCGCTGCTGCTCGCTCGAAGGTGAGATGCTCTAGCCAGGACATCTCGGTATGCCCCTCCGGCACGTCGAAATCAGGCAGGTTCGGGGCCAGCGCTTCCCAGGTGAAGCTGCATTCCTCGAGGACGCGGACGGTCTCCGCAATAAGCTCGGGGCGCTCAGGCAGCAAGCGCGCCATCTGTTCCCCGGAGCGCAGCCAGGACGAGCCCATGGGGTGGGAGTTGGGGGAGGCGTCGGCAAGCGCGAGGCGTCTGGACAAGGCCTGTTTGGCGCCGGCTAGCCGCGCGTGTTCCCGTGCCGCGGCAGCTGGGCGGGCAGTGGCGATGGCGCGCGGAACCGGCAAGGAATCCATCAGTAGGTGGTGGTCGGCATCCTCCGGGAGCTGGGTACATGCGTACTCCAGAACCATGCTGTCTATTTTTATTCCATCGACCAGAAGATCGAAATGCTCCACCCACTCCCAGCCCACCAGGAAGAGACACTCATCCTGCAACTGCGCACCAATCTCCGCCAGGGAAGGATAGGACACGACCCCCTTCTCTCCCGCCTCCATGTGTGCGCGGGAGATGAGCCGGGATAGCCGCCGGTAGCCCTCCGGGGTGCGCGCCAAGACCGTCAGCGGGGCCGGGTCAAGACTGAGCTCCGCGCCGAAGACGGCGGGCAGCCCCACCTTGGCGGCGGCCTCCGCAAACTTCATAAGGCCATAGAATCCATCCCGATCTACCAGCGCAATCCCCCACAGTCCCAGATCGACGGCGCGCGCCACGAGCTCCTCCGGCTCGGAGGCGCCGCGCAGGAAACTATAGGAGCTCACCGCGTGCAGCTCGGCGAAAGGCACGGCGGAATGCCCCACCTTCGGCGCGTCCGTGGCCTGCGGCAGGTGATCCACCGACACCGGAACGGGCCCTGGACGGCCAGAGAGAATCCTCTCCACCCGGGACCACGGCAGCGCCTCACCCCCATTGAATCTCATAGCTCCACACACTATATTCGAACATGTATTCCAGTCAAGGTTTTCGTTGAACAAATACTCGGATAGACAAAGCGGTTCAATCGTTGCTAGTTTTTCCTGCAGTGAACACTCCTGCGGTGACACGACTTGCCGCACAAACCAAGAAGGGACACTAGGAACCCACCATGAGCATCCGTCGCGTACTTGCTGCCACCTCGGCAGCCGTCATCGCCGCAACCGGCCTGGTTGCTTGCTCCTCCGATTCCTCGGACTCCGCCGAGTCCGAGAACTCCGGCGAAGCCATCACCAAGGACTCCACCATCACCATCGGCACCACCGACGCCAACATGGAAGAGTGGGCCGTCTTCCAGGACCTGGCCAAGGAAGCTGGCTTCGACGTCAAGCTGGAGAATTTCTCCGATTACAACACTCCGAACCAGGCTCTGGACCAGGGCAAGCTAACGACGAACAAGTTCCAGCACCTGAAGTTCCTGGCTGAGTACAACAAGGGCAACGGCACCGACCTCGTCCCGCTGGCCGCCACCGAAATCTACCCGCTGGCCATCTACTGGAAGGACCACAAGGACCTCGCTGACATCGAAGGCCAGGAAGTCGCCATCCCGAATGACTCCACCAACCAGGGCCGCGCCATCGGCCTGCTGGTTCAGGAAGGCCTGGTCACCCTCAAGGAAGGCAGCCCGCTGACCCCCACCCCGCTGGACATCGATGAAAAGAAGTCCAAGGTCAAGGTCACCCCGGTGGACGCTGCCCAGACCCCGGCCGCGTACGGCGAGGGCAAGCCGGCCGTCATCAACAACTCCTTCCTCGAGCGCGCTGGCATTGACCCGCAGTCTGCCGTCGCTCAGGATGACCCGGACTCCACCGAGGCCGAGCCCTACATCAACGTCTGGGCTGTGCGTGCCGACGACGCCGATAACGAGACCCTCCACGAACTGGCCGAGCTGTGGAAGGACCAGAAGGTCACCGACGCCGTTCTGAAGTCCTCCGGCGACACCGCCGTGGCCGTCGACCGCTCCCAGGAGGAGCTCCAGGAGATCCTGGAGCGCCTCGAAGAGCAGGTCTAAGCACAATCCCACCACTGACTAACTAGTAAAGGACGAATCATGCGCATCCGCCGCCTCGTAGCAGCCGCCGCCGCTAGCTTGGTTGCTGCTACCAGCTTGGTCGCCTGCTCGTCTGCAAGCTCCGATTTCGCCGCCGGCACCGCCGAGGATCCCATCATCGTCGGCACCACCGACGCCGAGCTTCCGGAGTGGGGCGTACTCAAAGAGCTCGCTGCCAAGGAAGGCATCGAGATCGAGATGAAGAGCTTCACCGACTATGCCACCCCCAACCAGTCCCTGGCTGAGGGCAGCACGGATACCAACAAGTTCCAGCACCTGAAGTTCCTCGCTGAGTACAACGTGGGCAACGGCACGAACCTCGTTCCGGTGGCCTCCACGCAGGTCTACCCCATGCCGCTGTTCTGGAAGGGCCACGACAGCATCGACGGCATTGAGGGCCAGGACATCGCCATCCCCAACGACGCCACCAACCAGGGCCGCGCCATCAACCTGCTAGCTGCCAACGGTTTGCTGGTGCTCAAGGAAGAGGGCAAGCTCACCCCGGACCCCGCCGACATCGACGAGGCCGCATCCAAGGTGAGCATCACCCCGGTCGCTGCTTCCCAGACCCCGTCCGCCTTCGGCGAGGGCAAGCCCGCCATCATCACCAACTCCTTCTTCAAGCGTGCGGGTATCAACCCGGCCGACGCCGTGCTTTACGACGACCCGGAAAACCCCAACGCCGACCCGAAGATCCTGTTCGACCCTTACGTCAACGTGTGGGCTGTGCAGGAAAAGGACAAGGACAACGAGAAGGTCAAGAAGCTGGCTGAACTCTACCTCTCCGATGAGGTGAAGGCCGCGGTACAAGACACCACGGGTGGCACCACTATCTTTGTGGATAAACCACAGGCAGAGCTTCAGGAGATTCTGGAGCGGCTGGAAGAGGAAGCCTCCTCTAGCTAAGCGAATCTCCATTCTCCCCCGCGCTCACGCTCGTTTGCGTGACCCGGGGGATTTTGCCCGTTACTCCCTCCTCACTCACTACACGGACACGTACAAAGGAAAACCACGTGACTGAACAACAAGGCGCCCACCGGGGCACCCGGATTGAATTCCGCAATATCACCAAAGTCTTTAAGAACAAGAAAACCACCACGACAGCGCTTGATGATGTCTCTCTAACCGTCGAGCCCGGTGAGATCATCGGCATCATCGGCTTCTCCGGCGCAGGCAAGTCCACGCTGGTGCGCATGATCAACGGTCTGGACAAGCCGACCTCAGGGCAGCTGCTTCTCGACGGCACCGACGTCGTCCCCCTCCCCGAGTCCAAGCTCCGCGGCATCCGCCGCAACATCGGCATGATCTTCCAGCAGTTCAACCTCATGTCCTCGCGCACCGCGGCGGGCAATATTGAGTACCCGCTGAAGCTGCAGGGCGTCGACAAGCAAGAGCGTAAGAAGCGCGTCCAGGAACTGTTGGAGTTCGTCGGTCTGGCGGACAAGGGCGATAACTACCCGGAGCAGCTCTCTGGCGGCCAGAAGCAGCGCGTGGGCATCGCCCGCGCCCTGGCTAATAACCCTTCCCTGCTGCTGGCGGACGAGGCCACCTCGGCGCTCGACCCCACCACCACCCACGAGGTGCTCGACCTGCTGCGCAAGGTCAACCGCGACCTCGGCATCACCATCGTGGTGATTACCCACGAGATGGACGTCGTGCGCTCCATCGCCGACAAGGTGGCCGTCATGGAAAGCGGCCGCGTCATCGAGGCCGGCAGCGTCTACGAGGTCTTTTCCAATCCGCAGACCAAGGTGGCGGAGAAGTTCGTGGCCACCTCGCTGCGCAACACCCCGGACGTCGTTGAGGCCGATGACCTGCTGGCCCACGAGGGCCGTCTGTTCACCATCAACCTGACTGAAAAGTCGGGCTTCTTCGGCGCCGCCGGCAAGCTCGCGGACAAGGGCGTGTCCATCGCCGTAGTCCACGGCGGCATCACCACCTTGCAGAAGCACTCCTTTGGCAAGATCACCGTGCGCCTCAACGGCCCGGATGCGGCCATCGAAGATTTCTACGCACACATGCAACGCACCACCGATATTGAGGAGATCCAACGATGAACGTCACCTACCTCGCGCAGGCCAATTGGGATCGACTGGGCAGCACGCTTGTCGACGCCATCAAGGACACCCTCATCATGGTCGCCACCACCCTGGTGCTCGCCGGCATCATCGGCCTCGTGCTGGGCATCCTGCTCTACACCACGCGCCCGGGTGGCATCCTGCAGAACAAGCCCATCCACTTCGTCATCAATATCCTGGTGAACTTTGTTCGCCCGATTCCGTTCATTATCTTGCTGGCCTTTGTGCAGCCGCTGACGGTGGCGGTGCTGGGCAGCTCCATCGGCCGTGAGCCGGCCACGTTCGTCATGGTTATTGCGGCCACGTTCGCGGTGGCGCGCATCGTGGAGCAGAATCTCGTAGCGCTGGATCCGGGCGTGATTGAGGCGGCCCGCGCGATGGGCGCTTCGCCGTGGAAAATCATCACCACGGTCATCATTCCGGAGGCGCTGGGCCCGCTGGTGCTGGGCTACACCTTCCTGTTCATCGGCATCGTCGATATGTCCGCGATGGCGGGCTACGTCGGCGGCGGCGGTCTGGGTGACTTCGCCATCGTCTACGGCTACCGCGCCTTCGAATGGGAGGTCACCGTGGTGGCTACGCTTATCATCATCGTGCTGGTGCAGGCAGCGCAGTTCTTCGGCAACTGGCTCTCGGCCAAGATTATGCGCCGCTAGCCGCGCGCCGCGTCCTGCGACGCGGCGCGTAGGATACGGACGCGACGCGCGGCAAAGTAGGACGAGGTCTTCGGCTCGTCTCCGCAGGAGGAGACGATGCCGGAGGCCTCTTTTTCTTCGAGCTCTACGTCCCATGCGCGGCCGTCGCGGTGTCGCACAACGACGCCATTTCTCGCGGCGTCCACCGCGTCGACGGTGAGGTCGCCGTAGTGGAGGGTCTCGGAGGCGTCGAGAAGCTGGCGTGCTACCGCAAGCTCCGCCACCTGACCTTGAGGCGTGGTGAGGCCGGAACCACGGTTGGCGGGGTAGAAATACTCGCCGTGCAGCGCCTTGCCCACGAGCTCGCGGCCGGCGTCCACGTTGAGGCGACCGAAGGAATATCCCCAGGGCATCAGCAGCACCGACGGCGCGAAGCGGTGGCCTTTGGTGTGGGAGGTTTCCCACACGGTCTCCTCAAATTCGCATGCCAGGGAGGCAGCAAGCGGACGGCCCTTGATTGCGCAGCAGGCATCGCGCTTGGCGTGGGTGCACACGAGCACCAGCGGCAGGCACGTGCCAGTGGGGTGCTCAAGATCCAGATCGAGGATGTCCTCCGGGCCGTTCAGGACGTAATCCTGCACTAAGCCCTCGCGTGCCCACACAACGAAACAGCGGAAGTGCCCCGTCCCCCGCTCATGCCCGGCGCGCCCGGGGCGGCGAATGAGCTGCAGGCCCGCCACGCCTTTGAGCTTGGCCTTGAGCTTCGCAGTCAAGCCGGGGCCAAAGGTACGTCCGTCAAGCACGTCGCGAGACCACGCCATGGGCCACTCAAAAAGGACGTACACGGATTCTTGTTTAGCGGTACCGGCCAGGGGCTCGACCTGGACGTCAGAGCAGAAGGTCATGGCGCCATCTTAACTGGCATCACTTGCTTCACAACAATGTGGTTACGATGCTTAGCGCGATGCATATAATTCCCCGAAGTGCCACTACGCTCGAAGTCATGCCGAAACATAACCTCTTGCGCACAGCCGCCCCAGTGGCCGCACTCGTTGTCTCGGGTGCGCTCGCGCTTCAGGGATGCGCTCCGTCTTCCTCCCCGGACGGCAGCTCCGACGGCCCCACGAAGACTCTCGACGCCACCCTGTCCGGCGCCTCCACCTCCACGGCTACCGTTACTCCCACTGCCCCCTCCCCCGCCGCACCGGCTGGGCTGACCCCGCTGGGCGACGCCAACCTAGAGATGAAAACCCTCCGCCCACCGGCCCCCTCGGAGCTGGTGGTGACCGATGTCCGCGTGGGCAAGCATGAAGGTTTTGACCGCGTGGTCTTCGAGTTTGTCGGGGACGGTTCACCGGGCTGGTTCATTGATTACACCGATGCCCCCGCCCAGCAGGGCTCCGGCAACCCGATTGCTTATGAAGGTTCCACCGCGCTCGACGTCAGCATCGACGGCACCGCTTATCCCTTCCAACTCGACATGGAAGACCCAAACATCGGCACTATAAAGGGTGCCGGCGGGCTGGTGACCCAGGTGGTCAGCAGCGGTACCTTCGAGGCTCGCTCGCAGTTCGTTATCGGGCTTAATGAGCGCCACCCGTATTCGGTTCAGGTGCTCAGGGCGCCGACGCGCCTGGTCATCGACATCCTGAACTAAGCAGTTCAGGCATAGGTTGCCTCCACTGACCAGCGCCCGCCTGCCCACACGAGGAGCCAGGCGCGCTGGCCTTTGTCGTTTTCTCCGACGACTTGCAGACGCGCGCAGCGCTGCGCCGCACCTGCTTCCCACCACTCAGAGTCCACGGGCCACGGGCCGGCCCAACCGGTCACCCGGTAGCGGTGGCGCCCCCACCCCAGGCCTGCTGGCTCCCCGGAGAGGAGGGCCTCGGCGGTGACGATGATGTCCTTCGAGGAGGAGTCGATAAGCCGAATCCGCGCGGCTGGGTGCGCCAGGCTCGCCGGGAGCGGCGCTGGGATGCGCCCCGGCCACGTGCCTTCCGGCTGCGGATCACGCTGCTCACCATAGGGGACGTACTCGATGCGCTCGGCCACCCCGCGCCCGGCCGCCGGGCGGGGCTGCAGCACGCGGTCCACCCCCAGCTGGGATTGCACGCGCGCGATGACGCGCTTGGCCTGCTCGGCGGATTCGCCCGCACCCCACAGGAGCCCATCCCCCGGCGGGGCAACCTCCACTGGCTCCAACGCCAGCTTGACGATGCCCCCTCCCTCACCCGGCGCACTCCCCGCCCGCGCAGCACTCAGCCAGCCATCGAGCTGCCAGCGCACGCGGTCCGCCGTGGCGGCCTCGCTGAGCGCTTTCTGGGTACGCCAAATCCGCTCCAGGCGCTCGCCGCCCTCGAACTCCGCGGCAACGCGCAGCCGCAGGCACACCACGCCGGCCTCCTCGAGAGCGCCGTGTAGCCGCGCCGCGAGCTGGCGCGCGGCAAAAGCCGCAGCATCCACGCGTTCCAGAGGCTCCTCAAAACCCTGTTCCACACCCAAATCAGGGCGTGCAAGCTCCGGCGTCACGCGCCTATCCGGTGCGGCCGCGGCCACCGCGTGGCACCGCCGCCCGGCCTCGCCGAAACGGGTGGTAACTTGGCGCAGCGGCAGGCTCGCTAGCTCCCCTAAAGTGCGCACGCCCAACTGCTCCAAGGCGTGCACCACGTCCGCCGCACACCCCAGCGCCACCTCCGCAGCCAATACTCCCACCGGCTGCTGAGCCAGAAATTCGCGCGATTGCCCCGCCGGAACTACCGCGCCCAGGTTGCGGTGCCGCGCGGCAATCAGCGCGGTAGCAATCTCATCGGCGACGCCGACGGTGGCGTCGAGGTGGGATCTGGCGGTGGCGTCGACAAGCATCTCCACCGCCTTTGCCTCACTGCCGTGGAAACGCCCGGCCGCGCCCGCATCCACGATGACCAGGCCCGGACGCAGCACCTCCACCGAGGAGGCCACCGCATCCAGCCCCGCGGCGATCTCCGCGAAGACCACCCCGTCCCGATCCGGGTTGGCCTCCTCCACGCGCAACTCCGGCAGGAGGGCTTGGGCTTGGCGCACCCGCATCCCGCGACGCGCCCCCGCCCGGCGCGCCGCCGCGTTGCACACCGCCACGCGGTGCTGGGCGGCGATAGCGCACGCTGCCCTGTCGGCGTCCTGCAGCGCCTGGATAGGCCAATCCGGGAACCACAGCGCCGCGACCCTCACACGACCTCCAGGCGCGGGCGAGTGTCCGGCCGCTGCCCACACGTGAGCACTCCACGACGCGGGCGCATGCTTGCCGACGCCACCCGCACCCCTATATCAACTCCCCGAATCCGCCCGCTGCCCCGGCCCAAGCCATGTACCGCAACGACCTCCGCGCCTATCTCCACAGCCGTAGCCGGCAGCCGAGTCCCCACGGTGAGCAGGGCTGCCTGCCCAGCCCGCACTTTCGCCAGCACGGGGCGCGCCCGGGTGGGGCTCAGCTCGCCTGTCCCCTTGTGCACGACGAGGTCCAGCCCCTCACACAGCACGCCGGTTACCGCCCAGGGCTCTACGCCTGGATCGGGCACCGTGATAACCCGGGAGATATCACCTTCCTCGGCCACTTGTGCGAGTGAAAGATCTGACCAGCCCACCACCCCGACGTGTCCGCCCGCCGCGCTAACATGGGATATCAGCTCCACCACGAGCGCAGCACATTCCGCGCAGGCGGTTGCCTGCTTGCGAGGAAGGCCACCGCCCGGGAGCAGCTCAGATAGCCCTTCGGGGACTCCGAGGAGCTCCGCTTCCGGCTGTACCTGTGCAGAATCATCCGGGGTTTCCAGGCGTTGAATCTGGGCGCGCAGGACCGCAATTTGCTCGGCCTGCGATCCACCCACCATACGAACACCTGTTTGATTCATGGTTCCCATTATGAACCTCTCCCCGGACGCGCGCAATTGCGCTGGTAGCGTTAGGCGCCATGAATCCCCTCCGCGCGCACACCACCCCGATCCCCACTCCGCCGTGGGTACGCCTCGGCGCCTCGCTGCTAGCTGGTGCCGCCGTGGGGGCAGGTAGCAGCCGCATCCACTTCGGCCTCGCGCTAGGGCTCAGCCTGCTCTTCCTCCTCGCGGCCTGCGCGCTCGTATTCCTGCACCCCTACCGCGCGGACCTGCGCGATTATGCCCAGCGCCACAACGTCACCATGCTGCCCAACGCCGCACAGCTTATTCCCCTCATGGTGCTGTGGTTGATGGTTATGCTCTCCCCGCTCCTCGCACTACCTGCCTGGGGCAGCGCGCTGGTGTGGGTGCTCGTCGCGGGCGCGGCCTTCCTGCTCTTTCCCCACGTCGACGGCTCCCGCAAGCTCGCCTACGCTCCCCCTGCCTAGGCTGCGACTTAAGCCAGGTCGCGCGAGGTGGCCCAGCGCGTGAGCTGATGGCGGTTGGACTGCTGGGTCTTGCGCAAAATATTGGAGGCGTGCGTTTCCACCGTCTTGACCGAGATGAACAGCTGCTTGCCAATCTCGCGGTACGTATAGCCGCGCGCGAGCAGCCTCAAGACCTCCAACTCGCGGCGCGTGAGCGCATCCACCGCCGGGTCCTGCCCCTCCTCCGGCTCCGGCGCGGGCGATCCGGAGGCAAAAGCGTCAAGGACAAAGCCTGCCAGGCGCGGCGAAAAGTATGCGTCCCCGCTATGCACCTGCACCACCGCCTCGGCCAGGTCCGGGCCGGAAATATTCTTCGTCACGTAGCCGCGCGCGCCCGCCCGAATCAGCGCAATCACATCCTCCGCCGCATCCGACACGCTCAGCGCCAAAAACACCGGCCGCGCCGGCTGATTAGCCGTCGCGTTAATAACGGCGAGGCCGCCGCCGTCGGGCATGTGGACATCAAGAAGCACCACATCCGGCGAGGTGCGCGCAATGCCCTCCAGCGCCTCCGCGACGGTGCCGGCATCTCCCACGATCTCAATCTCCGGAGCCGCCGCCAACTCGGCGCGCACGCCCGCGCGGAAGACGGAATGATCATCAACCAAAAAGACCTTCACCATGCTCATAACGCTACCGCCAGCTCCACCTCGGTGCCCTCCCCCGGGGTCGAGGAAATCCGCACGCGCCCACCAGTTCCCTCTACGCGCGCGCGAATACTGTCACGAATCCCGTGCCTATCAGCGGGAACAGCATCCACGTCGAAACCCACCCCGCGGTCGCGCACAAAGATACTCAGCTCGCCCGCCAACAACTCCGCGTAGACGTCCACCACGTCCACGCCCGCGTGCTTGCCGGCATTCACCATCGCCTCACGCGCGGCCTGAATAAGCAGCTTCGCGGACTCCGTCAACTCCGTGTCCTCACCCACCGTCACTGCGGATACCCGCATGTCAAAGAGATCCTCCACCTCCCCGCACGCTGCTTCGAGGGCGCCGAAGCAGGTGGTGGGGGCGGCGGAAGGGGCGTCGAAAAGCCAGGCGCGCAGCTCGCGTTCTTGGGCGCGCGCCAAACGCGTCACCTCACGCGAATCCCCCGCCCGCTTCTGAATCAGCGCCAGCGTCTGCAGCACCGAATCGTGCAGGCGGGCGGCAATCTCGGCACGCTCCTCCGACACCGCCTTCGCCGCCTGCTCCTGCGACAGCGAACGCCAGAGCTTCAGCACCAGCGGCACCACCAGCGCGCCAAAGCCCACCAGCGTCAGCGCCGTGGCCAGGATCGCCGAACCCGATCCACTCTCCCACGTCACCGCCGCCACCACGACGCCACCGATGACCAGGACAGCACCGGCCGCCACAGCAACCAGGCCCACCGGGGTATTCAGGCCACGGTCATAGGCCAACCACGCCAGCACCGCGCCGATGGCCACCACCGCCAATGGCACCGCCACGCTTAGCGACGCCCCCGAAACCCCCAACACCCCCACCGCACTACCCGCCAGCGCCAGGAACACCAGCACGAGGGAGAGGGGGCTCCGGCGGGTGGAGGGGGCGTCGTCAAGCGCGGGCGTGAAAATCCACAGCCCGGCATAGGCCATCGCCCCCACCCCACCCAGCAGGGTCAACGCGGTCAAGGCGATGCGCACGGAGAGCGCCGAAACCCCCAGATTCTGCGCCAGCCCCGCCGCCACGCCGGCGACCACGCGGCCAGATTGGGGGCGCGACATCACGGGATAAGGCGCCGCGTTTTCTGCAGGCACATAGGGCGAAGTCATACTAGACATAGTCCCACGCACCACCCCTCGGGCACATCAGGGACAACCCTGAGGTCGAAAAATCAGGGCGATTACCGATACCGCCGCGAGACCCCACGCGGCACCATAAAAGCATGACGAAGAACAGCACACTCAACCAGATGTGGACGACCCGCCCCGTCCGCCTTCCTAAGAAACAGGGCGGTGACGCGCACATCGCTGGTGTCTGCGAAGGCATCGCGGTGCGCTACCAGCTTGACCCCACGATCGTCCGCGTGGCCTTCGTGGTCGCAGCACTCGCCTTCGGCGGCGGCATCGCTGCCTACCTCGCCGCGTGGGCACTCATGCCGCGCTTCGGTTCGCCCTACTGCCCGCTCGATGCGGCCCTGGGCAAAGATGGCGTCAAGGAGGAACAAGAGCTCGGCTGGGTGCTGATTATCGGCGTCCTTCTTACGTTTAGCTCCGGCCCGCTGTTCCTCAGCGGACAATTCCTCGCCGGCCTTCCGCCCGCTACGCTGACCTTCGGCCTGTTGGCGCTGGCGTGGTACGCCCTTCACCAACGCGAACCACTACCGCCCAGCGGGCTGTTGGCCACCGAACAGCCGGTGCGCGAGGAACCTGTCAACCTCAACCCTTATACCCCGGCAGACGGCCATCCTTTCCCACCGGGGCGCAGGACCCCGCCGTCCTGGGATCCGCTCGGCGTGGTGCCCGATGCCTGGGACCTGCCGGAGCCGGGCCCGCGGGAAGAACCGAAAAAGAAGCGCGGTTCGCAGTGGGCTGAGGCCGCGATTACCCTCGGCGCTGTGGGGGCTGCCCTGACGATTGCCTTCTTTGGAGGCACCTTCGTCATCGAGGCCGACGAAGAATCCGGCTTCAGCGCCCGCTTCAACGTCGGTGAGCAAGACATCGCGCCCACCCATGAAGATGAGCTCGAGGACTACTACGACCTGGGCATCGGCGAATCGACGGTGGACTTCAGCCAGCTCCACGAACTGAAAGACGAGCACGACGTCACCGTCGACGCCGGCATCGGCGCCGTCGAGGTCATCCTCCCGAAGGACATCCCCGTCGCGCTGACCTGTGATGACGGCCTGGGCGAGAGCAACTGCACCGAACGTCAGGACCCTGACGCGCTGTTGAACATTCACATCGACGCAGGCATCGGCGAAGTCACGGTCACCGGCTAAACTGGCCCACCATGATTCACTTCGGCAACGACTACCACCGCTCAGCCCACCCCCGCGTCCTCGAAGCCATTGCGGGGGCGGGTGGGGCTTATGCCGGTTATGGCGCCGACGAGCTCTGTGCCACGGCCGCTGAGCGCATCCGCACTGCCTGCCAGGCGCCGAACGCCGAGGTGCATTTCATGGTCGGTGGCACGCAGGCCAACGCCACCATCATTGCCCATCGCCTGCGCCCCTGGGAAGGCGTTATCGCGGCGGATAGCGGGCACATCGCCACCCATGAAACCGGCGCCATCGAGCACACTGGGCACAAGGTCATCACACTGCCGAACCAGCTGGGAAAGATCACCGCCGCGCAGGTGCGCGCATGCATGAAGGAATACCGCGCCTCCGGGGTAGAGGAACACATGCCGGAGCCCGCGCTGGTCTACATCACGCAGCCCACCGAGTTCGGCACCGCCTACTCCCGCGCGGAGCTCGTGGCCCTGCGCGCGGTCTGCGACGAGTACGAGTTGGGCCTGTTTGTCGACGGCGCCCGCCTCGGCTACGGCCTGTCCGCTTCGGACATCACCCTGCCGGACCTGGCCACGCTTGTCGACGTCTTCACCATCGGCGGCACCAAATGCGGTGCCCTCTTCGGCGAGGCCATCGTCTTCCCCGCGGGCGCGCCGCGCTTTCGCAATGCCATGAAGCAAAACGGCGGCCTGCTAGCTAAGGGCTGGTTGCTCGGCGCGCATTTCGCCGCCCTTTTCAGCGCCCCTCGTGCCTCCGCCGATGCGCTCCCCGGAACCAACGCTTCCTACGCAGACGCTAGCGCAACTACCCCAGACACTGAGGTCACCGGCACAGCTGCAACCACCCTCTACGAGCAGATCTGCGCCCGCGCCAATGCTCAAGCACAGCGCATAGCCGAGGCATTCCGCGCCGCAGGCATCGACATGCTCTTTGACTCCCCCACCAACCAGCAATTCGCTCTGCTGACACGCGAGCAAGAAGAAAAGCTCTTGCAGGACTTCGTGTGCCAGTTCTTCGAAGAACACGAAGGCCTACGCGTGGTGCGTTTTTGTACGGCGTGGTCGACGGAAGAGGGGGACGTCGATAAGCTCTGCGCTGCGATTTCTGCGCTCAAGTAGCGAGGTTGCCCAACCTGGTTTAGGCTGTGAGCTATGCAACTGGGGGGTTACATTCAAGCACTAGCGCGCGGGCTCGACGTGGTCGAGCAATGCGCCGGTGTCACGCGCGCGCAGCTGGTGCAGATGGGTGCGCGGCCAGATTTCGCAGAGAAGCTCCTGGGGCTGCACGCGCTGTACTTCGGGGACACGATGTTCCGCTCCCGGCAGCGCAAGGCCCGCCGCACGGGCCACGACGTGTTCACTCTCCTCGATATCGAGCGCTACTGCTCCAAGCTCAAGGCCCGCAAGGCCTGGGAGCTGCGCCAACTACTGGCCTCCACCCCGCGGGAGAAAATCCCCATGGTGGCGAAGGCCAAGCTCAAAGAGTGGCGCCCGCCCAAGGACCCAGCGCCGGGCGTGCGGGTGACGCGGCGCGCGGGCCGCAACCACACGCTGAGCATTACGGATTCCTCGCTCAATATTTCCAAACTGCTGGCCGTGCTGAAGACAACCGACAAGGACTTGCTCACCGCGGCGCATACCGTGTTCCGCGGCGGCGGTGGTTCCGGCCAGAAGCTGCAGTCCAACGTCATCGTGCGCTTGGATGAGCTGGACCGCATCGTGGATGGCGATGGTGAGGAGATTGAACTGCAGCTGACGAATGGGGCCACGGTGACGGGGGCGGAGTTCGTGCGCGAAAAGCTTGCCGACGTCGGACTCATCACCCTCGTCCATCCCCACCACGGCCCCGTGAACCTGTACATGGCGAGCCGTTTCGCCAACACCAAGCAGCGCCTCGCGCTGTCGGCGGAGCACCCGACATGCGCGTGGCCGGGTTGCAACGCGCCCGCTGAAGACTCGCAGATTCATCACCTCACCCGCTTCCAAGATGGCGGGCCGACGAATATGTCCAACTTGGTGCCGCTGTGTGCCTACCACAATGCGGTCAATGACGATGATCCGGAAAAGCCCACCGGCCGCGGGCGTCTCGACCGCATCGATGGCCGCGTGCACTACCTGCCGCCGTGGGCGGGGCCACCAATTCCCATCGAAAGCCCGGCCCACCCGCCGCGCTCCGCTCCGGCCCCTGCAACTCCTGCGGCCCCGGGTTCCGCCCTGAGTTCTGGGACGCGTACAGCTGCTCGGACATCCACGGATCCGCCAACATCCGACCCTCCCGCCTCACGTTCCGGCCCACCTTACGGCTCTGGCGCTGGGGAACCGCCGCATAACTCCGGCGAACCTCCGGACCCACCACCGAGTTGATGAGTGGATTTAGCCCGTAGACTTCGCCCTGATCTCACGATCAAAGCGCCACCCCGCCGGAACAACCGGTCGCGAGCCACCAGATCACTGGCTTGCGACACCCTGCGACGCACAGCCGCTTTCACCAGCCGCTCGCTGAGAAAATTTGCTCAGCGTGCGGCTACTCGCGCGCGCGTTATAGAGGTATGCATCTTAGCGCCGTGCGCACTAACGCCGTCGATACTGTCAACGAGCACGCTAGCGGCGTGCGCGCCCACAGTATGTGGGCTGCCGATGTGTGCTCACAAGTACGTCAGCGCCATCTGAAAATTTTGGTGAAGCTGACCAGCACCGTGGCCATGCAGACTCTCTATACCGCACCGCGGGCGGAACTCACGGCGAGAAATACGGGACAGCTTCAAGGCCATCAGCCGCACCAGCAGAACGTTAGGGGCTGAAAACGTAGAACGCGGCCGCGCCCCGTTAGTTAGGGCACGGCCGCGCTACGCAGCATCTGGGAGTTTGCTTCGCTACATGCTCTCTAGCACTGCGCTATCTCACTGAGATACTCCACTGCACTGATGCAGTGCGTGTCCCAGTGCCTTTCGGCTGCGCTTACTCCCACTCGATGGTTCCGGGCGGCTTCGAGGTTACGTCGAGCACCACGCGGTTGACTTCCTTGACCTCGTTGGTGATGCGGGTGGAGATCTTCTCCAGCACGTCGTACGGCAGGCGGGTCCAGTCCGCGGTCATGGCGTCCTCGGAGGACACCGGGCGCAGGACGATCGGGTGGCCATAGGTGCGGCCGTCGCCCTGGACGCCGACGGAGCGGACGTCGGCAAGCAGCACCACCGGGCACTGCCAAATCTCGCCGTCCAGGCCAGCGTTGGTCAGCTCGGTACGCGCGATGAGGTCCGCCTGGCGCAGCGTCTCGAGGCGCTCCTCGGTGACCTCACCGATGATGCGGATACCCAGGCCCGGGCCCGGGAATGGCTGGCGCGCCACGATTTCCTCCGGCAGGCCCAGCTCACGGCCGACGGCGCGCACCTCATCCTTGAAGAGCAGGCGCAGCGGCTCGACGAGCTCGAACTCGACGTCGTCTGGCAGGCCGCCCACGTTGTGGTGAGACTTAATGTTCGCGGTGCCGTCACCGCCACCGGACTCCACCACGTCCGGGTACAGCGTGCCCTGCACCAAGAACGCGGCGTCCTGGCCGTCCAGAGCCTGGTCGACGGCGCGCTCGAAGGAGCGGATGAACTCCGCGCCGATGGCCTTGCGCTTGGCCTCCGGTTCGGTCACACCGGCCAGCTTGTTGAGGAAGGCCTCGCGCTCATCAGCGGTGATGAGCTTGGCGCCAGTCGACGCCACGAAGTCCTTCTCCACCTGCTCACGCTCACCCGCGCGCAGCAGGCCGTGATCGACGAAGACACAGGTCAAACGGTCACCGATTGCACGCTGCACCAGCGCTGCTGCCACGGCGGAATCCACGCCGCCGGACAGGCCGCAGATCGCGCGGCCTTCCTCGCCGATCTGCTCACGCACATCGTTAATGAGCTGCTCCGCAATGTTCTCTGCGGTCCAGTTCTGCTCCAAACCTGCGACCTCAGTCAGGAAGCGCGTGAGCACCTCTTGGCCGTGCGGCGAGTGGAGAACTTCCGGGTGGTACTGCACGCCGGCCATCTTCTTGGACAGGCACTCGAAGGCGGCCACGGGAGCGCCCTCGGAAGAGGCGGTGACCTCAAAGCCCTCCGGGGCTTCAGAGACCGAATCGCCGTGCGACATCCACACCTTGTGGGTGTCCTCCAGACCCTTGTGGAGCACGCCGCCGGACACGGTCATGTCCGTGCGACCGTACTCGCGGGCACCAGTGGAGGCCACGGTACCGCCCAAGGCTTGGGTCATGGACTGGAAGCCGTAGCAGATACCAAAGACCGGGATGCCGAGTTCGAGCAGCTCCGGCTTCAGTGCAGGGGCGCCGTCCGCGTATACGGAGGACGGGCCACCGGAGAGGATCAGCGCGGCCGGGTTCTTGGCCTTGATGTCCTCCACGGAGGCGGAATTGGGGACAACCTCGGAGTAGATGTTGGCCTCACGCACGCGCCGGGCGATGAGCTGCGCGTACTGGGCGCCAAAGTCCACCACGAGGACAGGACGCGGGGTTGTATTTGGGTTAGTCACGGTCATCAGTTTAACGCAAGAACCCGCGCCCTAGACCGCAGGGAGTGGCCCAAAATCTTTAGCGGTGGCAGCCGCCTTGCCTAGCGCCTCCCGGAACGCCCGCAAAGCGGGGTGTCCCTCGCGCCCGGCGCGCACCGCGGTGTAGAGCGTGCGGGTGGGATTACCGGGCAAGGCAACCACGCGCACGCCCTCAATCTCGTCGAGGAAGAGGTCCGAAATCACCGCCACCGCGTGGCCTGTGCGCACCAGATGCGCGTGCAGGAAGGGGTCCGGGGTTTCATAGAGCACGCTGGGGTTAAAACCATGCCGCCGGCACAGCCGGTGGACGAAGCGCCCCAATAAAAACTCCTCCGGGTCCATGGCAAAGGGGATTTCGCCATCGCATGCTGCAAAATCCTCCAAGCGCAACTCGCTCCAGGGGCCGGTGAGTGGGGTGATGAGGCGGAGGGGGTCGTCGAGAAGCAGCTCCCGGTGGGTGTGCTCATCCGTGGCGGGCATGTCCGACTCATACTCTTCACCCAGGATGAGGTCCACCTCCCGGCGCGCCAGCAGCTCCATTGCGCCATCGGCTTCACGCTGGATGATCTGCACGCGCAGGTCCGGGTATTCGCGCGCCAACTCCGTCAGCGCCCGTGGGACCAGCGAGGACATGATCGTTTGAAAGGTCGTGACCTTAATCGTGCCCCGCACCGCGTTGGTTGACGCGATGACCTGCGACTCCGCCTCATCCGCCAAAGCGAGCATCCGCTCAGCGTAGGAGGCAAGGATTTCGCCCTGCTCCGTCAGCCGCACGCGCCGGCCGACCTTCTCATACAGCGCCACGCCGACATCCTTTTCGCACTGCGCCAGTTGTTGGGAGATGGCCGAGTGCGTGTAGCGCAGCGATTCCGCCACAGCGGTGACGGTGCCGAGGCGTTGCAACTCGTAGAGAATGCGCAGACGGTGCAGATCCAACATGACAGAATCCCTAACAGGTACGTGTTAAAAACTGTAGATAGACTAACAGTTTTTCCCACCCCACAATGGACTGCATGACCAATCCGTTTGCAGTTTTGTGCGTCATCGGCTCGTGCATTTCACTCCAGCTCGGTGCGAGCCTCGCCATTCAGCTTTTCCCCATTGGCGGCCCGTGGGGCACCGCCTCGCTGCGTCTGCTTTTCGCCGCCGTGATTCTGCTCGCCATTGCGCGACCGCGCGTGCACACATGGAGCCGCGAGAAATGGATCTCCGCCACCATGTTCGGCCTCACGCTGGGCCTGATGAATGGCTTTTTCTATGCCGGCATCGAGCTCGTCGCGCTGGGCCCGGCGGTCACCATCGAGTTCCTCGGGCCGCTGCTGCTAGCGGCCTGTCTCTCACGCTCGCTTCGCGACGCCACCTGTGTCGCCCTCGCACTTCTCGGCATGGGCCTGATGGGCTTGGACTCCTTCAACGGAGCCCCCCTCGACCTGCGTGGCGTGTTCTTCTTGTTGTGCGCCGGCGCAATGTGGGCCGCCTACATCCTGGCCAGCAAGAAGGCCGGGGCGCTCTTTAGCGGTGCAGACGGCTTGGCTATGGCTTTCCTCATCGGCAGCCTCGTGCTCCTGCCAGTGGGCGGGCGCGGCGCGGTGGCTTTGGCCAGCGACCCCACCCTATTGCTGTTTGCACTGGGTACGGGCGTGCTGGCCTCGCTCATCCCCTACTCTCTGGAATTCATTGCGCTGCGCAAACTTGCCCCCAACGTCTTTTCGATCCTCATCGCTTTGGAGCCTGTCTTCGCCGCACTCTTTGGCTGGATCCTGCTCTCCCAGAACGTGTCCCAGCTCAAGCTGGCGGCTATCGGGTTGGTGGTGGTGGCCTCGGTGCTACAAACCATGGCGCCGGCCCGCGGGCGGGTGGTTTTCCGCAAGGTGGCACTGCGCCCACGCCGCCTGAAGAAACCCCGGCTGCAGTGGTTTCAGAAGCCGCGTAACAGTGACACCGCTGATGCAGTGAGCCCCACACCGAATTCTGAGTCCGGCACCCGCACCACTGAGACGGCGAAATAATTTCAGCCCGGAGCCTTGTTGCTCGGCGCAGCGCTCCCCCGGGCGGCTGCGCCAACGCAGATTAGCGGACGGCTAGTCCGACCTTCTGGAAGGACTTCAGGTCCGTGTAGCCGCACTTTGCCATGGCACGCTTGAGCCCACCGACCAAGTTGAGCTCACCCAGCGGCTCGTTGGATGGACCGTGGAGTACGACCTCCAAGGAAGGCGCACCCGCTGAGGCGTCCTCGGTGGCGCCAGAAGCTGCATTGCCAGAAGCGGCGGCGTCAAAAGCATCGGCGCCAAAAGTGCCGGTGCCCAGGAGGGAATCGGCCACGCCAATCGGCTCAATGAGGCCGCGCGGGAAACGCGGGTGGCCGGCCGTGGACGGCCAGTACCAGCCCTTGCCGCCGGCCTCCGCCGCGCGGGCTAAGACCGGGCCTAGAACGACACCATCGGCGCCACAGGCAATGGCCTTGGCGATGTCTGCGGAGGTGAAGATGTCGCCGTCGGCAAGCACGTGCACGTAGCGTCCCCCGGTCTCGTCCAGGTAGTCGCGGCGTGCGGCCGCAACATCCGCGATGGTCGTCGCCATGGGGATATCAATGCCGACGGTCTCCGGGTTGGTGTTCACACCGGAGCCAACAATGATGCCCGCGGCGCCCGCGCGCATGAGGTGCAGCGCCGTGGTGTAATCCGCCACGCCACCGGCAATCACCGGGGTGTCCAGCGAACCGATGAACTCCTTCAAGTTGAGCGGCTCGCCACCGGTCTGCACGTGCTCGGCGGAAATCAGGGTGCCGTGGATAAACAGCAACTCCGCGCCGGCCTTAATAACCACGGGCGCCAGCTCACGGGCGTGCTGCGGGGAGACCCGCACGGCCACGGTCACGCCGGAATCGCGGACCTGCGCGATGCGCTCGGCCAGCAGCTCCTCGTTCAGGGGTGCTGCGTGCAGCTCCTGCAGCGTCGACAGGTCGCCGAAGTTCTCCGTCACGCGGGCAATCGCGCCCTCCAGGTCCTCGTGGCGGCCCCACAGGCCTTCCGCGTTGATAACACCGAGGCCGCCTTGCTTGCCCATCTCGATAACGAACTCGGGAGTGGCCAGCGCATCGGTCGGCGCCGAGACGAACGGGACCTCAAAGGTGTAGGCATCGATGTGCCACGAGGTGTCCACGTCCTTGGAGGAACGGGTACGGCGAGTCGGCACCAGGGAGATCTGGTTCAAGTCATAGGTGCGGCGTGCCTCGCGGCCGACGCCGATTTCTACGTAATCGCGCATTCTTAGTCCTTAGCGGTAATTCGGAGCTTCGACGATCTGCTGAAGGTGGTGCGGGTGAGACTCCTTGAGGCCCGCAGCGGTGATCTGGACAAATTGCTTGGTCTTGAGCTCGGCCAAGTTAGCGGAGCCGGTGTAGCCCATCGAGGCACGCAGGCCGCCGACGATTTGGTGAACGATGGCATCGATGTCACCGCGGAATGGCACGCGGCCCTCCACGCCTTCCGGCACCAGCTTGTCCTCGCTCTTAACGTCAGCCTGGAAGTAGCGGTCCTTGGAGTAGGAACGCTTCTCCCCCGACAGGCCGCGGCCCTGCATGGCTCCCATGGAGCCCATGCCGCGGTAGCGCTTGTACTGCTTGCCTTGGACCACGACGATATCGCCCGGCGCCTCCGTGGTGCCGGCCAGCATGGAACCCAGCATGACGGTATCGGCGCCGGCCGCCAAGGCCTTGGCGACGTCACCGGAGTACTGCATGCCACCATCACCAATGACCGGCACACCCGCCGGGCCAGCGACGGCTGCAGCTTCCATAATGGCGGTGATCTGCGGGGCACCTACGCCCGCCACGACGCGCGTGGTGCAAATGGAACCCGGCCCGATACCGACCTTGATGGCGTCGGCGCCAGCCTCAATCATGTCGCGGGCTGCTTCACGGGTGGCCAGGTTGCCACCGATGACGTCAATGCGGTCACCAAAGTCCTTCTGCACACGGGAGACCATCTCCAGCACACGGTTGTTGTGGGCGTGGGCGGAGTCGACGACGAGGACGTCTACGCCGGCGTCGACAAGCTGGCCTGCGCGCTGGTAGGACTCCTCACCGGTGCCGATGCCCGCCGCCACGAGCAAGCGCCCAGAAGCATCCTTGGAGGCGTTAGGGAATTGCTCGGTCTTGACAAAATCCTTGACGGTGATGAGGCCGACGAGCTTGTTTGCATCGTCGACGATGGGCAGCTTCTCCACCTTGTTGGCGGACAGCAGCTCCAGCGCCTCCTCCTTGCTGACGCCTTCCTTGGCCACGACGAGCGGCATCGGGGTCATGATTTCAGAAACCTTGCGGGAGAAATCCGCCTCGAAGCGCATGTCACGGTTGGTGCAGATACCCACGAGGGTGCCCTGCTTATCGACGACCGGCAGGCCCGAAATCCGGTACCGCGCGCACAGCGTGTCCACTTCGTCGATAGTCATGTCCGGGGTGGCCGTGACCGGGTCGGTGACCATGCCGGATTCGGAACGTTTAACGATCTCTACCTGCTGAGCCTGCTCCTCTGCGGAAAGGTTGCGGTGCAGGACGCCGATGCCGCCCTGGCGCGCCATGCCGATGGCCATGCGGGCCTCGGTCACCGTATCCATCGCGGCGGAAGCCAGAGGCACGCCGAGGCGAATGTTGCGGGTGAACTGCGCCGAGGTATCCACCTCGGAGGGGACGACGTTGGATTCTGCGGGAAGCAGCAGAACATCATCAAAAGTAAGGCCGTAGAGTGCAATCTTGTCGGGGTTGTCTCCGCCGGTGTGGACGTGGCTCATGAGGGTGGGGCTCTCCTAAACTGACCAGATAGTTGTATGCGGTAGCCCTCACTGTAGTGCGTGGACGCCCCGTAGTGGTAGCCGTGGGTATAGAAAAAGTCTCTATAGGGAATTGCCTTGCGCGCACGGAGTCAATAGGCTCGCAGGCGTGAACTTTTTCGCCAACATGCCCCGCGATCCTTTCGCGGACGACCCGAACGACCCAGCTTCCTTCCTCGAGGAGGATGAGCACGTCGAGCCGCTGTCTGAGGAGGACCGTCTCGCCGTCATTCATGATCTGGCCATGGTCCAAGAGTTTGCGCGTGTTTTGAGCCCGCGCGGCATCGACGGCATCTTCTTTTTCTGCGAGGACTGCGAGGAAAACCACTTCTATGAGTGGGACATCATGGCCTCCAACATGCAGGCTACGCTGGCGGGCCAGCTCGCCCCCGTGCACGAGCCGGGCGCCGAGCCGGATCCGATGCGCTATGTCCCGTGGGATTATGCGGTGGGCTACCTCGACGGTATGGATTCGCGCTACTAGTGCGGCTCGCGCGGTAAAACTACCGCGCGTTAAACGGAAAGAACCTCTTTCCTCCTGGTGTGGGAGGGAAGAGGTTCTTCGTGGTTTTATTGCTGGAACTGCGGCGGTGGGAGCTGGCCGCTATCCCCAGTGCCATCCGAGTTGTCATTCTGCGGCGGCGTCGCCTGATCTCCACCACCCGGCTGACTTGGCTCCGGCTGGCTTTGCGTCGGCGGCTCCAGTGGATTGCCTGCCGATACCGTACGGGTCACCACGACGGTAGAGACCGCAGTCTCGGTCTGCGTGACGGTCTCCGGCTCCGGTGGCTTCTGCTCCTCTACAGGGGCGGGCTTCTCCACCGTCTGCGTCTGCGTCACCGTAGTGCGGGGCTGCTGCTTCGCCGCACTCGGGGACTCCGCCTCGCGTTCCCGCTTGGCCTGATCCACCATCTTCCGGGCTTCTTCAAGTAGCTGACGGGTGCCGTCCATGTCGCCCTCGGCGGAACGCCTCTCCATTTCATCGAGTGTTCCGGCAAGCTCGACCACAGACACATCGTGATCATCCGCGCCGAAGAGCGACTGGTTCACGCCATACAGCGGGGAACCCGGTCCGGCGTTGACCACCACAGCTCCGGTGCCTGCGATGAGCAGCGTAGCTGCGGCCGCTCCAATGAGGCCGTGCATGAATGGCTTGCTCCGACGGCGACGTGCCGCGCCGAGGGAAATAACCTCCGGCTCCTCCTCCGCGCCTTCGATGAGAGGGGCCGGGGGCATCTGCTTCTCGACGTCCCCGCGCAGCTCCAGCAGAAGACCCGCCAACTCATCACCGCCATCGGAGGGATCCGTTCCTTCGGAGAGAGTGGTGAGGAATGCATCATCATCGACCAAAGGCTGCAGCTGCTCAGCGACACCCTGCTGAGGCTGGTCCTTTTTTGCCATGATGTCCTCCCTTCCTTATTAGAAAAATTTTAAATTTGTCGGTGCCAAGTACCGATGGCTCACTGCTAGCTCTGGAGCTAGCCCAACTACTGGTTCACGCTGCTGGTTCACGACGTCTCGTGCGAATCGAGGGATTTGCGCAATTGCGCAAGTGCACGATGTTGCGCCACGCGGACTGCGCCAGGGGTCGACTCCACAATTTCTGCGGTCTCCTCTGCCGACAGCCCCACGAACACACGCAAGATGATAATGTCCCGGGCCTTGTCACTTAACGTATCGAGCATTGCCCGCACTCTGTTACTACCGTCTACTTCAAGGGCTGATTCTTCGGGGGTAGCGTCCTGAGCAGCGTCTTCCGGAAGGTCTTCCGTCGGGTGTGTGTGGTCGCGACTGAGGGCGCGGTGAGCGTCAGTCACCTTGTGGGCAGCGATGCCATACACATAGGCCATAAACGGGCGGCCCTTGTCCTTGTACGTGCCAATCGACGTCGCCACCGCCAAACAGATCTCTTGTGCCACATCCTCCGCCGTGGGCTGGCGGTGGCCGCCAATGCGTGCGCGGCAATAGCGCAGGACCTGCGGATGAATGATGCGCATGATGCGCTGCAGGGCACAGCGGCTACCGTCGACGGCTAGCGGAACGAGATCCGCTAGTTCCTTATCGCTGTCGCGCTTCGCCGCTGTGGAGGAGCCGCCTGCGCCTGTAGCATGTGTAGCCACTGCCATCCTTGCTCTTCTGCTTTGTGCTCTTCTGCCTAAAGTCTTTTCTTAATGAATGCGTTTAATTCATTACTACATATTCTGCATGAACATCATGTCATAACCTTTTGGCGAAACCCGAAACGACGGGTCCATTCCCCAGCCTTTGAGCTGCGATGAAAAAGTTCATTCATCGTTCATCTTAACCTTAAATGCAGGTCACGCCGGGTAAAAGTATGGCTTTTCGGCTAGTTACACCTGCATGTCAGTAATGCTTAACACTCCGTTTACCAAGGGAAGACACACTTCGATCTCGTCTTACTTCACCCTAGCTCTCACGGGACTATCACCCGCGTTGGGTCGCGCTTACAGCACGCCCTGTGCTCGGGCACTCTATCTTTGACGAATAAGGAGAATCGAACGTGTCTCAGCCTTTCCTGCTCCCCGGGCCCAATACGGACTTTTGGGATTGGCAGCTACACGGCGCATGCCGTGGGGAAAACTCTGACGTGTTCTACCACCCAGACGGCGAGCGCGGTCGTGCCCGCGCCCAGCGCGAGAACCGCGCCAAGGCCATTTGCCACACCTGCCCGGTCATCGAGATGTGCCGCGAACACGCCCTCGCATCCGGCGAGCCCTATGGCGTGTGGGGCGGCATGAGCGAATCCGAGCGCGTCGTTGCCTTGCGCTCGCGCCGCACCCACGCGACCGTCGGCGCCTAGTCCGCTCCTTCTTCCTCCCGCTCCCCTAGCGTCAACCGGTTTTACAGGGCCTGCGTTAGGTAGCGGGCGGTCAGCGTGTCCGTTCCTAAGAACTCGCGCGGCGAGCAGGCCGCCACAACCTCGCCACCGGCTGAGCCCGCGCCAGGACCGAGATCAATGATGTGATCGGCGTGCGCCAGGAAGGCGCGGTGGTGTTCGACGCAGATGAGGGTTAGGTGGGCGTCGACAAGCGTGTCAAAGAGGCACAGCAAGGCATCGATGTCTTTGTGATGCCGGCCCACCGTCGGCTCGTCGAGCACGATGATGTCCGCAGTTGCCTTGCGGTCACACAGCCGAACCGCGAGCTTCAGCCGCTGGCGCTCACCACCCGACAACGTAGAGAGCGGCTGCCCCAACGTCAGGTAGCCCAGCCCCAAATCCAGGGCCGCCTCCAACCCGCACAGCGGGGCCACGGCAAGGGGCGAGTTGATGGTGCGGAGCCATGCGGCGGCGTCAGCAAGCTCCATCCCGCAGACCTCCGCGATGGAGACACCGTTAAGGTAGGACTCCCGCGAGTGCTGCGCCAGGCGCGTACCCTGGCACTCCGGGCAGGCCACAAAGACCACTGCGCGCTCGACGAAGACCCGCATGTGCTTCTGTAGGGACTACTCAACACGTTTGTTTTCAGGCGCGTAACCAGCCCCATGTAGCTCATGTTGACGCCGCCGACCTTGACCTTGGTCCCGACCTCATAGAGATCACGCTTCTGCTCCTCGGTGAAGTCCTGGACCGGCATGTCGGCCGGATACAGCCCGGACTCGGCGTAGGCGCGCCACATCCACGAGCCGACCTTCATGCCGGGGTAAATGATGGCGCCGTCGTTGAGGGGCAAGGGCTCCCCCGCCCCAGACACGGCGAAGGCCCGCCGCCCCGCGAGGGATGCGGGCGACGGGCCTTCCTTGCGGCTACGCGGGAATTCCTTATGGCTATGTGGGAAGCTCCTGCTTCCCACGCGCACTTGCTAGTGCGCGTGCGCGTGGCCGGCCTGAGCCGGCTCTTCCTCGGTGGGCTTCTCCACGACGGAAGCCTCAGTGGTGAGCACCATGCGGGCCACGGAGGCAGCGTTAACCACGGCGGAGTGGGTGACCTTCACCGGGTCGATGATGCCCTGCTCCAGCAGGTTGCCGTACTCCAGGGTGGCGGCGTTGAAACCTTCACCGTTGGCCTGCTCGGCGACGTGGGCGACCACGACGGATCCGTCCAGGCCTGCGTTCTCGGCGATCCAGTAGGCCGGGCGGGTCAGCGCGCGGGCTACAGCCAGCACACCAACCTTGGCCTCACCATCGAAGCCCTCGGCGAAGGCCTCAAGCTCCTGGGAAATCTGAACCAGTGCGGAGCCACCGCCGGCGATAACGCCCTCCTCAACGGCCGCGCGGGCAGCGTTGATGGCGTCCTCGACGCGCAGCTTGCGCTCGTTGACCTCGGTCTCGGTAGCGGCACCAACGCGGATGACGGCAACGCCACCGGACAGCTTGGCCAGACGCTCCTCGAGCTTCTCTTTATCCCAGGTGGAATCGGTGCGCTCGATCTCGCGGCGAATCTGCTCGCGGCGCTCCTCGACGGCCTCAGCAGTGCCTGCACCATCCACGATCACGGTGTCTTCCTTGGACACGGTGACGCGGCGGGCAGAACCGAGAACCTCCGGGCCGACCTCCTTGAGGTTGATGCCAACCTCCGGGTCGACGACGGTAGCGCCGGTGACGACAGCCAGGTCGTCCATGAAGCCCTTGCGGCGCTCGCCGAAGTACGGGGACTTCACGGCGGCGACCTTGAGGACCTTGCGGATGGAGTTCACCACGAGAGCCTGCAGCGGCTCGCCCTCGATGTCCTCAGCAATGATGAGGGTCGGGCGCGAGGACTCCGCAATCTTCTCCAGCAACGGCAGGAAGTCCGGCAGGGAGGAGATCTTGTTGCGGACGAGGAGAATTGCGGCGTCGTCAAGCACGGCGTTGTAGGTCTCCTCCTCCGTCGCGAAGTACGGGGAGAGGTAGCCCTTGTCGAAGGAAATGCCCTCGGTGACGTCCACGGTGGACTCGATGGTCTGGGACTCCTCGACGGTGACGACACCGTCCTTGCCCACCTTGTCCATGGCGCCGGCAACCATCTCGCCGACCTCCGCATCGCGGGAGGAAACGGTGGCAACCTGGGAGACCTCCGCGGAGGAGTTCACCGGGGTGGCGCGCTTCTTGAGCTCCTCGACGACCTTCTCAGCCGCCGCGGCGATGCCCTTGTTGAGCTCCACCGGGTTAGCGCCGGCGGCAACATTGCGCAGGCCTTCGAAGACGAGAGCCTGGGCCAGCAAGGTGGCGGTGGTGGTGCCGTCACCGGCAATGTCGTTGGTCTTGACGGCCACGGACTTCACCAGCTGGGCGCCGAGGTTCTCAAAAGGATCGTCCAAGTCGATATCGCGGGCGATGGTGACGCCGTCATTCGTGACGGTCGGGCCTCCAAAAGCCTTGGACAGCACGACGTTGCGGCCGCGGGGGCCGAGGGTGACCTTGACGGCGTCGGCCAGCGTATCCACACCGCGCTGGATGCCCTCACGGGCCTCCTGGTCAAATGCAATCAGCTTTGGCATAGGGTTAATCGCCTACTTTTACTTCTCGATGACAGCGAGCAGGTCGCGAGCGGACAGCAGGAGGTACTCCTGGCCGTCGTACTTCAGCTCGGTGCCGCCGTACTTGGAGAAGATGACGGTGTCACCCTCGTTGACGCCAACCGGGACAACCTCGCCCTTGTCGTTGGTGCGGCCCGGGCCTACGGCTACGACGGTGGCCTCCTGCGGCTTCTCCTTCGCGGAGTCCGGGATAACCAGGCCGGATGCAGTGGTGGTCTCAGCTTCAACGATCTGGACGAGGACCTTGTCCTCCAGCGGCTTGATGTTTGCCATGATGATTTCCTCCAAAGTGTTCTTAATGCGCGTCCACGTGGACGCGCGTGTGCCGGTTGTGGGTAGCCCAGCACAGCCGTCGTCGCGGGTGAACAACTGTGGGTCAAAACAACCTGCCTAGCACTCTACCCTCGCGACTGCTAGCCCTCAACGTTGTGGGCCGCTAACCCGTTCGCCCTCCGCGAACGACGCGGCTCGGGTGTGTACAAAGCCGGCCAACGCCAGCTTGACGACGCCCAGGGCAATAAACATTGCGCCGAATATTACGGCGAAGGACGGCCACCACAACTCCTCTACCAGCGTTCGACCGAAGGAAGCCTGTGGGGTGAGCAGGTGCTGGAGAGGCAGGAGCGTCGCCAAGCACAGCGCCCAGACCACGCCGGCCGCAGTCAAGGTGAGGCACGCCGCCTCCCCCACTTGCACGCGCGCCCAGGCCGAGGGGACGGCACCCGCCAAGGTGAGGCCACGAATATCGGCCGCGATGCGCCCGTGCATAAGCAGCGAGGTAAGCACGGCGCCCACGATGCTGGGTGCAAAGACAGGACCTAAAAGGGCAACAAAAACTTGCCAGGAGGACAGGGAGCCGCCGGTGCCGACGTCGTTCCCAAAGCGCAGGCCCGAGCCGACGGCGACGATAAGACCTGCGACGAGCACCCACGGCACGATGTGCGGGGTGGAAAAGCTCCGGCGCACGCGTACGTTGTTCCCGGCGATGCCGACAGCGCGGGTCCATTGATCGATGCCGGGCATGAGCCAGGGCAAGAAGAGTGCAACGAGGATGACTAAGCCCATCTCGGCCGAGAGGAGATTCCCGGGGTCATCGATCTGCAGGCATCCATAGACGGTACTGCCGACAGCCACGGACGCGAGCAGGAATTTCACCATGAGCCACGCCGGGTGTGCGGTGGCGTGCGGCCGAAAGACTCGGCGCAGTGGAGGGAGCGCGCCAACTAGGGCCGCGGACATGCAGACAACTACCGCAATACCAACGACCTGGCCTGTAATAGCAATGTCTGGCAAAGGAATACCGTCACTACGCAGGGCACGCACACACGGTGCAAGCAGTGGACGGGCCGGCAGAACACCAAGAAATCCGGCGGCCGCGCTAACCACCGCGACTTGGCCCAGAATGAAAAACAGGATCATCCACCCAGGCATGCCCACCATGCGCCAGGAACGGTAGACCGGCTCGCGCTCAGCGATGATAAGGCGCATCTGCGAGAGCGTCACCAGCACCACCACGCACAGTGACATGCCCAGCACCGTGCCGCCCAGAGGCCCAGCGGGGTTTTCTTCGGCTCCGGGGGAAGCGACCAGCATGGCTAGCGCTAGGGTGCACGAGGTGGAAGACACCACCAGGGTCAGCGCTACGGCCAGCCACGATAGCCAATTGGACTGTAAGTCCTTAAGCCACACCAGCATGGGCCACCTCCTCCAAGGAAATGACCCGGTCGGCCGCCTCGGCGGCAAGGTGCGAGTGAGTCACCATGATCACGCTGGCTCCATCGCGGGCAACGGCGCGAAGGTGGGAAAGGACGGTGGAAGCGGTGGCGTCGTCAAGCGCGCCCGTGGGCTCGTCAGCGAAAATATAGGGCGCTTGGGCCAGCAATGCCCGGGCGACAGCCACGCGTTGCTGCTGCCCACCAGAAAGCTGTGCGGGCAGGCGGCTCTCCAATCCAGCGAGACCGAGCGAGTCGAAGACGTCTGCCACCCGGCCGCGTGCAGGGCGCCGTCCGGAAAAACGCGCCGTCAAGGTAGCATTGCGTCGCGCGTTGAGGGATTCCAGCAGGTTGTAGTCTTGGAATACAAATGCACGCTGCTTGCGCCCCGGCGCGTTGACTCGGCCGGAAGTGGGCTTATCGAGCCCGGATAGCAGGTTCAGGAGCGTGGTTTTGCCGCTTCCCGATGGCCCCATGATGGCAACGAATTCGCCTGGGGCGATAGACACATTGACGCGATTGAGCACGGTGCGGCGGCCGTAGCGCTTACTAAGGTTTTCTGCTTTTAACATGCCTTTGATTCCACTCGGCCACGCACGACAATGACATGGGGCGGGCTGCCCAGAAAATGGTGGAGCTAGCTCCACTGCCCTTCCACCGGCATGGCGGATAGGGTCGAAGACTATGCGAACCTTCAAAGCCTGTGCGTGGAGCCTCCTCCTCGGCATGCTGTGTATCCCAACCTTGGTGATTTCGGTGCTGATGCTGCCGTGGATCCCGTTGGTGGGTCGCGCCGCGGAACTTGTCGGCCGGTTGGGCGCGCAGTGGATGGGCGTGGAAATTCCACCCCGGCGCGCAGATCGATGGTTTGATTGGCAGCAGTTCTATCACCTTGTGTTGCAGTTATTGATTTCGGCTGCATGCTTTACCGCGTGGACGGCACTGGGTTTCACAGCGGGTGTGCTAGCGATAACGCCATTCGTACCTAAGGCCGAGTTCTACGTTGGCGAGTGGTCCACCTCCAACCGACCGCTCATTTTCTTAACCTGCTGGCCGGCTGCTCTGTTGCTTGTGGTGTTACTGGTAGGTCTCAACCGCCTCTTGGTCTCAGTGTCGGTCTCGCTGACCCGACTGGCATTGAGTCCTTCGGCCGAGGAAATGGCGGCCTCGCGTGCCACGCTTATCGATGCCTTCTCCGGCGAGCGCCGCCGCATCGAACGCGAACTGCACGATGGCCCGCAGCAGTACCTCACCGCGCTCAAGCTCAACTTGGCCGCGGCAAAACTACAAGCCCCGCCCCAGGCACAACAGGCCTTGACTGACGCAGAACATAATGCCTCTTTGGCTCTGGCTTCATTGCGGGCGACAGTGCGTGGCATTGCGCCGCAGGTGCTTTTCGACGACGGGCTTATCCCCGCCCTCGACGAGTTACTCGCCCATTCCGGGCTTGAGACCACACTTCGCGTAGAGGGCGCTGAGAGCTCGATAGACGAGACCACAGCACTGCTGGCCTATCATGCAGTCGCCGAGGCGCTCACAAACGCCTCTAAACACGGCGCAGCCACCGAAGCCGTGGTAACGGTCGCTTTTAGGGATATGCTACGCCTAGAAATCGTAGATAATGGCATGGGCCCCACGGCCAAAGAGCCGGACGGTGAGAGTGCAGCTGTGGATTCGGGCACGGGCCTCGCCGGTCTGCGCGAGCGCGCTGCTGCACTCGGCGGCACGGTAACCTTTGGTGCTGCTAGCACCAATGCTACGGGTAAAGGCGGTGGCCAGCTGCTGGTCAAACTACCGCTGAAGGAGGCGAAATGAAGCTACTACTCGCAGAAGATTCCGCGCTCCTGCGCGCGGGTCTGGAGCAACTACTCGGTGCTCTCGGTCATAGCGTCACGACGGTCACAGATGCCGAAGTACTGCGCGCCATCGCAGGGCAGGAAGACTTCGACCTCATTATCAGCGATGTGCGCATGCCGCCCACGATGACCGATGACGGGCTTCAAGCCGTGCACGATCTGCGGGCAGCCGACCCCACCCAACCCGTGGTGGTGCTGAGCCAGTACGTAGCGGCAAGCTATCTCGACCGCCTCCTGGAGCACGGCGGATTCGGGTACCTACTCAAGGAGCGCGTTTCTGATGTTGAAGAATTCGTGCGCACGCTAGACGATGTCGCCCGCGGCGGCACCGTGGTGGACCCAGAGGTGGTCACGGCGCTGCTTTCTGCAAGGCACACTGGTCTAGCCCGGCTCACCGCTCGCGAGCGGGAGGTACTGGGGCTTATGGCCCAAGGATTGAGCAATAAAGACATTGAAGACACGCTCGTCCTTACCTCCGGAGCAGTAAGCAAGCATGTCTCCAATGTATTTATAAAGCTCGGGTTTCGACCCGAGGACTCCAACCGGCGGGTGAAGGCCGTATTGGCATGGCTGCGCCACACCGAGCGCTAGAAAAGCGCTGAGGCCCTACAAACAAGGGCTGGAATTAGACCTGCCGGTGGGAGTTCAGCACAGCCGCACGCCACAGCTGGTACTCCTCCGGGTTGTCCTCGCGGTAGTTCTTCACCGCGCGGATGCCGTGCTCCACGGCCTCGGCAACCTCGTCGATGTTCTTGTCGTCACCGTCGGCAGCAACGAAGATAACCGGACCGCAGATGGAACGGATTGGGTCCTGCAAGAAGGCGGAATTGCCGGTCGCAGCTGCATTGCGCGCCAGGGAAGCCACCGGGTTCGGGTCGGCGCCTTCAGCCTTGGCGTTCGGGTTAAACAGCGCCGCGTAGGTCTGGCCATCATCCTGGAAGGCCACAGAGACGCGATCCTCGGTGGTGCCGCCGAGGAATTGATTTGCATGCTCGAGCTCAAACTCGATGGTGCGGCGGGATAGATCGGGGTTAACGAGGAATCCAGTGGTCATAACAGTGTGAGCTCCTTGTGCGTGAGCCGGACGATTATCGGTCATCACACTACCGGCCCCCTGAGGGTTGCGCATCCGCTAGCGTGCGGCGACGAGCGGAACTTCCACCTCAAGCTGCGTATCCGTCCCGCATGCCAGGCCGGAAGGCTCGGCGCCTTCGTGAATGAGCTGGGCGGCCACCGCGGCAATCATCACGCCGTTGTCGGTGCACAGCTTGAAGCGCGGCACGCGCAGCTCGATGCCCGCGGATTCGCAGCGCTTCGCCGCCAAGGCGCGCAGCCGCGAATTCGCCGCGACGCCGCCGCCGAGCAGCAGCACCTTGGCGCCTGTGTCCTGGCAGGCTCGTACGGCCTTGGCGGTGAGCACGTCAGCCACCGCCTCCTGGAAGGAGGCGCAGAGATCCTCAACCTGGACCGTCGTGCCCTCGCGCTCGGCCTTTTCCACGTGGCGCGCCACCGCAGTCTTAAGCCCCGAGAAGGAGAAGTTGTGGCGGTTCGGCCCGCGCAGGTCCTCAGCCTTGGACAAACCTCGCGGCAGGTCAATAGTCGGCTTTCCTTGGGCAGCCAGCTTATCGATGACCGGCCCTCCCGGATACCCCAACCCCAGGAGACGGGAGACTTTGTCGTAGGCTTCGCCGGCGGCGTCGTCAAGCGTGGTGCCCAGTTCCTTCATGGGCTTGCCCACGGCCTCCACCTCGAGCAGCTGCGTGTGACCGCCAGAGACGAGCAGGGCCACCGAGTGCGGCAGCTCCTCGCCCTCCAGGTTGGCCACCGCGACGTGTCCGCCGAGGTGGTTGACGCCGTAGAAAGGAACGCCCCACGCGGAGGCAAAGGCCTTGGCTGCCGACGCCCCGACGAGGAGCGCACCGGCCAGTCCCGGCCCCACGGTGGCGGCTACTGCGTCTGGCTTCTCGACGCCCGCCTCCTCCAACGCCGCCTTCATCACCTGCGGCATGGCTTCGAGGTGGGCGCGGGAGGCGATCTCCGGAACCACGCCGCCGAAGCGCGCGTGCTGCTCCATGGAGGAGGCGACGACGTCGGCGCGGATCTCCATGTGGCCGTTGTCAGACAGCTCGATGATTCCCACGCCGGTTTCGTCGCAGGAGGACTCGATGCCGAGGATTAACATCTCTCACTCTTTCGTGGTCGGTACATGGTGTGGGCGTCCGCACCGGAGGGCTGGTAGTAGTTGCGGCGCAGGCCGTTGATGACAAAATCATAAGCCTCATAGAGGCGAATGGCCGGTTCGTTACCCACGCGCACTTCAAGGAAGATGGGCGCATCGTGGGAATCTGCGAGCTCGACGATGGCGTCCATCATCAGCCTCGCGATGCCCCGCCGTTGGGCAGCAGGGTCGACGCCAATGGTGCGGATTTCGTACTCCGGCCAGGCTGCGGGGCCCATGCGGCCCACGCCGGCGTACCCGAGAACCTCTCCGCGGTTGTCATTATGGCCCACGCGGTTGTCGTTGTGGCCCACGCGGTTGACATTCATGTCAACCGCCCAGTAGGTGGTGTGACCCGCCGCTATTTCCTGCTCGAAGGCTCGCGCCGGCCATGGGCTCTCGCCGGGGAAGAGGACCTTCTCCAGCTCGGCGCAGTGCGGAGCGTCCGCAGACGTCAGTGGCCGCAGCCTCATGATGCCGGTGTCTCCTCGATGCCGCCGACCAAGGCAGCCGAGCGCGGCTTGGCCTGTGGTTCCACGGCATCGGGACGGCGAAGGTAGAGCGGGACGAGCGGCTCAGGTTCAGCGGACAGATCGGCACAAGCAACCAAACCCGCTGCGCGCGGGGTAGCCCACTCGCGGGGAAGGTCAGCGATGCTCTCCGGCAAACGAAGGGCAATAGACTCGGGAAACACTAGGCGCGTGCTCTCCGGGCTCGCGAGTCCGGCGGCGCTGAGATCAAGGGTTTCCGGCTTCGATACGTTCGGGCCGCTGCGGCGCTCCCCGTCGGCAAAGGTGGCCCAGTAGACCTCCTTGCGGCGGGCATCAATGGCCACCAGCCACTCCCCCGCGCGCCCGTGCGCAATGGCGTCCAAGGTGCACACACCATGTACCGGCAGGTTAAGGGCCACTCCCAGGGCGGACGCGGTAGCCATACCCACGCGCAGGCCGGTAAACGGTCCGGGCCCCGTGCCAACGACGATGGCGGAGAGGTCGGCGTAGGTCAGGGAGGCGTCGGCAAGCAGCTCCTCGATGGTAGGGATGAGCTGCTCGTTGTGGGCGCGCGTACCGCTGATGACGCGGTCGATGCTCTCCCCGGTGTCGGTGTCAACGATGCCCGTGACCAGATCCGTGGTGGCGGTATCGAGTGCGAGAACCTTCATTAGCCTGCGAGGTGCCAGTCGGTATCGACGTAGTCTGGGTTGTTCTTACCCATCTTCTCTGCGTATTCCTGGGTGTCGCGCATAAATTGCAGCGGCTGACCCTGCTGGAACGGCAGCAGCGGCGGGAAGTCCTGCTTGGCTGCTTCCGGCGACTTCAGCTGCTGCAGCAGACCGTCACACAGGTCCACCTTCGCGCGCGGCAGCTTCTCCGCCTTGAATTCACCTGTCTGCGAGACCAGCAGCATGTAGTTCACGTCATCAGGCACGGCCCCGTCGGCGAAGTCAATGTTCAGGTTCTTCGTCTCCACGCCGCCCTTCTTGAGCTGATCTTCGGTGGTACCCGGGCAGACGGCGGCGACCGCACTCCACTCCGGGCCGTACACATCCTGCGGGATGAACACGGCGAAGTCCAGGTTCTTCGGGTAGGCGCTCAAAGACTGGGCAACGGTCGACGGCTCCTTCGACTCCGCATCCGCAGTACGGACCATCGGCAGCACGATGAGGGCGGCAAGAAATACGGCGAAGCCGCCGATGACGACGGTGGTGATGAACTGACCGATTTTGTTCATAGAGGGAATGTGCTCCTAGATATTAGGGGGTTCAGTACGGGGAGATATCCTACGCGACCACCTTGCCGCGAACCTGGACAGCCCTTGAGAAGGGTCAGACGATCAACAACGCCAGGACCTGGCACATGAGGATCTTGCCGATCATCGCCGTGGGGTACACGGTGGCATAGCCGCGCTCTGCCAGCTGGGTTCCGGTCTGGGGGTTGAGGTAGGCCATGATCGCCGGGTTCGTGGTCATACCCGCGGCGATGCCCATCGACTCATCAAACTTCAGGCGCAGCACCAGCATGGATACCGCGACGATGCCGATGGCGGAGACCAGCGACAGCACAATGCCCACTCCCATGTACTTCAAGGAGGTCGGATCGGAGAGGGCATCACGGAACTGGCCGCCTGCCGACGTACCCACGCCCGCCAGGAACAAGGTCAAGCCCAGCGTGGAGATTGTCTGCTTGGCGTGGAAAGGAAGCTGCCAGTTAATCGGGCCCGAGCGGCCCAACGCGCCCAGGATGAGGCCGACGACGATAGGGCCGCCGCCGAAACCGAAGGAGAGTGTCGTGCCACCCGGCAGCGGAATCGGGATAGCGCCGAAGAGCAGACCAATGAAGAGACCGAGAGCAAAGGGGAAGAGATCGACGTTGCCGAGTTTGGCTTCGGAGTCGCCGAGGAAACGGCGGACGTCGTCAAGCCTGCCCGGCGCGGTGATAACGCGCACGCGGTCCGAGTAGTGCAGGACGGTTTCCTCGTTCGGCACGACGTCGGAGTCGCCGCGGCGCACGCGCGCGATGAGGAAGCCTTCCTTGACCGTGTCCAAGTCCTTGAGCTGATAGCCCGCCACGCGCGGGCTCGACACGGTCAGGCGGCGGTAGACCAGGCCATCCTCCTCGTGGAGGTTGAGGTGGATCTCCTCACCCAGCTGGGAAATCGCGCTATCGAGCGCTGGAGCCGTGCCGTTGAGTAAGAGCTCCATGCCGGCACGCAGCGGCAGCTCCGGGTAGGCCAGGTTGTGGTTATGGGGATTGTTCACGTGGCGGGTAGCGATGACGCGCTCGCCGGTCACCTCCTGCAGCTCCCCTACCGTTGCGTCGAAGTCGCGGGTCAGGCGCACTGCTCGCCACTCCAGCGGCTCCGCAATCATCCCCTCAGCGCGGGCATCCTCAACGTGGTTCACGCGCAGCATCTTCGCGCCGATGGCGGCAACCAGAATGGTTCCGATGATGCATCCAGGGTAGGCCAAGGAATAGCCCACCACCGGGGTGCTATCGCCGCCCAGGGCCTCAACGACCGCAGCCATACCCGGCGTCGAGCTCACCGAACCCGCGAGAGTACCGACGCTGATCGCAGGGTCCAGATCAAAGAGACGCATCGCCAGGGTAGTCAGACCCGCCAACACGAAGAAGAAGACGATGACCACCACGGACATCTTCCAACCACGCCGGCGGAAATCTTCGAAGAAGCTGCGGCCGAAGTTCAGGCCGATGACGTAGACGAAGATGGCCAGGCCAAATTGATACACGAACGCAGGGACCACGATGTCCGGGTTCGCCGCGGACAAGCCCAAGGCCACGAACATCGCGGCGGCGGCGCCGAGCGAGATGCCGAAGACATTGATCTTGCCAACGGCTAGTCCCACCGCCATGATGAGAAAGAGCGTGAGCAAGGGCTGTTCAGCAAGAAAAGCCAGCACGTTAATTCACCCATTTCCATGTAAATACGCGGACGTCATCATCCGAATCGCGGTTAATTGTGACGGCGAGATACACGTCAGAAAGCCGCTCCATGAAGCCCCCGCCCCACTCGGCGACGACAACAGCATCCTCTATTTCGGTGTCCAAGTCTAGACTGTCCAGCTCCCCCAACGGATCTTCAGAATGGTCGAGGAGGCGGTAGGCATCCACGTGCACCAACGTCGGCCCGCCCACGCGGGAAGGGTGCTCGCGCGCGATGACGAAGGTCGGTGAGGTCACCCGCCCCTTCACCTGCATCCCGCGGGCAATGCCCTGTGTAAAGGTGGTTTTCCCGGCACCTAAGGGGCCGTCGAGGATAACCAGGTCCCCGGCCTCCAGAGCCGCGCCCAGCTCCTCGCCGAAGGCCCAGGCATCCTCTGGCGTGGCGGCCTCACGGCGTCCTTCGTGTGGAAAATCACTGCGCATCGCTAGCTCCTTCGCGGTATGTACGCTCGGTGCGCCCGGTGGGGCGGCACACCACTTCATAGTTGATGGTCCCGGCTGCCTCGGCCAATCCAGTGGCGCTCATACCGCCGCGCCCGAAGATAACGGCGGTGTCCCCGGCGCGCACGCCGTGGGGGTTAGAGCCAAGGTCGACGACAATCTGGTCCATACAGACCCGCCCCACCTGCGGGTAGAGCTCGCCACCAATGCCTACCTGCAGCGCCCCCTGAAAGGCACGCGGCAGACCATCGGCATAACCCACGCTGACGGTGGCGAGCTCGCGCTCACTCTCCGCTGTCCAGGTCAGGCCGTAGCATGTGGACTCCCCCGCCGAAATCGGCTTCACTGCGACGACGGATGCCTCCCACGTCATGGCGGGTTCCAGTCCATGGTCGAGCCCGGCGACTGGTTCAAGCCCATACAGGGCCAGACCGACGCGCACCTGCTCGAAACGAGCTGAGGGGCGGGTCAACGCCGCGGGCGAGTTCGCCAGGTGGTTCAGCGGACACTCCAGCCCCACCTCACGGGCAAGCGCTAGGGCCTGGCGGAACTCCGATTCCTGATGATCATTGTGCGGGTGTTCCGGCTCATCAGCGCAGGCGAAATGGGACATGAGGCCTAGGACGGTGATGTGGGGGGCGTCGGCAAGCAGGCGGAAGGTCTCCTCCCACACATGCTTGTCGACTCCCGAGCGGTGCATCCCCGTCTCCACCATCACGAAGGCTTCGGTTGGGGTCTCGGCGGCGATGAGCGCTTGGGCGTGCGCCAGCGACGGGATGCCGATCTGGATATCAGCGGCAAGGGCTGGGGCCAGGTCCTCCGTCGGCTCCCACAGCCAAGCAGCGATGGGGAGGTTGTCGATGACCTTCCGCAATGCGACTGCCTCGGCCAAGGTGGCCACCCCGAAGGCATCCGCCCCAGCCTGCGCCATGACCGGGGCGCAGCGCTCGATGCCGTGGGCATAGGCATCCGCCTTGACCACGCACATGAGGCGGGCCGGGGCCACCGCCTCCTTCACGCGGGCAACATTGTGGGCAATAGCGTTGAGGTCAACGGTGGTTTTCAACATGCCCACTATTGTGCCACTTAAGGGTGCGGCGCTATTCGACGGTCACGGACTTCGCCAGGTTGCGCGGCTGGTCCACGTCATAGCCCTTGGCGGTGGCTACACCGCAGGCGAAAATCTGCAGCGGCACGGTAGCCAGCAGCGGCTGCATGAGCGTCGGCGCCTGCGGGATGCGGATGATGTGGTTGGCGTAGGCCTCGACGGCCTCGTCGCCCTCTTCCGCGATGACGATGGTGATAGCGCCGCGGGCGCGAATCTCCTGGATGTTGGAGACGACCTTGGCGTGCAGGGAATCGCGGCCGCGCGGGGAAGGCACGATAACGAAGACCGGTTGACCCTCCTCGATAAGCGCGATCGGGCCGTGCTTGAGCTCACCGGCGGCGAAGCCCTCAGCGTGCAGGTAGGCAATCTCCTTGAGCTTGAGCGCGCCCTCCAGCGCAACCGGGAAGCCCACGTGGCGCCCCAGGAAGAGCACCGACTTGGCGTTCTCCATAGCGTTGGCTAGGTCGTAGACCTGCTGCTCGTTATCGATGATTGCCTGGACCTTATCCGGCATATCACGCAGGTCCTCGAGGACCGAGTTGACCTCATCGGAGAACATGTTGCCGCGCAGGCGCGCCAGGTAGAGGCCCAGCAGGTAGGTCGCGGTGATCTGCGCCAGGAAGGCCTTGGTGGAGGCCACGGCGATCTCCGGGCCGGCGTGGGTGTACAAGGCGGCGTCGGACTCGCGCGGGATGGAGGAACCCTGGGTGTTGCAGATGGCGATCACCTTGGCGCCCTGCTGGCGGGCGTGGCGCACGGCCATGAGGGTATCCATGGTCTCACCCGACTGGGAAAGGGCCACGACCAGGGTCTTTTCGTTAACGATCGGATCGCGGTAGCGGAACTCGTGAGCCAGCTCCACCTCGCACGGGATGCGGCACCAGTGCTCGATGGCATAGCGCGCGACGTGGCCAGCGTAGGCGGCGGTGCCGCAGGCAATGACGATGATCTTGTCGATGGACTTGAGCACCGACTCATCGATGCGGATCTCATCGAGGACCAGGTTGCCGGTCTCATCGAGGCGGCCCAGCAGGGTATCGCGCACGGCTGCCGGCTGGTCGTGGATTTCCTTCTCCATGAAGGAGTTGAAGCCACCCTTTTCGGCCGCGGCGGCGTCCCACTTGATCTCGAAAGGCTTGCCCTGGGCAGGGTTGCCCTCATAGTCGGTGATTTCGATGTCATCCGCGGTGATGGTCACGACCTGATCGTTGTCCATCTCCACGGCAGACTTGGTGTAGTCGATGAAGCCGGAGACGTCCGAACCCAGGAAGTTCTCCCCCTCACCCAGGCCGATGACCAGCGGCGAATCGCGGCGTGCGGCCACGATGCGGTCCGCCTGCTCGGTGTGGATAGCCAAGAGGGTAAACGCGCCCTCTAGGCGCTTGCCGGTCAGCTGCATGGCCTTGGTGAGGTCACCGCCGGCCTCATTGTGGAACACATCTGCCAAGAGGGTGGCGGCTACCTCGGTGTCGGTCTCGGACACGAAGTTGTGGCCCTTGGCCTCCAGCTCGCTCTTGAGCTCAGCGAAGTTCTCGATGATGCCGTTGTGCACGACGGCGAGCTTGCCGCCATCCACCACGTGCGGGTGGGCGTTCAGATCAGTCGGGCCACCGTGGGTAGCCCAGCGGGTGTGCCCGATGCCCAGGACGGAATCCTTCAGCGGACGCGCAGCGATTTCGGATTCCAGCGCAGCGACCTTTCCGGCCTTCTTACGCCAGCCGATCTCACCATCGGCGTACATTGCGACACCTGCTGAGTCATAGCCGCGATACTCCAGTCGGCGCAGGCCCTCCAGCACAACGTCTAACGCAAAGTACTCACGGCCATCGGTATTTCGGCCAATGTATCCAACGATTCCACACATGGGAAAAAATTTTACAGCATGATTTATCATGCGGAATCTCAAGGATCGCGTTTAATTCTCCCCCACTGTCTTATAGTGTCCACCGCTTTACCTACTCTTTGCTCTATTCTGTAAAGCGTGTCTGCGAATTTGAAGAAGCATCTCGGTACGTTGTCTAAGCGCGGCCCGCACCGCGTTCTCGTCGGGGACCTGTCTTATGCAGGGCTGGAGGGCAAGGTCTACACCCCGGTTGAGGGCAAGGGCCTTCCCGCCGTGGCATTTGCCCACGACTGGACGAAGAGCATCAAGGACTACCACGCCACCCTGCGCCATCTGGCTAGCTGGGGCATCGTGGTGGTTGCTCCTGATACGGAGACGGGCGTCTTTGCCAAACACCGCAACTTGGCTGCCGACCTCGAATCGGCCTTGCAGATTGCCGCCGGCGTCAGGCTGGGTGCCGGCAAAATTTCGGTGTCCGCTTCCAAGCTGGGTGTCTTTGGCCACGGCATGGGCGGTGGCGTGGCTACCCTGGCTGCCGTGGATAACCCTAAGGTCCGCGCCGTCGCGGCCCTCTACCCTGCCGATACTTCCCCGTCCGCGGTTCAGGCGGCGCACGCTGTTCAGGCACGCGGCCTCGTTATTGGCGCAGGCCAAGATGATATCTTCCGCGCCGGTAATCCTGCGAAGCTGGCCAATGCTTGGGGCGGCCCGGTGGCCTACCGTGAGATTGCTAAGGGCACGCAGTCCGGTTTCAGCGAGGATAAATTCTTCAAGTTGGCGCTTGGCTCCGGCTTCTTCCAGGGTTCCGCCGTTGAGACTGCCCGCGGCCTGGTCACTGGCTTCTTCCTGTCCACCCTGGCTGGCGAATCCAAGTATGACGCCTTTGCGGCTGCCGACGCCTCCGCCAAGGGCGTCGAGAGCTTCGTCGGCGAGGACCTCACCAAGCGCGCGGGTTTCTAGCACGACAAGGAAGCGCTTCAACCAGGCAGCGCCGCAAGGCGCACATGTGCTCCGACTAAAGCAGGACGATCGTTTATTCGTCCTGCTTTAGTCGTTTTAACTGAGGAACCTCAATGAAAAGCCAGACAATTAGTGCAATGCCCGGGAGAAGCAGCTGAGCGGCCGTCCACAGTTTTATGTGGGCTATCTCTCTGTCGTATTTAATCTCAATGCCAAGCACAACAAAAGCCACCAAGAGGTATAAAAGGGGAAGAACGCCCCACAAGACGTCGTAAAGCCAAGGGACTGTCATGCGGTCTTCTCCCAAACCTTGCTTGATACGTGCAGCGGCTACTCACGCCACAGTAACACCTGGGGGATACTGGCGCACAGAGGAGTTGCCCGGTTTCCGTGTCACCCGCGCCTGAGTACTGATTGCACTTGGCCGCGCGGACGGCCTCGCCCCTGCCCCTGGCTTTGACTGTGCGCCCCGCCCCTGGAAGCAGGGTTCCGCCGCTGCGGCTCCGCGTGCGCTTGGGCTTGGGCGGCACGCTGCGCAGACTTTTCTAGCTCATCTTGTGCTTTAGCCATGGCTTTCTCAAACTCCAGCAGCCGTGCGGCTGTGCGCTCGCGAAATCCGCGCGCGAACTCATCAAAATCATTGTGTGGCATTACCACTGCCCTGCCTTTCGTGCGTGTACGGAGGAGGTTTCTGAACTTTCTTGCGGGGGCATTTCTGGTGTGGCCTCAGCCCCAGCGGCTGGACCTGGCGCAGACTCAGGTGCAGGTGCTGGCGCCGGGGTTGGTTGTGGCGCCGGTGCCTCCGCTGCCTGCATGTGCGCAAGTTTCTCTGGCGGTGCCTCTGGCTCAGGAACGTTGTTCAGCTCCGGAGGAGGCGGCGCAACGCCGTTATCGGGAGCAGGCTCTGGCGCGGGTGGTGGGCAGGGTTCTGGCTCTGGCTGCGGTTCTGGCTCTGGCTTGGGCTCGGGTACAGGATCCGGTACGGGCTCCGGCAGATTCTCCACGAAGTCCACAGCGGCCTCAGCCAAAAGCCCCAGTCCCAGAATGGCAACCCCCACGCCAAGCAGGCCTAAGCTTCCACAGCAGGCTTCTTCAGGCTTGCACTCACCTTCTCCCGCAACTGGTGGCTGCTCTGGCTTCTCGCAGTCCTCGCCTCTTACTGGCTCTTCAGGGCAGTCAATCACTTCCTGTTCTACAGGCGCGGCGGGAACCTCCGCCCCCGCATCTGCTGGCTTCGTGGTTCCTATTTCACGCTGATGCTCGCTACAACCGCACGACTGCGCTTCCTTCTCCGTATGGCAGCTGCAGGGTGTGTGCTGCTCTTCTGGTGGAGTCGAAGCAGGTTCAGTCGGCACACTGTGCGGCTCAGTCGGCTTCGCCGGCTGTGGCTTGCCTTCAGCCGGTGGGCACTCTTTTTCAGACACTGCGGCAGGCTGGGTGGGCTCCGGCTTTTCTGGTGGTACCGCCGGTGTCTCTGGTTTCGGTTCGACAGGCTGCTGCGGTACGGCTGGCGACGAAGGCTGGGTTGGCTGAGACGGCTGTGTGGGCTGAGACGGTGCGGACGGGGCCGGCGCTGGGGAGGGCTGGGCTGGTGCACAAGCTTCAGGCTCAGGTTGCGGGCACTCTTTCGGCTTCTCTTCACACCCGCATTCGGGCTCTGGCGGGGTTTCCGGCAGCTCCCGCTCGCACACCTCGGTGCAGCGCCTTTCAAACTCGTCGTAGCAGTTCTCAATGGCGGTATCGCGGTCCCGGCACGTTTGCGTGATGGTGTCATTCGTCTTATCGATAAGTTCCCCACCAATGCGCGATATCACCGGGATGATGACCTTTCCCAGAGGATGCCGCTGCAACAGCATGGTCAAGATGTTAATCAGTGGAATCACAGCAGAGATGAGCTCTGCCACCGCGGAATCAGAAACATCAACGACGTCTTCGATGGCATCCGAACACTGCTGCGCGGATTCCACCAAATCATCGGCTTCGTCCCTTTCCTTCTCGAAGTCATCTTGCACGCCGCGCAAATGATCCATGAGCGCTCCCCCGGCCAGCGATAGAACCGTACCGAGAAGGAATTCCCGCAACCCGTTACCACCGCGCCCTGGGCGGCGAGCACCCATCGCCGACACAGTGTTCGTAACCAAGTCGCCTGGATTGATCCCTTCGACCGACCCCACCATGTCCCCCAACAAGCCAATTGGCGTGCTGGGCCCGGAATAGCCTCCTTGGCTTGCCGCCTGGAACTGGGACACCGCTTGCGAATAATCACCCAAGAGTGACTTGACCATCGTGGACATCAATTCACCCCTGCTTCCTGGTCACCGAGTTGCCCGGCGAGGCCGCGGTCCACGTCCCCGAAAGCACGCAGTTGTTCGCGCGCGGCATCCGCTGTGGCCGATAGGTTCTCCAACCGCCACGCACCGCGTTCATGGAGCCGATTCAGCAGGGCCTGAATCTGTGCACCGTGCCCGCCGAAATCACGCCCCGCGGAGGACTGGGGAAAATTCGGCCTATCCCCGCGATGTGCGTCACTTTGGGCACGGGTTTGGTCCACGACGGCGTCGAGAAGCCGCGTGGCTTCATCCTCATCAAAAAATACGTCGGGCATGTGCGCCCTCCTTCTCGTCCACAACAAACAGTGATTCCTGCTTTTATTGGACTGAGAAACATCCCCTCCGGTTCCCACGCCACCCCACAAAAATGCGAAACCCCAGGCCAGAAGCCTGGGGTTGTGATGAAGTGAGTAGAACTAAACTGCAGCGACGACGGCCGCAAGCTTGCCTGCGACCTTGCGCGCCTGCTCCTTTTCAGCAGCCTCTACCATGACGCGGAAGAGCTCCTCCGTGCCAGACGGGCGCAGCAGAACGCGGCCCGTCTCACCGAGCTCCGCCTCGGCAGCAGCGATAGCTTCCTTAACCTCAGGGGCGTTAAGGATGACGGCCTTGTCGGACACCGGCACGTTAATGAGCACCTGCGGCAGCACCGTCATCACGGAGGCCAGCTCCTTGAGGGACTTTCCGGACTTGGCCATGCGCGCCATGATGGACAAGCCGGTCAGCGTGCCATCACCAGTGGTGCAATCATCCGGCAGCACCACGTGGCCGGACTGCTCGCCACCCAGGGAGAAGTCACCGCGGTTGAGCTCTTCCAGCACGTAGCGGTCACCCACGGCGGTTTCCTTGATATCGATGCCCTGCTCCTGCATCGCCAGCTTCAGGCCCAGGTTCGACATCACGGTGGCCACCAGGGTGTTGAAGCGAAGATCGTTTTCTTCCTTCATGCCCACGGCGAGGATCGCCATGATCTGGTCACCGTCCACGACGTTGCCCTCTGCATCAACGGCCAGGCAGCGGTCAGCGTCACCATCGTGCGCTAGGCCCAGATCGGCGCCGTGCTCGACGACGGCCTCCTGAGTCTTCTCAATGTGCGTCGAACCGCAATCCTCATTGATGTTGAAGGCATTGGGCTTGTTATGAATGGCAACAACTTCAGCACCCGCAGCCTCATAGGCCTGCGGCGCAACCTTGGAGGCAGCGCCATTAGCGGTGTCGACGACCACCTTGATGCCGCTGAGATCCGTCGTGACGACCTCCGCCAAGTGCTTGAGGTAGCGCTCGCGGCCGTCGGGAGCCTCCGAAATAATGCGGCCAATCTTGGTCGCAGTCGGACCATCTTCGGTGAGATTGTCCATGGCGGCCTGGATGCGATCCTCCACCTCATCCGGCAGCTTCTTGCCGCCCGCGGAGAAGAACTTGATGCCGTTGTCTGGCATCGGGTTGTGGGAGGCGGAGATCATCACGCCGAGATCTGCCCCAAAGTCATCGGTAAGGAACGCGATTGCCGGGGTGGGCAGCACGCCGACGCGCACGACGTCGACGCCTCGCGACGCCAAGCCCGAGGCAATCGCCGCATCCAGCATCTCACCCGAAACACGGGGGTCGCGCCCGATAATCGCCAGCGGGCGACGCTCATAAGATTCACGGTCTGAAGTAAGAACTTCCGCCGCCGCCTGGCCCAAGCGCAGCGCGAGAATCGGTGTGAGCTTCTTGTTCGCGAGGCCGCGAACTCCATCGGTTCCAAAAAGTCGAGTCATAGTTGTTCATTATGCCCGCTCCCCCTTGTTTGGCGCAGATCGGTCCGCCTTTGGTGCTTGATCATACCCCACCACATGGCAGGAAATGCGCCCCACCCCTGCCATACATGGCGAAAGCCGCCGCCTCCATGAAAAGGAAGCAGCGGCTTTCGGAAAATGCAGTAAGCGAAGATTAACGCTTGGAGTACTGCGGGGCACGACGTGCCTTGTGCAGACCAGCCTTCTTGCGCTCCACGGCACGAGCATCACGGGTGAGCAGGCCAGCCTTCTTGAGGGCCGGGCGGTCAGCCGGGTTGTAGATGTTCAGTGCGCGGGCGATAGCCAGGCGCAGGGCGCCGGCCTGACCGGTCGGGCCACCACCGTTGACGGTGACCTTGATGTCGAACTGACCCTCGCGCTCGAGGATGGTCAGCGGCAGCAGGATGTCCTGCTGGTGCAGCTTGTTCGGGAAGTACTCGTCAAAGGCACGGCCGTTGACGGAGATGTTGCCGGAACCTGCAACGAGGCGAACACGAGCGATGGCGCGCTTACGGCGACCAACGGTCTGGATCGGGCCCTCGTGGATAGCCGGGGCAGCGGTCTCAACCTCAGCCTCGGTATCGGTTGCCAGGGAGTCACCGATGGTGTTGGTGAACTCCTCGGTAGCGGCGGTTGCTGCAGCGATGTCGGCAGCGTCGGCTACATTGTTGTCGATGTTCTGCTCGGTCATTACTGTGCCACCTGCTTAAACTCAAAGGTTTCCGGCTTCTGGCCGGCGTACGGGTGCTCCTCGCCCACGAAAACGTGCAGCTTCTTGATGGAGGCGTTGGAAAGCTTGTTGTGCGGCATCATGCCCTTCACAGCTTCCTCGATAACGCGGACCGGGTTGGCGTCCAGGGACTGACCAAGGGTCATGGACTTCAGGCCGCCCGGGTAACCGGAGTGGCGGTAGCGCATCTCGCGCTCGCGCTTGTTGGAGGAAATGTGGATCTTGTCCGCATTCAGGATGATGATGTGGTCGCCGCAATCAACGTTCGGTGCGTACTGGGGCTTGTGCTTGCCGCGCAGCATGTCAGCCACGGTGGAAGCGAGCTTGCCCAGAACCACGTCGGTAGCGTCGATGACGTACCACTTGCGGGTGATGTCACCGCTCTTCGGGTGGAAAGTAGACAAAATGACTCCTTGAAAGTCTGTCTCGGAACTGCCGGCCATCGCTATGTAAGCCCCTACGCAGTACATACAGCGGCCGGTGGAGACCTGCAGCACGCGCGCACCCACGTCAATAAGGGTGCGGACACATAGGTGTTTCACTTTAGTACGCAGCAGTTTGAAAACCCAAAACGCCGATATCGCCCCTCATCAACGCCTCCATCCCAGTTAATTCGGGGTGGGGGTTCGAGACAGATACGTTGATGAGAAGCGATACCGGCGCCTTGTACTGAGTGGGCGGAGGGTGGTGTGGGCCAAGGTGGCGCGTCCAGCCCTTCCATTCTCTGCGCCCCTCCCCTAGCCTTCGTGCCTTCCTCCCTCCCGCTCACTGCTCATGGTGGTGAATGGTCAGGCAGAAAGTGTCCGCGCACCCAGCTCAAGACTCACGGATGGAGTGCTTTAGCCCCAGCTGGCGGCAGCGCGACGGTTGACGTCGCTCATATTGTCATTGCCCTGGGAAACCGTGGTGGAGATGGTCGCCAGCACCGTGTTGAGCTCGGCGGCAGCCTTATCCCACTTCGCCTGCGCCGCGTTATATGCCGCGGCGGAATCACCCTCCCACGTCGATACCATCGGCTGCAAGGTGGATTTGAGGTCACCGAGGAGGCCGTTGATACGGCCGGAGGTGGAGTTGATGTCGGCGGCGGCACCGGCGATGGCGCCAAACTGATACTTGATTCCAGACATTGCGTGTTCCTTATCTTCTGTGTTCGTGTGTGATTCAGCGTGTGCAGTAGTCAGTGAAAGCAGCTCGTGTTTAGAGGGCCAGGCCCGCGCCGCCAACGTTCTCGAAAGACTGGGCGTTATCAGCCTCGACCGAATCAAAGTTACGGGCATTGTCCCTGATGTTCTCGCTGATGGCGGTCAGCGCCTCACGCAGCTGCTGCGCGGAGGAGTTGTAGCGCTGCATCAGGTTGTCAAAGGAAACCTGCGCGCGGCCTGCCCAGCTGCCGCGGACGGAGTCCACAACGCCCTGCAGGCGGGTGAGCTCCCCCTGTACCTCATCGTTGGTGGAGTCGACGCGGCCAGCGGTGGCCACCATTACGTCGGCTTCTGTGCGGAACGTTTGAGTCATGTCCTTCTCTTTCCTTCTTGTTCCCTACCTTGGGGCGTATCCCTTATTCCTAGGGATTGGTGTGTGTTTCTTTTCCCCCGAGAAGCACCCTGTGTCCTTCTCACCCTTATTGGACTGAGCTAGTGGCCCATCGGTTCCCGCTAGTTTCCAGATTTTTGAAATTCACAGAACTTCTCCGCTTAGTCCTTCTTGACCAGCGATTCCGCCGCCATTCGGCAGGCGGCCTTCTGCACGACGTTGGGCTCAAACTTGGTGTGGCAGCCCACGGACATCTGATGGCCTTTGTCTTCCCACATCATCCACACCACCCGCGAGCCATCTCCGGGCTCCTCGGTATATGTCAACCGCCCTGATTCTTCTACCGGTTCACTCAGGGCGGGATCGGATTCAACCTGCGCTTTGATCTCTGTGAACAAAACGTCGACAGGCACGTTGAAAAGTGGATCAGCAGCTAGGAGGATGCGCAGGTTGGGGTCTTCACCGGCAGCGGTGACCAGGCCATCTTCCACGCTGGTGCGGAATCCTTGAGGAAGCACCAGGGACATTCCCTCCACGTCGATGGCCTGCTGACCGGGGCGCAGCTGCCTGCTTCCGGATTCCTCAGCTCCAGCCCCCTCAGCAGAGCCCTCGGGCTGTGCCTCCGTGCCGGGATTCGGGGCCGCGCCCGAAGTGCCGGAGGCGGCGGATGTTACTTCGGCGGCCTGATCGGGAGTCGACGCTGCCACAGCCGCATCCTTGCGGCCCACCGCCCACCAGGACACCCCGGCCACCACGAACACCATGACCGCGATGGCGATATAGAAAGGATCGATACCTCCCAACAGCGCGGACCAGCGCGATTCCGCCACACGATGCGAACGCCCACGGCGAGCGGGCCGGGGCCGCTCGACAGTCACCGCGTCCTCATCCCCAAGGTCCTCGTGCGGCACGTCCACGGCCAAACGGGACGAAGACGGTGCAGCACTAGCCGCAACAGACACGGGCGGTGGCGAAGGTTCTGGTTCCTGCACGGTCGCACCCGCGCCGGCAAGCTGACGGCGCAGGATGCTCACGGCCTCGACGCTGACGTCCGTTCCGGAGGGATCCGCCACCACGTCAACGCTGACATCCGGCCATTCCGCCCCGCAGACCTTTTCGGCTTGGTCGAGGACTGCCTCCAGCGCCCAGCCTTCGGCGATTCCGGTACCGGGCAGGTCATAGCGATAAATCGTCTCTGGGCCTTCATAAATCGTGGCGGCATCGAGCACCGTAATAACTAGCGTGGTCTCGGGCGCGGTTGTCGGGGTTCGCAGTGCATGCGTCGCGGTCATTGGTTCTCTCCCTTATTGTTTGCGGTCTGTGGTGAGGTATGTGAACTATCGGCGCTTGGCACATAGACCTGCGCCAAGCCTTGGGATATGCCGCGGACGCCCCATTGGCCGCGGCCGGGCGGTAATGCCGTTGGTTTGATGCCGAAGATGGCGCCTTCGTCACGGTCGGCGTCGAGAAGCAGCAGCGCCGGCTGCAAGTCCCGCACCGCCGAGAGGAACTGCCCGAACATCGCGCGCCCGATGCCGCCTGCTTTGCGCGCGAGCACCAGGTGCAGCCCCACATCGCGGGCGTGCGGGAGGAGCTCCAGCAGAGGTGCCAGTGCTATCTCGCTGACAAGATCGAGGTCATCGATGACAAGATAGATATCCGGGCCCTCCCACCAGCTCCGAGCGGCCAGCTGGGCAGGGGTGACGTCGGGGCCGGGAAGGCGCTGCTCCAGGGTGCGCACCGTATCGAGAATGGCTTGGGTGGCCGCGCTTGCCGACGCCCCATAGGCCGCCACCATCTCTTCATCCAACGTCCCCAAATGCGCGCGGCGCTCATCGATGACCACCAGACGGGCTTTCTCCCGGCTCAGCTGGCTGATCCCGGCGAGAATCACGCTGAGGAAGTGCGATTTACCGGAGCCTTGGGAGCCAATGCACACGAGGTGAGCCTGAACGCGCGGATCCCAGCTAAGGACCTCGAGGTCCGGTCCACCGATTCCCCAGGCCACCCCGTCGGATGACGAGTCCTCTTCTGGCTCGGGTAATTCGGTGAGCACAGCGGGCAGCATCTTCAGCGGTGGAACCGGCTCGGCCTCTGCATGCACGCCGCAAATATGAGCGATATCCTGCGGTGATGTCGCTGCAAAAAGGAGGTTCTCCCCCGCCAGAGTGATCCCTCGCCCGGGTGCTGCCGGTAGCTTCTGCTGCGCCTTGCGGTCGATAAGGGAATCCATGGCTTCGCCCAAGCGCAGCTCAAGGCGGGCCGCGATGAGATCCCGAATCGATGGCCGCAGGCTGGTCCACCGCGCCGCCGCAATCAAGACATGAACGCGGGCGGAGGCACCGTCAGCGACCAGCTGGGTAATCGGCTCGGCTAAGTCCTCAAAGTCTGCCCCGGAGGTGCCGATGTGGTGCCAGCCGTCCACGATCAAGAAGGTGTGGCGAGCTTCTGGGCGGCGCACGAGGCCGGCGACTTCATCGACGATGCGCCGCACCTTTTCCGGTTCTTCACGGCCGGCCACCCCGGCCACGTGGGGCAGTCGGTCCAGCACCCGCAGCTGCCCGCCGCCCAAGTCGATGACATAAAAGCGCACCTGGTCTGGCGAATGCCGCAGGGCCATCCCGGACGCGATACTACGCAGCGCCATCGACTTGCCTGACTGCGGTCCGCCACACAGCGCGAGGTGCCCACCGCCCGTCGTGAAATCCACGATCAGCGGGTCTTGGTGCTGGTGATAGGGACGATCGATAAGCCCCACCTCGGCGCGCAGCCCGCCACCCGCGCCGGGCGGATCCGTGCGCAGAGCGGCAACGCTGGATAGCTCCACCACTGGTGGCAAGGGTGGCAGCCAGATTCGCCGCGCTGACTGGCCGCGCTGGGTGGCTTCCTCCCGGGCGGCAGCCACCACTGTGTCCAAGAGCGTGCTCGAAGAATCCACGAGCTCCGTATAGTCCACGTCCTCCTCCGACGTGCGGTGCCCGCTAAAAAGCTCCACGCGTGCCGAATTCCGCGCTTTCTCGGCCGCGTCATCATGAACCACCCGGCGCGTGACCGGGCCAGAAACATAAGAAGCCTGAAAGCGCGTGGGGGCATCGGCATCGGTTTTGAGGTAGCCGGCTCCCGGCTGGGCGGGGAGGTGATAAGCATCGGGCACGCCGAGGACCTGGCGGGATTCCCCAGCGGAGAAAGTCTTTAACCCAATGCGATAAGACAGGTGCGAGTCCAATCCCCGCAAGCGCCCTTCCTCCAAGCGCTGGGAGGCCAGCAGCAGGTGCACGTGCAGCGAGCGGCCGAGCCTTCCCACCGCGACGAAGAGCTCTGCGAAGTCCGGGTGCTGCCCCAACAGCTCCGAAAACTCATCCACCACAATGACCAGCGCCGGCAGCGGCCCGTGCTCCGCCACCGCGGCAGCGGAGGCGTTGAATTCACCCACGTTGGCAAAATTTCCTGCCTTGCGCAGCAGCTCTTGGCGGCGATTCATCTCGCCGGAGATGGCATCATACATTCGCTCCACCAGGGTGGATTCTTCTTCCAGGTTGGTAATCACGGCGGAGGTGTGCGGCAGCTCCTCACAGCCTAAGAAGGTGGCGCCACCTTTGAAGTCAACGAGCACGAGGTTAAGTTCCTCCGGACTGTGCGTGGCGGCCAGCGCTACGACAAGCGTTCGAAGTAATTCAGATTTTCCGCTGCCCGTGGCACCAATGCATAGTCCATGCGGCCCCATCCCACCCTGGGCGGACTCCTTTAAGTCAAGCATCAGCGCGTGCCCGGACTCATCGACACCGATGGGCACGCACAGCCGCTCAGCAGGGCTGCGCCCCTGCCACATGCCGGAGGCTTGGAGCGCATCCACATCCCGGAATCCCAGCAACGAGGGCAAATCCGCATTGCGACCGTGCCGAGGCGTGGACGTGACATCACCGCCGAACGGGCGGTGATAGGGCGCGAGGGTGCGGGCAAGGAGGAGGGCCGTGGGGACGTCGACAAGCGCGCAGCTTCCCAGCTCCTCCTCGCCCGCGGCAGTAACCACGGAGAGCGTACCTTCCGCCCGCAGGTAAATGCCTTCCTCCTCGGCGAGGCGGCCCAGCGGCGAATGAGGCGTCACGCCCACGGCGATGGTGGTTGTGGGGCTATCCCCCGGCGCGTCCCTGCGCAATTCACCACCGCTATGCCCTTGTTTCTCCGTCATGACGCAGATGCGAAACTGCGCCTGGTCAGGATCCCTGGAATGCGGCAGCCACTTCAACCATTCCCATTCCGGACCGTGATACTCAATGCCCACGGTCTCCGGGCCATGCAGCACCGCCAGGTGTAAAAGCAGGGCACGGGCCATCCCAGCTGCGTCTTCACCGGCTAGGCCGACGACAGGAAAGGCCTGCAGCTGGATGACCACCGGCATATCCGCGAGTGTTCCTACCGCACGCACAGTCTGACGCAGGCTCACCGCGCACACCGGGTCGAGGTCTTCCGCCGCACCCGAATCCGGCACATTAATGGGAGTGCACAGGGCCATCGGCCCCGTCCCCACCCGCACTTCCAGGGCATCCGGGGCATCCGCCGCCCGCTCCCACAGGCGCGGGGTAGGAATCAACGCACCAAGCTGCTCGGGGTCAGGGTTGCGGTGTTCCTCATGCGCACGCTGCGCCGCCCCGCGCTCCAGCGCTTCCTCCCGCAGCGCCTTGAGGTGGCGCAGGTAGGTCCGGCGGGTCTCATCCGGATCCTGCCCGCCTCCCTGCGGGTTAAACATCATGGCCATACTGGCCAGCATCATGAGCGGAAACATGAGGCTCATGGGGCTCATCCGGCGGGCATCCCCCGCCCCGAGAACCATGAGCGCCACCATGCCCAGCATGGCCGCGATCATGACCAGCGGCATGAGTAGGCGAACCAGTGGCACGGGTTGAGCGCGAGCCGCCTCCGGCACCGCTTCGGCGTCAATGCTGCCCTGCGGCAACGGTGGTGCTGGCTCCCGATAGGCCGCCACCCCGGTATCAACGACGCGTGTAGGTACGCGCATGTCAAAGTCCTTCCCCCCGAAGTACTCCACCGCCTCCTTAAGCGGTGGACAGCGTGCCACCAGTAAGCCACAATGTGAGGCAATGGGCAAGGGGTTGCCCAGAAAAATTTCTCGGGGGAGGTATATTCCATGACTCGCGCACTCGCGCATTCCATTCACGTCACCATCCGCATCCATGCAGGCCAGACCCGCAAAGAAGCAGATGTATCGCTACCGCTTTCTTCCAGCGTCGGGGAGGTGCTGGGGGAATTGCTCGTGCTTGTCGACGTCCCTCCCGCCCCCATCCTCTGGCGCGCCACCACCGCGGCGGGCAAGACCATATCGATGACCACGCCGCTCGACCGCACCAGTCTGGAAGACGGCTCCGTCCTGGTGCTCAGCCCAGATGCGCCGACACCGGCGCCCATCGTGCGGGATGCCGCGGAGGCACTCGCTGCCGAGGCCTCGACCACGCAGCTGTCTGGTCTAGCCGGGTTCTGTGGCGTAGCGGGGCTCATCGCCGTCGGCGCGTTGCTCGCCGCCGCCCTATCTCCCTCGATTGGCTGCGCCGCCGCTGCACTCCTCGGCCTCGTACTCGCGGTATGGACCCGGCGCGGTTCTCTGCTTGCGACTGCCCACGTAGCTGCTGGTCTGGCGGGGGCGCTGTCCACTGGCGCACCTGTATCTACGGGCCCATTCGGAACCGCGATTCCGGCCGCGCCACTCGTGGCTGCGGCGGCGGCCGTGGGTACCGTGGCGGTGCTCTCCCACGTGGTGCGTATTGGCGGATTACGCGCTCGGGCAAGTGCTGCCACGTGGTGCCTGCTCGTGCTCGTCGGCGTGCTTGGCCCCGCCCCGTTGCTTGCCGCCACCGTGGTCTTGCTCGCGGCCTCTCCCCTGCTGACCACGCGGCTTGCTGGACTTCGAGTGCCGCAACTGCCCACCGCCGGGCAGGACTTGAGCATCTCGGATGAGGACCCCACGGATAACTCTTGCAAAGCCCGGCGCGCCGGGCAGGCCTACGAAGGTATAGCCGTGGGCTGCACGTTGGCGGGCATTCCTTCCCTCTTTCTCGTCGCGCTCAACGCTCACGCGGACACAACCGTGGTTGCTTCCCAGGCACTGTGCGTGAGTATCGCTGGAGCAGTCATCGTGCATGCGGCACGCCATGCCCGGCCCACTGCGGCGTGGGCACTGGGCATCTATGGCCTGGCCGCGGCTAGTGCCGCGGTGGCGGTTCCTCTGCGCGAGTGGCAGCTACTTAGTGCCCCGACCACGGGAACGTGGGTGTTCAGCGTCATCGCGGGTCTCATCGTGGTGGCCATGCTTTCAGTACCGGTGTGGGCAGGCAAACTACAGCAGATTGAGCCGACCACCATCGTGTGGTTCGAGCGCGCCGAGGCGCTCGCGCTCGCCGCTTGTTTGCCGCTCGCCGCGCACCTGGCTGGGCTCTTCGAGTTCATTAGGGGGTTGGGTGCATGACAGATCTAAGCAGAATCGGCGCTGCCAGCGCAGTCCTTGTCGCCGCCCTGGCTTGGAGCTCCTGCGTGTGGCCCGGGCCGGTAGCAGGTGCCCGCGAACCGGATACCGCCTGTGCAGTGGCCACGCGGTCTGCGGCAGGACCACAACCCTCGGCGCAGTACTCGGAGTATCGGGCGCGGCTGCATTCCTTTGCCACGGGCGCCGGGGTGAAGGTCGCGGTCATCGACACCGGGGTGGCCGCCCACCCACAGCTGCGCGTATCACCAGGAGCGGACTTCGTTACCCCAGAGGAGCCAGACCCGCTGCGGGATTGTGACCTGCACGGAACGGTGGTGGCCGGCGTCATCGCAGGTAGGGAACTCGGTGTGGCTCCGGATGCGGAAATCTACTCCATCCGGCAGACCAGCTCGCATTACCGAGCGCCAGCAGCAGAGAACGGTGAAGCCGAAAGAGCTGGCTCCGGCACACTGGCCAGCCTAGCCGCTGCCATCGAGGATGCGGTCAACGCGGGTGCACGAGTCATCAACGTCTCCGTGGTCTCCTGCGTTCCGCCGGATGCCGCGGCGCGGGTGGACCGCGCTGGTGTGGATGCCGCGCTTCGCCGTGCGGAAGAGGCTGGGGCGGTGGTCGTGGCGGCGTCGGGAAACGCCACGGCTGGCGGCTGCGAAAAGGATGATGTGGTCTTCCCCGCCGAGTCCGCTACCGTCCTCGCGGTCGGCGCTTTAGCCACGCCGCACGACCTCGCGGAGTACTCCATCGCCGCGCCCCTCAGCGCGGAAGGAAGCGTCCCTCTTGCGCTTGAACCTGGCGGTGGCTGGGCCACGGGAAAAGGTGACTCTACTTTTCAAGGCACATCCTTTGCCGCGCCGCTGGTCAGCGGTACTCTCGCTTTGCTGGTACAGCGCTACCCCGGAGACTCCCCGGCACAGCTGCGCCAGCGCATCATTGATTCAGCCGAACCCGGGCACGGGGTAGTAGATCCCCTCACTGCGGTGACCTACCGGCCCGCGAGCGAAGCCCGTGAGGATCGTTCAATTGTGGTCGCGCCTGCGGCGGCACCGAAAGACACGGCCTGGCCACAGGTGCGTTTGCTTCTTGGGGCCTTAGGTTTGTTCATCCTCGTGGCGGTTTTCAGTGCTCAGCCTTTAAGGCCTCCGCGCGGCTTAAGGTAGAGCCTTCCGGCAGCAGGCGCAGGATCTCCCACGGCACCTGTTCCGGTTCCTCCACGCCCAGCGCGCTCAGCTCCGCAGCACCAGCCAGCTCGTGGCGCCTGCCGGTAGCGGACACCACGTGATAGCCGTGCCCGCTATCCACGCCCACGCCAGCTTGGAGGCCAGCGAAACGGTGCGCGGGCGAATCTCCCGGTAGGTCCACCGTTGACGCCACTGGCCGCAACGTGCCAGCACCCTGCTCGTGAGTGGCACACAACCAGCCTTGCTCAGGAGACAGGAAGTCCACGCGGGTGGTGGGCAGGTTGAAGGTCGGTGAGACGTCGCCCAGCGCGGCCACCTCCTGCGCCTGTGCGGGCAGGCGCTGGGCACCCACGCCGACGAGCATCTCCGCCTGGGTGGGCGTGATGGAGAAAACGCCGTGCTCCGTGCGCGCCCAGAGCTGCTCACCGGTGTCGAGGATCTCAGGCGGCGCGGCTGGGAAGCTCAGCGGCTCCAGTTCTGTGAAGGCGTTGAGCATTTCCTCGGGCATGGTCCACACAGCGGTTTCTGCAGTCATCCCCAACGCGCGGCGCAGCACCCTGCCCTGCATGCTCGTGGCCTCGGGCAGCACGACTCGGCCTTGCCCCGTCAGCAACCACTGCGTCCCCGCGGATTCCACCACGGCGGCGTGCTCCGCATCGAAGGTGGGAACGGCATGGTGCGCCACCACGGTGACGGTGCCAACGCGGCTGGAGGACTGCCAGTTTTCCCCCTGCGTAGATTCCTCCAAACAGGCCGACCAGCCTGGCTCCTCCCCCGTTGCCGCACCTAAGAGGTTGGGGGCATCCGCAATTCCCAGCGGTGTGCCCAGGTTCATCTGCTCCAAGAAGCTGTCGCCAGCGACCTGCGCCTCGACCGGTTCGTTGGCGATGAGCCTGGCCGAAGCCAGGTTGGCCACCGGATGATAGGTGCCGTTCACCAGCGCTAAAAGCTGCCCCTCAGAGGAACGCACCACAGGCGCATCCCCTGGCTGTGGGTCCGGCTGCATCCAGGCGATGAGTCCTGAGCCGAGACTCAAAAAGGCCACGGTGGCCACCCCACCAAGCAGGGCGCGGCGCCGTCGCTTCAGCGGATCATGAATCATGCGGATATCCCCGAAGACCAGCCCATGCTCGAGGCGACGCAGTAGAAACTTGTGCCCAGACACCTGGGCCTTGGTAGTAGGCAACGCGCGTGCCATGAGAATCCTCCCCCGAATCAGTGCGCCACCCTCCCACGGCGCAGTGGTTTCTAGATTAACCCAACTCGGTACCCTCCGCAGCACGACGGCTGCGGGTCATCTCCGCGCGTGCAGCCAATTGGTCTGCGTCGGGATAGTCCACGCCGACTAGGCTCAGCCCCGCGGCCGGGGCGAGAGGGATCTGAGAAGACCTGCTGGTTTCATTGAGCATCTGGCCTGCGAACTCCACGTCGCGGGAGCCTTCGCCCACCCGCAGGCAGCAGCCTACGAGGCAGCGCACCATGGACCAGCAAAAGGCATCGGCACTCACGTGAGCCTCATAAAGCTGCGGCTCCGCCGGCGTGGAGACATCCTTCCACTCAAAGGCCAGCAGCTCGCGGATGGTGGTTGCGTGCGGCTTGGCCTTGCAAAAAGCCACGAAATCGTTGAGGCCTACCAGCCTGTCGGCAGCAGCCTGCATGAGGTCCAGGTCCACCGGCTTGAGCCACGTTGCGGTGTCCCGAGCGCGGGTCGGCAGCGCGCCGCGCGGATGAGTGGTGATGCGGTAGACGTAATGGCGGCGCAGGGCGGAAAAACGTGCGTCGAAGTCTGGCGACACCTCGGTGCAGGCATGCACGCGAACGTCAACGGGCAGCAGCTTGGCCAGCCGCCTGACCAGCTTGTGCGGCTCGCCGTCGATGCTGCGTTGGCTTAACGCCGCGCGGGTGGTGTCGAAGTGGGCTACTTGGCCGCTGGCATGCACGCCCGCATCGGTGCGCCCGGCCACCGTGAGCTCCACCGGGTGGCGCAACACCATGCTCAGCTTCTCCTCCACGGTCTGCTGCACCGTGCGAAGACCACCCTTCTGCCGAGCCCAACCATGGAAATCCGTGCCGTCATAGGCCAAGTCCAGTCGCAGGCGAACGCTTTCACTCATGTGGGTTGATGATACCGTGCGTCGGAAGTGCCGCGCGGACTGCGTCCGTGGTCCGTTTTAACAAATAAGGGTCTAAAAACTGCAGTTTCCAGGGCCCTATTTGTTAAAACGGTACTTAATTCAATTGGGCTGTTCCGATCTGCGCCACAAGGCCGTCCGCCCGGACGCAGGAAACGACAGAGGCCCGCGCCCCACCACAGTGGTGAGCGCGGGCCCTGCTGAGACCTAAAGAAGAATTACTTCTCCTCGGTGGTCTCCTCTGCCTCAGCCTCGGTAGCCTCAGCCTCTTCAGCCTTAGCTTCCTCGGCCTGCTTGGAAGCAGCAGCGCGGGTAGCGCGGTTTGCCTCGGAGGTCACGGTCTCCTCGAGAACGAGGGAGATCTGGGACATCGGGGCGTTGTCGCCGGAGCGGTTCTCCAGCTTGATGATGCGGGTGTAGCCACCCTCACGGTTCTCGAACTTCGGTGCCAGCTCATCAAAGAGGTAGGCAACGACATCCTTGTGCGGGATGAGCTTGAGAACTGCGCGACGGTCAGCAACGGTGCCGGCCTTCGCCTTGGTGATGATCTTCTCGATGTACGGACGAAGAACCTTCGCCTTGGCATCGGTGGTCTTGATTGCGCCGTGCTCGATCAGGCTCGCAGCCATGTTGCTCAGCAGGTGCTTCTGCTGGCTGGCGGAGCCGCCGAGACGCGGACCCTTCTTGGGGGTAGGCATTATGTACTCCTCGTGTGCGGATTAAGTGAGCGCGCGACGGGGCGCAAAAAGTCGCGCCGTCACGATTCAGTGGAATTCTTTACTCGGAATCGTCGGAAGCCGGGTCCTTGAAGTCACCGGTTTCTGCGTCGTAGCCTTCCAGCTGGGTCGGGTCGAAGTCCTCAGGGGTGTCCTTGAGGGCCAGGCCCAGGTTAGCCAGCTTGATCTTTACCTCATTGATCGACTTCTGACCGAAGTTGCGGATATCCAGCAGGTCCGACTCGGTGCACTCAGCGAGCTCACCGACGGTGTGGATCTCCTGACGCTTCAGGCAGTTGTAGGAGCGGACGGAGAAGTTAAGATCCTCGATCGGCATGCTGTAGGCAGCGATGTACTCCGTCTCCTGCGGGGACGGGCCAATCTCGATGCCCTCAGCGGCGGTGTTCAGCTCGCGAGCCAGGCCGAAGAGCTCGACCAAGGTGCCGCCGGCAGAAGCCAGGGCGTCACGTGCGGAAATCGAGTTCTTGGTCTCGACGTCGATGATCAGCTTGTCAAAGTCGGTACGCTGCTCAACACGAGTAGCTTCGACCTTGTAAGAGACCTTCAGCACCGGGGAGTAGATCTGGTCGACCGGAATGCGGCCGATCTCTCCCGAGGTAGCAGCAGCCGGGACGTAGCCACGGCCGCGCTCGACGACGAGTTCCATCTCCAGCTTGGCGGACTCATTCAGCGATGCGATGTGCAGATCCGAGTTGTGGATCTCCACGCCAGCCGGCGGCTGGATATCGCCTGCAGTGACCTCACCCGGGCCTTCCTTGCTCAGGTACATAACAACCGGCTCATCGGAGTCGGAGGACAGAACCAAGCCCTTGACGTTCAGGATGATCTCGGAAACGTCTTCCTTCACACCATTGATGGTGGTGAACTCGTGGAGCACACCGTCAATCTTGATGGAGGTTACTGCCGCGCCCGGGATGGACGAAAGCAGCGTGCGACGAAGCGAGTTGCCAAGGGTGTAACCGAAGCCCGGCTCGAGCGGCTCGATAACGAACTTAGAGCGAGACGAGTCGATGAATTCCTCGGTGAGCTGAGGACGCTGGGAAATAAGCATGAAGTTTCTCCTTGTCGGCGCCCGCTATATGACGCCGGTAGAAGGGGTAAAGATGAAAGTGTCGAAGGATTACTTCGAGTAAAGCTCGACGATGAGCTGCTCCTGCAGCGGAACGTCGATCTGAGCGCGCTCGGGCAGCTGGTGCACGAGGATGCGCAGGGTGTCCGGAACGACCTGCAGCCACGCCGGAACGTTGGCGTCTACCAGGCGGTCCTGAGCCTCTTCGAACCATTCCATCTTCTGGGAACGCTCACGAACATCGATGATGTCGTACTGCGTAACGCGGAAGGAAGGAACGTTGATCTTCTTGCCGTTCACGGTGAAGTGACCGTGGGAGACAAGCTGGCGAGCCTGGCGGCGGGTGTTGGCCAGACCTGCACGGTAGATCACGTTGTCGAGACGGGACTCGAGCAGAACGACGAGGTTGTCACCGGTCTTGCCCGGGAGACGGTTAGCCTCGGCGTAGTAGCGGCGGAACTGACGCTCCAGCACACCGTAGGTGTACTTGGCCTTCTGCTTCTCCTGGAGCTGCAGCAGGTACTCAGATTCCTTGATGCGGTTGCGGCCAGCCTGTCCCGGAGGGTACGGGCGGCGCTCAAATGCCATGTCGCCGCCGACCAGGTCGACGCGCAGACGGCGGGATACGCGGGTAGCGGGGCCAGTATAACGAGCCATTTTCTTACCTCTTCCTTTCCCTTAAACCTTGCGGCGCTTGGTCGGACGGCAGCCGTTGTGCGGCTGTGGGGTGGCATCCGTGATCGAGGAAACCTCGAGGCCTGCAGCCTGCAGAGAACGGATGGCGGTCTCGCGGCCGGAGCCCGGACCCTTAACGAAAACGTCAACCTTCTTCATACCGTGGTCCATGGCCTTGCGGGCCGCGTTCTCAGCAGCCATCTGCGCTGCAAACGGGGTGGACTTGCGGGAACCCTTGAAACCGACGTGGCCGGAGGATGCCCAGGAGATGACAGCACCGTGCGGGTCCGTGATGGACACGATGGTGTTGTTGAAGGTGGACTTGATGTATGCGTGGCCAGCGGCCACGTTCTTCTTTACGACGCGACGACCACCACGGCGCGCGCCGGAACGAGTCTTGGGTGGCATGTTTTACTTCTTCTTTCCTGCGATCGTCTTCTTCGGACCCTTGCGCGTACGAGCGTTGGTCTTGGTGCGCTGACCACGAACGGGCAGGCCACGACGGTGGCGGATGCCCTGGTAGCAACCGATTTCAATCTTGCGACGGATGTCAGCCTGAACCTGGCGGCGGAGGTCACCCTCTACCTTCCAGGTAGCTTCAATGACGTCACGCAGCGCCGACAGCTGATCGTCGTCGAGGTTGTCGGTGCGCAGGTCGGGAGAAATGCCGGTCTTTTCCAGCAGTTCCTTGGCACGGGCAGGCCCGATGCCGTAGATGTAGGTGAGAGCAACCTCCATGCGCTTGTTGCGCGGGAGGTCAACACCAGCTAGACGTGCCATATGGCTAGTCCTTTCGGGTTGTTACGATGGTTTTCTCCTCATCCGTCCCCGCCACACATACACTTCGCCCCGGACCGTGCCGGGGAACTGTGGGGATGCTTAGCAGCGTGGGCTCAGGCCATCGCAGCCTGAGGTTAAAAAGGACGCAGCTAGTGCGTCCCGTGGGTGAGGAGGCTTACAGTCTTTACTTGTAGCGGTAGACGATGCGTCCGCGGGTCAGGTCATAAGGAGACAGCTCCACAACGACGCGATCCTCCGGGAGGATGCGGATGTAGTGCTGACGCATCTTGCCCGAGATATGGGCGAGTACCTTGTGTCCGTTGTCGAGTTCGACGCGGAACATTGCGTTGGGCAGGGGTTCGACGATGCGACCCTCAACCTCGATTGCGCCTTCCTTAGCCATAACCTCTACTTTTCTGGTGGAGTGCGGGCCGTGCTTGGCGACGCCCCCACCTGCATGTTTGGTGTCTACTGCCTGGTGTCTTTAGCAACCACTGCGGCTGCGCACAGACACCAGCATTAAAGCATACGCTGCGAAGACGGGTTTTCCAAATACAGAAACCTCCCGTCACTACGTGGTGCGGGAGGCTGATGCTATGTAGCGGTGACTCGCTCACCGCTACGTCTTAGTAGATGAAGACCTTGGAGCCCATCGGCACATCATTCCAGTAGCGCACGGCATCCTGGTGGGTCAGGCGCACGCAGCCATTGGACTGGTATGCCGGAGAACCCTCGTGGAAGGCGTGGCCATTGTTGGTGAAGTACATGGCGTAGGGCATCGGCGCGTTGCCGAACTCCCAGGAGATCTCATCCTTGATCTTGCGGTTGATGTAGAAGGTACCGGCTGGGGTCTCCTCACCCGGCTTGCCGGTAGACATGCCCTGCGCAACGTAGGTGACGTTGCCGTTGCCGTCCTGCAGCCAGGTGCGGCGGCCATCGCGGTCCACACAGATGCGTGCATCCGCCGGGCACGGACCAACATCGAAGCGCTGGGCCTGACGCTCGGCTTCTGCCTTACGCGCGGCTTCCTCAGCGGCAGCCTTCTCGCGGGCAATCTGCTCAGCGTGAGCGCGCTCCTCCGCTTCGCGAGCGGCGCGGATCTCAGCGTTCTTCTGATCAATCAGACCCGGGAAGATCAGCTCGATGGCGCCATCGATAACTGGGCGGAGAGCGTCAGCCGCCTGCGGGTTAACGCTCTGGAGCGTCTCCAGCATCTGGTTGCGGCTATTCCACGCGTTCTCGCGGGTCTGGCCAGCGAACTCATCAAGCTGGGTCTGAACATCGGAGAAAAGGGTATCGATCGAAGGAACCGTCTGTGCGTTAGCAGCCGGAGCAACCGAGAGAGTGGCGGTTACCAGGCCAATTGCGGTGGCGCGACGTAGGGAACGGGCGCCAACTAGGGAGCGAATCTTAGACATGGCAAGAAGTATAAACCTTCTTTAGGTCAAATGCCTACCCAGGACACAGGTTTTAATAACGTTGAGTAAGGATGCGAGGACCATTCGCCGTGGCAGCTACCGTGTGCTCCCAGTGGGCAGACAGGGAACCATCGAGCGTCACGACGGTCCAGTCATCCTCGAGGACTTCGTTGTCTTCGGTGCCCAGAGTCAGCATCGGCTCAATGGCGAGAACCGAGCCCTCCTGAATGATGGGGCCACGCCCCGCCTTACCTTCATTAGCCAGGTAAGGCTCTTCGTGCATCTCACGGCCAATGCCATGGCCGCCGTAGCCATCGACAATGAATAGCTCGACGCCGAATTTATCCTCGGCGCGGTAGGTGGCCTGCTCGAGGGCTGCGGAGACGTCGGTAAGCCGGTTGCCGGGAACCATGGCCTTGAGGCCTTCGTGTAGGACCCATTCGGTGGCGTCGCTCAGCGCCTGCGCCTCAGGGCTGAGCTTGCCGACGCCAAACGTCCACGCACTATCCCCCACCCAGCCATCGAGAGTGGCGCCGCAATCGATGGAAACGAGGTCCCCTTCAGCGAGGACAATCTCCTTGCTGGGTATGCCATGGACGATGACATCGTTGACTGACGCACAGATAGATCCCGGAAAACCGCCGTAGCCCTTGAAGGTGGGAACGGCGCCGGCATCCCGAATGGTTTGCTCGGCTACTTCATCGAGCTCGAGAGTACTCACTCCCACTGCCGCGGCGGCCCGCACGGCCTGCAGGGCGCGGCCGACAATCTCGCCGGCCGCCTGCATGGCGTCGAGCTCGCCCGGTGTGCGGGCGGGGATGGTCTTGGTGCGTCGTCGAAAAGCCATGGCTAGGTTGGCAGATTACTTGCCCATTGCCTGAAGGGTGCGCTCGTTGATCTCCTCAACGGTTCCTTCAGCCTTGATGGAGATGATGGCATCGCCGTAGTGCTCGATGAGCGGGAAGGTCTCCTCGCGGTAGACGCCTAGGCGAGTGCGGATGGTCTCCTCGGTGTCGTCCGCGCGGCCGCGGGCGAGCATGCGCTCGACCACAACGTCCTCGGATACCTCAAAGTTCAGGACACCATCGAGCTTCAGGTCCTTGTCAGAGAGTAGCTTTTCAAGAATGTCGGCCTGCTGCACGGTGCGCGGGAAGCCGTCGAGAAGGAAGCCGTCCTTGGCATCATCCTGGTTAAGGCGGTCCTCCACCATGCGAGCGGTGACGTCGGTCGGCACCAGCTTGCCGGCGTCAATGTAGGACTTGGCCTCGAGGCCGAGCGGGGTGCCCTCACCAATATTGGCACGGAAGAGGTCACCGGTGGAGATGTGCGGAACGCCGAGCTTCTCGCTGAGGAGAGCGGCTTGGGTGCCCTTGCCGGCACCGGGAGGGCCAAGGAGTACGTAACGCATTACTTAAGCAGTCCTTCGTAGTTGGATTGTAGGAGCTGGGACTCGATTTGCTTGACCGTAGTCAGGGCCACCGAGACCATAATGAGGATGGCGGTACCACCGAAAGCGGAGGTACCAGCGGCACCAGCGCTGCCGATTCCGAGATCCAGGAGGATATTCGGCAGGACGGCGATAACCGCGAGGTAGATCGAGCCGACGAACAACAGACGGTTCATGACAAAGCCTAGGTACTCGGCGGTCGGTCGGCCCGGGCGAATGCCCGGGATAAATCCACCATACTTCTTCATGTTCTCAGCCTGCTCGGCCGGGTCATATTGAACCGAAACGTAGAAGTAGGAGAAGAAGATGGTGAGCACGAAGTACAGGACGATGTACTGCCAGGAGCTCGGCGACTGCAAGTGCGCGATGACATTGCGCTGCCACCAGTTATCAGATACGCCCGCGGAACCTGAGTTAACAATCTGGGTGATGAGCACCGGCATGTAGATCAGCGAGGAAGCGAAGATGACAGGGATAACGCCGGCCTGGTTGACCTTGAGCGGCAGGTAGGTGGAGGAACCACCGTACTGGCGGCGGCCGACCATGCGCTTGGCGTACTGCACCGGAATGCGGCGCTGGCCCTGCTCGATGAAGGTAATACCAACGACGAGGAAGATGAGGCCCGCGAGAACCATGGCAAAGACCAGGCCACCATTATTTTGGAGGATGTTAACGCCGTCGGTAGGAAGGCGGGTAGCGATACCGGCGAAAATCATCAGCGACATACCGTTGCCGATGCCCTTCTCAGTAATCAGCTCGCCCATCCACATCACGAGGATGGCGCCGGAGGTCATGGTGATAACGAGCACGATGAGGGTAAAGAAGTTGCGGTCCTCCGCCAGGACGCGCACGCCTTGTCCCAGAAGCTGCTCGCGGTCCGCCAGAGCCACGATGCCCGAAGACTGCAGCAGCGCCAACGCCAGGGTGAGGTAGCGCGTGTACTGCGTCATTTTGGCCTGACCGGACTGCCCCTCCTTCTTCAACTGCTCGAAGTGGGGAATCACCACGGTCAGCAGCTGCACGATAATCGACGCCGTAATGTACGGCATGATGCCGATGGCGAAGATGGACAGCTGCAGGAGCGCACCACCGGAGAACAGGTTGATCACCGAATAGAGGTTGCCTGCTTCCTCCGTGAGGTCACGAAGACGGCCGGCGATGGTGGCGTAATCAACGCCCGGCGACGGGATCTGTGCACCAACGCGGTAGAGAATGATCATCACGATCGTGAAGATGATCTTCTTACGCAGGTCGGCATCTTTGAAAGCCTGCAAAATGGCGGACACTACTCAATCCTCCTGGCCTACCGCGCTTGCTATGCGGTTCGAATTCGCCGCGCACGGGGGTGGATCTCATCTGTTCCCAAACTTTAAGAGTCTTTTTAAGGTCTCTCATAGGAACGGTTGAACACTTTTGACCCCATCACCCTACCAGCCTCGGCCTCATTCGCCACATTGAGCCCGCCCATGCCACGCCGCTGGGCTCCCTATGGTTTTCCCCCTTAGCGCCTTCTACAGATCGGGCCTACCATGGACCCCGTTGCTTTAAGGCAATGTCCTTACAAGATTTTTACGTCTTTTCGACCTTTCCGGCGACGCCTGGAGTGTCTCGGAGTATGGCCGTTCTTGATCTGCCAGACACTGAACCGAAAGAAGTATGTAATTTTATGAGTAAGCGATTCACCCCAATGACCGTGGCTGAGATCATCGATACCTTCGTTCCCAGCCCCAACCCCTTCCGCTGGGAGGCATTCGACGGTTCCTCTACCGGCCCGGCCGATGCGCAGTTCACCGTCAGGATTAACAACCTCCAGGGCTTGGCCTATATCGCTACTCACCCAGGGGACGTCGGGTTCGCCCGCGCCTATGTCACCGACGGCATCACGGTCGAAGGCGAACACCCGGCGCATCCCTATGGCATCTTCGACGCCTTGCATGCGATGTATGACAAGTTCTCCCGCCCGGGCGCCAAGGCACTGGCCCGGGTAGCCCGCTCCTTAGCCTCGCTGGGTGCCTTCCAAATCCAGCCGGTCCCAGAGGTTGAGCGCGCTTCCTGGCTGCGCCGCAAGCTGCACGAAGGCCTGTCCAAGCATTCCAAGGAGCGCGATGCAGACGTCATCTCCGATCACTACGACGTGGGCAATGACTTCTACGAACTCTTCCTCGGCGATTCGATGACATATACCTGCGCCTACTACCCCTCCCCCGACGCCATGCTGGATGAGGCTCAGGAAAACAAGTACCGTCTCATCTTCGACAAGCTGCGCCTCAAGGAGGGCGACCGCCACCTGGACGTCGGCTGTGGCTGGGGCGGAATGGTGCGCTACGCCGCCAAGCGCGGCGTGAAATCACTCGGTGTGACCTTGTCCAAGGAACAGGCTGAATGGGGCCAAGCCAAGATTAAGGAGGAGGGTCTCGAGGACCTGGCGGAAATCCGCTTCCTGGACTACCGCGACGTCACCGAGGAAGGCTTCGATGCCATCTCCGCCATCGGGCTGCTCGAGCATATCGGTGTCAAGAACTATCCCAGCTTCTTCAGCTTCCTTCACGGCAAGCTCAAGCCAGGTGGTGTGATGCTCAACCACTGCATCACCTACCCGGATAACCATAAAACGCCGAAGGGTGGGTTCATCGACCGCTATATCTTCCCCGACGGCGAGCTCTCCGGCTCCGGCACCATCACCAAGTGCATGCAGGATGTCGGATTCGAAGTTGTCCACACGGAATCCCTCCGCTTCGACTACATGCGCACGCTGCATGATTGGTGCGAGAACCTCAAGGAGAATTGGGAGGAAGCCTGCTCGCTGGTGGGTCTGCCCACCGCGCGCCTGTGGGCCATCTACATGGCCGGCTCCGAGTGGGGCTTTGAGCACAACATCATCAACCTGTACCACTTCGTGGGCGTCAAACTGGGCGAAGCCGGCTCCCGCGCCGGCGTGCCAGAGCGCCGCTGGTGGGAAGATTCGCGCTTCTAAAGACTTAAGGGAGTTTTATGTTGACCGATCTCATCCGCAATCACCGCAGCGTTGACGCAGTAGAGATTCCGCCGGTGGGCTGGAAGGCGCACCGGGAGGGCGTCGATAAGCTCCTGCGTAGCTTCCACGCGGTGCCGAAGGATAAGCGTGTGCGTTTGGCCAAGAAAACCTCGAACCTCTTCCGCGGGCGCAGCGGTGAGCAAGCCGGGCTAGACGTCTCCGGCCTGAACGGTGTCATTGAGGTGGACCCGATTGCACAGACCGCCGAGGTTCAGGGCATGTGCGCCTACGAGGACCTCGTCGACGCCACCCTGCCGCACGGCCTCATGCCCTTTGTTGTGCCACAGCTCAAGACCATTACGCTGGGCGGCGCCGTGACGGGGATGGGAGTGGAGTCCACGAGCTTCCGCGATGGACTGCCGCATGAATCCGTCCTGGAGATGGACATCCTGACCGGCACGGGGGATATTGTCACGTGCTCGCGCGAGGAGAACGTCGATCTCTTCCGCCTCTTCCCCAACTCCTATGGCTCCTTGGGCTATGCGGTGCGCCTGAAGATTGAGCTGCGCGCGGTCAAACCCTATGTGGAGCTGCGGGAGGTACGCTTTCACGACTTCGAGTCTTTGGCACACACGCTTGACGACGTCTCCCGCACCCACACCTATGACGATGTCGAAGTGCACGGCCTGGATGGCGTGGTCTTCTCGCCGGAGGAGTCATACCTCGTCATGGCCCGTTTTACGGATGAGGAGGGGCCGACCTCCGACTACACGCGCGACAAGATCTTCTACCGCAGCCTTCAGCACGCCCGCGGGATCCGCCGCGACCGCCTCACGGTGCGCGACTATATCTGGCGCTGGGACACGGACTGGTTCTGGTGCTCGCGCGCTTTCGGGGCGCAGAATCCGCGCGTGCGCAAGGTGTGGCCGCGGCAGCTGCGCCGCAGTTCCTTCTACTGGAAGCTCGTGCGCCTAGACCGCAAATACGAGCTGGAGTACAACTTCATCAAGAAGCCGAAGGGCCTGCCCCGCGCCGAGCGCGTGGTGCAGGACATCGAGGTCACACCGGACAATTTGCCGGAGTTCTTGGATTGGTTTTTCCAAGCCTCCGACATCCAACCAGTGTGGCTGTGCCCGATTCGGCTGCGCGAGGGCGTCGAAGACCTCGTTGACGCGGGCACGCTGGCCGCTGATTCCCCAGCTCCGTGGCCGCTGTACCCCCTGCGCCCGGGCCAGACGTAGATCAACGTGGGCTTTTGGTCAGGCGTGGAGGGCAATCACGTCGACCCCTCTGCTCCGGGCAATGGCGCCTTCAATCGCGTCATCGAAGACAAGGTGAGCGAGCTAGGCGGGCATAAATCGTTGTATTCGGAGGCATTCTACTCCCCCGAAGAATTTGCCAAGCTCTACGGCGGAAACCTCCCGGAGCGCATCAAGGCCGTCACCGATCCGGATGGCCGCTTCCCCGGCCTCTACGAGAAGACGGTCAACGAGGCTTAACCGGCCCGCAACTGCACCTCGACAACAGTGCCATGGCGCCACATAGTTTCGCGCCATAAGGTTCCCCTCAAAAGGTACTAATGCCTTTTGTGCCCCGGGCTTTGCTCCGAAACGCCATAAGCCCTCCCGGAGGCCACTCGGAAGTGGCGCCGCGGGAGGGCTATGGCTCTCACAGAGCCTGTAAGAGAATTACTTGGTTGCGGTGGCGGTGCCGCCAGCAGCCTCGATCTTCTCAACAGCAGACTTGGAGAACTTGTCAGCGGTGACGTTCAACTTAACGTTGATCTCACCGTTGCCCAGAACCTTGACCGGCTGGTTCTTGCGAACCAGGCCAGCAGCAACGATGTCCGCAACGGTGACGTCGCCACCGTTAGCGAAAGCCTCTGCGAGGTCAGCAACGTTGACTACCTGGTACTCAACGTGGTTCGGGTTCTTGAAGCCCTTAAGCTTCGGCAGACGCATGTGGATCGGCATCTGGCCACCCTCGAAAGCCGCTGGTACCTGCTTACGAGCTCCGGTGCCCTTGGTACCGCGACCAGCGGTCTTACCCTTGGATGCCTCACCGCGGCCGACGCGGGTCTTGGGCTTGTTGGATCCTGCGGCCGGGCGCAGGTCGTGGAGCTTGATGATATCAGCCATGGTTTACTCCCCTGCCACTTCTTCGACGGTGACCAGGTGACGCACCTTGTGAACCATACCGCGGATGATCGGGGTGTCCTGCTTCACAACAGAGTGTCCGATGCGCTTGAGACCAAGCGACTCCATGTTTGCGCGGTGGTTCGGCTTGGTGCCCACAAGGCCCTTTACCTGAGTAATCTTCAGAGCCATTGCTTATGCCTCCTGACCTGCGCGCTTGCGCAGCATCTGGGCCGGTGCGACCTCCTCGAGGGACTTGCCACGACGTGCGGCAACTTCCTCAGGGCGAACCAGCTGCTTGAGGCCGTCCACGGTAGCGCGGACGACGTTGAGAGCGTTGTCGGAGCCCAGGGACTTCGACAGAATGTCCTGCACGCCAGCGCACTCAAGCACCGGACGAGCAGCACCGCCGGCGATGACACCGGTACCCGGAGCGGCCGGCTTCATCATCACGATGCCAGCTGCGTCGCGACCCTCTACCGGGTGGGTAATGGTGCCAGCAATCATCGGGACGCGGAAGAAGTTCTTGCGAGCCTCTTCTGCACCCTTCTGGATTGCGGCCGGGACTTCCTTGGCCTTGCCGTAGCCGACGCCCACCATGCCCTGGCCGTCGCCGACGACGACGAGAGCGGTGAAGGACATGTTGCGGCCACCCTTAACGGTCTTAGCGACGCGGTTGATGGTCACAACGCGCTCGATGTACTTATCGCGCTCGTTGTCCTGGTGGTTGCGGCGGTCGTTACGACGGCCGTTGTTGCGACCCTTGCGGTCGTTGTTGTTCTCGGCGGAGCGTCCGCCGTCACGCTGTTCACGGTCCGACATTAGGCGTTCCTTCCGTTGATGTTTCCGTATGCCTTAATCATTAGAACTGCAGACCACCTTCGCGAGCGGCGTCGGCCAGCGCAGCAACGCGGCCGTGGTACTTGTAGCCTGCACGGTCGAAGACGACCTGCTCGATGCCAGCGGCCTTGGCGCGCTCAGCGATGAGCTGGCCTACCTTGGCAGCCTTGGCCTTCTTATCGCCCTCGAGTGCGCGCACGTCGGCTTCCATGGAGGAAGCGGCAACCAGGGTGTGGCCGGCCAGGTCGTCGATGACCTGAACGTGCATGTGGCGGGAGGAGCGGTGAACGACCAGACGCGGTGCCTCAGGGGTGCCGCGGAGGGTCTTACGGATGCGGAAGTGGCGGCGCGCGCGTGCTTCACGACGACGCGAGGAAATGTCCTTGCCAACCGGGGTGCGCTTTGCGTTTTCAGTGTTAGCCATTGCTTACTTACCCGTCTTTCCGACCTTGCGGCGGACCTGCTCGCCGTCGTAGCGAATACCCTTGCCCTTGTAAGGATCGTCCTTACGCAGGCGGCGGATGTACGCGGCGACCTGTCCAACCAGTTGCTTGTCAATACCAGATACGGAGAGCTTGGTTGCGCCATCCACAGCGAAGGTGATGCCCTCCGGAGCCTCGATGAGGATCGGGTGGGAGTAACCCAGAGAGAACTCCAGGTCCTTACCCTTCTGCTGGACACGGTAACCAACACCGAAGATTTCCATCTTCTTGGTGTAGCCCTCGGTCACGCCAACAACGGCGTTGTTGACCAGGGAGCGGGCCAGACCGTGCAGGGCGCGGTTCTTGCGGTCGTCATCCGGACGGGAGACCTTGATCTCGTCATCCTCGACGGCTGCGGTGATCGGCTCCGGCAGCTCAACCTCGAGGGTGCCCTTGGCACCCTTAACGTTGACAACCTGGCCATTGATGGTGATGTCGACGCCCTTCGGGACGGCGATAGGTGCTAGACCGATACGAGACATGTGTCAATCCTCCCTTACCAGACGTAGGCGAGAACTTCTCCGCCTACACCCTTCTCCTGAGCCTGACGGTCGGTAAGCAGACCCTGAGACGTGGAAATGATAGCCACGCCCAGGCCGCCCAGAACCTGCGGCAGTTCGGTGGACTTTGCGTACACACGCAGACCCGGCTTAGACACGCGACGCAGACCCGAGAGGGAACGCTCACGGTTGTTGTACTTAAGCTCGAGGGACAGCTCGTGGCCCTCGACGGAGTAGTCAGCGATGTAGCCTTCCTGCTTCAAGATCTCAGCGATGTTCGCCTTGAGCTTGGAGGTCGGCATCGACACGACGTCGTGGTGCGCATTAGATGCGTTGCGCACGCGCGACAGCATGTCGGCAATAGGATCAGTCATAGTCATATGAGTGACCTTTAACCTTTCTCGTTGCGGTTCCCACAAAAGCTCACCAAAGCGTTTTCCGTGTGATTTCGGGCTACTCACGCTCCCCGCGGTCAATACCACGAGGCGCTCGCCACCCTTTGATACAGACAACGGTCCGCTATCTACGGCGAGGGGCCTACAACAAAGTAGATGTGTTCAATTCTTCCGGCTTGGCACGTTTCCGCACCTCCTGCACTGTTTTCGCGGCACAGGAGTGGAAAAATGCAAGTCCGTCGGATTACTCTACCCGCTGACATGCAGTTTTCCAAAACGCGTTAGCATAGGAAGCCATGAGCGAAACACCTGATCCGATCCGCACCGCCCATCAGTGGCTGAAGGAGGCTGCCGAGCTGATCGGCGCCTCTCCCGAGGAGGCCACCGCTTTGATCAAAGAACTTCTCGATCTGACCAAAGACGTTGCGCATACCCAGTCCCGGCCCGCCGCTCCCCTAACCGCTTACCTGGTGGGGCTCGCGTCCAAGAACACCGATGAGGCCCGCGCACACATTGCCACCTTGAAGGAGGCCCTCAACCGATGAGCGGGCGCGTCAACGCCACATTCGCTGTGACCAAGGTGCGCCTCGATGAGAACGGCCACGTCACCCAAGTCGATACCCGTGGCGATTCCGTCGCCGGCGAGGAGCCGCTGGAGATCCGCGTCGGCGGGCAAACACTAACGACGACGATGCGCACCCCGGGACACGACGTCGAGCTGGCACATGGTTTCCTCCACTCCGAAGGACACATTGAGAAGGTCAGTGACGTCCGGGGGGCCCGCTACTGCGCCGGCGCCTCGGTGGATGGGCGCAATCCCTATAATCTGCTCGACGTGGAGCTGGCTAACCCCCACGCGCTCACGCTCGCCGATCTGCGTCTGACCACCACCACGTCCGCCTGCGGCGTGTGTGGCACCTCCTCCATCGAGGCACTCATGAAGCAGTCACGCTACGAGATTCCACAGGTGCCGGTGGATCCGGGGGTCGTCGCCAAGCTGCCCGAGGCCCTCAAGCGGGAGCAGAAGCAGTTCCGCAAGACTGGGGGCATCCACGCCGCAGGCGCGTTCACTCTCGACGGCGAACCCGTCGTCGTCCGCGAAGACGTAGGCCGGCACAACGCCGCCGACAAGGTCATCGGCAACCTGCTCATGGAAGGAAAGCTGCCCGCCAGTGACCTCATTCTGGTCATGAGCTCGCGCGCCAGCTTCGAACTCGTCAATAAAGCAGCGATGGCCGGCTTCGGCATGCTTGTCGCGGTCTCCGCAGCCTCCTCCCTAGCCGTCACAACCGCCCGGGAGACGGGCATGGCGCTCGTCGGCTTTGCCCGCGGCGACCGATTCAACCTTTATTCGGGTCAACTTAGTCGCGATACGCTTCCGGGCCGGAGTTAAGCCACGCGTAGACCCCACCCATGAGGAAGCCACCGCCGATGAGGTTTCCCATCCACGCGATGGACCAGTTGGTGAGCACCGCGCCCAGGCTAAAGGCATCGGGCAGCGGGCTAGCACAGAAGACCGTCAGCAACATCAGACAGAAGTTCGCGATGACGTGCTCAAGGCTTAAGCCCACAAAGCACGCGATAATGGGAACGATGACGAAGAATTTGGACACCAGCTCCTTGGCCGACATCGCCCCGATGATCGCCATGTTCACCACGAAGTTGGCAACGACGGCCTCGACGAAAAGACCGCCCGGGGTCTTCTCCAGCTTCCCCGCCGACATCGTGGCGATAAGGTGACCCGGGTCCATGTTTCCCAGCTTCGCGGACACCGACATGGCGGCGGCAAAAATCACTACGCCGACGAGGTTAAACAGCGTGGTCACCACGAGCAACCACAGCGCCTTTCCCCACCCCACCTGCTTCTTCACCGCGCCGTAGACCATGTACATCATGTTGCTGGTGGCCAAATCAGCACCCAAGATGACAATGGCGAACAGGCCGAGCCCGAAAAGCGCAGCGAAAACCAAGGAGCCCAAGCCAGCCGCGTGCTTTTCGACACCCATCCCCACTACGCCAGCGAATGCCGTGCCGATGGCTAGGTACGCGCCCGCCAGGGTAGCTCGCACGGCGAAACGGGCGAGGGATTCGTCGAGAAGCGTGAGCTTCTTCTTCACCGCAACGGCGGCGGCTTCGTTGAGAGACATCCAGTACCTCACTGGCTCGAGAAACGTTAAGGCACCCGATATCGTACTCCGTGTCAGGACGCGCGAAACCCCCGGCCTCCTTGCAGGGAGTACCGGGGGTCGTTCTCTATCTCAAAGAGAAAGTGTCGCCGCTTACTTGAACGGGAAGCCGAGCTCGCGCAGGAGCTTGCGGCCTTCCTCGTCGTTGGTAGCGGAGGTGACGACGGTGATGTCCATACCGCGCGGGCGGTCCACCTTGTCGATGTCGATCTCGTAGAACATGGTCTGCTCGCTGAGGCCGAAGGTGTAGTTGCCGTGGCCGTCGAACTGCTGGTCGGAGAGACCGCGGAAGTCGCGAATACGCGGCAGCGCGATGGTCAGCAGGCGGTCCAGGAACTCCCACATGCGGTCGCCACGCAGGGTAACGCGTGCGCCGATGGGCATGCCCTCACGGAGCTTGAAGTTAGCGATGGACTTCTTAGCGCGACGCACCTGCGGCTTCTGGCCGGTGATAGCGGTAAGGTCCTCGAGAGCGCCGTTGATCATCTTGGAGTCGCGGGCAGCGTCGCCCACACCCATGTTGACGACAACCTTGGTGACGCCCGGAATCTGCATCACGTTCTCGTACTTGAACTCTTCGTTCAGAGCCTTCTTGATTTCCTCGCGGTAGCGGGTCTTCAGACGCGGAGTGTAGTTCTCGCTCATTTTAGATGTCCTTCCCGTTGCTACGTGCGATGCGGACCTTCTTGCCGTTTTCGTCGAAACGGTAGCCCACGCGGGTCGGGTTGCCCTCGGAGTCAACGATCGCAACGTTGGACACGTGGATCGGAGCTTCCTGGGTCACGATTCCGCCGGACTCGGCGCCACGCTCGGTAGCGGAGTTAGCAACGTGCTTCTTAACGCGGTTGACGCCCTCAACGAGGACCTTGTCGCGCTTCGGGTATGCCTCGATGACCTTGCCCTTCGCGCCCTTGTCCGGGCCCGAAATAACGATCACCATATCGCCCTTATGAATCTTCATAAGACTAGATCACCTCCGGTGCGAGAGAAACGATCTTCATGAAGCGCTTGTCACGAAGTTCGCGAGCAACCGGGCCGAAGATGCGGGTACCGCGCGGCTCGTTGTCACCCTTGAGAATAACTGCGGCGTTTTCATCGAATGCGATGTAGGAGCCGTCCGGACGACGGGTCTCCTTCTTGGCGCGTACGATGACGGCCTTGACGATGTCGCCTTCCTTTACGTTGCCACCCGGGATGGCTTCCTTGACAGTGGCGACGACGATGTCACCAATGCCAGCAAAACGTCGAACGGAGCCGCCGAGAACGCGGATGACGAGGAGCTCTCGTGCACCGGAGTTGTCGGCGACGCGCAGACGCGATTCTTGCTGAATCACTATGGGTCTCCTGACCTGGATTAATGTGCGCCAAGATTTCCGTCCTTGACACACGCGGTCTATGTACATGGATACTTGCAGGGCTTATTCAACGAACAACTGTCGATGGGTCTCGGGGCACACGGTTCGGAAACGCACCGCCTGCGCCGGCCGGCTGCAAGCAACCTAAATATTGAACCATAGAGACTCGCGTTTGCCAAAACGTTCCGCGCGCCCTCTGCAGCACTCGCCGCAACACACATCACAGCCGAGCCGCTCACGCGACGCACCCCCATCGACCGCCGCGCCCCTCGCCTACCGCGCGCCATTTCCTGTCAGCGAATTTAGCCCCATTACGTTGTTAGTAGTTCCACCCCAGGGCACCGAAGATTCATAGCCTGTCCGCCCGAGTGGGCGGGCTATGTTTATGCCCGTTCCCGCCGCCCGAAAGGACAGTGGAACTAGTCGCTGGCTTCGGTATGGCTTATTGCTGTCCCTGTTAAGATGAGGTGCCTCAGGTTTTGTTCCGTTTGAGTAGATAGGAAAATTTGGAACATGCCAACGAAGTTTAATCAGGATGCGAAGGACCGAGTGGTCCGCCTCGCGGAAGACCGCATCCTGACGGAGAACATTTCCATGCAGGCAGCCTGCAAGATCGTGGCACCAAAGCTGGGCGTCTCGTGGCACACAGCGAGGCAATGGACGCAGGCCGCTCGTCGCGAAGGACGTGTTGTGGAATCAATGCCCGAAGACCTTGCTGCAGAAAAACGCAAGGTTGCGTCGAGAAAATCACGAGCTGCGCGACACCAACGAGTTGTTGAAAGCCGCCTCAGCTTTTTCGCATCCGAACTCGACCTGAAAAGTTAAGAAATGATCCGATTCATCGATCGTCGATGAGCATCGGAATCGTTTCTCAGTCGAGTTCATCTGCCAGACGTTCAACACGCATCGCGAAGGCGGTTTTCTTAGCTCGCGTGGGTACCGCCAATCCAAGACCCGGGGCTTAAGCTCCCGCGCCCTTCGCGACGCTACCCTTGTAGAGCATATTCGCGACGTTCACGCTGAAAATTACGGCGTCTACGGCGTGCGGAAGATGTGGCGCATGCTGCAACGCCAGGGCGTTGACATTGGGCGTGAGCAAACAGCCCGGCTGATGCGCAGCGCTGGTCTGTCCGGCAAGGGAAAAGGTGGGGCACCAATTACGACGCGTAAGCCCACAGGCCCGGATCTTCGCCCAGATTTGGCAAATCGTGAGTTTAAGGCTCCTGGCCCTAATCGTCTGTGGGTGGCGGACATTACGTATGTGCGCACCAGGAAAGGGTTTGTGTACACAGCTTTTGTCACTGATGTGTACTCCCGGAGGATTGTCGGGTGGGCGTTGTCTGATTCGATGCGCACTGAGGCGTTGCCGCTGCGGGCGCTCAACCAGGCGATCGTGTGCGCCACGGAAACGGCGGGCCTAATTCATCACTCGGACCACGGGTCGCAGTATGTGAGCATCGTCTACAACGAGCGCCTGGCTGAGCATGGAATTACGGCGTCGACCGGCACTGTTGGTGATTCCTACGACAATGCTCTGGCGGAGAATGTCAACGGCTCCTACAAGAATGAGCTGATTCATAGGCGAACGTGGGCCGATGTCGTCGACGTGGACATCGCCACGTTCGAGTGGGTTAACTGGTGGAACGAATCACGGCTCCACCAGAGCCTAGGCTACCGCACCCCGGCTGAAGTCGAAGCCGAAATATGGGAACACCACCCCAGTCGAAAAATAATGGAAATCAAGGCAAATGCCTAGGAAAAACCCGGGGCACTTCAGTTATGCCTTCTGGCGGATTCAGGTAGGTAAATAGCGTTCCGTCGTTGATAAGTTCATTGAGCCTGTTGAAGCTTCGCCTAGCGCCACGGTGCGTGAACCAGAATTTTTGACTCGGCTTGACCCACCGCGGTATATCCGCGGCTTTTACCTGGCTGCGGTATGTTTTCTCTTTTAGCCAGGGGCCGAATGTCACGCTGGCCTTGTGGACTCTAGTAATGAACTCGCGTGCTTCATCTTGAGTTTCGATATGTGTGAGCTGATACGCGAACTTGCGCAGTGCTTTATGTGCCAGATAGCGGGGATGACGTGAGATGTCGGTGAGGATATTGCGCTGAACATGAACGAGACATCGCTGGATTTTGGTATCTGGCCAGTGCTTTTTAATGACTGCGCGGGCACCGCCAGAGCCGCCGATCGTGACGATTAGTGGTGGTGCGAGCATGTCTAGGAGTCTGGCGTAGTTGTATTTTGATTCCCCGGTGCACCACAGCCAGGCCACGGGGTGTTCCGCGGTGCACGCAACAAGCAGGCATTTCTTGTGAAAGTAGGTGCCGTCGATAAACAACTGGTCGTAGACGCGGAACTTGTCGGTATGTGAGGGCACCACGATGAACCAAAAGAAGGTAAACCACCGGGTCAGTGTGCGTCGGGTGACGTGAAGGCGGTGTGCTATGCGTTGGGCTGGTTCACCAGTGAGGACCCAGTCTAGAAAGACTTTGAAGTGCTGGATATTGGCGGTGTTGGCCCTGGTGCCGGTTTGAGAAGCGTTGCAGTTGGGGCAACGCCAGCGTGGGGTTCTGGCTGTTGTTGTGCCGTTCTTGTGCATGCTTGTGGACCTGACCCCTGTTAGGTAGACACCTGATATCCAGCCCTGTTGGGTTGGGAAGAAAGGTAATCTACCACCATGCCTAGGTACTCCGAACAGTTCAAACGTGATGCTGTGGCCCTCTACGAAAACAATGAGGACCTCTCACTTCACGCGGCTTCAGCAGAGCTAGGAATCAATCGTTCCTCACTTTATTCCTGGCTTAAGCAGTACGGCACCGGCAAGCGTGTCCGCACAAAAAGCATGCGCGACAAGGCACAGGCGACGACTGATTCTGAACGAATCCGTCAGCTAGAAAAAGAAGTCTCTAAGCTTCGTGAAGAACGCGACATCCTGCGCAAGGCCGCGAAATATTTTGCCGAAGAGACACGCTGGTAATCCGCTTCCAGTTTGTCTACGACCACCGAACCGAATACTCAGCTCACACGGATGTGCCACGTGTTAAAGCTCAATCGCTCCTCGTTCTACAAATGGGTCAACACCCGCGAAAAACGCAGGTTAAAGACGTGTTCCGATGCCCTTATTGGTGCGAGAATCAAGAGCATCTTCGATGATGAGCACGGGCTTTATGGTGCTAAACGCATCGCTGCAAGCCTTAAAGCCGATACGGACTTTCCTCCGATCAATCACAAGAAGGTCGCACGCATTATGAAATCCATGGGGCTAAAAGGCTTTACTAAACAACGTCGATGTGTCACTACCAGGCGCAAGCCTGGTCATCGAGTCATGCCAGATTTAGTAGGCCGCAAATTCACCGCTGATAAGCCGAACCAGGTGTATGTAGGCGATATCACCTACCTGCCGTGTAAGGGAGGCAAGAACATGTACCTTGCCACAGTCATCGACGTCTACTCGCGCAAACTTGTCGGTCATGCGCTCGCCGATCACATGCGGGTATCGCTGGTTATCGAAGCTTTGTCCCATGCCAGCAAGGTTCGCGGAAGCCTTAAAGGGGTAATTTTCCATTCTGATCATGGCAGTGTGTACACCTCACAGGCTTTTCAAGACCACTGCACCCAACTTGGTGTTCGCCAATCCATGGGAGCAGTGGGAACGAGTGCCGATAATGCCCTGGCAGAATCGTTTAACGCCACTTTAAAGCGTGAAGTTCTGCGAGATAGGAAAGTTTTTGACAATCCCATCATCTGCCGCCAAGAAGTCTTCCGATGGTGCATGCGCTACAACACGCGCAGACGGCACTCCTGGTGCAACCTTCTAGCCCCCGATGACTTCGAAGCACTCACATCAGCTACACTGACCCAAGCAGCATAGCTAACCCCCGACGTGTCTACTTTCCGGGGGTCAGGCCCTGTTCCGCAGATCGGGCATGCTGGGCGATTCCTAGACCTGTCATAAGAATTGCCGTAGCAGATTCAAATACCACAGGTTGGCAATGACCGGCGTATTTGAGGGCTAAACCTCGGTTGGAACTGATTCCAATTCAATATCCGCACATTGCCCCAGCTCAAGGAATGAATCGACACCACAAATCCCACACAAATGTCCCTTAAGCCTGTTACCTACTAAAAGTAGGAAACAGAGGCACCCAACCCCCCAGGATCACAACAACTTGACAATTGGCGTGCCTAAAACAGCTTGATCAATTTTCTGTAATTCTCTAAGCTTTGTACTCAATTCTCGGTTAATTCAAAAGCTTTTCCTAAAAGCAGTTGTTTTATAAACCGAATAAATCTGCGCGCAGGCTTTCTGCGCTGCTGCGACCAGTAATGCTCAACTAAGGAACTCATGACGACTCCCAATCTCCGTCCCGCGAGTACCCTCGCTGTCATCCCGGATCGTTCGTCCGACGCCCCGGCGCTGTACACGGGGGCCAAGCGCATCAGCGACATTCTACTCTCCGCAACGGCGCTCATTCTTCTCTCTCCTGTCCTGCTCATCGTTGCGCTCCTCATCAAGCTTGACGATGGCGGCCCGGTCTTCTTCGCGCAGACCCGCGTCGGCTACCGCCAGGGACACTTCACCATGCTCAAATTCCGCACCATGCGCACGAACGCCGAGCAGCTCGTGGACCAGCTCCTCGCCGCCCAAGCCTCCGCAGGCAACGCTGGCAACGAGGTGCTCTTCAAGCTGCAGGACGACCCGCGCATCACGCGCGTGGGCCGCTTCTTGCGCCGCACAAGCCTCGACGAACTGCCACAGCTCTTCAACGTGCTCACCGGCCGCATGTCGCTTATCGGACCGCGCCCGCCGCTGCCGCGCGAGGTCGCCAAGTTCACCCCGCGTGAGCTGGGCAAGTTCAACGCCAAGCCGGGAATCACGGGCCTGTGGCAGGTTATGGGGCGTTCCACCTTGTCGTGGGAAGACTCCATCAACCTGGACCTGCGCTACTGTGCTGAGCGTTCGTTCGGCATGGACATCATGATCTTCTTCCGCACCTTCAAGGTGCTTGCCACGCAAGAAGGCGCGTACTAAACCGCCTTCTTCGCCACTTAGCTCCCCCTGCGGTGTTCTCACTCCCTGACGGCCGCAGAGGGAGCTCTTTCGTCGCTCATGCCATATGCGCCACGGCAGTCACGGCGCGCAGGCCCGAGGAGCCGCGGCGGGCCGGCGCGCTCGCCAACGCAGCAAGGCTGCTGGCGACAGAAAACTGACGGCAGAGAAAAAGCCTGGCTCCAGCATTTGCTGGAGCCAGGCTCTTGTGCGTGAGGGATTTAGCCGCGGTGGAAGCCCGTGGCGTCGGCCTTGTGGGGCAGCACCCGAAGGTCAGACACGATGCGCGGCAGGCGGCGCAGGAAGCCGACTGCATCGACGGTGTAGCGGCCGATGAGTCGGCGCGGCTCGTGCGCTATGCGCCACGCCCAGCCTAGGCGGTACTTGTGGACCCACACCGGGAAGTACTGCTCATTGGCGGCCAGCTGATCGATCCAGCCACCGGCTGGTACACACGATGGCTTCGGGCAGCGCAACGTGCAGCTCGGCAGCGACTTCCTCTTGCAGCGGTGCGCCTAGGCCCAGCACGACGACGTCGGGACGCCAGGCGCGCAGCTGCGACGGATCGCGGCGCAGCTCCTTGAGCTCGCCGTAGCCGTCGAAGGCGCAGGTCTGGTGCCCGCCGATGCGCTCCGCCGCCCGCGTCGCCACGCCCGGCGCGGAGCCGATGAACGCAATGCGCTGGTCCGGCTCGAGGACGTCACGAAACAGGACCGGAAGGACGAGGTCGGCCGAGGTGCGGCCCATGTCCATGCCGCAACGCGCCAGCATGAGCTGAAGCAGCGTGCCGTCGATGCCGATGTCCGTCATGGTTTCGAGCGCAGACCACTGCGCCTGCTGCACCGACCAGTGGTTAAGCCATGTGACCACGGCGCCGGGTCGTGCGATGCGCCGAGCGAACTCCGCCACGGCCGGATCCGGTGCAGGTGATGCGCCCGCGCTGGACGGGACGCGGTCGGTGGTGCTGTTATACGTCATGCGGGATTCTCCTTATTGTTCCGCGTCTGCGTCTGCAGAAGCTGCAGCGTCAACGTCGTCGGCAGCGGCATCGTCAGTGAGCTCGGCTTCTGCGGCATCGTCATCGGCTTCTGCGACGGAATCCTCGGCGAGGTCCGCGGCGGCTTCGGCCAGCGCGGCGAGGGCGGGATCGCCCGAGGGCTCGGTGACCGTGGCGCTGAGGTCGAAGACGAAGGACGGAGCCGACTTATAATTGAGGTGGGTTTCGACGGCCAGGCGGTTGCTGCCCGCATGGAAGCGCGACAGCGGAACCTCGACGACATAGCGGTCGCGCGCGGCAACCGACGCGCTCACGGAGCTATCCGCATACGCGGTGTGGGCGACCTCAGACCGAGGCTCGCCCAAGCGGACGCGGCCGACTTCCTCGCCGTTGAGTCGCACAAGCGCGGCATCGTCGGCCCGGACCTCGAGACGCACCACCGCGTCGTCGCCGTGTTGTTCACGCAAGGCGGCGAGGTCGTCCTCAGAGAGCTCAATGTCGTTAACGAAGTACGCGGTGTTCGCGGCGTAGGTCAACGGCGTGGCAACGTCACCAGCACCCCAGCCGATGGGAGCGGCGTCCTCGTTCCAGTCTGCGACGTCGAGGGTGGTGGCCCAATCCTCGGCGGGGGCATCGGCAGCGTAGGAGTAGCGCCAGTCCGCGCCCGCGGCGATGAGCTCGCTGCGGTCCACCGGAATCTCCGTGATGGTGGCCGGTGCCGAATCCGTGACGAGCAACGACGCGTCGAAAGTCAGGGACGGGCTGGACTTGTAATTGAGGTGGGTTTCCACAGCGACGATATTTTCGCCGGGCTTCAAGTAATAGGACGGGATGTCGATCGTCGTGCGCTCCTCTGCGGCGCGCGCGGCGGAGACCACGGCATTCGCGCGGGTGGTGTCCTTCACGTCGCCCTCGTCCATGCGGACGCGTCCGACCTCGTGGCCATTGACGTAGACCACAGCGCCATCATCGGCAATGACCTTAAGCGTCGCCGTCGTAAACGCTGTCGGGTCCGCGACGTCGAAGAGATGCGCAAACCACGCGGTGACGGGGCGCTGTGCCGCGGCCGGCGTCTGGAATTCGGTGCCGAGATCCGCGCCGCCGTAACCCAGCGGCGCAGCACCCGCCTGCCATCCGTCGCGCGTGCCCTCGGTGGTATTCCACGCAGCGTCCGGCGCGCCCTGGTTATAGGAGTACTGCCAGTCCGCGCCCGCGGCGATGAGCTGAGGGTCGTCGTAGCCGAGCGAACCTGCCTCCGGCGCGACGGCCACGTGGGTCGTCGCGGAACGGTTGCCCGCCTCGTCCACTGCTCGGACGAAGTAGCGGTCATCGCCACCGCGCGGCACGGTGGCGCGCGGGCTGATCGACGTCGCGACGACGCGGTCGTCACGCAAGACCTCGTAGCTGGCGGCATCGGAAGCCTCAGCCCAGGTCAGGCCGACGGTCTTCGCAGTAGATTGGTTGAAGGTGACCTTATCCGGCACGCGGGGAGCCTCGCGGTCCTGGGCCGGGTAGCGGACGAAGCCGCCGTTCCACTGTGCTGTGGTGAGATTCGTGCGGGAACCGGTGAAGTCGCCGCCAGCCCACAGCGCGCCGTCCTCCGCGATGAACAGCGACCAGCCGCCGCCGTTGTTCGACCCCAGCATGTACGGTGAGAACTCGCCCAGCTGCTTGCCGGTCTTGGCGTCCCAGGCACCGACCCACTGGATGTTGTCGATGCGGGTGCGGGACTCGCTCAGCGTCGGCCACGAGTAGGAATCCTGGTAGGCGTTCTCATTGCAGTGGCAGCTGGCGTAGGTGACCTCGCCGTTGGAAGCGATAGTCTGCACGTCGCCGCCGTTGGAGCTCATGATGGAGCCAGAGACGCGGTTCATGCTCTGCGGCTCGTAACCGAAGAGGGAGTGCTGGGCGCCGCCAATGAAGACGAGCTCGCCAGAATCCTCGATGGCTTGCTGGTAGGTGGCGCTGGTGTCGCTGGCCTGGAACTGGAAGTCCACGGCCGGAGCGGCACCTGCGGCCGTGGTGAGGACCGCTGCTTTGTTCACCGGGTTGTCCACGGACTTCGTGAAGTAGCCCGCCGCGTAGAAACGCCCGCCGTCAGCCGAGACGTCCGTGTCCACCACGGTGCCGTTGAATTCGGGATTCCACGAGCGGTCCGGCACGCCGTCCAGGCTCACGCGGCCTGCGGAACGCGCGTAGATGTAATTGTCGCCGCCGCTGGTGAGGTGGGTGAACTTACCGCCGAGGTAAACATGGTCCCCGGAGAGAGACAGCGCCTTGACGCTGATAATGCCGTCGCGCAGACGCGAGACGACGTTGAGCGTCCACGATGCATCGATAGCGCCCGTCTTCGGATCCACGAGGACGGTGCCGCGGTGCTCTTCGCCGCCGGCGCGCAGGAAATCACCGCCGATAAGCAGCTTGCCGTTGGGCAGGACGAGGAGAGCCTTGACCTGACCGTCGAGATCCACGGCAAAGTCGCGGCGGACCTCACCCGTGGTGGCGTCGAACGCGGCGACCGCGGTGCGCGGGAGGGACTCGCCCGTCGCGTGGTTTTCTGCCGCCGTGAAATTGCCGCCCACGAAGACGGTGTCGTCTTTTTGCGCAAAGGCCTGCACGGGGGCGTTACCCTCGGTGCTACGGCCGGTCAGGTTACCTGTCACGCCCCACTGCGTGGGCGACGAGAAGCTCGAGACGACTGCGGAATTCGTTACCTCGTCGAGGCCGGCATCCGGGATGGGCTCAAATCCGGCATCGGCGTTGCTCAGCTGCGGGCGCAGATACAGCTCCGCGTACGGCAGCGCGGCATATCCATTCGTGCTCCAAATAAATGAGTCAGCCCCCGTACGGCCGACCCTTTTCCACGGGCCATAGCCGAAGCCGATCTTGTATTGCCGGGCCCGCGTGGTGGAAATATCTATGCCGCGCAGGCCGATGGCGTTGCCCATGAACCTGTCCGTACGGTCTGCGCGGTACCACAAGGGCCCATTATCGAAACGGAAGAGCGCCGGGTCCTCGGCGGAAAGCGCCCACGACCAGTTCTCCATGCGCTGCGGTTTGATATCCGCGGTCTGCCAGCGCGTACCGGAGTTATTGGTGGCACGCACGACGCGCATACCCTCGTCCAACTCGTTGATGTGCTGGCCGCTCAGCAGACCATCGATGGTCTTGGTGGGCAGCTGCGCCGGAGCGAAGTCCGCCGGGGTGCGATCACGGCTAGTGAGCGCGGAAATATCGCCTTGGCCTGCGGGGTAACGGTCCCAACCTTCGCGGCCGCGACCAATCATGACCCAGCCGCCACCGTCCATTTCCTGATCGCAGAAGAATTCCTGCGGCGCCTCCATCTGCGGGGTGAGCAGCCAGTAGGAGCCGTTCTTGGCATCAGGGTTGTCTTGTTTAATAGCCCAACAGGACGCGGCAGCTCGGTCCGGGCTGGACCCGTCCCGCGTGACGACGGCCGGGGTGTCTTGTGCCGCTGGACTCGGCGCCGGCTCCTGCGCGCCTGCGACGGGCGCGAGGATACCGGCGCACAGCGCAACCGCTGCGGCGAGAAGCGAAAATCGTGAGTGAGACATGGAGTTCTTTCTAAAGTTGTGTTTCGCTGCGAAAGCGGCACCGAGGCGCCAAGTCACGAGCGCTTTCCTTGTTTGGCGGCGACGAGCTCGCCCAGCGCTCCAAGGCGTAGCAGCGCGCGCCACCGCCAGCACACTGCGATATACGCAGCACCGCCGACCGCAAGCGCCCCGAGGAGCGCCCACAGGCTCTGGCCACCCAGCCACACCGCCACACCGGAAGCGAGGCCAAGCGTGCCGAGCACCACGGCGACGGGGGCAAGAATCTCCCGCGCCGTGAGCGCAATGCCCAGAAAGACCTTGACCTCGACGGCGGCCATGAGCGCATCAAGCACCATCGAAGCGGACCACGCCACGGCGGCGCCGATGATCCCGTAGCGCGGCATGAGCACGAAATTCGCGCCGACGTTGACGGCCAAGACGACGAGCTTGTTGAACGCGGCCCATCCACTGCGGCCGCTCATAACGAGCAGCGAGTGGATATTGCCCGCCAAGAACGTCACGGCCACGCCTGCCGCAAGAACCGCCAGCGCCGTTCCGCCCTCGCGGAACTCAGGGCCCAGCAGCCCGAGGAAGATCGGCGCGAAGAAGCCCAAAAACACGTACGCCGGCGTGCCAATGAGCACGAGCCACATCGTGGCGGTGAGGTAAAGCTCGCGGGTACGCGACATCTCGCCGCGGTGCAGCAATGCGGACAGTTGCGGGGAAACGACGACGCGCAGCGCGGCATCGACAAGCAAGCCGGCTTGAACGAAGCGGGAGGCGCCGGCGTAGATGCCTGCCGCGTGGTCGCTAAGAAGCCAGCCGGCAAGCAACACGTCGAACCACACAATGGCCTGTTCCAGTCCCGCGGACAGCGTGCGCGGGACCGCAAACCCGAAGACCTCACGGACCTGGCTCGCGCGCGGCAGCGCACGCTCCGAGGCACCATGAACCTCTTCGATACGGCGTAGGCGCCGCAGCACTAGCACGGCTGCCGCCACCGCCATGAGCGCCATGGGCAGTGCCCACGCCGCCGATGCCGCCACCGCCGCGCCACCCGCTACCGCCACGACGGCGATGAAAGGCGGACGCAGGACGGGAAGGCCGATATTTGCCACCATCACGTAGTCGCGCACTGAGCCCAGGGCACGCAGGATGGCAGCAAGGATGAGAAATACAGAGCCGAAAGGAATAAAGAGCGCAATCACGCGCACCGAGCGCGCGACCTCGGGGTTGTCAGTCCACAATAAGGGCGCGGCGATCTCCAGTGCAACAACGAGCACCAGACTCACGGCCACCGCAATGATAAGGAAGCCGTAGACGACAGGGCGAACCTGCCGCGCATCGTCGATCTTTACGCGGGGAAGAAGGTAATTTGACGTCGAATCCAGCCCGAATTTGGCAAAGGCAAGGACGACGGAAAACGCACCAGTAGCCTGAAAAATAATTCCCGCGTGTGCCGCACCAAAAAGTCGCGAAATGACGATGGTGAGGACAAAACCCAAGGCTGCGCTGGTCGCCGATCCGACAAAGCTTAAGGCTCCGCCGCGGGCGAGTTCGCGCTGCTGTGAGCCCGAGTTCTCTGCCGCCGCCGTCGCTGCGGACGCGTCGTGCGCACGGTCGTTAGCCGCGGTCTCTGCGCCAGCTCTTGGTGCGCTCATATACTTTCACTTTCTACGGCTTTTTAATAGCTATCAATAAGCCAGTTCTATTTCTTTCTAGATTCCTGTACATTCATCTCATTAACACCCTATAGGATGTCTGGATAAAATAAGAATCATGCGGGATTTTAAATACTCTTTTCATGGTCGGCAAGGTTTTTTGCGAAAAGGTTTCTCGACAAGCGTCGGAATTGCCTTGGTCGCTAGCCTCGTTGCCTGTAGCAAGGACGAGGCGGACGAGAACACCGCCACGGATGCGCCGGCCTTGGCCACTGAAAGCACCAAAGAAACACGCTCGGCGTCCGCGTCATCGACCTCGCAGGCACCTACATCTGGTGCGGCAGAAACTACCGATGCCGCGAAGGAGCTAGGGTCGGGACGCCGCGGCGGCTCGTCCGACGGGGACGCGAAGGACACGCCGCGTGCTGGCCGCGCTGCAGCACCGCACTCTCCCACCGCGACGATGGAGATGCCCGCGGGGCTTGATGCGCAGGGCGTCGGTGCGGCCCTCGCCGCAGGGCAAGAAGCCCTTACGAACCCGAGCGAGGCGCTACCGGCACGCGCCTCCGAGGCCCTGGGTGCCGACGCGCTCGAGGACGCGGAGAACCAGCGCATCGAATACGAGTCCAATGGCTGGCGCCGAGAAGGCACCGGTGAGGTCGTGGAGGCCGTCGCACTGGCGCCTGCCGACGAGGGCGCCTCGGACGGCACGACGCGCGTGGTGCGCGCCTGTGTGGACAATTCCGGGGTGCGTACCTTCGACGCCGACGGCACGGATATCACCCCGAACCTGCCGGCGAGCGAACGTCGCTCGATCACGTTGCTCACCTTCGAGCGCGTCGACGGCCAGTGGAAGCTGATGAAGACGAGCTTCCCGGACGATCCACGCTGCTAGACGCGTGACACGCCTCGCTTACGGCTCGCACCGCTAGCGAGCCCGCGCGGATGCCGCCCGAGACGCCGACGCCGCGGCGGTGCGCCGGGATGCAGGATGGAGGGGATTCTGGGTCTCGGCGGCGCGGTGGCGAAGCCCCAGGCCCAGCACCACGAGCGAAACCAGCACGCCTGTCATCATGCCGTAGAAGAAGGTCTCCACGAGCGTGGCGAGCAGAACACCGCCAAGGACGGCTCCCGCAGGGTCACGGCACGGCATGAGCGCAATCCAACCCAGCACGAAGGGCAGTAGGAACAGCACGAGACCAACGATGCCATGGGAAAACAGCACGGTCCACAGCTGACCCTGGGTACCGAGCGACGGCAGCCAGGGATATTCCGCCGGGCGCGGAGAACCAAAGCCGAAGAGCGGGGACTCGAGCGTGCGAGCCCACGTCGTGCGGTAGAGCGCCCACCGGTCGTCCGTGGAGTTCGTCGTGGAGACGCGGTTAAAGAAGCTCGCGCCCAGGGGCGAGAAATACCACGCCGTCGCGATGAGGACGAGCCCCAGTGCGGCGCTGCCCACCGCGCGCATGGCGCCACGCCGCAGAGCCTGAAAGCCCACCCACACGGCGACAACGCCCAGTCCGATAAACATGCCGCGGTTGAGCGTCGCCAAGGCCGGTGGCAGACTCACCAGCGCGATGGCCAGCACGCCCCACATGCGAGGGCTGTTGCGCACGAACCACGCGTGGAGCAGCACCAAGGGCAAGACGAGGGAATACACGTTACCCCACGTATTCGCATAGAGGAAGGGCGCGGCCGGGCGAACGTCCTGGGCGACCCAGGCATTCGGGTTCCACTGCGAAGTGCGACGGATGACCATGTCCGCGATGAGGTCGTTGTGTTTAAGGAAGCCCGGGGTCACATACGACGTGGGCGTGCGGATAACGAGTTCAGGCGCTGCCATCGCGAGGTAACCGCATGCGGTCATGCCCACGAGGAACCACACCATCGCCCGCGTCACGCGGTGCGCCGGCAGACTCCCCCGCGCCGAGTAGACGTGGACTGCGAAGACGCCGGCCGAGGCATAGAGCAACAGGCGGTAGACCGCGCCGATGATGCGCCCCGGGGTGTCGTTGAACGGCACCGAAGCAACGACCCACAGCAAAAACAACGCCCAGATAATAATCGGGACTGCGGCAACGAGTTCCCGGCGGCCGAACCACGTGACGACCATGACGGCCGCGGCCACAATCCAGATGAAGTCTCCTACTCCCAGCAGCCACCACAGCGCGTACGCGGCAAACGGAGCGAGCAACGGCCAAGCAGGCAGGCGCGCTGCGTCGTGCGCGCCCGTGCTCATGACGCCCTCGTCGCCCACCGGGCCTGCGCGTAGAGAACAGGTCCACGCAGGAAACCTCGGATTTCTTGGCGCAGCAACTGAGGGGGCATCGGCAAGCCGCTGCCCGCATTGCCTTGGACGCGCTCCGAACCCGGCGCGATGCGACGCAGGATGCGCGGAATGCGGCGTGCGAGCAAGGCGATCGCAGCGGGATGGTGCGTCACCGCCTTGGTGAGCAGCGCCGCCATGCCGGTTCCATCGCCGTACGACTGCGCGATTAGGCCGGCGACGTTCTCGCGGTGGGTGTGGTGAACGACCGCGTCGGGCGTTGTGATGATGGCGCGACCGGCACGCAGTACACGCGCGAAGGCATCGAGGTCCTCGCCGCCCTTAGTCAGGCTGCCGGCCCCCAACGCGGTGTCGAACTCGCCCATCTCGGAGAGGACGGCACGCGGATACGCCATGGAGACGCCGGCACCGACGCGCGCGGTAGTCAAGGGGAAGAAGGGGCCGCCTTCGCCCGGATCGCCCAACGCACGCACCGCCGCGGGTTGCGGGGCGCTGGCCCAGACGGTGGGGCGCACTTGCTTGGGGAAACCGCCGCGATCCTCAAAGAGGAACTGCGAGGGATAGCGCAACTGCGCGGGGAAGACGGGTCCGGTCACGGCGCCGATCTGTCCGGCGGGGGCCGCGGCGAAGACGTCAAGGATGCTGGCCATCCACTCCGGATGCACCTGCGCGTCATCGTCGCTGAACGCAATGATCTCGCCCTGGGCCGCTGCCACGCCGCGGTTGCGGGCATGGGACAAGCCGCCCCGGGGTTCGTCGACGATGCGCAAACGCGGGTCCTCGATGCCTGCCAGTGCGCGGCGGGTATCCCCCGTAGCAGGCGCGTTATCGACGACGATGACCTCAAGGTCGTTGTGTGTCTGCGCGAGCGCCGCCGCCACGGCGCGTGGGAGCAACGGGTTGCGGCCCATCGTGCACAGAATAAGGCTGGCGCTCAGCCCCGCGCCCGCACCCTGCGTCCACGCGCGCTGGACACCAGGCAGGCCGGCGGCCTCGGCTTGGGCGAGGCGGTGCAGCTCCTGCTCATCGAGCGGAACAAAAGGACTGCCAGTGACCTCGCGGTAGCCCAGCGTGTGTCCGTCTTCGCGGATGAGCACGCGGGCCTCGTGGGACGAAGGCTCGGCGTTCTCATCACCGGAGAGAATCTCCAGAGTGTCGGTGCCGCGGTCGTAAACCGCAATGGCGATAGGTGCGATATCGAGCACGTCGATATCCGCAGGGTCAGGCGTGCCGGGCTTGTCTGCGCCCGGGCGGACGGTGGAGTGCGTCATTCGTGGCCTCCCTTAGTGCTTCGCAGCGGTCGTAATGATGCCGCGCAGCGTCACGCCCACGCTCGCGAGGTCGCGCTGCAGCTCCGCGCACTGCGTCGTGGTCCAGCGCACCGGGCCCACGAGGAGCACGTCGGTTCCCTGTTGTACGGCGGCGAGCCGCTCAGCGCGGTGGGTGTCGGCCGCGAGCATCTGAGCGCCTGTGGCGTGTGTAACGGCGTCTGCAGCCGCAACGGTCTCGGCGTCCTCACCATCACGCAGCACGGTCACACCTTGGGCACCGCGGGTCGCGTGCGCCGCTTGGGCGGCGGCGAGGTCCCAGCGCTGGGCATCGCCCGCGGCGCCGACGCCGATGAACACGGGCGCGTGGAAGACGCGCTCTAGATCCGCGATCGAGCGCGGGCGGCGCATCCAGGTATAGGCCAATAAGGCAAGGACGACGCCGAAGACGAGACCGCCCAGCGCACCCGCGAGGAGGAACTTGACCGGCGACGGGGAGCGATACACCGGGTTATCCCCTGCTGCGGCGATAACACTGCCAGCATCAAAGCTCACGTAGCTCAGAGCCGCCCGGCGGTCGCGCAGCGTAGCGAGACGTTGCGACAAAATGTCCTTCTGCACGACGTTCGTCGAGGTACCAAAATCTTCTTGGGAGCGCGCGATAGCCTCATCGAGAGAGGCCTTCGTGTCCTCCACGCGGGCCCGGGTCAGGCTTACGCGCTGGCTCAGGTACGCCGTTGCCAAGGCATCGGCGCCCACGATAGCGCGGTCCTCGTCCGGGTTCGCGTATGTCAACGTCACCACGGTTCCCTCGGCATCACCGGACGCTTCCACGCCCTGGAGTTCCTCCGTGGTCCAGTCCTCGCCGAGCTTTTCTTTCGCCGCGCGCGCCGTCTCCGCAGACTTGGCGATCTGCAGCTCCGTGGAAAAGTCCACGAGCGTCGACGGCGCCTTGTCCCCCACCAGCGGGTCGGCACTCACGGCGGCGACGTTGACTTGGGTACTCGCCACGTAATTGCACGGCGTAACCACCAGGTACACCGCCGCGGCGATGAGCCCCGCCACGATGCCGACGGCAATCCACCGCGGGCGCTGGGTGAGCGCAGCCCACAAGACGTCAAAACCCACGGCGTCAGACGGGGCATTTCGGGTGTCGTTCATGAATTTACGATCCTCAATCAAAGGGGACGGACAGAAAAGATGATAAGGTCAGGCAGAAATATCGCGCGCCCACGCAAGACGCGAACGCAGGCGATGTTCCAGGGCGGCGTGCTGGACGGGGCCTAGGCGGCGACCAGCGGTGCGAATGAGGTCGGCGAAGTGCGCCAGTTCCCGTTCGCGAGTCGAGGCGTCATGCTGCGCGAGGGTGACAATGCGGGTGAGACGCTCGCCTACGAGCGCCGCGCTCAAGTCCCCGAAAGCCTCCGCCTGGTCCGCGTTATCCCAGGACGCGCTGCGCCACGTAGTCGACGCCGTGATCTGATCCGGGTGGACGCGGTACTTGAGCCCCCACACGCCCAGGCGGCGCAGGCGGAAGCCCGCGCTGACGGCGCGCATCCACAAGTCATAATCCTCGGCGGGCACCGCGCGGTAGCCGCGTACGGAGTCGAGTGCCGCACGCGTCGCAACCATCGCTGGGTGCGAGACGGGATTCGTCAGGAGCAGGTGCAGGCCAAACGCCGCCGGGGTAATGCCCAGTGGCACCGCGGGACGCGTCCGCGCCCCTGTGGTGTAGAGGACCTGGTTAAACACGATGTCCGCGCCACGTCCGAGTGCAGGCAGCGCGCTGCGGAAGCGCCACGGCAGCGTGATGTCGTCGGCGTCCATGCGCCCCACCAACTCGGAGTCCGTGTGCGCGAGAAGCCAGTTCAGCGCTACGGCGATGCCACCAGAGGGCGGCTGGGATTCCACACGCAGACGCGCATCGCCCCGGCCTGCGTCCGCCGCGCGGGCCGCCGTCGCGTCAGTGGAGCCGTCGTCGAGGACGACGAGCTCCGCGTCGCGCGGTAAGGCCCGCAGCGTCGAGGAGACCGCCTCACCGACGGTGTTCTGCGCGTTGCGGGCCGGCAGGAGGACGCTGAGCCTAGGCATGAGCACCTCCAGAGGGGACATCGGCAAGCTCCGCTGCGGCGCGGTCGACGGCCGAGAGATCTTTAAAACGGCGCGTGAGCGAAACCGCAGAGTGCGCCGCGGCGACGGCGGCGAGTAGTCCGTAGACCACGGCAAAGGCCGGCGCCCAGCCCCAGAAGACAAAGCTCCAGCACAGCACACCTGGGTCGGTAGGCAACAAAATCCACGAGCGCAGGTTGCCGCCGCGAGTCTGCTGCGCGCCTGCCTTGCGCACCAGCGCCTCAGCAAGAATCTGGCTGAGGAACTGCCCACTCGTCACAACGGAGTACCCGAGCGCCACCAAGGCCAGCCATGAGTACGGGCCCTCGTGGGCCGTGACCGCGATGGCCACGGCCACGTGAACGAGCGGCGAGCGAAACGCGTCGACGACGTGGTCAACCCACTCGCCCGACTTCGACGACAGCTTGGACACGCGCGCCAGTTGGCCGTCCGCGGAGTCAAAAAGGAAGCCCAGCGCGAGCAGGACTGCAGCAAGTACGCCCGTCGACACGGCAAACGGCGCGAAGATGAGCACGAGCATGCCCGCCACCGACAGGCACGCGGAGATGGCCGTGACCTGGTTCGGCGTCCAGCGCAGCTGATAGCCCAGCGCCGCAATCACGCGGGCACCGCGCCGGTTGACCCAGCGCATATACGCGGGTACGCCTTGCGCGGGCTTCTGCGCGGCGTCAAGCTGCGCGATCGCCCAGCTAAAACGAGACTGTGTCGTCGCCATCGGTCCTTATGCCTCTTCCCGTGCGGCACCAGCGCCGGTGAGCGCCACGTCGCGCTCCGCGATTTCGTGGGCCAGGAACTTACGCAACATCGTCGACGAGGTCGACTTCGTGTACGGCAAGTAGACCACGCGGGCACCGACCTCAGCGAGCTCAGCCTCCAGGCGCGCACCCTTTTCCGTACCCTTCCAGTCGTCGCCCTTGAAGAGCACGTCAAAGTGCACTTCTTCCCACGCGACTCGCTTGTCCTGGTCATGGTCGGCGATCACGCCGTCGACGAAGCTCAAGCTGCGCACGAGCTCCATGCGCTCAGCGTGCGGGACGATGGGAGCACGGTTCTTCATGCGAATGAGCGACTCGTCGGTGGCCACGCCGGCAATGAGCGTGGTGCACAGCTTGCGCGAGGCGCGCAGAATGTTGAGGTGGCCGATGTGGAGCATATCGAAGCCGCCTGGAACATAGCCCACGATGGACTCGAGGGCAGGTTCGGCGAGGAGTTCCTCGACGGTGGTGCGGGTGGTCGCAGTGCGGTCGGCGTGGTGGTCGTTCACAGCGTTCGTGCTTTCTCTTCGTGGTCGTGCGCTCGCGCGCGCACTGGGTGCGCGCCGGAAGTCGTGGGACTTCTCTCCCTTCCCGGCCCAGGCTCCAAAGTCCCGGGCGGATATCGGAGAAAGATATCCGCAAAGCCGTGGAATTTCTAAATTAGATTAATCCGAAATTCGGGATAAATATAACTGTTTCATTCACAGTAGCCTTTATTGCAATAAAGTAAAAGACGCACCAAAAGAATTTCTCGTTCTCGGTTCGTTGCACACTCGTTGCCCCGCCGCCCCCGCCGCGCACCGATTACTGCGACAATGGAACCCGTGACTGATAATTCTCGCCCATTTCCCTCCCCGGCCGACTCCGGCGCCGCCGAGGTGCACGCGACAGGCCTGCCGAGCCTCGAGCGCCTGCGCGCCGCCCTCGCGACCTCGCCCCTGCCCGGCGCCGCGCCGTTGCTCCATCAGGTCGATGACTATATCGCGCCGCGCCTGGCCAACCTCGACGCTCCGCTGCTCGCCGTCGTGGGCGGCTCCACCGGCTCCGGCAAGTCCACGCTGGTCAACGGTGTGCTCCACGAGGAGGTAACGACGTCAGGCGTCATTCGCCCGACGACGCGGCAGCCCTCGCTTATCGCGCATCCTTCGGACGCGGAGTACTTCGGCGCGCCGCACGTCCTGCCTGGGCTTGCGCGCGAGCACGGCGAGGCGAACCCACAGGCGACGACGTTGCGCATCGTGTCCACCGAGGCCGTGCCCGCGGGCCTCGCGCTCATCGACGCGCCGGACTTCGACTCCATCGACGACACGAACCGCGCCCTCGCCTCGCAGCTCCTCGCCGCCGCGGACCTGTGGATCTTCGTGACGACGCCAGCGCGCTACGCCGATAACCTCGTGTGGCAGTTCCTCGAGGACGCCGCTGCCCGCAACATCGAGGTCGTCGTGGTCCTCAACCGCGTCGACGAGGACGCGCTCGCTACCGTCCCCGCGGACCTGCAGCGCATGCTCGCCGAGCACAACCTCGGTGCCGAGTTTTTCGTCGTGCCGGACCAAGGTCCTCTCGAGGGCTTGCTGCCCGCCGCGCGCACGGCCGACCTGCGCGCGTACCTCGAGCGCTTGGCTGCCGATACCGCCGCGCGCCACCAGCTGGCCGCCCGCACCGTCGCAGGCGCCCTGGCCAAGGTCGCCGCAGGCACAGAGACGCTCGCCGCGGAGCAAGAGTCTCGCACGGACTTCGCCGCGCATATCGACGAGGTCGTCGCCGGGCACTACGCCGACGCCCGCGCCCACGTCGAGGACGTCACCCGCGATGGCAACCTCTTGCGCACCGAGGTCCTCGCCCGCTGGCAGGACTTCGTGGGCACCTCGGATGCTTTCCGCGCGGTCGACCGCTGGTTCTCTGCGACCCTCGACCGAATCGGATCCTTCTTCACCGGCAAGCCCGCACCTGTACGCGAGGTCGAGACCGAAATCGAAGCCGGTCTCCACGGCGTCATCATCGACGGCGCCGAGACCGCCGCAGCCCGCGCGTGGTCGTACCTCGGGTCCTCCGCGCCCGAGCTGCGCGCCGCCGCATCCCCAGGCCTCGCCCACGCCAGCGCCGATATTTCCGAGCGCGCCGCCCTCCTCGTGCGCGAATGGCAGGCCGAGCTCGTCTCCGACATCGAGGAAAACGCCGCGGGCAAGCGCATGACCGCGCGTCTCGCCTCGCTGGGTGTTAACGCCGTGACCGTCGCGCTCATGGTCGTCGTCTTCGCCTCGACTGCGGGACTTACCGGCGGCGAGATCGCCATCGCTGGCGGCTCCGCCGTCGTGGGCCAGAAGCTGCTCGAGACCATCTTCGGCGAGGACACCGTGCGTCGCATGGCCAAAGCCGCCCGCGAACGCCTCGACGAGCGCGTCGGCGCACTCATGGATTCCGAGCGCGAGCGCTACAACACCGTGACCGCGCCGCTCACGGAGGGCCCCTCCGCAGACGAGCTGCGCGCGGCCGCCACCGCCGCCACCGAGGAGGTCCGCAATGTTTAACCGTTCCCACTCCCTGTCCGAGCGTCTCGACGCCCTCGACCGCGCCGCCGAGTCCGGCGGCGAGTTCTTCACGCCCGAGCAGCACGCCGCCATCTCCCGCGTCCGCGAGTCCGCCGCCGCCCGGCGCGCGCTGTCCGCCGAGCACACGGTGGTCGGCTTCTTTGGTGCCACCGGCTCCGGCAAGACCTCGCTGTTTAATGCCGTGGTCGGCGAGGATCTCGGCGCCTCCTCGCCACGCCGCCCCACCACGTCGTCGCCGCTCGCCGCCGTGTGGCACCCCGAGGGCTCCTCCGAGCTGCTCGATTGGCTCGACGTCGAAGACCGTCGCAACCGCCTCGGCGACTTCGCTCCCAAGGCCGGCCCGCTCATCCTCCTCGACCTGCCGGACTTCGACTCAGTCGAAGCCTCCAACCGCGCGATCGCCACGCGCCTCGCGGGCCAGGTCGACGTCCTCGTCTGGGTCACGGACCCCGAAAAATACGCGGACAACATCATCCACGACGACTTCATCCGCCCGCACGCCTCGCACTCGGCGGTCACCCTCGCGGTCCTCAACAAAGCGGACAAGCTTGCCGATGCCGACGTCCCCACCATCGCCGACTCCCTCGCCGAGCTCCTGTGCGAGGACGGCCTCACCAAGGTCAAGGTCGTGCCCACCTCCGCGAAGACTGGCCTTGGCGTCGACGACCTGCGCACAGCCATCGCCAAGGTCGCCGCGGCCCACAACGCGCAGACCGTCCGCATCGAGGCCGACCTCGACACGGTCACCGCCGCGTGGGCCGACGAACGCGCACCCAAGGACGTGCCCGCGAAAGCCAAGAAGGAACTCGACGAACACCTCGCCACCGCCGCTGGCGCCGAGCGCCTCGCCGCCGCGACGGCTGCCGCCTACCGCAAGCGCCTGGGCCAGACCACCGGCTGGCTGCTCACCTCCTGGATGCTGCGCTTGCGCGCCGACCCGCTGCGCCGCCTCGGCCTGCGCGAGGCCTCGGACGACACGGGTGTGCACCGCACCTCCCTGCCGCCGCTCGACGCGGCAGGCCGCGCCCGGGCCAACAAGGGCCTGCGCTCCTACGCCGCGGCCGCCGCGGACGGCCTCTCCCCCGCCTGGGCCAATGCCGTCGCCGACCGCGCGGAGTCCATCACCGATACGCTTCCCGATGCCCTCGACCGCGCCGCCGCCCGCACCCGCCTGCCCGCACAGCCCTCGAAGGCCTGGGGCATCCTCACCTTCATCCAGTGGCTCGCACTCCTCGCTGCCCTCGTGGGCGTGCTGTGGTACCTCGCCGCGGCCTTCATCCCCGGCGCACTCACGCCGCTCCTCGGCGCAGACCTCACCCCGGAAATCGAGGGCTGGCCGTACCCCACGCTGCTCATTCTGGGCGGCCTCCTCCTCGGCATCGTGCTGGGACTCATCTCGGCAGCCTTTGGCGGCGCCATCGGCGCCGGCGTCAAGGCCCGCACCCGGCGCGCCCTGCGCAAGGAAATCGCCGCAACCTCGCAGGAGCTCATCGTCGAACCGCTCAGTGAACTGCGCTCGAGATACGGCGCATTCCTCGACGACATCCACGCCGCCGCGCGCTAACCCCCCCACACGCGAACCGGTTGCCTTGAAGGATTTCACGACAACGAAGGGCCCACAAATCCCGGATTTCGGTTCCTTGATTGTCGCGAAAAGCAGCAACGCCGCCCAGCGCATGCTGGACGGCGAGGAAGCTAGACGGGGTTAGGCGGGGGGCATCGGCAGGCTCGGGTTTCGGGGCAACCGTAGCGAGCGGGTCACCGAAGTCGATGGTCTCGCCCGCCATGTAGGTCGGGAGCACCGGGCCGGTCTTCTTCGAGTTGGACACGACGACCGGAGTGGTCACCGGGTAGCCGGCGGCCTTGATGGCTTCGATGTCGAACTCGCACAGGACGTCGCCGACCTTGACCTCGTCGCCCTTCTTCACGTGCGGGGTGAAGTGCTGGCCCTTGAGGTTCACGGTGTCGAAACCGATGTGCATGAGGATGTCCACGTTCTTGCCCGCGGCGTCCTTGCCGCGCACGGCGTAGGCGTGGCCAGACGGGAACGTGACGGTCACCGTGCCGTCGATGGGCGCGACGAGCGTGCCCACGGTCGGCTCCACGGCGGCACCGGCGCCGAGCTTGCCCGCAGCAAACATCGGGTCAGACACGGAAGACAGCGCGATGGCTGTGCCGGACAGCGGCGAGGCGATGCGGAAAGCGTTCGGGTCGGCGACAGCCGACGGGGCGGCACCGTCGGTGGCAGCGGCCGGGACGTCGGTCGCGTCAGGATCAATGGTGCCATTGCGGGAGATGAGCACGCGGCCATACGCGAAGGTTGCGCCAAAGGCCACCACGAGGGAAAGCACGCAGCACAGCAGGAACTGGCCGTAGTCCTCCGGACGGATGGACACGACGCCGATGAAGCCAGCGGCACCGAGCGCGGTGGCCTTGACGTCGAGGAGGGCGACCATCATGGAGGCAATAGCGGAGGCGCCCATGCCGATGTAGAACGGCCAGCGCAGGCGCAGGTTCACACCGAAGATAGCGGGCTCGGTAATTCCAAAGAGTGCGGAGATACCGGATGCGCCGGCCAGGCCCTTCATCTTGTCAGACTTGGTCAGGAAGTAGATGGCCAGCGCCGCGCCGCCCATGGCGATATTGGCCGTGGACGCCGTCGGGAAGACGAAGGAACCGCCCTCGTTCCACAGCATCGTCTCGATGGGCGGGAAGGACTGGTGCAGACCCGTGATCACGATCGGCGAGTAGACGAGACCGAAGAGGAAGCCGGCCACAGGACCCGCGAACTCGGCGAGGTTCGCCAAGCCCAGGCCCAGCCAGTCGCCCGCGGTACGCAGGAACGGGCCGATGAGCGCAAACGTAATGAAGCCCGTGACCAACAGCGTGAGCAGCGGGGTGAGCATGAAGTCCACGGTGCCCTTGAGGCGCTTGTGGAGCCACTTCTCGATGGTCGCGAGGATCCAGGAAATAACGAGCGTCGGAAGAATGGAACCCTGGTAGCCGGCCTGCGCGACGTCGAGGCCGAAGATGTGCCAATACGGCATCTCGCCGGCCTCGATGGTCGCAGCCACGTTATAACCGTTGACGAGGTCCGGCATCACCATGGCCATCGCCATACCCGCGCCGAGGAACTCGTTGCCGCCAAAGCGCTTCGTTGCGGTAAAGCCCACGAGGACGGGCAGGAACGCAAACGGCGCGGACGCCAGCAGGTTAATAAGACCGGCAACATCTGCCATGGCCGGGAACATCTCAATAACGGACTGCTCGCCAAACAAACCATTGACGGTCAGGACGTTATTGAGCGCCATGAGCAGACCGCCACCGACCAGAATCGGGATGAGCGGCACAAAGATATCGGCCAGCACCTTCACGGCACGCGAGAAGCGGTTGCCCGAGCCCGCCGCGATGTCTTTGAGGTTATCCGTCGACACGGCGATGTCCTTGGACGTCGCCTTGTTGATTTCGTCGAACACGACGTTGACGTCGCCCGGGCCGACGATGACCTGGAACATGCCTCCGGCCTCAAAAATGCCTTTGAGGTCCGGATCGTTTTCCAGGGCGGCCTTGTCGACTTTCTTGCTGTCTTTGAGCACCATGCGCAGGCGGGTGGCGCAGTGTGCGAGCGCCACGATATTGTCTTCGCCGCCGATAGCGGAGAGTATTCGCGCCGCGACCTGTGAGTGATCCATTCCGGCGTGCCTCCTCGGAGAGTGAGATGAACTAAATTGGGTCACTTTCCATTAGACATGTCACCCCACAGAAAGCCAAGCATTCGGACATAAATATAGGACGATTCACACCCTAACGGGCAATCCAGCCCTTCCACCGGGCATCGCTGGCACCAAAAACGACCGATGCCCCCGCAATCCGCCCATCACCCGCGAAGACTTCCACTGCGCAGCCATCCGCGATGAGCTCCACGGAGCCAGCCGGGCAGGGTACGATGCGCTCATCCTCACCCACCGCCAAACGGAGTTCTCCCCCGCCATAAGTGACGCGGAAGGCGTCGGCCCCGGAGTCGTCGACAAGCACGTACGTTCCCTCACCGGCCGTCAGCGTGGCTACCGAACCGAACCCAGCACGTGCTGCCTCCGGCGGCACAGCCGGCAGCGACCACAACGGCGCCTGGCGCACCCAGCCATCCTCCAGCCACACGCGCCGCGGCAGGGTGAGTGTGTGGACCCACCCTTCTTCCACAGTCGGGGTGTCATCCTGCGCGGGCAGCCCCATCCATCCCAGCATGATGGCTTCGCCATCCTTTTCCACCAGCTGCGGCGCATAAAACTGGTGCCCATAATCCAACTCGCTAAAGCCCCGCTCCACGTGGAAGACGGTGCCCTCCAGCCGGCCCACGAGGTAACCGCACTGATCGGAGGAGGCGTAGTGCGTGGTGTCGTCGGCAAGCACCGGCTCAAGACCTTGCGGGCAGATGACCAAGACGTCTTTGTCCTCCCCCGTCGCGCGGTCCCGGAGCGTGAGCAAGTTGGGGCACTCCCACATGTAGCCGCCCGGCACGAGGTCCGGGCTCAGGCCCGGCTGAGCACTCGAGGTATCAAAGGTGATCGCACCTTCAAAGGACCACTGCGCCAAGTCCGTGGACCGGTAGAGCACGGCGTGCCCTGTTTCATCCTCCGCCTGGGCGCCGAGCACCATGCGCCAACCCTGCGCGTCGCGGGTGATCTGGGGATCGCGATAGTGCCCCGTGAAGCCCTCCGCGGGGCCATTGATGAGCGGATTGGCGGAATCGTGCTCATAGAAGCCACCTTCTGGACCACCAGCATCGACGGCACGGACGCGATTCTGCGAGGGTATCCGCACGTCATCGCACTTGAGGTTTCCTGTATAAAACAGCCACACGTCCTCACCGTCAACCACCGCGCCGCCCGAGTAGCAACCATGGGCGTCGTGCTCCCGGATGGGGTACAGCGCGTCCGGGTAGTGTCGCCACGGCTTCGCCTCGCCCAAGGAAGCCACGGCATGCCCCCAGCCCGTCTGCTTAGCCGCGTGCGGGAAGCAGGGGTCATGCTGATAGTAAACATGCAGGTTGTTGCCGTCGATGAAGACTCCATTCGGGTCATTGAGACGGCCGGAGGGCGGGGAGAGGTGGAAAAGCGGACGGTAGTTCATGCTCTCGATAGTATGGATTCCATGGACATTATGGTGTGTGGCGAAGGCCTTGTTGACCTCGTCCCGCGCGGACGCGGGCAGCTGGTGGATTTAACACCGGCATTGGGTGGCGGTCCCTTCAACGTGGCGGTCGCGGCGAGCCGTCTGGGCGCTAGCGTGGGATTTCAGTCGCGGCTCTCGCGGGATGCCTTCGGGCAGGCGCTCATGGAGCGTCTACATAAAGAACGAGTGGATACTTCGCTCGTGCAGCGGGGTGAGGAACCCACGACGCTGGCGGTCTGCAACATCGGTGAGGACGGCTCAGCCACCTATTCCTTCTACACGGAGGGCACGGCGGACCGCCTAATAGAGCCTGCGCTTGCCGACGTCCCCTGGGCCTGCTTCGGCACCGTCTCCCTCGCCCTCGAACCTGGCGCCTCCCGTTATGCCGCGTTGCTGAAGGACCTTGCCGCGAAGGGCACCAAGGTCGCGCTGGACCCTAATATTCGCCCCTTCTTCGCCACCCCGGAGCACCGCGAGTTCTTGTTGTCTTTGTTGCCGCACGTCACGTTGCTGAAGTTGAGCGAAGAAGAAGTGGAATTCCTGGGCGAAGACGCACTGGCCCAAGTACCCGTCGTCGTGACCACGCGCGGCGCGGAAGGGCTGAGCGTACGCACGGATTCGGTGTCGCTGCAGGTCCCGCCGGTTAAGGTCGAGGTGGCGGACACCATCGGTGCTGGCGACACGGTCATGGCCGCGCTGCTGAGCCAGTTGCTAACGCGGGATATCAGCGCTTTAAGCGCCGAAGAGTGGCAGGAGATCCTCCACTTTGCGGCGACGGCCGCAGCCATTACGGTTTCGCGCACGGGCGCGCAGCCGCCCACGTTTTCTGACGTGGAGGAGCGCCTATGAAATATCCACTGCGCGCCGGCGTAGTGCACGGCCTGCTCTTTGTGCTGGTGGCCGTGGCCTTTATCCTGCCGGTACTCTTCGGCGCTGCAGCACTACTGCCGGTGCCGCTCGCGGCGTGGGCCTCGGTGGTGCTCGCTGCACTCGCGCTTGTCGACGCCTCCTACCACGCCTTCTCCCCTTCCCAGCGCCCCACCCGCGGTTTGCGAGCCCTTTCGGCTGTCGGGGGCGTCGCGCTCATCGCTGGCTGGTTGATGTGGCTGCGGATCTATAACACCATCGACCTGGTCAGCGCCATGCCCTACCGTATCGGCACGTTCCTTCTCGCGGTGGGCGCGGTGTTGAGCGCGTTCTGTTTCGCTATTGCACTCACGCACCGGGGCACACGCTAGGCTCTTGGACGCTTACGCCCCGGGTTCGCGGCCCGATTCAGAGCACGCGTTCCCTAGAGGACTTCGTCTGGGGTGTAGTCCACGTACAGCGCACCCATGGGAACGCTCGCATCGCTTTGCCACCAGCCACGGTCGGGCTCAAAGGGCAAGGTGACGTGCTTGCCCTCGTAGCCTGCCCACGCCCTTTTCTCAACGAGCCCAATGCAATTCTTGCCGGAAAAGGTCAACGTTTTCCGTGACGGGCTGCCACTCTTGTATCCGCTCAAGGTGGTAGGCGCATCCAAAGCCAAGAACCAGACTTCTGCCGAGGCGTAATCGGACACGACAATGCCTGGCACGCCACCATCGAGGTCGCCTGCTTTGACCTTGTGCACAGTGCCTGACACCGTGGTGGGAGCGTCAGCAGGATTGCCCTCGCTGGCAACGCGATCCTTTCGGTACTCGCACTTTTCGATGCCGCTGGCGACGGAGGTGTCCGCCTCGGCATTGTTTCCATCGGTGGATGCAGATGTCTTCGTGTCCTCGACGGTGCCAGAATTACCGGCACCAGGCGAGTAGCCCGCCGGAAGCGTCGGTTTGGGCCCTGCTGCTTCGATGCTCGGCTGTGGCTGTGCCTCCGATTCCGGATCAGGCTGTGCCGTTGGAACGTCCTCAGCGGATCCGACAGCCGGGGCGTCGGCAGCAACGGTAGCCGGCTCCTCTGCGGCGCAACCGACGAGGGTTGCTACGGAGGAAGCACAAACAAGCGTAAGCAGAGAGCGAGAGAGCGCGGACATAGAGAAATTAGCCTTTCAGGAGATGAACGGCCCTACCCTAGCACGTTCCCGCAGCTCACTCCGCATAAACGGAGACCACTCCCCTGTCAGGCTGCTGCCTATGGTGTGCCAAACCAGTGCATGAAAAAGGGCCCCCACGGTCACTGTGGGGGCCATTGTCATCGAGAAGGGCTAGATATTACTTAGCCTTCTCCACGATCTCGACGAGACGGAAGTGCTTGTCCTTGGACAGCGGGCGAGTCTCGGCGATGAGAACGCGGTCGCCGATGCCGGCGGTCTCGTTCTCGTCGTGCGCCTTAACCTTCTTGTTAGTGCGCATAATCTTGCCGTAGAGGGCGTGCTGCTTGCGGTCCTCGAGCTCGACAACGATGGTCTTATTCATCTTGTCGGAGACAACGATGCCGGTGCGGGTCTTGCGAGCGCCCTTTTCCTTCTTAGTGTTCACGTTTGCCTCACTCATGATTAAGCCTCAGCTCCCGGAGCAACGGACAGGCCCAGCTCACGCTCGCGCAGAACGGTGTAGATGCGGGCGATGTCGCGCTTAACCGTGCCGATGCGGCGGTTGTTGGTCAGCTGGCCAGTGGCCTTCTGGAAGCGAAGGTTGAAGAGCTCTTCCTTCGCATCTTTCAGGCGGTTTTCCAGCTCAGCGTTGTCGAGCTCACGGAACTCGTGGGCGGGGGTACCGGTAGCCATTAGAACTGGTCCTCCTTCTTGATGATACGGACCTTGCACGGAAGCTTCTGGCCAGCGCGGCGCAGAGCCTCGATGGCGGTAGCTTCGTTCGGGTAGGTCATCTCGAAGAGGATGCGGCCCGGCTTAACGTTGGCAACCCACTTCTCGACGGGACCCTTACCGGAACCCATACGCACGCCGAGCGGCTTCTGGGTCAGGGGGCGGTCCGGGAAGATGTTGATCCACACCTTGCCACCACGCTTGACGTGGCGGTTGATGGCAATACGTGCGGCCTCAATCTGGCGGTTGGTGATGTACGCCGGCTCGAGAGCCTGGATAGCGTAGTCACCGAAGTTGATGCGGTTACCGCCCTTGGACACACCCGAGCGGGTCGGGCGGTGCTGGCGACGGTACTTGACGCGCTTAGGAATCAGCATGGATTAGCCCTCCTGCTTCTGCTGTGCGCGCTGGCGACGCTGGCCACCACGACGCGGACGACCGTTGCGGTCACCGCGGCCACGGCCCTGCGCCGGAGCGTTCAGTTCGGACTCGCGGACGCCACCGACAACGTCACCCTTGTAGATCCACACCTTGATGCCGATGCGGCCGAAGGTGGTGTGGGCCTCTGCGGTGCCGTAGTCGATTTCGGCGCGAAGGGTGTGCAGCGGAACGCGACCCTCGTGGTAGCGCTCGGTGCGGGACATCTCAGCGCCGCCCAGACGACCAGACAGGAGGATCTTAATACCCTTAACCTGCGGCTGGCGCATAGCGGACTGGATGGCCTTGCGCATTGCGCGGCGGAAAGCCACGCGGTTGACCAGCTGCTCAGCGACAGACTGTGCCACCAGGGTGGCGTTGGCGTCGACCTGCTTGACCTCGAGGATGTTGAGGGCAACCATCTTGCCGGTGAGCTTCTCCAGCTCGCGGCGAATGCGGTCAGCCTCAGCGCCGCGGCGGCCAATCACGATGCCCGGGCGGGCGGTGTGAATGTCCACGCGGACGCGGTCGCGGGTGCGCTCGATGACGACGTCGGCGATGCCGGCGCGGTCGAGGCCCTTCTCCAGGTACTCGCGGATCTTGATGTCTTCGGCTACGTAGTTTGCGTAGTCCTTATCGGCGTACCAGTGGGTCTTCCAGTCGGAAGTGATGCCCAAACGTAGGCCGTGAGGATGGATCTTCTGGCCCATTACTTGGCCCCTTCCTTCTGGCTCTCGACAACCACGGTGATGTGGCTGGTGCGCTTACGAATCATGAATGCGCGGCCCTGTGCGCGCGGCTGGAAACGACGCATGGTCGGACCCTCGTTGGCATAAGCCTCGGAGATGACCAGGGTGCGCGGGTCCAGACCGAAGTTGTTCTCAGCGTTGGCAGCTGCGGATGCAACAACCTTGGCAACCGGCTCAGCGGCGCCCTGCGGAGCGTACTTCAGGATTGCAAGTGCCTCGGCTACGGACTTACCGCGGACCAAGTCGATGACGCGGCGTGCCTTCATCGGGGTAACGCGGACGTAGCGAGCCGTTGCGGATGCGGAGGTGATGGTGTCACTCATCGCTTATCGACGTCCCTTCTTGTCGTCCTTGACGTGACCCTTAAAGGTCTTGGTGGGTGCGAACTCACCGAGCTTGTGACCAACCATGGAGTCCTCGACGAACACCGGCACATGCTTGCGGCCGTCGTGGACGGCGAAGGTGTGACCGATGAAGTCGGGCAGAATGGTGGAGCGGCGAGACCAGGTCTTGATGACCTGCTTGGTGCCGGCCTCGTTCTGAGCATCAACCTTGTTGAGGAGGTGCTCATCGACGAACGGGCCCTTCTTAAGGCTGCGTGGCATTGTTTACCTCCTCTTAGCGCTTCTTGTTCGGGCGACGACGGCGCACGATCATGTTGTTCGAGTAACGGTTCGGGTTGCGGGTGCGGCCTTCCTTGTGGCCCCACGGCGACACCGGGTGGCGACCACCCGAGGTCTTACCCTCACCACCACCGTGCGGGTGGTCAACCGGGTTCATAACGACACCGCGGACGGTCGGGCGGACGCCCTTCCAGCGCATACGGCCGGCCTTGCCCCAACGGATGTTCATCTGGTCAGCGTTGCCAACCTCACCGACGGTGGCGCGGCAACGGATGTCGACGCGACGGATCTCGGAGGACGGCATACGCAGGATGGCGTACTTGCCTTCCTTACCCAGCAGCTGGATGGAGGCACCAGCGGAGCGGGCCAGCTTCGCGCCAGCGCCCGGCTTGAGCTCCACAGCGTGGATGGTGGTACCAGTCGGGATGTTACGCAGCGGCAAGTTGTTGCCAACCTTGATATCTGCGTTCGGACCAGCCTCAACGATGGTGCCCTGCTTCAGGCCCTTCGGGGCGATGATGTAGCGCTTCTCGCCGTCTGCGTAGTGCAGCAGGGCGATGTTGGCGGTACGGTTCGGGTCGTACTCGATGTGTGCGACCTTTGCAGGGATGCCGTCCTTGTCGGTACGACGGAAGTCGATCAGACGGTAACGGCGCTTGTGGCCACCGCCGATGTGGCGGGTGGTGATGCGGCCGTAGTTGTTACGACCACCAGTCTTGCTCAGCGGGCGCAGCAGGGACTTCTCCGGGGTCGAGCGAGTGATTTCCTCGAACTCGGACACGGAGGATGCGCGGCGACCCGGAGTTGTCGGCTTGTACTTACGAATAGCCATAATTCTTCCTTTTCCTTTCGGCTCTTCGGTGGGGCTTAAGCGCCTGCGCCGAAGACGTCGATGGAGTCGCTGCCTTCACGGAGCGTCACGTAGGCGCGCTTGGTGGACTTACGCTGACCGTAGCCGGTGCGGGTGCGCTTGCGCTTGCCTGCACGGTTCACGGTGTTCACGGAAGCAACCTTCACGCCGAAGATCTGCTCGACGGCATCTTTAATCTGGGTCTTGTTGGAGTCCGTGGAGACGTAGAACGTGTAGACGTTCTGCTCCATCAGGCCGTAGGACTTCTCGGACACAACCGGTGCGATGATGACGTCGCGCGGGTTAGCGAGCTTAGCCATTACTTCTCCTCCTTAGCTTCCTCGGCGGCGCCGGTAGCGCGCTCGACGAAGGTGTGCAGGGCCTCAACGGAGAACACAACGTCGTCCGAGTAGAGGACGTCATAGGTGTTCAGCTGGCCGGCGTCCAGGATCTGGACGTTCGGCAGGTTGTTGGCGCTGCGGCGAGCATTGATGTCCTCGCGGCCGATGACCAGAAGAACATTCTTGCGGTCGGTGAGGCGCTCGATGAAAGCCTTGGCCTGCTTGGTGGACGGGGTCTGGCCCGGGACGAGCTCCTCGATGACGTGGATGCGCTCGTTACGTGCACGGTCAGACAGTGCGCCGTAGAGAGCAGCCTTGATCATGCGCTTCGGGGTGCGCTGGGAGTAGTCACGCGGGACCGGGCCGTGCACGGTGCCACCACCGGTGTAGTGAGGCGCACGGATGGAGCCCTGGCGGGCGCGGCCGGTGCCCTTCTGACGGAACGGCTTGCGACCACCGCCGCGGACCTCGCCGCGAGTCTTGGTCTTGTGGGTACCCTGACGAGCAGCAGCGAGCTGTGCGTTGACAACCTGGTGCATCAAAGCAATGGATGCCTCGGTGTCAAAGAGCTCGGCCGGCAACTCAACGGTGCCGTTGGTCTTACCGTCAGCGGTCTGGACGTCTAGCTTGAGGTTGCTCATGCGTGTGCACCGCCCTTCACTGCGGTCTTAACGGTGACGAGGCCACCGCGCGCACCCGGGATAGCACCCTTGATGAGCAGCAGGTTGGACTCGGCATCAATCTTCTGAATCTTCAGGTTCTGGGTGGTCACGCGGTCCTGGCCCATGCGGCCAGCCATGCGCTTACCCTTGAAGACGCGGCCCGGGAACGAAGCGCCACCAATGCCACCAACGCGGCGGTGAGCAGCCTGGTTACCGTGGGCAGCGCCCTGGCCTGCGAAGCCGTGGCGCTTCATGGCGCCAGCGTAGCCGTGACCCTTGGTGGTGCCGGTAACGTCAACGAAGGACACGCCCTCGAAGATGTCCACCTTGACCTCCTGGCCGACCTCGTATGCGGAGGTGTCGTCCATGCGGATCTCAGCGACGTAACGGCGCGGGGTCACGCCAGCCTTCTTGAAGTGACCGGTTGCAGGCTTGTTGACCTTGCGCGGGTCCTTCTCGCCGAAGGCAATCTGGATGGCGTTGTAGCCATCGGTTTCTTTCGTACGGATCTGGGTAACCACGCACGGGCCAGCCTCGACGACGGTCACCGGCACAACGCGGTTCTCCTCGTCGAAGACCTGGGTCATGCCGAGCTTGGTGCCCAGAATTCCCTTGATCTCGTTTTCACTCATTGTTTGTTCTCCACCAAATACGTTGTGTCGATCGCTTACTGGATATTCACGTCGACGCTTGCCGGAAGGTCGATGCGCATGAGGGCGTCAACGGTCTTCGGGGTCGGGTCGAGAATGTCGATGAGGCGCTTGTGAGTGCGCATCTCGAAGTGCTCGCGAGAGTCCTTGTACTTGTGCGGAGAACGAATAACGGCGTATACGTTCTTCTCGGTTGGGAGCGGCACCGGGCCGACAACACGAGCACCCGTACGGGTAACGGTCTCGACGATCTTCTTAGCAGAAGCGTCGATGGCCTCGTGGTCGTAGGCCTTCAGCCGAATGCGGATTTTTTGTCCCGCCACGCTTATCCTCTTCCTCGCTTCCCCACTTTCACATTCCCGGCGTATCCGGGGCGTGAAGCGGTGGGAAATTGCTTCTCGATTTCTCTATAACGTTGTCCGGGCTGGAAGCCATGGCTCAACGCCAGTTGTCTGACTGTCATGACGACCACGAGAGTGACTTAAGGCAAAAGCCCAGAGTGCAGTGCTCGTGACGGGGTACAAGACCCGTAGTCAAAGTAAATAGGAAGAAGACTGGGGCGTTAGATCTCAATGATCCGCAACCAAAGTCTTATTCATATACTGCCGCTGTTTATTTGCCATGCCCCTTCTCCGGTCCATCTTCTCGGGATTGTCTCTGCTCAAGCGCGGACCTAGCCCGATCGGATGACCTTCGCGTGTAGTTCTAAAAGAACCCCACAACAAAGGTGTCATGTTCGCCTTACCAGCAACAACGCCCTACAAGCTGAAGCCTGTGGTTACGTCGCTGTGTTAAAGCAACCCCTGTATTTAAGCACGTAACCTCGCGTTTTCCAAACTCCTGCGGAAACAGTGGGTAACATCACGTTTTGGCCAAGGATTGACTCTCCGCCGCCCCGCGGACCGCGTTCGCGGTTAAGCTCGTGACGTAGATACATACCTACATCAACTACACAATGAGAGGGATCCACCATGGCTGAGAACACCACCCCCAAGGACGTCGCCGAGCAGACCGCCCCGGCGAACGACACCACCCCGGCCCCTGCCCCGGAGCGCAACAAGAACCTGGAGACCGATTTCGGCACCACCCGCATCGATGATGTCGTTGTGTCCAAGATCGCCGGCATCGCCGCCCGCGAGGTTTCCGGCGTCGCTGCCCTCGGCGGCGGTGGCGCCCGCATGATGGGCTCCATCCGCGAATCCTTCGGCGCTTCCGAGGACGTCCGCCAGGGCGTGAGCGTCGAGGTGAACAACGGCACCGCTTCCATTGATATCGCCATCATCGCCGAGTACGGCGTGGCCATCCACGAGCTCGCCGAAGCCATCCGCCGCAACATCATGAATGCGGTCGAGCGCATGACCGGCCTGTCCGTCGATCGCGTCGACGTCGTCGTCCACGACGTCAAGCTGCCGCGCGAAGAGGACGAGTCCACCGAGGCAACTCCGGCGGTTACCCAGGGCCAGGCATAACGTGACCTCTGCCGAGCTCACCCTCCCCCTTGCCACGTCCATAGCGGCGGCGGTGACGGATCTGAGGGGCGTCGCCAAGCTTTCGCCCGGCCGGTTCGGGGAGGTCGCGCTGCTCTTTCCTGGTGAGCGCGTGCACGGCATCCGCCGCCCCAGCCCGCAGGATGACACGCACCTGGAGCTGCACATTGTCGTTGATGTCAGCGCAGGCGTGCCACTCGCCGAGCTTGGCGACGTCACCCGCACCACCGTCCGCGCCACCTGGCCCGCAGTGCGCCGCGTAGACGTGGTCTTCGACGACGCGGTCTAAAAGGAACCGACATACAGAACTAAAGGAAAACCATGAAGAACTACACCTCCCTCGGCGTGATCGCCGGCTTGGTTCTGGCCTTTTTCATCTACCTCGGCGTGTGGTACGTCGCCCTCGCGGTCTTGCTTGCCGCGGTCGGCGGCGTCATCGGCGCGCATTTCGACGGCCGCATTGACCTCACCGCGGTGTGGAAGGGCGTGGTCGGCCAGGATAGAGGCCGAGGCTAGTGAGCACCGAATCAACCGGGGTCGCCCTCTTCGGGCGAACCCGCTTTTCCCTGCGCGCGATGGAGAAGGTCATTAACGCCGCCATTGCGAGCGTGTCGGGGACCGCGGCTGTCGACGCCAAATTAGCCGGCCTCGCCGGCCGCGCCTTTCCGCGCGTGATGGCGCAAATGGATCCGGATACGCAGATGGTGGCGGTGGATGTCGACATCGCTGTGTACTGGCCCTCCCCCGTCACCGAGGTGGCGAAGGCAGTTCGCACGGCAATCCGGGAGGCAGTCCGCGATTTCACAGGTTTTCGCACCACTCGCGTCAACGTAACGGTGGGCGGTGCGGTCCCAGGCGAGCGCACAACCGCGCCGGCGGTCGAGACACGCGCGCCACTGTCGGCGCAGATTCCGGCGATTGTTCCGGAGCGCGCTGTGAAGCCGGTGGACGTAAGCCAGCGCGCCGCGGTGCGCCAAGTGTCGACCCCGGCGCCGGTCCCTGTACGCACGGTGAGGGTGCCGGAGGCGGTGCGGGTGAGGGGCGTCGGCAAGCCTGCGGACGTTAAGGTGCGCACGGAAGGTTTCGGCCCCGGCGAGAATCGCTACGACAAGCTGCGCCCCATCCACACGCCCGAACCGCAGCCGCTGCGCGCAGTCACGGATCCTGCGCCGGTACAGGTCCGCTCGGTGCCTGCGCCACGGGAGTTCGCGCTGCGCCACGTCGAAGTGCCCCGCCCGGTTGAACCGCGCGGCGTGGACCTTCCGCACACTTCTCCGCTTCGCGTCCCGCATGCCAAGCCGCTTCAGCTTCGCCCAATTGCGATTCGGCCCTCGGCCGAGTTCACACGCCGGGTAGACGTTCCACGTCCGGTGCCGCTGCGCGCCATCACCATCCGCGAAGGAGGTCATCATGAGTGAGAACTCGCTGCCCGCTGGCTTTGGCCAACGCCCGAAAGCCTCCCCACCGGCGCGGGGGTGGACCATCATCGTGGGCATCCTGCCGCTCGCGGCCGCCGTCGTCGTGGGGCGTGAGGCCTGGGTGGCAGGTGCCAACGAGGGCGCAACCTCGTGGCTGCAGCCCTTCATCGACGTGATGTCCTCGCCGGAGATCCATACATGGATGCTTGTGGCCGGGGGCGTGGCGATCTTCGTCGGGTTGATTCTGTTGTGGGCGGCGTGTGCGCCGCGGAAGACAACGCACGTGCGGATTGGCTCCGAGGATGCGTCGATGTGGCTGCGCGCGGTGGATATTGCGCGGGTGGCGTCGGCAACGGCGCGTCGGGTGCCGGGAACGACGGCGGCGCGGAGTCGGGCCAAGATCACCAAGGAGCGCTCCCGTATCACGGTCACGGCCACGGGCGATGCCGATGATGCGCAGCTTAAGGAGCGCGTGACTGAAGCGGTGACGGCGGCGCTGGCGGCTATCACGCCAGCCCCGGAGGTTACCGTGGTGATTGAGAATGAACAGGAGGACATCGCCAATGTCTAAGAAGCTTGCCGGTGTGGACCGTGCGCTTTTGGCCATACTGGGAATCCTGCTTATTGCCTTGGGGGTGTGGCCGATCCTCATCCACTTCGACGTGTCTTTCGCTACGTACTTGGCCTCGTGGGTGGACCACGACACGTGGGCGGGTCTGCCTGGGCAGTCTTGGTGGCCTTTTGCGCTGGGCTTGGCGACGATCATCTGTGCCCTCACCGGCCTGTGGCTGGTGATAAGCAACCTGCGCCATCATCGCTTTAATTCGATGCCCTCGGAGGAATCGAATGAGGAGGGTGCGATTAAGACGGAGATGCCCGCGATTGCAGGGGCGGTAGCGGATACTCTCGCTGACATTGAGGGCGTGGAGAAGGTATCGCGGCTGGTGGCCTACGACCGCTCGCGGCCGACGCTGCAATATGAGGTGCTGGCGGATCCCGATACCCCGCTGCTGCGTATTAAGGATGCCATTGAGGTCAATGACCGCGACTTCCGCGCGGCCTTCCCGGACGTGGATGTGGATACGCGGTACAAGGTTCATTTCACGAAGGTCCGCAACGCGGTCACATAGGATTCTTTCCTACTCATAAGCAGCCACTGAGCTGGTTGTTTGTTCCTCCGGTTGCGGGGTGCATAGACCTGTTTTAGTCTCTGTGCCCATGGGGGATATCGAAACCTACATCCACCTACGCAACTCGGGGATCGCGCTGGTGGAACATATACCTGGCACACCCGACGAGCTCCGCACGCTCGGCGCAGATGCCTCCGATGCCGCCGAGCTTGCCGGCCTGCACCAGGTGTATTTCGGCCCCACCCGCTATACGGGTAAACAACGCAAAGCCCGCCACGCAGCCCTTCAACAACGCCACAGCCTCGGCACCCTCACACTCATCGAAACCTACGTTTCCAAAATCAAAAAGACCCTCGATGCGTGGAACCTCAGAGCAAAACTCGCCGCCACCCCCGCACACCGCATCCCCACCGTCGCCGCCACGCGCCTGAAAGAACTGCGCTCTAAGCGCACAGCCAAACCAGGTGTACGTATCACCTACAGATCCGAAGGCCCCAACACCCTCTCGATTACCGACGACGCCACCACGATCGCCAACATGCGCGGCGTACTCGAATCCACCAACAACACCGACCTGCTAAAGGCCGCCAACGACATCTTCTTCAAAGAGTCAGGCGGTTCTAAACCCGCGGTGCGCACCCAAGTCATCATCACCCTCAACGAGCTCGACCAGATCATCAACGGCGACGGCGACGAAATAGAGCTCAACCTGACTAATGGTGGGCGCATGACCGGCAAAGAATTCCTCACCCACAAGTTTGCCGAAATAGGCTACGCCACCATCGTCCACCCCCTCGACGGGCCCATCAACACCTGGCGCCTATCGCGCGGAGCAAACCTCAACCAACGCCTTACCCTGCATGCCGAATTCCACACCTGCTCAAGACCAGGGTGTAACAAGCCAGCGGATTACTGCCACGTCCATCATTTGGTGCCCTGGCAGGCAGGTGGCTACACCAACATCAACAACCTGACCTTCTTGTGTGCCTACCACAACGGCATTAATGATGATGACCCTTTAAGGCCTACCGGGCGCGGCTACATGTACCGGCTGAACACCGGGGTTAGCTTCATCCCACCCTGGGGCACACCAATTACCGCAATGCCGGAATACCAAGAAGCACTAGCCAGACTCAACACCGAGAAAGCCGCAGGACAAGCCATCACAACAACCCCGGCTACACCACCAGAGCAGCCACCAGACCCACCACCCGACAGCAGCTAACACCCGCAGACACCGCAGACCGGAACGGCAGAAAGGAAAGGCTCACCACCTGCACCAGCACCACCCCGATGGAAGCACCCGCTAACCACAGCAAGGTACGCGGGCGCATCGGCGAGCCCTATGCGAGCGCCACCCGTCAACCAAATCCAGGCTGACGGGGGAATCGGCGATCTCAGGTCCCGCCGCACGTGCTGCTGGAAGTAGCAGGGGCAGAGACAACAGGCCTCCTTAAGCCCTTAAAGGGCGCCGCCAGGATTGCGGGGAAATTGGCGATCCCCGACCCCGCTGCGCGTGCCGCCGGAAACAGCAGGAGCAACGGGGATTCTTAAGCCCTTAAAGGCGAAGCCGCCATTTACAGCCAGGCTACGGAGGAAGGCTCGGCGCTTCAGGACTGATTAATGGGGTGGCGAGGAAGGGGGGCTCCAAGGCTCAGACTCTGCGAGGATGAGCTCCTTGATGACTCCAAACGAGTGCAGGGTGCCGCGCGAAAGATGGATGCGGAGGGGCTTTCCGATTTCGCCTTCTTCGATACGATGCCAGGAGAAATCAGTGCGGATGAGCTCGCGGTTCTTGCGCTCGACGATATGCAAGCCATGGTCGAGGAGGATTGTCTCCATATCGGTGCGGATAAACCACACGCGGTCCCCCACGCTGCGGCGCTTCAAGCCAGTCAAACTGCGATTGTCCTCGCACAGGCGGGTAACAGACTCGATGACGCCGAAGCGATGCTCGAAGCCTTCCGTGTCTGCGAGGACAAGCGGGCGGCCTGGGCCCACCGGAGGGAGCGCTGAGACCTGCCACGCCACAGGTTGCCCGCGCTGTCCCTCCTTGGACACCGATCGCACTACAGCCATGCAACCGGGGCGTGAAATCTGGGCTTCAGAGGGCTCGGTGAGGGCCTTGGCAACTGGGACCGCCGAGGCCTTAGAAAGTGCGTTAGGCGTCAAGGTGACGCGGTGGGAAGGGGTGACGACGAGCCAGAGGCCTTCGGTGATGAGGTGGGCGTCGAGAGGCACGAGCGGCGGGTGGACGGCCGCCATGGACTCGAGGCGGGCGGTGAGTTCGTCGTCAGGCACGCCCCAGCCATAGCCTTCAGCGGCCAGCATGCCGAACAGGGTTCCCAAGGGAAGATCCGGTTGGCCTTCCCACGCGGCGCGCAACGCGGCGAGGGTGCGGTCAATACGGGTTGGGTCAAACATGACTCCCAAGCCTAGTAGGCCCGCGATCACCAAAGCCGCCCAACCCCGTCAGGGATTGAGCGGCTTTCAGACCTGCTAATCAGGAAGGGCCTTAAGCCCTAGCGAGAATTAGTCGAGGATCTTGGTAACGCGGCCAGCGCCGACGGTGCGGGAGCCCTCGCGGATAGCGAAGCGCAGGCCCTCGTCCATAGCGACCGGCTGGATGAGCTCGACGGACATCTCAACGTTGTCGCCCGGCATAACCATCTCGGTGCCCTCAGGCAGCTTGATAACGCCGGTAACGTCGGTGGTGCGGAAGTAGAACTGCGGACGGTAGTTGTCCATGAACGGGGTGTGGCGGCCGCCCTCTTCCTTCTTCAGGACGTAGACGGAACCCTCGAACTTGGTGTGCGGGGTGTAAGCGCCCGGCTTGATGCAAACCTGGCCACGCTCAACCTCTTCACGCTTGGTACCACGCAGAAGCAGACCACAGTTGTCGCCAGCCTCGGTGTAGTCCATCATCTTGCGGAACATCTCGATACCGGTAACGGTGGTGGACATGGACTTGTCCTTGATACCGATGATCTCGATGTCCTCGTTGACGTTCAGGGAGCCACGCTCAACACGGCCGGTAACAACGGTACCGCGGCCGGTAATGGTGAAGATGTCCTCGATCGGCATCAGGAACGGCTTGTCCAGCTCGCGCTCCGGATCCGGGATGGAGTCATCGCAAGCCTGCATCAGGTCGATGACAGACTGTACCCACTTCTCGTCGCCCTCAAGAGCCTTCAGAGCGGAGATGTGAACGATCGGAGCTTCCTCGTCGTAGTCCTGCTCGGCGAGCAGCTCGCGGATCTCCATCTCGACGAGCTCGATGATTTCCTCATCGTCAACCATGTCGCACTTGTTCAGTGCAACGAGGATGTACGGAACGCCAACCTGGCGAGCCAGCAGAACGTGCTCGCGGGTCTGCGGCATCGGGCCATCGGTTGCAGCAACAACCAGGATAGCGCCGTCCATCTGAGCAGCGCCGGTAATCATGTTCTTGATGTAGTCGGCGTGGCCCGGGGCGTCCACGTGTGCGTAGTGGCGCTTCGGGGTGGAGTACTCAACGTGGGAGATGTTGATGGTAATACCGCGCTCCTTCTCCTCAGGAGCCTTATCGATCATGTCGAAGGCGAAAGCGGTGTTCTCCTCCGGGTAAGCGTCAGCCAGAACCTTGGTGATCGCTGCGGTGGTGGTGGTCTTGCCGTGGTCGACGTGTCCGATGGTGCCGATGTTCACATGCGGCTTCGTACGCTCGAACTTCTCCTTTGCCACTGTTTGTCCTCCTGGACTCTATGGCGGCTACGTATTTCGCAGCCACGTGGTTTGTATTGCCATTGGCACTTCGGGCCGAAGCCCATAAGCGCTAATGACGCTTTCTTACGTGCCAGTTACACGATCCTAGATTTATGCCGCAGTTTTTTCAAACTGCCCAAATAGGAGGTAACCCCGCCCAACACGTGCGGACGTTGACCCTCGACAAGAATCAATTTAAAGGATCCTGGGAGGGTAACGGCCGGCTCAACGCGCAAAATGTTTACGCACTCAGCGGACCGCTACCTTCCCAGCGCTGGGAGTTGGTGTCTACTGGCGAAGACTACCAGCCCCCACTGGGAGGGGAATCGATCGGTTCCCCTTTAGCCCCTAGGCCTTGGAGCCGGTGCGCTCCTCGATGATCTCCTGTGCCACGGAGGACGGAACCTCAGCGTAGGAATCGAAGACCATGGTGAAGTTTGCACGGCCAGCGGTGGAAGAACGCAGGTCACCGATGTAGCCGAACATCTCGGACAGCGGAACCTTAGCCTTAACCACCTTGGCGCCGGAGCGGTCTTCCATAGCGAAGACCTGGCCACGGCGGGAGGAGATGTCACCGTTAACGGTACCCATGTACTCCTCCGGGGTCACGACCTCAACGGCCATGATCGGCTCAAGCAGAACCGGCTTAGCCTTGGCAACGGCCTCCTTGAGGACCTGGGAGCCAGCGAGCTTGAAGGCCATCTCAGAGGAGTCGACGTCGTGGTAAGCGCCATCCTCGAGGGTGGCCTTGATGTTCACCAGCGGGAAGCCAGCGACGAAGCCGTACTGCATAGCGTCCTGAATACCAGCGTCGACGGACGGGATGTACTCCTTCGGAACGCGGCCACCGGTGACCGCGTTCTCGAACTTGTAGGTTGCGGACTCGCCCTCTTCCAGCTCCTCCGGATCCGGGTTGTAAGGCTCGATGGTAACGATGACCTTTGCGAACTGGCCGGAGCCACCGGTCTGCTTCTTGTGGGTGTAGTCGAGGGACTCGACCTTCTTGCGAATGGTCTCGCGGTAAGCAACCTGCGGGTTACCGATGTTTGCCTCAACCTTGAACTCGCGCTTCATACGGTCAACCAAGACGTCCAGGTGCAGCTCACCCATGCCGCCGATAACGGTCTGGCCGGATTCTTCGTCGAGCTGGACCGTGAAGGTCGGGTCCTCTTCAGCCAACTTCTGAATAGCGGTACCCAGCTTCTCCTGGTCAGCCTTGGTCTTCGGTTCAATAGCAACCTGGATAACCGGATCCGGGAAGTCCATGGACTCGAGGATGATCGGGTTGTCCGGGTTACAGAGGGTATCACCGGTGGTGGTTTCCTTCAGGCCGATGAACGCGTAGATGTTACCGGCGTCAGCGTGCTCGACCGGGTTCTCCTTGTTCGCGTGCATCTGGAAGAGCTTGCCCACGCGCTCCTTCTTGTTCTTGGTGGAGTTGAGCATGTTCTCGCCTGGGATAGCCTGGCCGGAGTAAACGCGCACGTAGGTGAGCTTGCCGAAGAACGGGTGTACGGCAATCTTGAAGGCCAGTGCGGAGAACGGCTCCTGAACGGAAGGCTTACGGGTCAGGGTCTCCTCGCCATCGAGGGAGGTACCGTTGACCTCGCCGATGTCCAGAGGGTTCGGGAGGTAGTCAACAATGGCGTCGAGCAGCGGCTGAACACCCTTGTTGCGGTAAGCGGTACCGCAGAAGACCGGGTAGATCTCGGAGTTAACGGTCAGCTTGCGGATAGCGCCCTTGATTTCCTCAATGGTCAGCTCTTCGCCGCCGAAGTACTTCTCCATGAGCTCTTCGTCAGACTCAGCGACGGTCTCGAGCAGCTTCTCGCGGTACTCCTCAGCCTTCTCCTGAAGGTCGGCCGGGATCTCCTCGATGGTGCCATCGGTACCAATCTCGGTCTTGCCGCGCCAAGTGATGGCCTGCATGTTGATCAGGTCGACGACGCCGTCGAAATCATCCTCAGCACCGATCGGCAGCTGCATAACCAACGGCTTAGCGCCGAGGCGATCGATGATGGTCTGAACGGTGAAGTAGAAGTCAGCGCCCAGCTTGTCCATCTTGTTGACGAAGCAGACACGGGGAACGTCGTACTTAGCAGCCTGGCGCCACACCTGCTCGGACTGCGGCTCCACGCCTTCCTTACCGTCGAAGACAGCAACAGCGCCGTCGAGAACACGCAGGGAGCGCTCAACCTCAACGGTGAAGTCCACGTGACCCGGGGTGTCAATGATGTTGATCTGGTTATTGTTCCAGAAACAGGTCACAGCGGCGGACGTAATGGTAATGCCGCGCTCCTTCTCCTGCTCCATCCAGTCAGTGGTGGCGCCACCGTCGTGGGTCTCGCCGACCTTGCGGTTGATGCCGGTGTAGTAGAGGATGCGCTCGGTGGTGGTGGTCTTACCCGCATCGATGTGCGCCATGATGCCGATATTGCGGACCTTGTGCAGATCCTTAAGCACTTCTTGTGCCACAGTTAATACCCCAACTTAATTGTCGTCGACGCCGGCGTCAGTTATGCACTGACGCAACTTCAAATGACGTCTTCATGGATAGGTCTTGGTCTATTTTGCCACGTCTAGGCTTCTTCGTCAGCGTGAGAGCTAAAGCCCACGCCATAAAAAATAGCCCGAACAACGCTATTCAAGTTTAGGTTCCCCACTAGCTAGCGTGCAGAGCTCCACCAAAGGGAGCGAGAACACGCACTGTCAGCGCAGGTAAACGATGATATCGCTGTTCGAGCCATGATGCCATGTGGCGGGTTCTACCGGCGGGATTACCAGCGGTAGTGAGCGAAGGCGCGGTTGGCCTCAGCCATCTTGTGAGTATCCTCACGACGCTTAACAGAAGCGCCCAGGCCGTTGGATGCATCGAGGATCTCGTTGGCGAGACGCTCGATCATGCTGTTCTCACGACGCTGACGGGTGAAGGTCACCAACCAACGCAAAGCCAGGGTGTTGGAACGAGCCGGCTTAACCTCAACCGGCACCTGGTAGGTAGCGCCACCCACGCGGCGGGAGCGGACCTCGAGGTCCGGGCGGATGTTGCCCAGAGCCTTCTCCAGGGTGCCAACCGGGTCGGTACCGGTCTTCTCGCGGCAAACCTCAAGAGCGCCGTAAACGATGCGCTCAGCGGTGGACTTCTTGCCGTCACGCAGGATCTTGTTCACGAGCATGGTGACCTGCTCGGAGTTGTAAACCGGGTCCTTAACTACAGGACGCTTCGGTGCAGCATTCTTACGCATTGTTGATTACTGTCCCTTCTTTGCGCCGTAGCGGGAACGAGCCTGCTTACGGTCCTTCACGCCCTGGGTATCCAGTGCGCCGCGGATAATCTTGTAGCGAACACCCGGGAGGTCCTTCACACGACCACCGCGGACGAGCACCATGGAGTGCTCCTGCAGGTTGTGGCCCTCACCCGGAATGTAGGCGGAAACCTCGATACCGGAGGTCAGGCGCACACGGGCAACCTTACGTAGAGCCGAGTTCGGCTTCTTCGGGGTGGTGGTGTACACGCGGGTGCACACGCCACGGCGCTGCGGGGAGCCCTTCAGGCCGGCCGTAGCAACCTTGGCCTTCTTGGAGTGGCGGCCCTTTCGGACCAGCTGCTGAATAGTTGGCATAAATCTAGTCTTTCTCTATGACTTCGGCTTGAACTGACCGCTTTCACAAGTCCAAACATGCAAAAATAGGGGCTCTTCTCCGGGGCCCTTCCGCATGTCCAGAACGTCCCTCAACCACAGAATGGTCGAGATACCGATCAGACTTTTCATCTCCTATAAAGATGAAACCTTGAACAGACTACCACCACCCCGCTGATCTGCTCAAATCCATGATGTGGCTGCTTGGCTTGGCACTCAAGCTGCAGTGAGTATTAGCGCCACTCCCAGGTCAGGTCCGCCTCCACCGCGCGCTCAGCGAAGTGCTGTTGCTCCTGCTTCTCCCAGGTTTCAAACCACTCTTCGTAGCCAGGGTCGCGCTCAAGGGCGCGCTCGCGACGCTTCTCACGCGGCCCGTCGATGCGCACGGTCACCACGGAGCCGCGCTCGTTGGCGGCGGCTACGGTGGCCTCAGTAACCGAACCTACGCCTTCAACGATCAGATCGTCGCGCTCATCCAAACTAGCCCAGTCCTTCGGCGCGTTGGCTTCCCAGTCCCAGCGCCAATAGCCCGGGTTATTCTCCCGCAGCACTTGTTCCGAGACCATCTTTGAGCCTTCTTGCAGCCCATGCCAACCAGGATAGAATTCGTCGAGGTGGACAACGCGCCATCCAGTGCGCTCCGCCAGCGCCACGGAGGTCCAGGTCTTGCCGGCGCCCGAGGGGCCGTCGATAAGCACGGTAATTGGGCGCATCGGCCGCTTACGTGCCGCCGCGAGCGACATCACATCATTCAAGAGCCTGTCCATCTCGGCGGCGTTGGTATCGGCAGTTCCCTTACCGCCTTCCCGATGGTCCGTGCGGTCCGTGTCCTGCATGTTGTCTTTCACCACTTCTGGGTTTGTCTAGCGTGCAGCTTTTAAGAGAGTCATCCTAGAGTCCAAAAAATCTCCAGGACCCACTGAGAACCGAAACTACCACCGGAAGCGCCGCAAGGCCGGTTCCCACCACCATCACCAGCCAGTCCCGGCCGGCGAGACGTGAGGGCCGCGCCCAGGTGCGCTGGCCACCGCCCGGCGGTGTGCGCCCGAATCCGCGCGCCTCCATCGCCGTGGCCAGCTTCCCGCCGCGGCGCAGGGCCAACACCAACAACCCGAAGGACATAGTGATGAGGTGCTTGATGCGGCCTTCGTCAGTAAGCCCACGCGCACGCCGCGCCATGGCCAGGTACTGCCAGTCTGATTTAAAGAGCGTCATCATGCGCACCCCGGCCACAGCACCGATAACGAAGCGTGAGGGAAGCTTGAGGATCTGCGAGAGGGCATCCCCCAGCTCCGTCGGGTCAATATCCCGCGCCAGCACCACCATGGGCAACGCCACCGCCAGCACACGCACAGTAATGGCGATGGCCAGCTCTAGCGAGTTATCACTCACCGTAATCAGCCACCAGCTGAAGTACTCCCTGCCACCGGGCGCACCGTAGAGCAACATCGAAATTCCGGACAACGGCGCAATAAGAAACAGGAACCACCCAGCCTTCACCAACCGCGGCCACGACACCCCACACAGCGGCGCGAAAAGAAGCGTCATAACCAACGACACGACTGCGGAGACCCAATCCACCGAAAGCAACAAGGGCGTAACCCACACGAACATCAGAAAGATGCGTGTCAGCGGATTCACCCCGCGCAGCAAACCAGCACTGCCCAAACGGCCAGCGCCCTTCACGCTCACCGAAGACGAATTAGCCACGGCTCACCTCCACGCGGTGGTCACCCAACGCGGAAATAAACAGCGGATCGTGGGTGACTGAAGCAATCGTCGTCCCCTCATCCGCCATGCGCCGCAATAACCACACCAGCTCTGTGAAGGTATGGGGGTCTTGGCCGAAAGTCGGCTCATCAAGAAGCAGCACCTCCGGCGCCGTGACCAACGCCGTGGCCACGGACAACCTGCGCTTTTCCCCTCCGGAGAGAGTAAACGGATTGGCGTTGAGCAGATGCCCCAGGCGCAGCGACTCCACGAGCTCCGCAATGCGCGCCTCCGGCACCTCGCGGTGCATAACCCGGGGTGCTACGCGCAGCTCTTCTGCCACTGTGCGGGCGACGAACTGATGCTCCGGGTTCTGGAAGACGAACCCAATGCGGTCCGCCAACTCCCGGGACTTCCACGTCAGCGGCGAACCTTTCAGCCCTCGGCGCACGTACTCTGCCACACCAATCTCTCCGGAGACTGCCGGAAGCAATCCTGCGACCGTCATCAGCCACGTGGTCTTGCCCGCACCATTTGGCCCAGTAATCACCGTGGACATCCCCCGCGGCAGGGCGTAGCTACGCGGCGGCCCGAAGCGGGTGACCAGGTCCGTACTCCACAGCGCCGCCGTCTCCGGTACTGCCCCAGTGTTGCTTGGCGACGTCCCGCCGATCTCCCGCGCCCGCGGCAAACCGCTAATAGACCGCGACGCTACCACAGTGTCTAAAGGACCGTCAGCGACGATGCGCCCGTCCTTCAGCTCAATAGCTCGGTCGAGCACGCCTTTCCACGCCGCGTGCTGGTGCTCTACAACGATGAGGGTTGCACCCGTGCGCTCCACCATGGTCGTTACGGCCTCGATGACCTCACGCGCACCCTCCGGGTCGAGGTTCGCCGTCGGCTCATCCAGCAGCACCATGCCCGCCCCCATCGCGATGACACCAGCCAAGGCTAGGCGTTGCTTCTGCCCACCGGAGAGCTGCTCGGTGGGAAATGACAAGTCCACCGATGGCCCCACCATCGATAGCGCCGCCGACACCCGCTGCCAAATCTCCGAGCGTGGGTAGGCCAAGTTCTCACAACCAAAGGCCACGTCATCGCCCACGCGCGCGGCAATCACCTGCGAGTCCGGATCCTGCAGGACCAGCCCCACCGGAATCGTGCGTCCGGGTGGCTCCACGTGGCCAGAGGCATCTTCAAGAAGAATCTCCCCGACACGGGTACCTTCATCATCCCCACCAAGCACGCCCGCTATGGCTGCCAGCAGCGTGGATTTCCCGGAACCGGAATCACCGCACAGCAGCACCTTCTCCCCCGGCGATACAACCAAATCAATATCCGCCAGCGCCGGCGCACGCCTCCCTGCATGCGTCCAGCCATAGCCACGGGCCACAAGCTTCGTGGCCCCAGCACTACCCACATCAGCCATCAGAACCAGCCATCACAGTCAGCAACGCCAACCAACCTCAGTCAAAGATTCACAAACAACAAACAACGCGAAACAAGCAGCAAGCAACGAGCAAATAGCCTCAAGCAATACTCGTTTAAGCACTGTGTTGTTCGCGGCCGACCGCAAAGCGGTCCAGCGCACCAGTCTTCGCAAGAGCCTTAACCACGAAATAGCCCACGGCACCCGCCAACACAGCACCGGATATGCTCAGCGTCACCAGGTAGATGATGTTGAACTGCAGAGTCTTGCCCAGGTTTCCGGAAGTAAACAGCTCCAGGACAAACGCACCCCAGCCCGCAGCCATGCCACCGAGCATCGCAATACCCAAGCCAAAGCGGCGGTAGAGGAAAATAGCCAAGACAATCTCGACACCAATGCCCTGCGCAATACCGGAGTACAACGTACTAATCCCCCACTGGGAGCCCAGCACCGCCGACACGATGGCCGCCAGCAACTCCACATAAAGTGCAGCACCCGGCTTGCGGATAATCAGGCCACCGACAACACCACCCAGCAGCCAAATACCAGTAGCAATACCACCCAAGCCCGGTGTGAGCGCGTCCATAGCCTGAAACCAGGCGTATCCCACCGTGTTCCATGCCAGGAACACAATTCCGCACGCCACACCCAGCACGGACGCCACCACGATGTCAACGACGCGCCAATTCAAACTGCGTGAAGCAACACCATTCGCAGTTTCGCCGCTATTAACAAATCCACCATGAGATACAGAGTTCATGATCCCTCCCTTTCGCCGGCATTATCCGGATCAGGTTCGACGGTTCGCCGCTACTCAGCGGCATCTCAGCCTCCCCAGCCAATCCATGCACAACCCAATAAGACAAAAGAAATGGAATCGGGTTAAGCGCAATCAAGGCAAACAAGGAAGCACCCGTGACGATGTGTAATTGGAAGCCGCCAGCGCCAAAAGAGCACCAGCTAAGCACGCTCAAAAAGCACTGTCAGCTTAGCAAGAAGGACCTCACGAGAGCACATCTACCTCTGCTTTAGACAAAAGAAGCGAGCCGCTAGTTCAGGAGAAAACGAATGTACCCCGTCGCGTCCTCTGACCTACGCGACGGGGTACGTGCACACCGGCTTCAACAAGGCAGCGGCCATGAGCCTCCACTCGTACAGCTTAAGGAAAGGAGAAACTTCGGTAGAGACCAAAAAGATGGGCATTAACAAATAGTGTTTCGGAATTATCGAACAAGCACTATCTAGAAATGAACTTTCAAACAGTACCAGCCGAAAAAGCTTGACTGCAAAGTCTCACTTCATCAACTCTCAAGTCGGGTAGGAGGTTAACGCACCCCCCAGGGTGGTGTTCGCGGACGACACCCGTCCCTGTACTTTGATTACTTAGAGACACCTGCACCCAGAGCACAAGCATCAACACTAAGCCCCATAGCCAGAGCACCAGCATCAATCAACGCTACAGAGCCAGCAGCCTGCTGGTGGTCGCCACCAAAGCGCTCCAAATCGGCATCGCTATCAGCCATGCCACCAGCTAGCGGCCTACCGAACGTACCAATCTTCTTTTGTGAAGATGATGACCATCGAGACCTCACTTTAAAGTTTATAGAACGCCGACCGCACCGTCATGGCTAGTAGGTAGGACACCGGCGCCACGGTCACGACGGTAACGAGGAATTGAATGACTTCGGCGCGGAACTGAATCGCGGCATCACCGGGAGCGAGGTCGCGGGTGACGAAGGTGGCGATTCCAGTGACTAGCACAGCAGCAGCGCCAGCGAGTGCCCCGCTGAGAATAGTGAAGCGCGTGTATTTGAAGGCGAAAAAGGCCGCTTCCATGGCCAAGCCCGTCGCGATGATTGTTGACCACCCCAACTGATCAAAGCTCCCAACCAACGCACGGCACAAAATAACGGTCATGACATAGCCCACGAAGGCCGCACCCGGCTTGCGGGTGGTCAAGGCCGCGCACAGAGCACCCATAAACTGCAGCACCCATAAGGCAGAGAGTAGAACCATCAGATTCTCCCAACTGAGGGGCATATCCTCCCCCTCTGCCACTCGTTGAAAAATCGCTGCTTTGCCCCACAGCAGCAATGCGCCCATGAGGGAGAAACCCATGACAACAAGGGCGTCAACCCCTGTCCATGCCTTACTGCTTTCGGCAGTCGCGCGCGAGGATGAAGTCGAATCGTGGACTTTCTTGTTGGACTGGGTCATGGTTACGGCCCTTCTTGATTGGAGTACGGGGTCGATTGAGGCTGGTCTAGTAACGCTGTTGTTGGCTATGCCGTTGGCGCTATTCTAAGCAAAGCCAAATAATCCCGGATACCAAAAAGACCCGCACCTCTTCCCCACCAGTGTGTGGTGCGTGAAGTGCGGGCTTTTTGGTTTCCCTTTGGTGTTCAAGGGCTAAGGACTAGGTCCTAGAACGTGTAGTCCTCCTCCAGCGGGACGGAGGCGCCGGTGAACTCACCGAAGCCGTCGTCGCCGTAGATGGAATCACCGTAGGTCGGGATGGAGTACGCAGCGTTGCGTGCAGCCTCAGTCGGCTTAACGCTGATGTTGCGGTAACGGGAAATACCGGTACCGGCTGGGATCAGCTTACCGATGATGACGTTCTCCTTCAGACCAATGAGCTGATCCGAGCGCTTGTTAATAGCGGCGTCGGTAAGCACACGCGTGGTCTCCTGGAAGGAGGCCGCCGACAGCCAGGACTCCGTAGCCAGCGAGGCCTTGGTAATACCCATGATCTCGCTGCGCAGCTGAGCCGGCTGGCCTCCCTCAGCGACCTGTGCGGCGTTAACCTGCTTGGCCTCAGAGAGGTCAATGAGGTTGCCCGGCAGCAGGTCGGTGGTACCAGCGTCGATGACGGTACCGCGACGCAGCATCTGGCGGATGATGATCTCGATGTGCTTGTCGTGGATGGCCACACCCTGTGCACGGTAGACAGCCTGGACCTCGTCGATGAGGTGCTTTTCCACACCACGGCGGCCGAGGACCTCCAGCACGTCGTGCGGGTCAGGTGCACCACGCATGAGGCGATCACCGGTGCTGACGTGGTCACCGTCGCGCAGGGAGCGCTCAATCATCGCATCCGGGTTGGACTCCATCGGGCGGCGAACCTGAGCCAGGCCCTGGCGCTTCGACAGCTTCTCATAAACGACGTTGTCGGAGCCATCATCAGGGGTGATGGTCAGCGTCCAGAAGTTGCCCTCATCGGATAGGGAGACGGTGCCGTCGACAGAGGCGATAGGCGCACGGTTCTTCGGGTTACGGGCCTCGAAGAGCTCCTGAACACGCGGCAGACCACCGGTAATATCGCCACCGACACCACCCTGGTGGAAGGTACGCATCGTCAGCTGGGTACCCGGCTCACCAATGGACTGCGCGGCCACGATGCCGACGGCCTCGCCGATATCGACCAGCTGGCCGGAGGCCATGGACTTGCCGTAGCACTTGGCACAGACACCGGCCGGGGTCTGGCAGGTCAGCACGGAGCGGACCTTGATTTCCAGCACACCAGCGTTGACGATCGTGCGGCTGAGTTCCTCAGTCAGGTCGGTGCCTGCCTCAGCGATGACCTCGCCGTTTTCATCCTTGACGTCGTTAGCCACGACGCGGCCGGAGGCGGAGGTCTCCCACAGCTCGTGCAGGTCGTAGGAGCCAGGGGCAACCTCGATGCCGAGCGGGACGCGCACGCCCTGGCGGGTGCCACAGTCCTCCTCGCGGACGATGACGTCCTGCGCCACGTCCACCAGACGACGGGTGAGGTAGCCGGAGTCAGCGGTACGCAGAGCGGTATCCGCCAGACCCTTACGGGAACCGTGCGAGTTGTTGAAGTACTCCAGAACCGACAGGCCCTCGCGGAAGGAGGTCTTAATCGGACGGGTGATGTAGTCACCCTTGGAGTTCACAACCATGCCCTTCATGCCGGCCAGGGTCCAGATCTGACGCATGTTACCGGCAGCACCGGACTTCACGATCATCGGAATCGGGTTGTCGTCGGGGTACATCTCTTCTACGGCGTTACCCACGGTGTCCGTGGCATCCTTCCACAGCTCCACCAGGCGGTCGTAGCGCTCGCGCTCGGTCAGGGCACCCTGCTCCCAGTACTTGCGCTCGATGCGCTCTGCTTCCTTCTCATAAGACTCGAGAACCTCGGTCTTGTTCGGCAGAACCAGAACGTCGTGCATGGTGATGGTCACGCCGGAACGGGTGGCCCAGTAGAAGCCCGCGTCCTTCATCTTGTCCAGAACCTGGGCAACGGTGATCATCGGGTACTTGGCAGCGAGGTCATTAATGACGTCGCCCAGCAGCATCTTGTTGCCAGCGCCGCCCTTACGGACCATGACGCCCTCAAGGTACGGGTAGTTCCACGGCAGCAGGTCATTGAACATGATGCGGCCCAGGGTGGTCTCAGCGAGCCATGCCTGACCCTTCTGCCAACCATCCGGGAACTGCTCTGCCTCGATGTCTGACGGCGGACGCAGGTGAGAGATGCGCACCTTGATCGGGGCCTGCAGGCCCAGAACGCCGCGGTCACGGGCCATGATGGCCTCCGCGTAAGAGGAGTACACGCCCTGCTCCGGACGGTCCTCGGTGGCGGGCTGGTAACGGCCCTCGCCACCGATCTCGTCCTCACCCTTATCCATGGTGAGGTAGTACAGGCCGGTAACCATATCCAGGCGCGGCATAGCCAGCGGCTTACCGGAGGCCGGAGACAGAATGTTGTTGGAAGCCAGCATCAGCACGCGGGCCTCAGCCTGTGCCTCGGCGGACAGCGGCAGGTGGACTGCCATCTGGTCACCGTCGAAGTCAGCGTTGAAAGCCTCACAAGCCAGCGGATGCAGCTGGATGGCCTTACCTTCGACGAGCTTCGGCTCGAAGGCCTGGATACCCAGGCGGTGCAGGGTAGGTGCACGGTTCAGCATCACCGGGTGCTCGGAAATGGCCTCTTCGAGGACGTCCCACACCTCAGGGCGCTGGCGCTCCACCATGCGCTTAGCGGACTTGATGTTCTGCGCGTAGTCGTTCTCTACCAGACGCTTCATGACGAAGGGCTTGAACAGCTCCAGAGCCATGAGCTTCGGCAGACCACACTCGTGCAGCTTGAGCTGCGGACCAACGATAATCACGGAACGGCCGGAGTAGTCCACGCGCTTACCCAGCAGGTTCTGGCGGAAGCGGCCCTGCTTACCCTTGAGCAGGTCAGACAGGGACTTCAGCGGGCGGTTACCCGGGCCGGTGACTGGACGGCCGCGGCGGCCGTTGTCGAAGAGCGCGTCAACGGACTCCTGCAGCATGCGCTTCTCGTTGTTCACGATGATCTCGGGAGCGCCGAGGTCGATCATGCGCTTGAGGCGGTTGTTGCGGTTGATCACGCGACGGTAGAGGTCGTTGAGGTCGGAGGTGGCGAAGCGGCCACCGTCCAGCTGCACCATCGGGCGCAGCTCCGGCGGAATCACCGGGATAGCATCCAGGACCATGCCGGCCGGGTCGTTGCCCGAGCGCAGGAAGGCTGCAACAACCTTCAGGCGCTTGAGGGCACGCATCTTCTTCTGGCCCTTGCCGTTGTTGATGATCTCCTTGAGCTCCTCGGCCTCAGCCTCGAGGTCGAAGTTGCGGATGAGGGTCTGAATAGCCTCTGCACCCATGCCGCCGGTGAAGTAATCCTCGTAGCGGTCAACCAGCTCTTCGTAGATGGTCTCATCGATGATCATCTGCTTCGGAGCCAGCTTGATGAAGGTGTTCCAGATTTCATCGAGGCGAGCGACCTCACGCTCACCGCGCTCGCGGATGTGCTGCATCTCCTTGTCGGCAGCGTTCTGGACCTTGCGGCGGGCGTCGGCCTTAGCGCCGGCGGCCTCCAGCTCGGCCAGATCCTGCTCGAGCTTGGCAGCGCGCTCAGCGATCTCTGCCTCGACGTCATCCTCCACGTCCTTCTTCTCCAGCAGCATTTCTGCTTCCAGAGTGGACTGGTCATTGTGGCGAGCTTCCTCGTCCACGGAGGTGATGATGTTGGCGGCGAAGTAAATGATGCGCTCAAGGTCCTTCGGAGCTAGGTCCAGCAGGTAGCCCAGGCGGGAAGGAACGCCCTTGAAGTACCAGATGTGGGTAACCGGCGCGGCCAGCTCGATGTGGCCCATGCGCTCACGGCGCACCTTGGACTTGGTCACCTCGACGCCACAGCGCTCACAGATGATGCCCTTGTAGCGCACGCGCTTGTACTTACCGCAGGCGCACTCCCAGTCACGGGTCGGGCCGAAGATGCGCTCACAGAAAAGGCCGTCCTTCTCCGGCTTCAGGGTGCGGTAGTTAATGGTTTCGGGTTTCTTGACCTCGCCCTTGGACCAGCGACGGATGTCCTCTGCGGTGGCCAGCCCGATGCGGAGCTCGTCGAAGAGATTTACGTCAAACACGTAATGTCTCCCTTTCATCCCCCGTCAGGGGGAAGTTGATGGCTTTGTATGTAGGTGGTGTTTCGTTATGCCCGCCGCAGCTGAGGCGGCGGACCAAGAAGCTAGGCGATGTCTGCGTCGGAGCGCTCGTCGCGGGACAGGTTAATGCCCAGGGACGGAGCGCCGTCCATGTCATCATCGTCGGAGCCGGACAGTTCCATCGGGGTGCCGTCGGTGGAGAGAACCTCCACGTTCAGGCAGAGGGACTGCAACTCCTTGAGGAGGACCTTGAAGGACTCCGGGATGCCCGGATCCGGGATGTTGTCACCCTTGACAATGGCCTCGTAGACCTTGACGCGGCCGACCACGTCATCGGACTTGATGGTCAACAGCTCCTGCAGGGTGTAGGCAGCGCCGTATGCCTGCATTGCCCACACCTCCATCTCACCGAAGCGCTGGCCACCGAACTGCGCCTTACCACCCAGCGGCTGCTGGGTAATCATGGAGTACGGACCGGTGGAGCGGGCGTGAATCTTCTCGTCGACGAGGTGGTGCAGCTTGAGCATGTACATGTAGCCGACGGAAACCGGGTACATGTACGGCTCACCGGAGCGGCCGTCGAAGAGGCGGGCCTTGCCGTGCTCATCCACCATGACGTCACCATCGCGGTTCGGCTTGGAGGAAGCCAACAGGCGAGAGATCTCCTCGTTGGTGGCACCGTCAAAGACTGGGGTTGCGGTGAGAGACTCTGGCGGGACGTCGTAAAGCTCTTCCGGCAGGGTCTTGAGCAGCTCGGCGTTGGCCGGGTCCTCGGTGTCGATCTTCCAACCTGCGTGTGCCAGCCAGCCGAGGTGAACCTCGAGAACCTGGCCGATGTTCATACGACGCGGCACACCGTGGGTGTTCAGGATGATGTCCACCGGGGTGCCATCCTCCATGAACGGCATATCCTCCGGCGGGAGAATCTTGCCCACAACGCCCTTGTTGCCGTGGCGACCGGCGAGCTTATCGCCGTCCTGGATCTTGCGCTTCTGAGCCACGTAGACGCGGATCATTTCGTTGACGCCCGGGGCCAGATCGTCGTCATCCTCGCGGGAGAAGCGGGAAACGCCGATGACCTTACCGGTCTCACCGTGCGGCACCTTCATGGAGGTATCGCGCACCTCGCGGGCCTTCTCACCGAAGATGGCGCGCAGCAGGCGCTCCTCCGGGGTCAGCTCGGTCTCGCCCTTCGGGGTTACCTTACCGACGAGGATGTCGCCCGCGCGGACGTCGGCACCGATGCGGACGATGCCGCGCTCGTCGAGGTCACGCAGAACGTCATCGGAGACGTTCGGGATCTCGCGGGTGATCTCCTCCGGGCCCAGCTTGGTATCGCGAGCATCGATCTCGTGCTCCTCGATGTGGATCGAGGTGAGGATGTCCTCCTCCACGATGCGCTGGTTAAGGATGATGGCGTCCTCGTAGTTGTGGCCTTCCCACGGCATGAAGGCAACCAGCAGGTTGCGGCCGAGGGACATCTCACCGTTGTGGGTACCGGGGCCGTCGGCAAGCACCTGGCCCGCCTCGACGCGCTCGCCCAGGGACACCAGCGGGGTCTGGTTGTAGTTGGTGTTCTGGTTGGTGCGCTCGAACTTGCGCAGCATGTAGGTATCGCGCTGGCCCTCGTCATCCATGATGGTGATGAGGTCCGCGGTGACGTTCTCCACCACGCCCGCCTTCGGGGTGATGATGAGGTCACCAGCATCGTAGGCAGCGCGCTGCTCCATACCGGTGCCCACGTACGGGGCCTCGGAGCGCACCAGCGGCACGGCCTGGCGCTGCATGTTCGCACCCATGAGGGCACGGTTAGCATCGTCGTGCTCGAGGAACGGAATCATGGCGGTTGCCACGGAGACCATCTGGCGCGGGGACACGTCGACGTAGTCCACGCCGGAGGCGTCGGTCACACCGATATCGCCATCCTTGAGGCGGACTTCGATGCGGTCGCCGGTCAGGGTGCCGTCGGCATCCTTCTCAACCTCGGCCTGCGCGATAGCGAAGCGATCCTCTTCATCGGCGGTGAGGTACTCCACCTGGTCGGTGACCTTGCCGTCCACAACCTTGCGGTACGGGGTCTCGATGAAGCCGAAAGCGTTCACGCGAGCGTAGGAAGCCAGCGAGCCGATCAGGCCAATGTTCGGGCCTTCCGGGGTCTCAATCGGGCACATGCGGCCGTAGTGCGAAGCGTGAACGTCTCGCACCTCAATGCCGGCGCGCTCACGGGACAGACCGCCCGGGCCCAGCGCAGACAGGCGGCGCTTGTGAGTCAGGCCGGACAGGGAGTTGTTCTGGTCCATGAACTGCGAGAGCTGGGAGGTACCGAAGAACTCGCGGATGGCAGCAGAAACCGGGCGAACGTTAATCAGGGAGGTCGGGGTAATCGACTCTGCATCCTGGGTGGTCATGCGCTCGCGGACGACGCGCTCCATGCGGGACAGGCCCACGCGGACCTGGTTCTGGATGAGCTCGCCGACGGTGCGCAGACGACGGTTACCAAAGTGGTCAATGTCGTCGGTGTGGATGGAAATCATCTCACCGTTCGGGGCCTTCATCTCACGCTCGCCGGCGTGCAGGCGCACGAGGTACTCGAGGGTGACGGCGATGTCTTCCTCGGTCAGGGTCATCAGACCGTCGTGGTCTCCGCCCAGGCCGAGCTTGCGGTTGACCTTGTAGCGGCCCACCTTGGCCAGGTCATAGCGCTTGGCGCGGAAGAAGGAGTTATCCAGCAGTGCCTGCGCGAGGTCACGCGTGGGCTGCTCGCCCGGGCGCTGCTTGCGGTAAATCTCCAGCAGAGCCTCATCGGTGTTGGCCACGCCATCGGACTCGAGGGTGGACATCATGAGCTCGGAGAAACCGAAGCGCTCCTTAATCTGCTCCTCGGTCCAACCCAGGGCCTTGAGCAGCACGGTCACCGGCTGGCGGCGCTTGCGGTCGATACGAACGCCGACGGTGTCGCGCTTGTCGACGTCAAACTCCAACCATGCACCGCGGGAAGGAATGACCTTCACGGAGTGCAGAGGGCGCTCGGTGGACTTGTCGATGGTCTGGTCGAAGTAGACACCCGGGGAACGCACGAGCTGCGAAACGATAACGCGCTCGGTGCCGTTGACGATGAAGGTGCCCTTCTCGGTCATCATCGGGAAATCGCCGATGAAGACGGTCTGGGACTTAATCTCCTGGGTGTCGTTATTGATGAATTCTGCGGTGACGTACAGTGGCGCCGAGTAGTTGATGTCCTTCTCTTTGCACTCGTCCACGGTGTTCTTCACCGGCTCGAAGCGAGGCTCCGACAGGGACAGGGACATGTTGCCCGAGTAATCCTGGATCGGAGAAAGCTCCTCGAGGATATCCTCAAGGCCGCTCGTCACGCGTGCGTCTTCGCCGCGCTCTGCCTGCTCGCGCTCGCGCCACTCGGGGGTGCCGATGAGCCACGCGTAAGAATCGAGTTGTAGATCGAGGAGGCCCGGGACGGCGATAGGCTCGCTGATTTTAGCGAAGGAGTATCGCTTCGGGGCTCCAGGGATGTTGGCCACTGACTTGGTCTGGCGGGAGACTGCCAAGATGGGTCCTTCCAGTACCTCTGGCGGATTGCGGCCCCACCCTGGCCGGTGAGGTGCAAAACCGCTGGTAGATTTAGCATTCGGTCTGCTGTGGAATGACTGGGTTTAGAATGCACAAAATCACCTTGTCAAGTCGGTTTTACCATCACCGCTCGAAAGGCTAAATGTGCACTAAAGATCCAGATTCCAGCGCAACGAAATAGCCTATAGCATAACGGCAGCCTTGTAAAGGCGAAACTCGCTATTGGCGTGTCGCTCCGTAGATCTGCACGCGCGGGCCTCTAGCACGCGCGGCTAGCGGGCGTGTCGGCTGGCGGGACGACGGAAAGCGCCCAACGCCCCGAGCAACACCAGAAGTGCGCCGATTCCGACGCCGCCCCAGCGCACCCACTGCCCCACAGCACTGCGCGGGAAGCGCTCAGCTTGCTGGAGCAACTCCGCGCGGGATTCTTCGTCGGTAGCACCTTGAAACGCGAACTGCACCTCGCGCTCGTTGCCCTCACGGTCAGCCCAGTAGTCCCGCACGTCAATGTCCATGCCCACGACGAGTCCGGTGGCCTGATCTACAAAGAGGTCCCGCGTTGCAGCGTGGAAGAGGTAGCCCTGCTCGGTGGAGCCATCCTCGTTGCTCAGCGTGGTGGTCGTGCTGCCGGCGTAGAGGGTAGCCACGTTGGTGGGCTCGATCTCCTGATGGTAGCGGTAGACCGTACGGCCGTCGATGTCGAGGGATTCCTCGAAGACAGCGTCGGCCGCCTTGCGCAGCACCGGGTCAAAGACCGGGTAGGTGGTCTGTTCGGCATCGGCGGGCAGCTTCAGCCAGTAGCCCTCAACCGGGACCTCCGCCGTGGGCGAGCCCATGGTGTGGGAGAGTGCTGCCGGACCTGTGGCCTCACCACTGAGGCGATCGACGGGATAGTTCCACACGCGGGCAAAGCTTAAGTCCTCTACGTTGCCCGTGCCGCCGCGGATGGCGGACTCCCCCACCCGCAGCGTTGCGGTGTCCTTATCCGCCGGATCCTGGATATCCATGTTGAGCTGATAGGTCATCGGCCCCTCGTACTGCGTAACACCCTCCGCGGACAGCGCCTGCGCGGTGGCGTTCTCATCCTGCATCGTCCACGTGGTGTTCTCAATATCCAGCGGTAGGCGCGGGCTAAAGCTCAAGAAGCTCGACGCCGTCAGGCCGGCCGCGATCAGCGCAACGCCGAGGCCGAGCAGGAGGACGGAGAAGATGCGGGACTTGGGCAGCATGGTGGCTTATCCTACCGATTCGTTTGTTCAAAACACATTTCCCTGGAGGGTGCGTTTCAGATTTATGGGGCGCTGCGGGGCGACCCTTACCTCGCATTGAGCGCAAGTTATCTTTTTCTATGAGTGAGAGTCGGCTTCTTCTTTGTGATTCCACGGGACGATGGCGCTGACATCCGTAGTCTGGCGAGCTTTCCACAGATCGTATTCCTCTTGGAGCCCGAGCCAGAACTCCGCGGAATTCCCAAAGTAGGCCGACAAACGCAAAGCCATATCGGCACTGATACCGAGCGCACCGCGAGTGATTTTGGAAACTTGGGAACGAGTAGTGCCAATGTCGTTGGCCAGGCGATACTGGGTGATACCGCAGGGTTTGAGGAATTCTAGGAGAAGGACTTCTCCAGGATGCGGAACGGGAACAACATCAACATGAGTATGCGCGTCAGTGGTAGTCGATAAAGTCAACGTCAACAGCTCCTTCGGGTGTCCACTTGAATATGATGCGCCACTGCGAGTTGACGCGAATTGAGTAGTAGCCCTCAAGGTCACCCTTGAGCCGCTCCAACCGGTTTGCTGGTGGAATCCGAAGGTCCGTGACATTTACAGACCGCCCAATCATAAGTAACTTGCGGCGCACTACCGAGCGCAATTCCGATGGAATATATCGCGGCGGCACACCATCCTGATGGAACCGCTCGAGACTTCTACGCCGAAATTGCACACCCCAATAGTGTCTCCCTTTGACCCTAGTGTCAAGACCTGACACGCAATCCTTAGAATCCGGGGCCGGACCCAACAAAACGGGAACAACCCCGCACCGCGCAAAGCGGAACGAGGTTGTTGGTGCGCAGCGAGTGTGCTGCGCGGGAAAGCTGAGTAATTCAGGTGAATTACTTGAGCTCGACGGAAGCGCCAGCCTCTTCGAGCTTAGCCTTAGCAGCCTCAGCGTCGTCCTTGGAAGCACCCTCGAGGATAGCCTTCGGAGCACCCTCAACGAGCTCCTTAGCTTCCTTCAGGCCCAGGCCGGAGACGATCTCGCGGACAGCCTTAATAACGCCGATCTTCTTAGCGCCAGCGTCGGTCAGAACGACGTCGAACTCGGTCTTCTCTTCCTCAGCGGCACCGCCGGCAGCCGGGGCACCAGCAGCAACAGCAGCAACCGGAGCAGCGGCCTCAACGTCGAAGACCTCCTCGAACTCCTTGACGAACTCGGAGAGCTCGATGAGGGTCATTTCCTTGAAAGCTTCAATGAGCTCGTCCTTGGTGAGCTTAGCCATGATTGGCATCCTTTCTCATTGTTCCTGGCCGCGCTAGGCCGCCAGATAAGTGTGTGTGTTTAAGTTGTGCGCCTGTAATTGGCGTCTTAAGCTTCCGCAGCCTTCTTGTCCTGCAGGGCCGCAGCGGTGCGGACCATCTTGGTTGCAGGAGCGTTGAATACGGCGGCAGCCTTTGCCATAGAACCCTTCATGGCGCCAGCCAGCTTTGCGAGGGTGGTCTCGCGGTTGTCCAGCTTGGCGATGGCCTCAACCTGGTCGGCAGACAGAGCGTTGCCGTCCATGTAGCCACCCTTGATAACGAGTGCCTTGTTGTCATCAGCAAACTTGGTGATGACCTTCGCAGCATCCACTGCCTCACCCTTGATGAACGCAATAGCGGTCGGGCCGGTCAGGTGCTCGTCAAGACCCTCGATGCCAGCTTCGTTGGCAGCGATCTTGAAAAGGGTGTTCTTGGCGACGGAGTACTCAACGTCAAAGCCGAGGTTGTTACGCAGCTCCTGGAGCTGACCCACGGTCAGGCCACGGTACTCGGTAAGCACGATGGAGTTTGCACCCTCGAGCTTCTCCTTCAGTGCCGCCAGGTCTGCGGTGTTCTTCGGGTTTGCCATTTTCTACTTCGCCTCCTTTCGAAACATCTCTTGTGTTTTCCGCCGGGGCCTTCCCTACTCCGCTTGCCCGATGGACAACCGAAATAACAAAAGCCCCGTGCAAGAGCACAGGGCGCGCGCGGAAATCCGCGCTCATTCGCAAAGTGTCTCCTGCGTGGGCCGCCCTCTAGGATGAGGAACCTTCGATCCGGGTATCCGGATGACCGACGGTCTTCGGTGAACTTTGACTCGACCGCAGCGGGCCGTTCAAACTTCGCTAGGTACTTTACAACCCGACCTGCCACAACTCCAAATCGCTCCTGCGGGAGCTGTCGACTCGGGTTCCTGGATTAGCGTTGTTAGTCGCTGAGCACCCCACGCGGAACGATGACGGGGGCGTCGCTGCGCGGGTCGTCCCAGATCTCAGCGTCGATGCCATAGGCGGCTGCCAGCACGTCTTTCCGCAACGCCTGGCGGGGTGTTCCCTGCGCGATGACCTCGCCGCCATTCATGACCACCATGGTGTCGGAGTACTGCCCGGCCAGCATGAGATCGTGCAACACGACGACGACCGTTTTCCCTGCATCGGCTTGCTTGCGCACAAGCTGCAAAACGCTGATGGCATGGGCCGGATCAAGGAAGGTTGTGGGTTCGTCAAGAAGCAGCACTGGCGTGTCCTGCGCCAAGGCCAGCGCGAGCCAGACCCGCTGGCGCTGGCCGCCCGAGAGCGCCGCGATGTCACAGTCGATGAAGTCCGTAATGCCAGTCTCCACGCAGGCCTGCGCGATGATGTCGCGGTCCTTCGCGGATAGGCCCCGACCGCGGCCCAGGTGCGGGTATCGGCCCCGTGCGACGAGCTCTCCCACCCGCAGCCCATCCGGCGCCGTCGGCTGCTGCGGAAGGAGCGCCACGTGGGCAGCTGCTTCCTTCGGGCTCATGGCGTGCACGTCCAACTCGCCGATGTGCACGCTCCCCTGCCGCGGGCGAAGAATCTTAGACAAGGTCTTCAACAACGTGGATTTGCCGCAGCCATTAGGCCCGATAAGCGTGGTGATTTCGCCCGGGCGTGCCACCAAGTCAACACCCGACAGGATGTCTTCCCCGTCCTTATAGCCGGCATGAATACCGGTGGCCGTAATTTCTCTGTCTTTCACTAGCTCTTATCCTCTCCGCCGTGCGGCATTCCACACCAAGATGACCAGGGCGCATCCTCCAATGATGGAGGAGACGGCACCCACCGGAGCGTCCATCGGCAACGCTCCAGCAATGACAGCGCACGCGCTCAACAAGGCAGCGCCAGCAGCACACGAAACCAGCGGCACAGGCGTGGGTGTGCGGGCAACGATGCGCCCCACATGCGGGGCCAGAAGCGCGATGAAACCAATGGGACCGGCCACGGATACGGTCACGGCGCAGATGCCCGTAGCTGCGACCAGCAGCAGCGCGCGTGTTCGCGTGATGTTAACCCCGAGGGAAAGGGCCGAGAGATCATCGTGTGCAAGGAGCGGCAGCTCCCGAGCACACCACAGGCCAAGCACCACGAAAGGAGTCAACCCTACGAGCAGTGGAACAATGACCTCCATCCGCACAAAACCCGTGGTTCCCGCCAGCCACAGCTGGGATTGCGCCGCGCGGAGGAGCTCGGCTGCGCGCAAGAGATACGCCACCAGTGCTTGGAACAGCAGGGAGAGCGCGATTCCGACGATGACGATGCGGTTGCTCGTGCCGATTCCCCCGAGCGCCACCAGCAGGATGGCCGCTAGCACCGCGCCCAGCAGCGCGAGCCCTGCCCGCCACCAGAACATGGAGAGTCCGTCGGCAAGCAACGGCCGGGAGAATACCGTTCCGAGGACCACCATGACGGACGCGCCACCAGTCACGCCAAGAATGTCAGGCGAGGCCAGCGGATTGCGCGACATGGATTGCGTCCACGACCCCGCCAAGCCGAGTGCGGCTCCCACGACGAGGGTCGCTATCGCCACCGGCATGCGCAGGTCCCAGACAACGCGGATTTCGCTTCGGCTTCCGCCGCCGTTGAGGATCTCTAGGACTCGCCCCGGGCTCAAGTCCACGGGTCCTTGGCCCAGCAGGAGAACATAGGAGCTTGCTGCGACCAGAACAAAGAAGCAGGTCGCCGCCCATATCCATGCCCGGCGCTGCCGTTCCTGGGAACGCAGTTGCTTGACGACGTCCCCCTTCACCCGCCCACTCATAGCTTGTGCTCCCCACGGTGTACGGCCCAGATGAGAAATGGTGCGCCCACAAAGGCCAAGACGATGGACATCTCCAACTCAGAGGGGCCCGCGATGAGGCGGCCGAGAATATCCGCAGCAAGTACGGAGCAACCACCGAGCAATGCGGCTGGGACAATCATCGCGGTAACTTCTGGCCCCGTGAACCGGCGCAGCAGATGAGGGATGGCGAATCCGACGAAGGCAATGGGCCCCGTCGCTGCAGTTGCGCATCCCGCTAGAACAACGATGCTCAAGGCAGCGCCGCGCCGCGCCAGCGTGGGAGAACCACCTAGAGCAACCGAGGATTCCTCCCCCATTGCCAGCAGATCGAGCGGGCGCGCCACACGTGCGGCGATGATAAACCCGACGAGCAATCCGGCACCTGCGATGGCGACATCCTCTGGGCCGCGCCCAAACGTGGAGCCGATGGTCCACCGGCGCATGCTGTCTAGGACATCCGTGGAGTACAGGCCGATCAGCATGGCGCCAGAACTCAAGGCAGCAGCAACTCCTGCGCCGACTAGGACCAGAGTCAGGGGATCCTGGAACCGCCGGGATACACCCAGCACTAATGCTGTGGCCATGCCGGCACCGATGAGGGCGAGCGCGGTCCGCATCCCGGTAGAGGTGGCGACACCTAGCGCCGTCCCGAGGGCAACCAGGAACGAAGCTCCCGCAGTAATACCAATGAAGCCCGGATCGGCCAAGGGGTTTCTAGTCCAGGACTGAGCGATAACACCCGATACCGCGATGGCCGCTCCCGCGAAGTAGGCCACGAACGTGCGGGGGATACGCAAATCCCACACGATATTCTCGATATCCGCTTCGCCTCCACGGAGGAGCGCAGAAAACAGATCAGGCAACGGAATAGCCCTAGAGCCCACCACCAGTGAGCACAGCAGAAGGAGGAGGGTCGACACCACTAGTGCCGTGGTGAGCAGTGCGCGGCTTCTCCCCCTCGAATCCAATGCGGCTGCCTCACCACTGTGGCGTGTACCCGCAGCACCGTGGATAGCCTCAGCCTTCCTCGGTAATGCGAGCACTTAGAGCTTCTCTTCGAACTTATCGACGGCCCACGGGATCGTCAGCGGGTTCGGCATGCTCATCGCATTACCGGTGTCCGTGTCCAGGTAGCGCACACGACCATCCTTGACCACATCTAGGCCTTGGAACGTGGAATCCTTCTTCAGCTCATCGGCCGCACCGTTGTAATCCAAGACGAACAGGTAGTCCACGTCGTTGAGTTGGGAGTAGTTTTCCGGTGCGTAGTCCACGAAGAAGCTGGAACCATCGCCCTGCAGTTCCTGCGGGATCTCAAAGCCCAGGTTCTCAATGAACTGGCCGCGGCCGTCGTCTGCTGTGTAGAGGCCTAGCTTCCCGTCATAGGGCATGACGATGGCTGCTCGCTTGCCCTGCAGCTCCGGGTGGGAGTCCCTGAACTGCTCAAAGGCCTCCTCCGATTGGTCAATAAGCTTCTCCCCCTCCTCTTCCTTATCCACGGCAGCGGCGATGGTCTTGACTTGCTCCTCCCAGGGGATCTGCCAGTCCTCGAAACTTTCTGGCTTCACGGTCAGCGGGGCGATATCCTCGAGGGATTTCTTTGCCTCCTGGTCCACTGCCTGGTTCACGGCGATGATCTGCGTGGGATCCGAGGCCGTGACCTGTTCAAGAACCTCGGCCGTGAAACCGGAAGCGGTGTTATAGATGACCTCGGGCTTCGCATCTCCCAAAAGCTCCTTCGCCCATGGGCCAACGCCTGAGCCATCGCCGTCGCCTTGCGAACCCCACGGCGCCACGGCAACCGGAGTGATTCCGAGCGCCAGCACGGTATCGGCGTCACCCAGCCCCAGGCTGGCAACCCGCACCTCCTCAGCGCTGCCCGCACCCGCGTTGTCCTCGCCGCTTCCGCGCGAGCACCCCGTCAGAGCAATCGCTGCCGCCGAGACAATCGCGACCACAGCTTTCACGCGCCGGTGGATAGCAAACATGGAATAAACCTTTCCTTCGACGGGGGCGAGCACATAAGCATTCGCACTCCTAATTTATTTGAGGCTAGCCTAGCCTCTACTCTATGATGGATTCAAATTTCCCTCATACCTAGGAACAATTCCCTTGACGCACCACCGCTTATTACCCGTCACCCTCACGGGGAATACCCGCCTCAAGCCGCGGCTGCACCGCCTTACTTTTCACTCGCCTGCCTTCGGCTCCTACCCCCTAGCCGGGCCTGATGAGTATTTTGGCCTCCTCATGCCCCAGGACGGGCAGGAGTTTTCGCCCTTCCCAGTTGAGGATGCCAATGTGCGCGCCGCCGTCACTGGAGTGCCCGACGACATACGCCCGGCATTGCGGTGGTACACAATTCGCAGGCTCAACCATAAAACCTGCACCATCGATGTCGATGTGGTGACCCATGGCGATAATGGCCCGGGCTCGCGGTGGATCCTCAAGGCCCAACCCGGAGACACCGCCGGAATCTATACCGGGCAAGCACGGTGGCAGGCCCCTAAGAAGTCACAGCTATTACTGGCGGACGCCTCCGCTCTCCCAGCGCTATGGCACATCCTGGAGCACTACGAAGCCTTCTCACCGGAAACCTTGAGCGGCGTCGACGTCGTTGCCATGATTGCGGATGACGCCGAGATTGAAGACGGCTTTGAAAAGAAGTGGCGTAGCAAGGTTCACTCGCTCACCATGGTCACTGCCCCGCACGAGGAACACAGCGCACGCGCCGTTCAGCTTCTTGGTTCCCGTTTCTCCGCGGATACAGCGCCTGATTCGGTGTGGGTATCCGGCGAAGGGGACCTGGCCAAAGCAGTGCGCTCGATAGCCGTGCATGACTGGTGCGTGCCGCGCGAAGACGTCATCTGGTCCGTGTACTGGATGAAAGGCAAGCCGCGACCTTAGTTCCTTCGCACGCATCTAATACTTTAACCGGCAGTGGGTCTCGGTACGCTTCCACATGGTTCCCGTCAGAAGGTTCCTGTCAAGAGGTTTCAGTCAGAAGGTTCACTTGCCCCCAAACGAACCATCTTCACTCCCCCAGATGGTTTGTTTGCCCCCAAGAAAACCTTATGACTAGAACCATCTACATCCAGCGCCCGCGTTTTGCCCCAGGCCTGATGCATCCCCGCTTAAGCCCATGTCCCGAATCCAAGGCAGGGAGCACCTGGCTTGGGCGCACACAGCACAACGCGGGTCCCAGTTAAATCCGGAACCCGCGTTGTAAGGGGTCTTGTTTATCAGGCGGTTTCTCACGCCGCCCGCCCTGCAAGACTCAGGGTGTTCTCTCTATCTCTCATGCGCCTCTCTCAAACGCACAAGGATTAGTATGCGGCACGTTCCTTGTAATGCCATACCATCAACCTGCCAATTGCCTGTCAGTGAGAAAAGTGTCATTCCCCTGCACAAATCCAGCACTAGAAACGGGAAAGGGCCTCCGCTCGCAAGCGAGCGGAGGCCTTGACGCCGTTAACAAGGAATCGCGCCAAACTGCCCTCGATGCCTATGCGGAGATCAAAGACTAAGCGGGCGAGAAAAGCTACAGACAGAGGTCTACCATGGGGCTAATGATCAGCCCACGGATTCATTCTCAGGCCCAACCACCTATTGGCCATACCCCGCTGATGCGCGTGGAGGCCATTTGCCCCCGACCGGATGTGCATCTCTACCTCAAGCTAGAGCAATTCAACGTGGGCGGATCCGCCAAGGAGCGCACCGCACGCGCACTCATCCAAGCCGCGCTTGACGCCGGCGACATAGGCCCCGGATGCACCCTGGTGGAGTCTTCCTCGGGCAACCTTGGCATGGCGCTGGCCCGCCAGACCTCACTTGCGGGTATGAAATTCCACTGCGTGGTCGATCCGCGCGTCAATTCCTCCACCGTGGCCACGATGCGGGCCTACGGCGCCCGCGTAGAATTACTGGATCACCCGGACCCGGAAACCGGCGATTGGCTCACCGCCCGCCGCACCCGCGTGGCCGAGCTTCTAGAAGAGATCCCCGATTCTTTCAATCTCAACCAGTACTCCAACGAGGCCGCCTTTTACGCCCACGCCGAAGGCACGATGACGGAAATCATGGACCAGCTCGGACAGGCGCCCACCCACTTGCTCGTCGCTATGAGCACCACCGGCACTCTCGGCGGCTGCGTGCGCAAGCTCACTGAGCTTGGCGCTGATACGGAAACCATCGGTGTCGATGCCGAAGGCTCCGTGCTGTTTGGGGGCCAGCGCGGCACCCGCATACTGCCAGGCTATGGTGCTGGCATTGTCACCGATCTATCCACCAAATTCTCGCCGTCCTCAGTAGAGCGTGTGCCTGATCTGGATGCCATTGTGGCAGCCCGTCGCCTCGCTCAGGCCGAAGGCCTTCTGCCTGGGGCCTCCGGCGGCGCGGTCATCGCGGCATTCCAGCGTCTCGCGCCTACCCTTCCGGCCGGTGCGGAGGTCGTGGCCGTACTCCACGACGGTGGCCAGCCTTACCTCGATACCATCTACAACGATTCCTGGGTCTGCGAGCACTTCGATATTTCTCCTGCCGAGCTCGCCGCGCGCGTCGAAGGGGATTCAGAGTGAGCCCGCAGGAACCTTCCCGCCGCATCGCCATCATCGGCGGCGGCCCACGCGGGCTGTGGGCCGTAGAAGAGCTCATCGAGCGCGCCCGCGTCCCCGTGGATATCACCGTCTTTGATCCCTACCCCGCTGGCGCCGGCGCGGTGTATCGCCCGCAGCAGCCGCCGCAGTGGCGCCTTAACGTCAATTGCGCCATCGTCACCACCGCACACGATAGCTTCAACGCTTGGTGTACCCGCCGCGGGGAATCCACCACCGATGCCTTCCCTCCGCGCGCGCAGGTGGGGCAATTCCTGGCCGATACGTGGGCTGCTGCCCTGTACCGCGCCCCGCAGCACGTGCGCATTCGACACCTACCCCAGCGTGTACGTTCGGTGTCTGCCGCTGACGGCGGGTTCATCGTCGATGGCTCGCCCTTCGACGAACTCCTCGTCTGCACCGGCCACGATCACCTCCACCCCGGTGCCTTAGTCCACGAGCCTTCCCGCGTTCCGGTCACCGGACTCTACTTCGGCGCCGATTTGCCCAGTGGCCCGCGACGGATTGGGGTGCGCGGTGCTGCCTTGAGCTTCATCGATGTCTGCCTGCTGTACGGCGATACCGCCGAGGTCATCTTCCCGGTGAACCGCAGCGGGCGTTTCATGGAGGTCAAGCCCGCTCCGAGTGCGCCCCAGCCTGAGATTCCGAACGACGTGAGGCGCGCCTGTGCTGACGTGATAGATGCCGATGAATTGCGCGACGTTCTCCTGGCGGCCGCCGGATCGCTGGGTGAGTTTTCCACCGGGGACCTCGCTGCAGTGCTCGACGGCCACGACTTTTCCGGCGATGCCGTCGCGGAGCTGGACGCCTCCCTCCGCGCCGCTGAGGGCACAGGGCCCCTTACCCCGGCGGCGGCTGTGGGCACCGCGTTTCGGGGGCTCTTTCAAGAATGCGTGGACTGGCATAAGGCCCATGGCCCCATGCCCGGGTTCCGTGAGCTCTCGCGCACCCTCGAGCGCGTGGCCTTTGGGCCACCACCGGTCACCGCGCGGCGCCTGCTCGAGCTCATCCACACCGGCGTGGTAGATACCCGCTACCTCGCCGCCCCGGACCAGATAGACCACTGGCGCGAGCAGGGTGGCATTGACCTGCTTATCGATGCCACCGTAGCTCCCCAAGCCACCCCCTCCCCTTTCCACGATGTCCCCGGCGTCGTGGAAATCGGCCGCATGAATGAGCTTGAGCTTCCTGGCCATGACTCGTTGAACCGTTCCGTGCACGATGACATCCCCCGCTGGGCAGAGAAAGTAGGAAACCCATGACCAACCACACCACCCCGTTACCAGTTCATGGCACCGTTGCGCTGCGCGCCCGGTGGGAAGAATGGATGTCAGAATTGGTGGCTGACCCGCAGCAAGTCTCCCGCCTCACCTCCGAGTATGGCTCGCCCGTTAATGTGCTCCACCCCGCACCGCTGGGCCGTAACGCCCAAGAGCTCCTCGATGCCGGCGCCTCTCATGGCGTAGACACACAGGTATTTTTCGCGCGTAAGGCCAATAAAGCCTTGTGCTTCGTCGACGCCGCCCGCGAGGCTGGTCTGGGCGTGGACGTGGCCAGTGAAAATGAGCTGCGCCAAGTGCTCAACCGTGGAGTCGCGCCCGAGCGGATTATCCTCAGCGCGGCTATTAAGACCGACGCGTTGCTGCGCCTAGCTATTGACCGCGGAGTCACCATTTCTTGCGATTCGCGAGCGGAAGCCGAGCGCATCGCTGCCCTTGCCAAGGCCCTCAACCACACCGCGCACGTCGCACCGCGCCTTGCCCCCAACCCGGATAACCTTCCGCCGACGCGCTTCGGTGAGCTCCTTCACGCATGGCAAAGCCATGCCTGGCCCGAAACCATTCACGCTGACGGCGTTCACGTACACCTGCATGGTTATAGCGAATCGGACCGCCGCACCGCACTCGCGGAGGCCATCGCCCTCATCGAGCACCTCCGCTTAGTTGGCCAGCCTGCTTCCTTCATCGATATCGGCGGTGGTGTTCCCATGAGCTACCTCGAATCCCGCGAGCAATGGGAGTATTTCCAAGAGCGCATCGCAGCTCAGCGCGCCGGCACCGGTGAGCCTTTTACGTGGAAGTCCGACCCGCTCTCAAATACCTACCCTTTCTGGCAGACGCCCACCCGCGGCGAATGGTTGAACCACCTGCTTTCTGGTGAGGTGGCCGGGTTTGGCCCCGCCGGCCGTGCCTTGAGCGAGCGGAATATTTCTCTTCACTTGGAGCCGGGGCGCAGCCTGCTCGATGGCTGCGGCATCATCCTCGCCGAGGTCAGCTTCCTCAAAGAGCGATCCGACGGCCTGCCCCTCATCGGCGCAGCTATGAACCGCACCCAGTGCCGTACTGCAGCGGATGATATCTTGCTCGACCCGCTCCTCGTCCCCACTGCCGGAGAGCGTGGTGCGGTGGATCGCGAACCACGCACCGGGTTCGTGGTGGGCGCCTACTGCATCGAAGATGAAGTCATCCTGCGCCGCGAACTCGATTTCCCCGAGGGCATTGCGGTGGGCGATACCCTCGCCATCCCTAACACCGCCGGTTACTTCATGCATATATTGGAATCTGCCTCCCACCAGATTCCGCTAGCACGCAATGTCTACCTCGACGCAGACGGCCGCGACTGGGTGCCGGACGATATCGACGCCTAGCGATCCGAGCCGCTATCTCCACGGGACTGGCTGGGCAAAGGAAAAGGGCTCCGAGGATAAACCTCGAAGCCCTGTGCCATTTAGCGCGATGCGCTAGACCGATTTAGTCGGTGTAGTTCTTCTCCACGGAAGCATCGACCGGGATGCCCGGGCCGGAGGTGGTGGAGATGGTGATCTTCTTGGCGTAGATGCCCTTGGCGGAGGACGGCTTCAGGCGAATGATCTCGTCGTACAGCGCGCCGTAGTTCTCAGCCAGCTTCTCAGCGTCGAAGGAAGCCTTGCCGATGATGGCGTGCAGGTTGGAAGCCTTGTCAACGCGGAAGGAGATCTTACCGCCCTTGACGTCAGCAACAGCCTTGGTCACGTCGGCGGTCACGGTGCCGGTCTTCGGGTTCGGCATGAGACCACGCGGGCCCAGGACGCGAGCAACGCGGCCAACCTTGGCCATCTGATCCGGGGTAGCGATAGCAACGTCAAAGTCGATGTTGCCCTCGTTGATGGCAGCGATCAGCTCTTCGGTGCCCACGATGTCGGCGCCAGCAGCCTTAGCAGCCTCAGCGTTGTCGCCCTCAGCAAAGACGGCCACGCGGACGTCCTTACCGGTGCCGTGCGGGAGGGAGACGGTGCCGCGAACCAGCTGGTCAGCCTTACGCGGGTCAACGCCCAGGCGGAAGACAACGTCAACGGTGGCGTCGAAGTTCTTGGAGGAGGTCTCCTTGGCCAGCTTGGCGGCCTCGATCGGACGGTACAGGCGGGAGCGGTCTACCAGCTCAGCGGCAGCCTTGTATGCCTTGGACTTGGTGCTCATAAGTGCAATTCCTTTTCTTGGATTGATGTGGTGCTAGCGGGCCGAAGCTGGCCCTGCCACGCGCGGCACTAGGCGTGCCGCGCACTGATTCGGTTATTACTTAGCCGGGACCCCGTCAACGGTGATGCCCATGGAGCGAGCGGTACCAGCGATGATGCGGGCGCCGTTCTCGATGTCACGAGCGTTGAGGTCCTCAAACTTGGTCTGTGCAATCTCCTTGCACTGATCCCAGGTCACGGAGCCAACCTTGTCGGTGTGCGGAACGCCGGAGCCCTTCTTGATGCCAGCGGCCTTGAGCAGGAGCTTAGCTGCCGGCGGGGTCTTCAGCTTGAAGTCGAAGGAGCGGTCCTCGTACACGGTGATCTCCACCGGCACGACGTTGCCACGCTGGGACTCGGTCGCAGCGTTGTAGGCCTTGCAGAACTCCATGATGTTGACGCCGTGGGCACCGAGTGCCGGGCCGACCGGCGGAGCCGGGTTAGCAGCGCCTGCCTCGATCTGGAGCTTGATCAGGCCAGTGACCTTCTTCTTGGGAGCCATCGAATTACCTCTTTCCTGTGGTACCGGAGTGCCGCCACGATGAATAACAGCGCCCCGTCCGGATGCTCACGCATTGTGGGCCACCGGAGGATGAACGTTTCAAGATGCGCAAAAGCGCACGGCGTTCAAGTTTAGAACACCGTGCGCCCAGCTCAAAATCGCTTTTTAGGAGATGCGCTCGATCTCCGTCGGGGACAGCTCCACCGGGGTCTCGCGGCCGAAGATGGACACCAGGCCCTGCATCTTGCCGGTCTCCGGGTCAATCTCGGAGATGGTGGCGGACACGGAAGCCAGCGGGCCGGACAGGATGGTGACGGCCTCGCCCACCTCGAAGTCGTGCGCGTAGGCCTTGGCGGCCTCCTTCTCCGGCATGGCCACAACCTGCTCGCCCTCGGAGTCGGCTGCGGAGGCCTCCGGAGAGACCGTCGGATCGTTCGGCATGAGGAACTTGGCCACGTCGCGGATCTTGACCGGGGTCGCGTTGCCTTCGTTGCCCACGAAGGAGGTCACGCCCGGGGTATCGCGGACCACGGACCAGGCGGCGTCGTTAAGCTCCATGCGCACCAGCACGTAGCCCGGCAGCAGCTTGCGCTTGACTACCTTCTTCTTGCCGTCCTTCTTTTCGATGGCCTGCTCGACAGGCACGACGACCTCAAAGATGGAATCCTCCACCTCGAGGGTCTGGGCACGCATGTCGAGGTTGGTCTTTACCTTGTTCTCATAACCGGAGTAGCACTGAATGATGTACCACTGGCCCGGCTGCTTCTTCAGCTCCTTGGTGAAGGCGCGCAGGCGGGACTTGTACTCAGCGTCTGCGGCAGCGGCGGCGTCCGCCTCAGCGCTTGCCGACGCCTCCCCCGTGCCCTCGCCTTCAGCCTCGTCCGAGACGCCACCGAGAGCAGCCTCAGCGGCCTTGGTAGCAGCTTCCTTCTCGGCAGCTTCCTTCTCCTCGGCGGACAGTTCCTCCTGCGGCTGCTGGTTTTCCTCAGTAGCCTCGACCGCTTCAGCGGCCTGTTCCTGGACGTTATCGATCATGGCTTGCTCGAGGGAGGTGCCAGTGTTTTCTTCGCTCATTGTCTGCTACTCCAAATTGGTGTTCATTCTTCTAGTCCCCCACCAGGGTACCCGGCGGGACTAGGACAAAAAGTATCCCGCCGTTTCCCCTAGTCGAGCTAGCGGGAAGGCGGCGGGATGAAAGTATGAGATTAGTTTACTAAGGCGCGAGGATTGCTTCAACTCCGAGGCCGGTCAGCGTGTCCACGCCCCACACCAGAGCGGTGAGGACGACAAGGAAGGCGAAGGTCACCAGAACGTACTGGAGCATTTCCTTGCCGGTAGGCCACACGACCTTCTTCATCTCAGAGACGACTTCACCCGGGAAGGAGCCGACGGATCCGCCGAAAGAATCTTCCTTCTTATCCTCGACGCGCACGACGCGCTTGTCGGTGTAGGAATCAGTAGAGGTGGTCGCTGCGCCAGAGAGCTGACGCTTGCCGGTTGGGCGCGGAGCCCCGGTGCTCGGCTGCTTTTCATCGCTCACGGCGATTCCCTCCTTGGAAGTGATGTGGCAGGGGCGACAGGACTCGAACCTGCAACCTACGGTTTTGGAGACCGTTGCGCTACCAATTGCGCCACGCCCCTCTGCGTGCCCTTTTGGGACAACGCACAACCCTACCAGAACGGTGATTCCCCATGGAAACCACGTGCCGCATAAGGCTGGGAGTCGGTAGTGAAAAAGCGCCCGTAAGCGGGCGCTTTTCTTTCCCGGTAGCGATGGCGAGAATTGAACTCGCGACACAGCGATTATGAGTCGCTTGCTCTACCACTGAGCTACACCGCCATATTCACTTTCTGAAAGCTTCCAGAAACATGAATGGAGCCCCCTGACAGAATCGAACTGTCGACCTTTTCCTTACCATGGAAACGCTCTGCCGACTGAGCTAAGGGGGCACAGCCTCTTAGAGTCACGGAGTTTCTCCGCTGTGCTCTCGTTGAAGCCTTGAAAAGATTAACCCGAAACGCTTAAACAACACAAATCGCCAGTACACCATTGGTTTTTAAGCGCTTTCTAGACGCGCAAACTTCATACCCAACAATCCCCGTACCGCACTCGCGGCAATCCACCTCTTGTCACCTGCATGCCAGATCCAGCTATTGTTGACGTATCAAATACTTTACCGACTACAAGGAGGAAACATGACAACTGGCATCCAGAAGGAACCATCGAAAGACTGGGCCGGGGACGCCCAGAACGCCTCGACGGAGGGCGAATTCAAGCGGGACACCAACTACATCCGCGATCGCATTCTCGCCTTCATAACCAGCGAGGAGCCCGAGCCCGCCAATGATGAACGTGGAGAAGCCCTGCATTGGCCGGTGCAACCCCACCGCTACCGTCTCATCGCCGCACGCGCTTGCCCGTGGGCGCACCGCGCGGTCATCGTTCGGCGTTTGTTGGGGCTGGAGGATGTCATTTCCTTAGGTTTGGCGGGCCCGACCCACGACAAGCGCTCCTGGACTTTCGACCTCGACCCCGACGGGCTCGACCCCGTCCTGCGCATCCCCCGCCTGCAGGATGCGTATTTCGCGCGCTTCCCTGAGTACCCGCGGGGCATCACGGTGCCAGCCATTGTGGAAGAATCCACCGGCAAGGTCGTGACCAACGACTTCAACTCCATGGTGCGGGACTTTCAAACAGAGTGGACCGAGTTCCAGCGAGAAGGCGCACCCAACCTGCTGCCGCCGCCCGAGCAGCAGGAGGAGATGGAAGAGATCAACGACTTCATCTTCAGGAAGCTCAACAACGGCGTGTACCGCGCAGGATTCTCCGCATCCCAGGAGGCTTATGAAGAGGCCTATGCGGATGTCTTCGAGGTGCTCGACTGGCTGGAGGAGCGGCTGGCCCACCGCCGCTTCATCATGGGCGAGCACATCACGGAGACCGATATCCGGGCATACACCACCTTGATCCGCTTTGATGCTGTCTACCACGGGCATTTCAAGACCAACCGGAACAAAATCAGCGAGATACCGAACGTTTATGGCTACTTGCGCGAGTTATTCCAGCTCCCCGGCTTCGGCGATACCACCGACTTCACTGAGATCAAGCAGCACTACTACATCGTCCACCGCGAAATTAATCCCACCCAAGTGGTACCGGCAGGCCCCGACCTTCACGGCTTGGCACAGCCCCACGGCCGCGATCACTTGCCGGGCGCCTCCTTCGCTGAAGGCACTACCCTGCCGGGGCCGTTGTCTGAGGGTGAGCGGTTGAAGAACCCCACGGACTTTCAGCGAGAGCTGTTCAGCTTGGATTAGCCGCGCTTAACCCCGCCCTGCGCCGGGCCGGGGCCGCCGGATGATCGAAAAATCCCGCAGACCCATCTGATGTGTCTGCGGGATTCATTTTGTGCCAGGTAGAAGATTCGAACTTCTGAAGGCAATGCCGGCGGATTTACAGTCCGCTCCCTTTGGCCGCTCGGGCAACCTGGCAAGCACTCTTGAGTGCGGTTATGTACTTTACTACGAACTCCCGCCCAACATGCAAATCGCCAGGCAGGAGGGTATTTTAACCAACGCGCTGAACGGTATAGTCCGCCAGCTGGCGCAGAGCCTCACTAGCCGTGCACTCCGGGAGCAGGGAGAGCTGGTCCTCGACCACGCGCAGGTACGCGTTAACGTCGGCCAGCGCCTTATCGCGGCCGCCCGACTGCCACAGCAGCTCGATGGCGCACTGTACGGAGGCGTCGTCCTCAAGCGGGCCCGTCAGCAGCGCACGTAGCTCATCGCCGACCTCGCCTTCCTCCTCCAGTGCATAGAGCACCGGCAGGGTGAACACGCCCTCGCGCAGATCCGTGCCCGGGGTCTTCCCGGATTCTTCGGAATCAGAGAAGATGTCGATGACATCATCGACGATCTGGAAAATCATGCCCACGGCCGCACCGATTTGGCGCAGGGCCTCGCACTGCTCCGGGCCCGCACCCGCGTGGTAGGCACCCAGGTAGCCGGCGGACGCGATCAGCACCGCGGTCTTTTCCCGGATCACCGCCGTGTAGTGCTCCACGGCATTGGCTTCGCCAGCACCGATGGTTTCCCGCATCTGGCCGGTGACGAGCTCCTCGAAAGTCTCCGCGAAGTGCTCCACCGTGTGGGTGTCCAGCTGGCTCATCAGCCGCGAGGCGTGCGCGAGCAGGGCATCGCCCGCCAGAATGGCCACCGAGTTGGTCCACCGGAAGTTCGCGGAATCCACGCCGCGGCGGCGCTCCGCCTCATCCATGACATCGTCGTGATAGAGCGTGGCCACGTGGACCATTTCCACCACGGTCGCTGCCTTAACCACCTCGGGGGACTGTGAGCGTTCACCGAACTCGGAAGCCAACAACGCCATCATCGGGCGGAAACGCTTGCCACCAGCCAGGGAGAGGTGGCGCACCTTGTCCTTGATGAAGTCCTGCCCGCGGTCGAGCTCCGTATTCAGCAGGTCCTCTACAGCAGCCATCCCGGCGTTGATACGCTCGGTGAGCTGCGCATCCCCCAAGTCCACGTGCTTGGCGTGAGTTTGGCCGTGTGACATTAAACGTGTTCCTTTAAGCTCAAAAATCCTAGTGTTTACTTACCGTAGCCCATGGCACGGCCCTCAACACACTTGTGGCCACTATCCCGTGCAATGATAGTCCCCATGTCGGAGCAGATCGATTCCACCCTTGTTGACGTCGCCATCGTAGGCGCCGGGCCCGCCGGCGCTGCCGCCGCTATCCACGCCGCACGCGCCGGCCATGAGACGCTGCTTGTCGACGCCTCCCCCTTCCCCCGCGACAAGACCTGCGGCGATGGCCTGACCCCGCGCGCCATGCACCAGCTGGAGCTCCTCGGCATCGAGGTCAATGCTTCGTACCGCAACCGCGGCCTCAAGCTGCACGGCTTCGGCGGCACCGTAACCGCCCCGTGGCCATCGACGTACCCCTCGCAGGTGGGAACGGCTCTGCCGCGCTATGAATTCGACGCGCTGCTCGTTGAGGCCGCGCAAACAGCCGGCGCGCAGCTTCTCACCGGCACGGCAACGGCCCCGCAGCTCGACGGCAACCGGCTGGTGGAGTTCTCCGTCGGCAAGCGCCGCGTGCGCGCGCGGTGGGTCATCGTGGCCGACGGCGTCCGCTCGACGTTTGGCAAGCAGCTGGGCCGCACCTGGCACCGCGAGGAGGTCTATGGCATCGCCGCGCGCGCCTATGCCGATTCCCCGCAGGACGGCGAAGAATGGATGCACTCCCACGTCGAGCTCAAAGACCCCGAGGGCGTAGTGCAACCGGGCTATGGCTGGATCTTCCCGCTGGGCCAGGGGGTCAACATCGGCTTAGGCGCGCTCTCCACGGCCGCCCGCCCGGCGCGCCTCAACACCAAGAAGGCGCTCGATTTCTACGCTGAGCAGCAACGTTCGGAGTGGGACTTGGGCGAGCTACGCAACGTCACCTCGGCGATGCTGCCCATGGGCGGTGCGGTGTCCGGGGTAGCCGGCGCGAACTGGATGCTGATTGGTGACGCCGCCGCCTGCGTCAACCCGCTCAACGGCGAGGGCATCGATTATGGCCTGGAGACGGCAGCACTCGCCGTGGAGATGCTCGGCACCAAGGACCTGACCTTGGCATGGCCAGACCGCCTGCGCGCCGAGTACGGCGAGGCCTTCCTGCTCGCCCGCACAGCCGCACGCCTGCTGACTTATCCGCAGTTCCTGCCGCTGGCCGGGCCCGTGGCCATGCGCGGGCCGGTAGGTCGCATGCTCATGCCGGCCGCGGCACGCCTCATGGGCAATCTCATCACCGACGAGGACAAGGACCTCCTCGCCCGCGCCTGGCGGCTGGCCGGTGGGGCGGTCTCTGCGCTGCGGCGCGATACTCCTCTTTGGGCCTAAGGCCCTTGGCCCTTCGGCACCCTTAAGCGGGCTTCACTGCGGAGTGCAGCGCCACGATGCCGAAGGTCAGGTTGCGCCAGCCTGCTTGCTCCCAGCCGTTGCGGTTAATGGCGGCGGCCAGCTCGTGCTGCTCCGGCCACGCGCGGATGGACTCTGCGAGGTAGATATAGGCTTCCGGGTTGGAGGAGACCACCTTGGCAATCGGCGGCAGCAGGCGGGTCAGATACTCCTTGTAGACGGTGCCGAAGACCGGGATGACCGGCTTGGAAAACTCCGCCACGGCCAGGCGCCCGCCGGGCTTGGTCACGCGCGCCATCTCCCGCAGGCCCAGTTCGAAGTCGTGGATATTGCGCAAACCGTAGGAGATGGTCACCGCATCAAAAGTGTTATCCGCAAAGGGCAGGCGCATTCCATCGCCGGCCACCTTGGGAACATCGCGCTCCGCGCCAGCCGCGAGCATGCCGAGGGAAAAGTCACAGGCCACGCACCACGCACCGGACTTGGACAGCTCTTCCGTCGAGACGGCCGTTCCGGCGGCGAGGTCGAGGACCTTCTCCCCCGGCTGCGGGTTGAGCCGCTCGCGGGTCAGGCGGCGCCAACGTGCGTCCTGACCAAAGGACAGCACCGTGTTGGTGATGTCGTATTTCTTGCCCACCGCGTCAAACATGCGCGCGACATCGAAGGGCTTCTTCTCTAGATCTGCCTTAGACACAAGCGCCTAGTTTAGGCGACGCGCGCTCCCAGAGCGCGAGCGGCCCAGCGCGGCAGCTCCGGGCGCTGGCCCAGAATGGTCAGCGGCACCTCGCGAACACCCTCCAGAACTTCCTCGTAGTAGCCCAGCAGCTGCTCGCAGAGAGCCGGCCAGGTCTTGGAGGCAATCGACTTCCGGGCGTTCTCCCGCAGCTCCTCGTGGATCTCCGGGTTGAGCAGCGCGTCGACGGCATTGGGGAGGTCCTCGACGAACGTGAGGACGTCGAGAAGCAGCCCGTTATAGCCCTCCTCGATGAGGTCCACCGGGCCGCCCGCGCGGGGGCCGATGGTGGGCACGCCCGAGGCCTGCGCCTCCTGGATGGCCTGGCAGAAAGTCTCGAACTCGCCCGCGTGCACGAAGATGTCGAGGGAGGCATAGGCCGCCGCGAGCTCCTCGCCGCCCAGCGCCCCCGTAAAGACCGCGTCCGGCAGCTGGGCCTCCAGCAGCGGGCGCTCTGGGCCATCGCCGACGATGACGAGCTGGATGTCCTCGCGTCCGTTAAGGGCCGACAGGCGGTGCACGCCCTTCTCCGCTGCCAGACGGCCGACGAAGCCGACGATCTTCTTGCTTCCTGTGGGATCCCACTCGCGGCGCAGCGCGGCCGAGCGCTTCGAGGGGTGGAAGCGCTCCGAATCCACGCCGCGCCCCCAGTGGCGCACGTTCTTGATGTGGTGCTTCTCCAAATCGGTGATGGTGAGCGAGGACGGCGCGAGAGTCATCTGGCACGCATTGTGGATGGTGCGCAGCCACTCCCACACCCCATAAGCCAGCGCAGAGGCATGGTACTTGGTAGCGAAACCCGCGACGTCCGTCTGGTACAGCGCCACTGCCGGAATGCGCAGCTGACGTGCAGAAAATGCCCCCGCAGCCCCGAGAACGAAGGGGCTGGCCAGGTGGATGATGTCTGGCTTGAACTCGCGCAGCGCCTCATCCACAGCGGAGGTGGGCACCCCGACCGGGAGCGAATCCACCAGCGGCACCCGCACGGTGGGCACGCGCACGATGGTGAAGCCGAGGTAATCCGGGATCTCCTCCTGCCCGTCCCGGGCGCCGGGGGCGATGACGATGGCCTCATGGCCGTGCTCGTGGAGGTGTTCGAGAACACGCAGCACGGAGTTGGTCACTCCGTTGACATTAGGCAAGAAGGATTCCGCGACGATGGCTACACGCATGCGCCCCATCATTCCTTTCCTGGGTGCTCAGCTGGTAAAGCACGCGCTAAATTCCGGTTAATTTTCCCGCTCCCCCACCACAACGCACCGGCGATTAGGGTAGCCACGGCCGCAGAGGACAGCGCCGGAATGATCGATAGCGTCCATTCTCGGCCTTCTACCTTGACCAGGTCCGGGTTGTTTTTGGCATAGAGCACCCAGACCTGCTGGCCCTCCCCCAGCTCGGTGGGATAAAGCAGGCCGGTGGGCGGGGTGTGGTAGATCCCCTCGGAGTCCTGGAAGTCCACGAAGGTACGCAAGGTGCCAACATCCGTCACCGTGGCCAGGGCGCGCCCGGGGTTGGCGCCGATGGTGCGGTCATTGAGAAAAGGACCAATGACCATCCCCGCCATACCGACTAGTGCTGCGGCATAGAGCACCAGGATCAGCTGGCGCACCCGGCGCCGCGGCATTTACTGACCCACCTTGGCGTTCAGCGCCTCCTGCAGCGCGCGGCGTGAGGACCTCGTGGTATGTGCCTCCACGACGGTGATGCCGATGGAGTATTCCTTGAGCTCTGCGAGAACATCGAGCAGCTCCTGCGCCGAGCTCACCTCGCGGTGCTCAGCACCGCAGGCTTCTGCCAGCTTGGCGACGCCCACCCCATGCGGCGTCCCAAACGCCTTCTCGAAGGAGCCGCGCAAAGGCTCGCGGCCTTGTTCAAGCACCTCGAAGATGCCGCCGCCGTCGTCGTTTGAAACGACGATCGTGAGGTTCTCTGGGCGCGGGTTGTCCGCGGGGAGGATGAGGGAGGTGGCGTCGTGGAGGAAGGTGACATCCCCCATGAGCGCCACGGTGCGCGGGGCGCGGGGTGCATCGGCCTCGCGGGACTGGGTGGCCAGCGCGATACCGATGGCCTGCGCGATGGTGCCGTCGATGCCGGCGGCCCCGCGCGGCGAGTAGGTTTCCACGCCGTCGAAAGGCAGGCCGATGAAGGAAGCATCCCGCACCGCGTTGGAGGCGCCCAGGACGAGGGTATCGCCGACAGCGAGGGTATCCCCCACCGCGGCAGCGACGTGGAGGCCGGTAAAGCCGATCTCGGGCTTCGTGGCCTCCTCACCGGCGGTCTCCGCCAAGACTTCGCGAACACCTTCGGCCGCCATCTGGGCCGCGCCTTCGCAGATCTTCATCCACTCGCGCGTGGGCTCGCCGCTGGTCTTAACGGTGGTACCCAGCTGCGCGGCCTCACCGCGCGGGTTGGTGAAGTCCTCCGTGCGGGACAGGCAGATGAGGTCAATATCGGGATCACTCAGCAGTGCCAGCACACCGCGGTGCAGGGTGGGGTGGCCCACGACGATGACCTGCTCCACCTTGGTGTTGACCACGTAATCATTGGCGGAGACTTGGGCGCGGCGGAAAAGGTGCGCCGCGGCCGGATGCACCGGGTGATAGGGCGCGGGTGCCGTGGGCTCGGCGATGGTCGGGACATCCTCCAAGCCTTCGACTTCCCAGGCTTCATCGCCCGCAATGACGAGCGTGTTGCGGCTGAGATCAACGGCCACCTCGCCGTGATTGGACCACCGCGGGGTGCGCGCGCGGTTCTGCGTGTAATCCGTCGGGGTACCGGGCAGCTCCTTCCCTACCAGCGGGGCATCAAGAGCCACGTTGATATGCACCTGGCGGTCATTCAAAAAACGCTCGGCGATGAGCGGAATATCACCCGTGGTCTCCACCTGGGTGGTCTCTGCGTACACGCCAAAGATGCCGGGCTGCTCAATGGTCTGGGAAGCTCCCGTGCCCACCAAGCGGGCCGGGCGGTCCGCGCTGATGACGGCCAGCGGGGTATGGGAGTAATGCGCCTCCACCATCGCGGGCAGGGCGTTGGCCACCGCGGTGCCGGAAGTCATGACGATGCCGACATGCCGGCGTTGGACGCGCGCCATACCTAGAGCAGCGAACGCGGCGGAGCGCTCATCCAGGCGGGTATGCACGCGAATATCGCTGCGCGCGAGAAGCGCCAGAGACAGCGGCGCGTTGCGCGAACCCGGGCAAATCACCACGTCGGTGAGGTGCCGCGACAGCTGGGCTGCCAGTGCTTCGGCCAGCTGCATCGACTCCGGCTGCCCGGCGGCAGTCTTCTCGGAACGAGATTCAGTATTAGGCATTGCCTGCATCACCCGCACCGAGTTCTTCCATGCCCGAATCGAATTGCTCAAAGAGGTCATTGATCAACCCATCGATGTCGTCTCCACCCCGTTCCACTCGGTCCTGGATGTCCGGCGGCAGCTCCGTAGGAAGCTCCGTCGGAATATCGGTGGGGAGGTTATCCCGTGGCGAGCTCTTGGTGGTGGTCACCGTGGTGGGAACCTCGGTGGTCACGGTCTCGGTGACCGGCTCCGGGGCGGGCTTATCGGCATCCGCTGCCGCACCACGCCACAGGAAGAACAACACGCCGGCGATAACGACGGCAAGAGCAGCGATGGCAGCGAAGACATAGGACAGGGCTCCCCCGCCCTTCTTCGGCTGCTCCACCTGGTAGCTCGACGGAACCGGGTCATACTGCGGCTGCTGATAGTTCTGGCCATAGCCCTGTTGATAAGGCTGGCCGAAAGCCTGCGTGTTCTGGGAGCCGGGCTCCGGGAAGTGCTGTTGGGGACGCTGTGGCGGCTGCTGTTGGGGCGCGCCGAACTGGCGGGTTTCGTTCTCACCGTTGACGCGGCCGAACTGCCGCGTCTCGTTGTCGCCGTTGTTGTTGGTCATGGGATTTACCTTATCGTGCACCCGCGCCACTTAGCACCCGGCCGGTGGGCGTCTCACCCGCCGCAACCTGAGCCGGTGTACCATCCGCCACGATCTGTCCGCCCTCCACGCCTGAGCCCGGGCCCATCTCGATGACGCGGTCAGCGCCAGCGATGAGGTGACGATCGTGGTCCGCCACCACGACGCTATGCGAGGCATCCACCAGCGAGTGCAGCTCAGTAATGAGCAGGTCAATATCGGCCGGGTGCAGGCCCACGGTGGGCTCATCCAGCAGGTAGACGGTATGGCCCCGGCGCGAGTTGCGGGAGCGCTGAAGTTCCGTGGCGAGCTTGATGCGCTGCGCCTCACCACCGGAAAGCTCCGGTGCACCCTGGCCTAGGCGCAGGTAACCCAGACCTACCGCTTCCAGGGTTTGCAGCGCGTGGAGAATCGGTGCTTCATCCGCAAAGACTTCCAGGGCTTCTTCCACCGTGAGGTCGAGAATGTCCGCGATGGTCCGGCCCTGCCAGCGGATGGACAAGGTGTCATCGTTATAGCGCTGCCCCTGGCAGTCCGGGCACTGGGTATAGGAGCCGGGCAGGAAGACCAGCTCGACTTCAATCTGGCCGGCACCGCCGCAGGTATGGCACTGGCTTTGCTTGACGTTGTAGGAAAAGCGCGAGACCGTCCATTTCTTCTTCTTGGCCTCCGGGGTGGCGGCGAAGAGCTTGCGCACGTTGTCGAAGAGATTGGTGTACGTCGCCACCGTGGAGCGTGGGGTTCGGCCGATCGGCTTTTGGGTAATGGAGACCACACGCTTGACCTGCTCCGGGCACACCGGGCCCGTGAGCATGTCATGGAGTGCGGCCAGCAACGTGGATTTGCCAGAACCCGAGAGCCCGGTAATCGCCGTGAACTGGCCCAGCCCGAAGTCCACGTCAAGGCCATCGATGGTGTGCGAGTGCACCTGCCGCAGCGGGATTTCCCCGTGCGCCGGGCGCGCATCGGCCTTGGGCGTGGGGCGGGGGCGAGCCAAGGCACGCGCGGTGGGAGTATCGGCGGAGTCTGCTGCCTCTATGTAATCGGCGACAGGGCCCGAGTACACCACCTGGCCGCCGCGCTCACCGGCGAGCGGGCCGACATCTACGAGCCAATCGGCCTGCTTGACCAGTTCCATGTCATGCTCCACCAGCAGCACCGAGTTGCCCTCCGCGATGAAGCGACGGCACACATCGAGCACCGCGCCCCTCTCCACCGGATGCAGGCCTGCAGAAGGCTCATCCAGAACATAGGTCACGCCATAGAGTCCGGAGCGCAGCTGCGCAGCCAGGCGCAGGCGCTGCACCTCACCACCCGAGAGCGTGTCCGTCGGCCTATCCAGGCTGAGGTGCCCCAGGCCGAGTTCCAGTGCGGATTCAAAGGCCGGAAGGAGGGCCTTGAGGAGCAGGTCTTCGGCATCATTCGGCTGTGGGCTTTGGCCGTTAAGCAGCTCGTAGGCCTCGCTGAGCGGGAGGGCATTGAATTCGTCGATAGGCAGCCCGGCGTAGGTGACCTTGAGCGCCTTCGCCGTCAGCCGGCGCCCCTGACAGGTATCGCAGCGGCGGGTTTCCATGAAACTCAAGACGCGGGCGCGGAGTGTATCCGACTTCGTCTCCGCATAGGTCTTGGTCAGGTAGCTGGCCACGGAGCGCCACGTGCCCTCGTAATTGCGCTGGATCTGATCCGCCCCGCGGCGCGGCTTGACGGTTACCACTGGGCGCTCCTCGGTGAAGAGTATCCATTCGCGGTCTTTCTTCGGCAAATCCTCCCACGGTGAATCCAAGTCATAGCCCAGTTCTTGCAGAATGTCGTGGAAGTTCTTGCCCGCCCAGGCTCCGGGCCACGCAGCAATCGCGCCTTCCTCAATGCTCAGACTGGGGTCCGGCACCATGGAGGCCTCCGTGGGTTCGTGGACCACGCCGGTGCCCTGGCACTCCGGGCACATGCCTTCTGGGGTATTCGGGGAGAAGGAATCGGAGTACAGGCCCTCCGGGTTGTCACCGCAGCGCGAGTAAAGAAGGCGCACGGAGTTAGACATGGCGGAGATCGTGCCCACGGTGGAGCGCGCGCTGCTTGCCGACGCCGACTGCTGCAACGCCACCGTCGGCGGCAGCCCCTCGATGCGGCCGACCTGCGGGTCCACCGCTGAAGCGATGAGGCGTCGAGCAAAGGGCGCGACGGATTCCAGGTAGCGGCGCTGGCCTTCGCCATGAATGGTGCCGAAGGCCAGCGAGGACTTGCCGGAACCGGACACCCCCGTCACGGCCACGAGCTGGCCGCGTGGAAGGTCCACATCCACGTTGCGAAGGTTGTGCAGGTGCGCGTCTCTCACGGAAATCGTCATGCCCGCCAGCCTACGCTGACCTCCGGACATGGACCGTGAGCTGTGCTTTTAAAGGTGCGGCCAGCACTGGCGCACGCGCTCAAACCACCACTCGCGGCGCTCGCCCGGCGCGGCGAGCGCGCTGAGGCGATCCGGGTCGGGGGCAAGGGCTTCGGCGCGCAGGTGACCGTCGACAAGCTCGCGCGGTGCCGTGACATCCTCAAGGAACAGCGAACCGGTGGCCAGGCCCGCGGCGGCCGGGGTGACGTCGATGTCTTCGTCGTCATAGATCTGCGGCAAGGCGGCCACGGCGGCAAGCCCCATGGAGATTCCCACCGAGGTATCCAGGGCGGAGGCCACCGTGATGTCCATGTGGCGCTCGCGCAGATGGGAAGCCACCTCGAGCACCTTGCGCACACCACCCAGCGGCGCGGGCTTGACCACGGCGACATCCGCCGCCTGCAATTCCGCCACCCGGTAAGGGTCGCTGGCCTTGCGGATGGACTCGTCTGCCGCCACGCGCACGAAAATCCCAGCGCGCATGAGCTGGGTGCGCACTTCCTTGAGTTCCTCGACGGTCTGGCACGGCTGCTCCATATAGTCCAGCGGCATGAGCTCCTTGGCCGCGGTGACGGCTTCCTCGACGCTCCAGCCACAGTTGGCGTCGACGCGCAGGACCGGCACGCGGCCCTGGGCTTCGATGTGGGAACGGACGGCGTGAACGCGCGCGATGTCGTCCTCTAGGGTCTGTCCCTTCTCCGCCACCTTGATCTTGAAGGTGCGGCAACCGGGGTAGCGTTCCATGACCTCCGGGACCTGCTCTGCGGGGACCGCGGGGATGGTGCCGTTGACTTCTACCCACTCGCGTACGGGTTCCGGGAAGCCTTCGTAGGCGGCCTCCAGGCCGGCGGCGAGCCAGCGGGCGGATTCCTCCGCCCCGTACTCCAGGAAGGGGGCGAACTCACCCCAGCCCGCGGGGCCATCGATAAGCAATGCTTCCCGGGTCGTAATGCCACGGAACTTCACGGCGAGTGGAAGGGAGACCACGTGGGCGCGGTCAAGGACGTCATCAATGTGCATGAGGTTCATCGTACGTGTGGGGGGGTTGAGCGCGACACCTGTCATAGCCGGTGTTACCTTATAACAGTAAGTGGATATAACCAGAAGAAGGATCCTCAGATGCTTTACCTTCTCATCGCACTGCTGGCCATCGCCGCAGTTGTCTACCTCATCTATAAGAAAGTCCACGCCGCGGCCTCCATCTTTGCCGTTGGCGTCATCCTGCTCATGCTCGCCGCCCTCACCGGGCGCGCAGATTTCCGCACCACCGAAATCGAAGCCACCGGTAATGCCTTCTACGATCAGCTGCTTGTCGTGGACGCGCTATTCAAAGCACGCTTCTCCGGCATCGGCATGGCGATTATGGTGCTCTTTGGCTTCGTGTCCTATATGCGGCACATTGGTGCTGATGCCAAGACGGTCGTGGTGCTCTCCTCACCGCTCAAGCGCTTCAAAGGCTCCTACTGGCTGGTCCCAGTGGGCTTCATCCTGGGCACGCTGCTCTCGTTGGTGATCCCCTCGGCCGCAGCGCTTTCCCTATTGCTCGTGGCCACACTCCTGCCAGCGCTCATCGCTGCGGGCCTGACACCGCTGACTGTGGGCGCCATCGTCGTGACCTCCTCCACCATCGTTCCCACCCCACTGGAGGCCGGCCTCATCCAGGGCGCTGATCTGACCAACATGACGCCGACTGAATTCGTCTACGGTGCTGTCGCCCACGCCACGGTTCCCACGCTGCTCATCACCGCCTTCGTCCACATGTGGTGGCAGCGCCACTGCGATAAGGTGGATGCCCGCAAGGCCGAAAGCTCCGGTGAGGTCACCGCCGATTCGATGAGTGATGAGGCAACTAAGGAAGCCATCGCCCGCGCCGCCTCCCTGCCGGGCTACTACGCTGTGCTTCCGCTCATGCCACTGCTACTCATCATTGTCTCCGCCATCCTCAAGCAGATGGGTGTCATCCCCTTCGAAGGTGGCATTCTGCCGGTCACCGTGGTCTCCCTCTTCATCGCGATGATCATCGAGTCCATCCGCAAGCGCACCGTCACCGGTGCTGTGGATTCCATCTCCAGCTTCTTCAAGGGCATGGGCGAAGGTGCTGCGGGCGTCGTGGCCCTGCTGGTGGCTGCTGCTGTCCTGGTGGAGGGTATTACGCAGATGGGTGTCATCGACATGCTCATCGACGCCGCCGAGGGCTCCTCCGGCGCCGCCGTCCTCATCGTCCTCGTCTTCGTCGCTGCCACCGCCGCGATGGCCGCACTCACCGGTTCCGGTACCGCGCCCTACTTCGCCTTCTCTGAGGTGGTGCCCAACCTGGCTTCGCAGACCTCCATCCACGCCCCGCAGATGCTCACCGCCATCTGGGGTACCTCCAACCTGATGCGCCAGGTCTCCCCGGTCAACGCCGCGGTGCTCATTGTCTCCGGCGCTATCAAGGTCAACCCCATCCAACTGGTCAAGCGCACCTCCGTGCCCATGATCGTGGCGACGGTGCTCAACACGCTGTTTGCGTTCATGTTTATTGGGTAGCACTCCCCGTCTATGGCCTCAGCGCCCCCTTAAACCACCATGCGGGGCGCTAGGCTACAACTCATGCGAAAATTCTCTACTCTCTCTTTTCTCGTTGCCGCCGGAATTGCATTGAGCGCCTGCGGCGATACTTCTGACTCCTCTACACCTGCTAGTGAGGCTTCTGCCGACAGCCAATTAACCTCCGTTGCGGCCTCAGTGACTGCCTCCACCTCCGAGGCCGCCGAGGACAGCGGCCCCGCGCCGACTCTTAACGATGCCCCGAGCGACACCCCCGCCACGGACGACAACGCCAACCCCAACCCGGGCGGCCACAACATCAACGTCGGGCAAGTCGGCGGTGCATGCGGCTATACCAATCAAGGAGACAAGATCCACGCAGGAGAAAACACCTCCTGTGAGTTCGCCGCCGCTATGTTTGATGAGGCCATCAAGCACACCTTCACCTGGTCGCAGCGCAGCTCCACCGTGAATGGCTCCTACAACACCCACATTTCTGCAGCGAGCCCAGCGACCAAACAAACCTACGACCTGTATTGCGCCATGGGCTCTGACACTCGAACTTTCTACTGCGGCATCGACGGCGACAACTCTGTCTACGCCAGCTTTGAAGAGGCCAATAGCCAGACGTGGACCAACCGGCTTTCTACCGAAGGCCAGCCTTAGCGAGAAACCGAACATGACGTACACAACGATCAAATAAGGCCCCAGATCATCGAAGTTTTGGGGCACTATTTGTTAAAACCGTCACGACCGCACTGCGAAGCCTCCTGTCTGCCGTACAATTACCCAGACAATCAATCCCATTAAGGGTTAAAGGAGGAACCATGCTACTTGCTGAAGCCTTGGCCGAGCGCGCCCAGGCGCAGGAGCGCCTCAACTCGCTGAGTGACCGACTCGCGGCAACCGTCCGCATTCAGGAAGGCGATGAACCGGATGAGAACCCGACGGATCTCCTCCGTGAGCTCGAGGGCGTGACTAAGCGCATCGATGAGCTCGTCATCGCGATCAACGCTACGAACACGGCTACCGCGTTCGACGATGAGATCACGCTGATGGAGGCGCTGGCACTGCGTGATGGACTGCTGCGCAAGCGCCGCATCTACCAGGGATTGGCAGAGCGCGCGGGTGCGCGCCACGACCGCTACTCCCGCTCGGAGATCAAGTTCGTGGCCACCGTGCCCGTGCCGAAGTTGCGCGAGCGCGCCGATGATCTGGCCCGCCAGTACCGCGAGCTCGATACCCGCATCCAGCAGTTGAACTGGAATACGGAACTGATAACTAAATAGCGACTGCCGCTAGTTGTGCCGCACTCGTGCGGCACGTAGTCATGTCGCGCGCGTCAGGCGCGCGACGGTAGCCCACACTCTTCGCAGCGAGCGCAACCCTTACTGGGCAGGGAAAAGTCCAGTGCTTCTCAGGCGCCTTCGTAGCGCAAGAAGGCAGGGAGGTTCGATTCCGTCCCACTGTATGGTGTACCGCGCTGGTACGGAGTACACGTGCACATTGACGGGGATAATCCCGCAGTATTGTTTATTGTTTATCACCGCCGCGCTGGGCGGAGAGTGTGGGTGAGGGTTGGGAATGGGGACTATACTTCCGGCGCACCGCTTTCCAATTAAGCTGGTGTGCCATGAGCGAGCAGAAGAACTACAGCACCGATAATCCTTTCAAGCCGGAGCTCTGGCAGCCCGTCAAGGGCTTTGAGGATCTCACGGATATCACCTATCACCGACTCATCAGTGACGGTCCAAAGCCCCAGCGCAAGGATGGCATCGTCCGCATCGCCTTCGACCGCCCCGAGGTGCGCAACGCGTTTCGCCCACACACGGTGGATGAGCTTTACCGCGCGCTGGACCACGCGCGCCGCACGCCGGATGTAGGAACAGTACTTCTCACCGGCAACGGGCCTTCCCAGAAGGACGGCGGCTGGGCGTTTTGCTCCGGCGGTGACCAGCGCATCCGCGGCCGCTCCGGCTACCGCTATGCCACGGAGCACGCGCATGATGACGCAACTGCCGACGAATCCACCGTGGACACTGCCCGCGAGAAAGTCGAGGGCGGCCGCCTGCACATCCTGGAGGTCCAGCGCCTCATCCGCACCATGCCCAAAGTGGTCATCGCCGTGGTTAACGGCTGGGCTGCTGGCGGCGGGCACTCCCTGCACGTGGTGTGCGATATGACCATTGCATCCCGCCAGGAGGCCCGCTTCAAGCAGACCGACGCCGACGTCGGTTCCTTCGACGCCGGCTATGGCTCGGCCTACTTGGCCAAGATGGTGGGCCAAAAGTACGCCCGCGAGATCTTCTTCTTAGGCCGCACCTACGATGCCCAGCGCATGTACGAGATGGGTGCGGTCAACGAGGTGGTTGACCACGCCGATCTGGAGGACGCCGCCATCAAGATGGGGCGCGAAATCAACATGAAGTCCCCCACCGCCCAGCGCATGCTCAAGTTCGCCTTCAACCTCACCGATGATGGCCTCATGGGCCAGCAGGTCTTCGCTGGAGAAGCCACCCGCTTGGCCTACATGACCGACGAAGCCGTCGAGGGCAAGGAATCCTTCCTGGAAAAGCGCGAGCCCAACTGGGATGACTTCCCGTACTACTACTAACCGTCATTCCTCGAGGAGAATCCACAGTGCTGTATTTCGCCATTGCCCTCGCTGCCATCGCGCTCATTGCCGTCATTGCGTCGCGAGTGTGGATGTTGCGCCGCATCCAGCAGGCTCAGAGGGACGGCGAGCGCCCCTTCGATCAGGAGGATGAGCTCATCAACCCCTATGAGCACCGCGGGCGGTAACCTAGCTAACCGTGACCATCCTCTCCCCTCTGCCTGTCAATCCACATGACCCCGCCGCCATCCTGCCTGATCTGGAAGCGGCCATCGCAGGACAAGCCACCTTCCTGCCCGTCCCGGCGGAGGACCGTACCCGCGCGCAGCTGCTGCGCAACCACATGCGCGCAGGAGAACCCATTGATTCCCCCATCGCGCTGGTCGTGGCTACCTCTGGGTCCACGGGCACACCGAAGGGCGCGCAACTCACGGCTGCCAACTTGGTCTCCAGCGCCGATGCCACGCACCGGGCTCTCGGCGGCACCGGTCAGTGGCTGCTAGCCATGCCTGCCTCCCACATCGCGGGCATCCAGGTATTGGTGCGCTCGCTCGTCGCGGGTGTAGAGCCGCTCTGCCTTGACCTGTCGGAAGGTTTTTCCATCCCCAATTTCGCCCGCGCCGCGCACGAGCTGGCCGCCACCGGGGATCGCTCATACACGGGACTGACCCCCATGCAGCTGGCCAAGGCCATGGATTCTCTCGAGGGAATCGAGGCACTGCGCACCTTTGATGCCATCCTCGTCGGGGGCGCTGCCACCCACCCGCAACTATTGGATTCGGCGAAGAAGCTGCGCATCAATATCGTCACCACCTACGGTTCCTCAGAAACTTCCGGTGGATGCGTCTACGACGGCCGTCCCCTCGATAGCGCTCTTGTTCGCATCGGCGAGGAAAACCGCATCTACCTCGGCGGGCCCATGATTGCGCAGGGCTACCGAAACGTGGACTCAGACGCCTTTATGGTGGATGAATCCGGCACCTCGTGGTTTGCTACCTCCGACGCCGGCGCGCTTCACGACGGCCACCTCACCGTCACCGGGCGCCTCGATAACATCCTGAACACCGGCGGTCTCAAGCTCCATCCGGAGCAGCTCGAGCAGCACATCCTGCGCGTGCCGGGAGTGGAAGGAGTGTGCGTGGTCGGCATCCCCCACCCACGCTTGGGGCAGATGATCGTTGCCGCCTATACCGGATGGGCGGATGTCGGCGATATCCTCGTGGCTCTCGATGACGTTGGCCTTCCCCGGTGGCACATCCCCAAGGATTTCAAGCGCCTGCCTGAACTCCCCACCACCGGCCCCGGCAAGGTTGACCGCCTCGCCGTCGCCCGCACGTGGGGCAGCTAAACCTCCGCTTCGCCAAAGCTGCGTACGGCAATGCCGCGCGCAGCGGACTCCCCGAGGGGGAAGTGTGAACCGTCATCGACGGCAACCTCAAGCACACCCGCAACCGAAGGGGCAACGACGGTCACTTCCACCCCCGGCCGCACTCCATTTTTATCCAGGTAGCGCAGAAATTCGCCATCCGCGTCAGTGACCTGCTCCACGGTGACGGGGGTCTGCGCGGGGACGTCGATAAGCGTAATGCGCGAGACCGGCTCGGCAGTGCCATCCGGGGCAGGTATGGGATCACCATGCGGATCGCGGGCGGGGTTGCCCAGGAAAGAATCGAGGCGTTCAACGAGCCTGTCGGACGTCGCGTGCTCTAGCATTTCCGCCTCATCGTGCACCTCATCCCAGGTATAGCCCAGAGTGCGCACGAGGAAGGTTTCCAGGAGTCGATGCCGGCGCACCATTGCCACAGCCAGCCGCCGGCCTTCCTCAACAAGCCGAACACCAAAGTAGCGTTCGTGTTCCACCAGCCCCTTCGCGGCCAGGCGCTTGACCGCCTCCGACGTGGTGGGCAGCTTCTGCCCCGCCGCTTTAGCTAGGTCCCCCAGCGGCATCGCGGTATTAGCGCCCTCTTTCTCCTCATAGGTCCAGAGGATCTTGAGGTAATCCTGGGTGCGTTCGGGCAGCTCGCTGATGTGCATACCCCCATCGTAGTTCAGCCTATTGCTTCCAACGGTTTCAGCACTTATGCTCTTTCAAGTTCAATCCATTGAACATCGACATTCACTTTTAATAAGAGAGGTTTCCCGTGAAGAAACTTATTGCGCTTCCCCTCGCTTCCCTCGTGGTCGCAAGCACGCTGAGCGCCTGCACCAGCAGCGACTCCACCGAAGCCCAGAACGATAACCTGACGATCTTCGCCACGACCGGTTACTTGGCTGATGCGGCCGCCAATATCGCCCCGGACGCCGACATCACCACCATGGTCGGCCCCGGCGGCGATCCACACACCTACCAGCCCACCACGCGCGATATTGAAAAGATGCAGGATGCCGACCTCGTCCTCTGGAATGGCCTTCACCTCGAGGCGCAAATGGTGGACCAGCTCTCCTCCCTCGGTGAAAAGCAGCTAGCTGTCGGCGAACAGCTCGATACTGCTGACCTTCTGCCGTGGCCCGAGCAAGGTGACAAGGGCGAAAAACTCTACGACCCGCACATCTGGAATAGCCCCGAGCTGTGGAGCCAGGTCGTCGATCATATCGGCACCAAACTCGGCGAAATCGACTCTGACAATGCCGAAGACTATGCCGCGGCCGCCGATGCTTATGAAGACAAGATTGCAGCCGCGCACGACAAGGCCGCTAAGGAACTCGAAAGCGCCTCCCCGCGCGTTCTTATCACCGGCCATGACGCCTTCAACTACTTCGGCAAGACCTTCGACTTTGAAGTCCAAGCCACCGACTTCGTGACCACCGAAGCCACCAAGTCCGCCACTGAGATCTCCGAGCTCGCGGATACGATCGCGGAGAAGAAGGTCCCCGTTATCTTCCAAGATAACCAGGCGAACCCACAGGCCATCACTTCTCTCAAGGAAGCCGTAGAAACCCGCAACTGGACAGTCACCATCTCGGATGAAGAGCTCTTTGCCGATACCCTCGGCCCGGAAGCCCCAACCGATACCTACCTCGGAGCCTTCGAACATAACGCTAGCGCCGTGGCGAAAGCACTAAGCTAATGCTCAGCGTAGGAAACCTCACCGCCGGCTATCCCCGCACGCCGGTGCTTCACGACGCCTCCTTCACCCTCACCCCCGCGACTATCACCGGGCTGGTGGGTGCGAACGGGTCGGGAAAGTCTACTCTGGTCCGCACGCTGGTAGGGCTCCTTCCGCCTCTAGCCTGCGGGTCGATGACCTTCGATGGCGTCGATCTGGCACATTTTCGGCAGCGTCTCGGATATATGCCACAACATGCGGATATCGACTGGAATTACCCTGCCACCGCCTTCGACATCGCCCTGATGGGCCGCACCGCCGGGCTGCGCTGGTGGCAGTGGCCCAGCCGCGCTGACAAAGACGCCGCTCACGCCGCGCTTTCCCGCACCGGAATGCAGGCACACGCGCAGCTGCCGATTTCCGCCCTGTCTGGTGGTCAGCGCCAGCGCGTGTTGTTGGCGCGCACGCTCGTTAGCGAGCCGGAATTCATCATCCTCGACGAGCCCTTCGCTGGTGTCGATGCCGCGAGTCAGCGCGCCATCATGGATGTACTCAAGGAACTGCGCGAGAACGGCGTGACCATCCTGCTGGTGCATCACAACCTGGCGGAGGTCGCCGACTTTTGCGATGAGGTCCTCATGGTCGGCCACGGCCGGCTCATTGCTGCTGGCCCCACCGAGCAGGTACTTACCGAGTCCGCCATTGCCGACATGTTTTCCCTGCCATCATGAACCCACTCGAGCTTCTTCAGAACTACACCTATACCCAGGCACTCCTGGGCACCGTGCTCATCGGTGGCTGCGCTGGCGCGCTAGGCCCACTGGTATATGTTCGCCGCACCAGCCTGCTGGCCGATGCCATCTCGCATTCTTCCCTGCCTGGACTGCTCACCGCCTTCCTCGTGGCCACCGCCATTGGCTGGGACGGGCGAAATGTCTGGCTTCTTTCTTGCGGCGCCCTGCTCACCGGAACCCTCGCGGTGGGGTGCATTCACCTCATCCCGCGGTTAACTCCCCTGGGGCAAACCACTGCGATGGCGGCCACGCTAACCACATTTTTCTCGGTGGGAATGCTGCTCATGCAGTATATTTCCCGCCGACCATTGCCTGGCAAGGCCGGAATCCAGGATTATTTGCTGGGAAATGCCTCCACGCTCACTCGCGCGGATGTACGGTCCACACTCATCATCGGTGGCTGCGTGCTGCTTTTTCTTTTCCTCATTCACACCCGGCAGGCCGCAGTCACTTTTGATTCAAGTTTTGCCCAGGTAGCCGGCATCCGCACCTCGTTCCTCAACGCGGCTAGTTTCTTCGCCCTCACCGCCATCACGGTGCTCGGCGTCAAAGTCGTCGGCGTAGTGCTCATGGTCGCCGTGGTCATCAGCCCTGCCGCCGCTGCCCGCCCCTGGACCACGCGCTTGCTACCTTTCATCGCGCTCTCCGGGTTCTTCGGCGCGGCCACCGCTGCTCTCGGCTGCTATGTCTCCATTGCGCACGGCCCGCTGCCCACCGGTCCGGTCATCGTCCTGGCTCAGGCGGCGCTCGTCACTATCAGCCTCACCAGTAGAAAGCTAGCCTCATGACCCTCGCCGCGACCGCTTGTCTCCTTGCCGTTCTGACGGCCTTGGCCTGTGCTATCCCCGGCACCTTTGTTGTCCTCAAAGGCCAGGCCATGCTTATCGACGGCATCGGCCATGCCGTCCTTCCCGGAATTGCCGTCGGCTACCTCTTTACCGCAGATCTAGATTCACCCATCTTGCTCGTTACCGCGGCCGCTGGCGCCTTGGTGGTGGCGTTGGGAACTGACGCACTACAGCGCAGCCCGCTGGTGACTGCTGATTCCGCCCTCGGATTGGTCTTTCCCGCCCTGTTTGCCGCCGGAGTCATCCTGATTTCTACGCACATGAGCCACGTGCACCTTGATGTCCACGCCGTTCTCGTCGGTGATCTCAACCTCGCGGCCTTCTCCAATCCCAACTATTGCTACATCATGGCCGCAGTGCTGGGTATCAATGCTCTCTTCCTCGCCCTTACACTGCCGCGTTTATCCGCCACGACTTTTGACGCCGATTTTTGTGCCGCACGCGGGGTGCCCACGCGCGTTCTTCACATCATATTTATGACCGTGGTTGCCTGCACCGCCACCGCCGCCTTTCACGCTGCCGGTGCCATGCTGGTCATCGCTCTCATGGTATTCCCGACGATGACCGCGCGGCTGCTTACTCAGCGCGTGCCCACGCTGGTGTTGACCGCCTGTGGCGTTGCCGCTATCAGCGCGGTCGTGGGATTTTGGGTTGCCTATGTCCTTGACGCGGCTACCTCTGCCGCAATGACAGTCACCAATGCCGTTATTTTCGTTGCAGTGCTCATCATCTACCGCTTTCGCCAACGCACCAGCTCATTGCCGCAGCACACCACACCAGTGGCACAATAGTGAGCATGTCTGCCTATTCCGCCACTCCTGCCGATTGGCTCCAGGGTGCTCGCCCGCATACCTGGGCCAATGCCTTTGCTCCCGTTATCGCTGGTACCGGCGCTGCCGCCGCGGCGCATGGTTTGCACTGGGGCCGGGCGTTGCTGGCACTCATCGTGGCCTGGGCTCTTATCATCGGCGTGAACTACGCCAACGACTACTCCGATGGCATCCGCGGCACCGATGATGACCGCACCGGCCCCCAGCGCCTCACCGGCGGCGGGCTGGCCAAACCACAGCACGTCAAGTTCGCCGCCTTCGCTTGCTTCGGCGTGGCCGCCATCGCGGGAATTTCGCTCTCCCTGGCTGCCAACGCAGCTTGGTTCATCCTCGTCGGCGCCGTGTGTATCGCCGGCGCCTGGTTCTATACCGGTGGCAAGAACCCCTACGGCTACCGCGGGTTCGGAGAAATCGCCGTTTTCGTATTCTTCGGGCTCGTCGCCGTCCTGGGCACCGAGTACACGCAGGCCGGCCGCATCACGTGGACGGGCCTTGCCTTGGCGGTGGGTATCGGCGGTATGAGTGCGGCGGTAAACCTGGCCAATAACATCCGGGACATCCCCTCCGATAAGGCCACCGGCAAGATCACCTTGGCTGTGCGCCTGGGTGATAAGAAGTCCCGCACTCTATTCATGACCCTATTGCTGCTGCCGGTGCTACTCAGCATCGGCCTAGCCTTCGAATCCTGGGCAGCGCTCGCTTCACTGCTCTACTTCCCCCTCGCACTGGGCGCCATCCGCACCGTCAATCGCGGCGCACGCGGCCCAAAGCTCATCCCAGTGCTTGGCATGGCCGGCCGCGCAATGCTGATGTGGGCGGTTATCAACGCAGTAGCGCTGGCCCTGGTTTAAGCACCGATTTAGCGGCCAGCCAGCTCCTCTTGAACCCACTTCTTGTGGGCCTTGCGCTGCGCGGAGTACTCCGCCAGCGTCTGGGTGGCTTCCATGCGCCACTTGGAGAAGATCAGCATGGACAGCGGTAGCGCCACAAACAACGCCAACAGGGCGGAGACCAGCAGCGGAAAGGCCCCGAGTACTGCCATGGCCAGCAGCTGAATCACCGCGGTGAGCACAATGAACAGCACCACGCGGGCAGCCCCGTACTTCCACAGCGCTTGGCGCGAGCGTCGCTTCAGCGCCGGGTCCGGCTGGGGTGGCTCGGGGTTCTGGGAGGTATTAGTGGTGTTTTCTGTCTGACTCATAATTCTCACTTTTGCTTTGCGGGCATTCCGTAGAATACAACGCATGGGTCGATTGATACTACTACTCTTGTTTGTCCTCGCGGCAGTCCTCGTCTGGAAGGCTTTTGGGCCGTCGAGTTGGAATAAGAAGGTGCAGCAGCCACAGCAGCCGCAGCGCCCCGCAATCAAGGGCCCGGACGATGACGAAGAGTTCCTGTGGAACCTAGAGAAGCAGCGCTTCAAAGAGCGCCGCGCCAAGGAGCGGGAAGCAGAGCGCCAAGAAGAAGAGCGCCGCCGGCGCTCACAGGGTTCACACGGTTCCCAGAAGCCCCAAGCCCCCGAGAACAAGGACAGTGAGGGCAAAGACTCTAAAGGCGAAGAAGCCTAGGCCTTAGGCTCGAAGGTCATCTCAAGGTCAAGGGCCTCAGCCACCGCAATCACCTTTTCCCAGCGCACGCCAGAGCCGCCGTGCTCGATGGTGTGCAGCGTGGAGCGCGAAATCCCGGCCTTCTCAGCCAGCGCCTGCTGCAGGATACCGAGTTCTCGGCGGCGCTGCGCAAAGCCCTCACCGAGAGCGATGAGCTGCGGGTTATCGCCCGCCGGCTTGCCCTGCTTGTGCCGCGGCTTAGGGGTCTCCGCCATTTAGTTCAGCCCCGCATAGGAGTGCAGGCCGGAGACAACCATGTTGATGAAGAACAGGTTGAAGATCATGAGCAGCATCGCCGCGATGTTGATATACGGCGCGGCCTTGCGGAAGGCCGGCGTCGCACGGGCGTGCAGATAAGCGGCGTAGAGGATCCAGGTGGCGAAAGAGACGGTCTCCTTCGGGTCCCAACCCCAGTAGCGGCCCCAGGCAGACTCAGCCCAAATGGCGCCCAGCACAATACCCAAGCCCAGGGTCGGCAGCGCCACCACACCCAAGCGATAAGCCAAGCGGTCAAGCTTCTTAGCCGAAGGAAGCGGGCGAGCAAGCACACCAAAGAAACCGGACTCACTGCCCTTCGGCTGGAATTCACGCAGCACGCTGAGCAGAGAGGCAATACCGGAAACCACGCCAATGGACGCGCCCAGCGAGACCACGGTGACGTGGATGGGCAGCCAGTGGGACTGCAGTGCGGGAACCACCGGAGCGGATTCCGCATAGAGCTTGGTGGAGCCATAGAACATCAGCGCCAGAATCGGCGTGAGCAGCCACGGCCACAGGGTTCGCCATTCCTTGCGCTGCATGGCAATGGTCGCCACCACCATGGCGCCGGCGGTCACCATGAGCACGTACTCGTAAAGGTTGCCAAACGGGAAGCGTCCCGTTGCCAGGCCGCGCAGCACGATGGCAGCCAGGTGCAGGGCGATACCCAGCCACAGCAGCATCTGCGTCATGCCGCCGAGCTTGTCGGCGTTCTCCCGCTTCTTCGCCAGATCCGCATCTAGGTCAGCATCGGGGCCAACGTTCTCTGCGCTGGTGGTCGGGGGGACGTCGCCAAGCACTGCACCATCTGCCGAAGCCCCCACGCTGGCGAGTTCACGCTGCTGCGCCGCAGCAGTCGTGCGGGAGCGCATAGCCTCGATGATGCTGTGCATCCGGCCATAATAGACCAGGGACAACACCAAGGCGAGAGCATAAACGACGAACGCGGTTTGCACCGCGATGTCGGAAAAGTTGGACAGATTTTGATCAACCTGCATGAGTGGGAAACCTTGCCTTCACAATCGTGCCTACACCGTGCTTCACACACGAGGCTGCATGAGCGGAGAGATTTATGGTGCTCATAAGGCTACCCCTCAACCGCTGCAGTATCCAACTTTTGAAGGATGTAATCCGCGCCTTTAGTCGGCGGAGTAGAGTTCGTCTTCCTCCACCTCATCAGGATCCGGCAACTCCAAGAGCTCGCGGTGCAGCTTGTGGAACTCCTCGGACCAGCCGGCGCGGTCGGTACGGGCAAGCCCACCCATCTCAATGTCGGTGCCGCCGTTGGCGCCCGGCCGGATGCGTACCCACACGCGGCGGCGCTTAATCACCAGCGAACCAACCAGGGATACCAGCATGACCAGGGAGGACACCAGAACCCAGCCTTGGAAGGGGTCGTAGGACACCTGGTAATTCGCGAACTCGGAGGCACCATCGAAGGTGACCTTGGTGCCGTCGTCCAGCGTGACCGATTCACCCTGGTTCAGGTTGACGCGGTCGATCTTCTGCAGCTGGCCCGTGTGGACCAGGTTGGAATCGAGGGAGAAGAAGGACTGCGGGGTACCCGTGTCCAGGCCGGCATCGCCGCGGTAGATATCGATGGCCACAGCAGGATCGAGCATCGCCGGGTAGGAGGATTGCAGCAGCTTGCCGCTCTCGCCGGACCACTCGGCGGTCGGGGCAAACAGGCCCTGGATGGCGATCTGGTTTTGGCGGCGCTCAAACAGATCCGGGTACATGCCCGCCGGAGGATCGAAACGCATCACGCCCTCGGAGAGGAAAAACGTGGTGTCTGTGGGCTGGAACTGGATGGTCTGCGTGCGCTTTTCACCGTTGGGCCACTCCACCGTCATGGTCGGCGCAAAGCCGTGCCCTTGCAGGTAGACGCGGTTGCTATCAATGCGCAGCGGGTGGTTGACCTGCAGCTGGTAGTCCTCCCAGGTCTCCGGGTCCGTGAAGATATCGTCGCCCGCGGCATAGGACACGTTGGAGGTGAACATCTCCGCCTGACCATTGGGCAGGTAGTCCGCAGTGAAGTCGTGGGCCAGGAAGCAGAAGGGGTGCAGGCCGGTGCCGTCGAACAGCGGGCCGGCGCGGAAGGAGTCATAGACGGAGGTCGAGGTGTTGCAGAACTCCGTGGATTGCGCCTGCTCTTGGGTCTGCCCCTGGGAGTTCTTTTCCGTGACCACGATGACCTGTCCCTCGTAGTGCACCAGGCGCCCGGCGGCCATGGTCAGCAGGATGGCCACGAGCGCAATGTGGAAGATGAGGTTGCACAGCTCGCGGGCATAGCCGCGCTCGGCGGAGAAAGACTGCGCACCCGCACGGTCCTTGTCTGGGGAGACCTCGGAGACTCGCCACTTCTTCAGCATGGTCTTGGTGGCAGCCGCGATCTCCTCCGGGGATTTCTCCGAATGCCCGGTGGCGTTGAGCGGCATCTTTTCCAGATACTTCGGCGCGCGCGTCGGCGGTGTGCGGTAGGCCTTGTAGTGATCCCAGGAGCGCGGGATGATGCAGCCCACCAAGGAAATCATGAGCAGGACGTAGATGGCCTGGAACCAGACGGAGGAGAAGACGTCGAAAAGCTGCAGTTTGTCGTAGATCTCCGCGACCTTGCCGTTGGTCTCAATGAAGTCATTGACATTGGATTCATTGAGCGAGCGCTGCGGCAGAAGCGAACCCGGAATGGCGGCGATGGCCAGCAGGAAGAGCAGCGCCAAGGCGGTGCGCATGCTGGTCAGCCAGTGCCAGGCCTTGCGGATATATCTCACGAAAATTCTCCTTTACAGCAGCGTCGCGCCATAGGACACAGTCCACTGGCGGATGGCGTTAATGAACTCTCCCCAGAGCCCGGTCAGCAGCGCCAGGCCGACGAGGATCATGGCGATGCCGCCAACGATCTGGATGGCACGGGAGTGTTTGCGCATCCAGGTCACGGTGCGCATGGCCTTGGCCGACCCCAGTGCCACGAGCAGGAAGGGCAGGCCGAGGCCCAGGCAGTAGCCAATGATGAGGATGGTGCCGCGCAGCGCGGTGGTTCCTTCGGTGCCGGCAGAAACGGACAGGATGGCGGCCAAGGTGGGGCCCAGGCACGGGGTCCAGCCCAAGGCGAAAACGCCGCCGAGCAGCGGCGCGCCCAGCCACGTGGTCCAGCGCCGCGGCGCCATGCGCGTGTCCTTCTGCAGTACCGGCACCACGCCCATGAACACCACGCCCATGAGGATGGTGATGATGCCACCGGCGCGCATGAGGGTGTCCGCGTTGAGTCTGAGCGCCGAAATGGCGCCGAAAACCGACACGGTGGCCAGTACAAACACGACGGTAAAGCCCAGCACGAAGAGTGCGGCGGCACCAACGACGGCCCAACGCCGGCGCTTGCCGACGCCCACCCCCAGCTCCTCGTCATAACTCACCTCACCGCCGACCACGGAGGCGAGGTAAGAGATATAGCCAGGAACCAGTGGAACCACACACGGTGAGGCGAAAGAAACCAATCCGGCCACGGCCGCGGCGAGCACTCCGATCAGGAGCGGGCCGGACACGGCGGCATCGGCAAAGCTTTGCCCCATACCGTCAGCGGCAAGGATCACTGTTCTTTCTCCAGTTCGTCGACGACCTCGAGGACATCCTTCTCCGTGATCTCGGTCAGGAAGACCGCGGCGGGGCGGTGCTGCTTATCCAGCACGATGGTGGTGGGCACCACGGAGGTAGGCACGCCACCAAGTGCCGCGGCCGTTTTGAAGGGCGGGTCGTAGATGGAGGGGTATTCCAGGCCGTTATCGGCCATAAAGTCCCGGGAGATCTCCGGGTTGAAGTCCTTGACGTTGATGCCTAGCACGGTGCCGACCTTGCGCTTTTGCAGCTCCGAGTGGATGGCCTGGAGGTCATCCGATTCGGAGCGGCACGGCGCGCACCACTGGCCCCAGGAGTTGAGGACCACGATCTGGTCCTGAAAATCCGAAAGCTTGATCGTCGTGGACTCATTCCGCAGGTCCTCACCGGAGAAATCCTTGAGTGGCTTGCGGTCTTCCTCCGCATAGCGGATGGTGGTCTGCCCGCCGGGCGAGATGAACTCGAAGGTGCCGCCGGAGGCTACTGCGTTCTGCGCGTTCTCCTCGCTCTGCGAGCAGCCAACCAAGGCAATCACAGCAAGGACACCGGCCGCGGCGGCGCGGATAGTTCTGCGCGCCATTAGATGTCCTGTGCCGGTTCGGAGTAGAAGATATCGATGATCTCGCGGTCGCGGTAGACCAGCGAAGTCACCGAAGCCAATGCGCACGTGCGGTCCCACGGCGCGTGGGCCAGGCGCTTGCCCAACACGGTGCGCTGCACCATGACGATGGGTAGCTGGTGGGAAACCACGATGGCCTCGTGTCCCTCAGCCTTGGAACGAGCGCGCTCGGCAGCGTCCATCATGCGCGCGGCGATCTCCTCGAAAGGCTCGCCCCACGAGGGCTCGAGTGGGTTGACCATGAGCGGCCAGCGCTGCGGGTTCCACAGCTGCGAGTTCCAGCCCTTGGTGCGCAGGCCCTCGAAGCGGTTGCCGGACTCGATGACGCCCTTGTCGACGTCCACCTCCAAGCCCGTCACCTGCGCAATCGGCATCGCGGTTTCCTGCGCGCGCTGCAGCGGCGAGGCCGCCAGGTAGGTCACGTCATGGCCTTCGAAGGCTTTCGCCGTGCGCGCGGCCATCGAGTGCCCACGTGAGGACAAGTGATAGCCCGGGATGCGCCCGTAAAGGATCTTATCCGGGTTATAAACCTCGCCGTGGCGGACGAAGTGGACGATGGTGGTGGACATATACCTGTGTCTATCCCCTCAAATGGTTGGTTTACTGCGGGCGCTGCGCGCTGGCGGCGGCCTGGGCGGCAGGCTTAAGAGCCGCCTCGATTACCTCAAAATCATTGTCCGTGAGCGCATCAGACACAAACCAGGTCTCGAAGGCTGACGGCGGGACATACACGCCGCCTTCCAGCAGTGCGTGGAAGAAGGGTGCGAAGCGCCAGGTATCGGCGGCCTGCATATCGGCGAAGTTGCGGCCCTGGCCCTCAGCGAAGCGGATGGAGAACATCGTCTCCGCACGCTGGATGTAGTGTTCCACGCCGGCGGCGCTCAGTGCCTCGGTGATGAGGCCGGTCAGGCGGTCCGCGTTATCCTGCAAGCGCGGGTACAGCTCTGCGTTGGCCAGCTCCAGTGAAGCCAGACCAGAGGCCATCGCTACCGGGTTACCGGACAGCGTGCCTGCCTGGTAGACGGGGCCCGACGGTGCCAGCGAAGCCATCACGTCGGCGCGGCCGCCGAAGGCGGCTGCCGGCAGGCCACCGGAAACCACCTTGCCGAAGGTCACCAGGTCACCCGCTACCCCATCGACGCCGAACCAGCCCTTGTAGGAGGTGCGGAAGCCGGTCATGACCTCGTCGAGAATGAGCAGGGCACCGTCGGCATGCGCGATCTCCTTGAGCGCCGCATTGAAGCCCTCCTCCGGGGCCACGGTGCCCATGTTGCCCGCGGCAGCTTCGGCGATGATGCAGGCGATCTCTCCCGGGTGCGCGGCGAAGGCCTCGCGGACGGCGTCGAGGTCGTTATAGGGGACGACGATGGTGTCCGCGGCCGAAGCGCCGGTCACGCCCGGGGAATCCGGCAGCGCGAAGGTGGCCACGCCGGAGCCAGCCGACGCCAACAGCGCATCCACATGGCCGTGGTAGCAGCCTTCAAATTTCAGGACCTTGGCGCGGCCGGTGAAACCGCGGGCCAGGCGCACGGCGGACATGGTGGCCTCGGTACCGGAATTGACCAGGCGTACCTGCTCCACGGCGGTGCGCTTGACAATGTGCTCCGCCAGCAGCGTCTCGCCCTCGGTGGGTGCGCCGAAGGAGAGGCCGTCGGCAGCCGCCTTCTGCACCGCCTCCACGATGGCCGGGTGGGCATTGCCGTGGATCATCGGGCCATAAGAGCTGACCAGGTCGACGTACTCATTGCCGTCGATATCCCAGAGGCGGGAGCCCTCACCGCGCGCGATAACGCGGGCTTGGCCGCCCACGGAACCGAAGGCGCGAACCGGGGAATTCACGCCGCCCGGGGTGACCTTGGTGGCGCGCTCGAACCACTCGGCGGACTGGGACGTATTCTGCTGGTTTAGCTGGCTGGAGTTAGGCATAGCCCACATTGTATCGGTTTTAGCCCTATACAAAAGTTGGACTCCCCTCGTGTCCCGCGGCCGCTCCACCACCGCCTTAAAACGGCCTCTGCGCGCTCGCGCTGCGCGCCCTCCGCGGTGGCGCTATGCTGGCAGCACACTGTTGATTCTGCCTTTCCTTAATTAAGCGCTGGGGTGCGCTGAGGGAGAGGCACTACTTAAGGGGGATTCCCATGGCATCGCGCCGTATTCTTGTCATTTTTGCTTGCCTTCCGCTTTCTGCCTGCGCTGCCACGCAGGCAGAACCTGCTCCGCGAGCCGAGCCCAACCCCACCACCTCGGCCCAGCTGCCTTCCTGGAAGCCTGATGCGGTACCCCAGCCGGTCAACCGCTTGGGTGACACCACCTCCATCGCGCCAGCTCCGGCTGAACCGGAACCTACGGCCGAAGCACCAGCTCCCGCACCCGTAGTAGCCGAAACACCCACGCCACGCGTCGAAGTAGAAACCGTCACCGTCCGCGCGCCAGCGCCCGCACCAGCACCGGCGCCACGCCCGGCCCCACCGCAGCGGCCCAAACCCAAGCTAGAACTGCCCGAGCCTCCGCAGATTCCCCTCCCGCCGGAAGTCCAGGAGGGTCTCGATCAGCTACCCAAACTGCCGCCTTTGCCGAAGGCGGAGGAGATCTACATCGATGTGCCCTTCTAAAAGTCAGATGCCACATACGTTTCGATCAAATAGTGGCAGAAAATCACCCATTTTCGGGACCTTAATTGATCGAAACGTCACCAGACCTCATAGCCTCGCACCATCTAAGGGTAGACCCTGATCTACCTCCTATATTCCCCCCACTGCGCATGACAAGACACATGCCCGAGAGTTAATCTGAACCCGATTTCAATGACGGCGTTAACCTGACAGTAAGGGATTCATGAATAAGAAAGCTCTCGGCATCACTGCTGGCGCTATCGCTGCGGTTCTCCTCGCAGGCGGCGGTGGAATGTACGCACTAACCAGTGGGTCTTCCGATATTCAGCTCACCGCAACCGATGTCACGAAAACCGCCAAAGAAGACCTCATCAGCTCCGTCTCCGCCACCGGCACCGTTTCTGCCGAGCGCGAACTCTCGCTGACCACCTCGCTGACCGGCCCCATCCAGTCCTTGGACGCGAAGGTGGGTGACCGCGTCGAGGCCCAGCAGCTCCTCGGCCGCATGGACACCACCGAGACCGAGCGTGAGCTCGAGGCCCAGCGCACCTCCCAGGAGGCAGGAAAGCTGGAGGCCGTCCACCAGATCGAGGACGCCCAACTCCAGCTGCGCCAGCTTCAGGATTCCCTCGACCAAGGCCTCAACCCCGAGGTCAACAGCGCCCAATCCGCTGTGAACTCGGCGCAGACCGAGTACGCCGAGGCGCAGCGCAAGCTCGATGATGCCCTCGCCACCAAGGGCGACCGCCCCGAAGTTGCCGAAGCCCGCGCGGCCGTCGAACAAGCACGCTCCGGCGTGCGCGATGCGGAGTCCAAGTCTTTCCAGTCCGCACTGGCCTCCATCGGCACCGCCACCGAGGACCCCTCCGGAATCAACACCGCCAGCGCTTTCTTGAGCTATCTGGACTCCGATGAGGCCGTGCAGGACTCTGAACGTCAGCTCAAGCAGTCCGAGGAATCCTATGGCCGCGTCCTCCGCGGCATCGACCGCGAGCTGGGCGAACAACAGCGCGCCACCGCCGCCTCCTACCAAGCGGTTGCCGATGCCGAGCGCGCACTGCAAGCCAGCAACCTGGCCATCGAACAGCAGATTTCCTCCCAGTCCCAGGCGGTGAACCACGCGGTGGAGACGGCGGCGTCGGCAAGCGCGAATAACGCCAAGGAAAACGGGCCGTTAGAGTACCGACTTTCCCAGGCCGACCTGCGCTCCCCGTTGGCGGGCGTTGTCACCGCCGTCAATGGCGAAGCCGGCATGCCCGCCGAAGGCCCCATCCTCACCGTGGCGGATGATTCCTCCCTGTTGGTGAAATCCACGGTCAAGGAGGGCGATATCGCCCGCATCAAGGTCGGCGATGAAGTAACGTTCACCTCGCCGTCGAGCCCCGGCAAGGAGTTCAAGGGCAAGGTCACCTTCATCTCCCCCACCGCTGAGCAGCCCGACGCCGAGGCTGGTGCAGGCGGCGGCTCCGGCAAGCCAACTGGCTCCTCCAAGCCCGAATTCCCCGTACACATCCGCGTCGATGGCAACCGCGAGGGCCTGCGCCTCGGTTCCACCACGAAGGTGAGGATCATTACGAAGAAGGATAAGAACGCCATCACCGTGCCGCTCTCTGCCATCTATGAAGAAGGCGGCAAGAAGAACGTCCTTGTCGTCGACAACGGCACGATCCAGGCGCGCGAGGTCAAAGTGGCCAGCGAATCTGATTTCTCTGCCGCCATCGCCTCCGGCCTCAAGGAGGGCGAGACCGTCATCAGCCAGGCGGATACGCACAAGGACATGGTCGGCATGTCCGCCTCCGTCGATGGCTCCGATGATGCGGAAGAGAACGCATGAGCCGCCTCATTGAGATGCGGGGAATCGTCAAACGCTTCAACGAGGGCCTCGACAGCGAGCTGACCGTCATCCCGGGCCTCGACTTCAGCGTGGAGGAGGGCGAGTTCGTGGCCGTCGTGGGCCAGTCCGGCTCCGGCAAGTCCACGCTCATGAACATCATCGGCCTCCTCGACCGCCCCACCGCTGGCGAGTACCAGCTGGCTGGCGTGGATGCGCTGGCGCTTGGCGACGACAAACTAGCCTCCTTCCGCGGCCAAAAAATCGGTTTCATCTTCCAGAATTTCAACCTGATCGGCCGCATGTCCGCGCTGAAGAACGTGGAGATGCCCATGGTCTATGCGGGCGTTTCGGCTCACGAGCGCACCCAGCGTGCGGAAGAGCTTCTGGAGATGGTCGGCATGTCCGACCGCATGAACCACCTCCCCAATGAGCTCTCCGGTGGTCAGAAGCAGCGCGTGGCGGTGGCACGCGCCTTGGCCAACCAGCCGGAGATTCTCCTAGCGGACGAGCCCACCGGCGCGCTGGATTCGCAGACCGGCCGCATGGTCATGGACCTCTTCCACGAACTGCACCGCACGCATGGAAAGACCATTTTGTTCATTACCCACAACCCGGAATTGGCTGATGAGTGCAGCCGCACCGTCACGATGAAGGACGGTGTGCTGTCATGAATTTTGCTGAATCCACCAAGATGGCGCTGACCAGCCTGCGCACCAACAAGATGCGCTCGGCGCTGACGCTCTTGGGCGTCATCATCGGCATCGCCGCGGTCATCGCCATCGTCACGCTCGGCCACTCCTTGCAGGCTTCCGTGCAGAAAGACTTGGACAAGGTCGGCGCCAATAACTTCACCGTCCAGGTCAAGGAGCGCCCTGAGGAGGGCGAAGAGGAAGAAGCCGATGATCCCTTCATGGGCGGCGGCTTTGTCGAGGACGAGTCCTCGATGCTCACCCCGGACATGCTGGACCGCGCCAAGGAGGTCTTGGGAGATCAGATCGCCGGCATCAATATCGGCGAATACAGCTCCTATTCCGGCACCCTCGTGGTCGAGGGCGAATCCGGGGAGGAGACGGCCAACCTCCTCGTCCGCCCGACCAACCCGGACTATGTCTCCGGCTCCTCCTATTCCATCGTGGCCGGGCGTTTCCTCAGCGAAGACGATATCGATTCCAGCCGGGCAGTAGCCATGCTGGATAAGGAGACCGCCACCAAACTTTTCGGTGCTCCTGAAGACGCCATTGGCCAATACGTAAGCTTCGAAACCCAAGAGGCCTCCCCAATTGAGCTCGCCGTCGTCGGCGTCTTTGAAGAACCGCAAACCGGCCCTCTTGTGGGCGGTGGTCCCAGCCAATCCGCCTTCGTTCCTTACCCGCTGGAAGCCGAACTTTCCGATTCCCCCGGTGCCGGCACCGCCTTCAGCGAGGTCACCGTTCGCGGCAACCCAGACTTGGATAAGTCCGCGGTGGCCAGCAACCTGCAGCGTGTCTTCGATAGCTATTACAAGGACAACCCGGACTACATGGTCAAAGTGACCGACTTCAGCGATGACCTCGCGTCCTTGAACCAGATCTTCACCACGATGAGCCTGGTGCTCGCGGCCATCGGCGGTATCTCGCTGCTCGTCGGCGGCATCGGCGTGATGAACATTATGCTCATCACCGTCACCGAGCGCACCCGCGAGATTGGCATCCGCAAGGCGCTTGGCGCACGCCGCCGTGATATCCGCATCCAGTTCATCACGGAGGCCATCGTGGTCTGCCTCATCGGTGGACTCATCGGCATCGCCATCGGCACCGCCGCCGGCATGGCGGGTGCGGCCGCCATCGGCGCGCTCGTGGCGCCCCCGCTGTGGGCGGTCATCCTCTCCCTGCTCTTCTCGCTGGCTATTGGCCTCTTCTTCGGCTACTACCCTGCCGGAAAGGCCGCGAAGCTGGACCCGATTGAGGCGCTGCGCTACGAATGATCCCACTCACCCTCCCGACTTATCAGGTATTCTGAAGCCCAAAAGTTCGGGGGGACTCCATATTGGATAAGCGGTGCGTTTTGAGCTCTTCGCGCATCAAGCCCCTCCTGCCGGTACTCTCAGCTATCAAGGGGCACTCATGAAACTATTGCAGCGAGAACTAGGTCCTTCTGAAGCAGCGACCATTCTTAGCGTATTACCCTTGTCGCGCCGAAATACCTACCTAAACTGGGCTCCAAAGACCAAAACGGCGCGGAAATAATGTTATGTGAAGGGGGTCACCATAAATATGGAAGATCATGCATAGTCGACTAAAGTCACCACCTTTTTGGTGGTTATGAATTGTAAGGAGGGCATATTAGCCGGTGGTTCAGGCGGAGTAAAGTGTTATTTGCTTAAGTGGATCCTTTTTTGGAGATCCCGAAAGGCCGCAGTTGCGGCATTTTTTCCACATAGTCCGTGAACTCCAGCCCCTGGTGGAGAGGAATGTGAACAGATATAGACACCTTGCACACCAATCCAATATGGATTCGTGGTCATCCTAGGGCGAAATACCAGCTGTAGTCCGTCGTTTTCTCCACCAATAATGTCCCCATTGTGGAAGTTCCTATTGGACGATTCCATTTGCTGCGGGTTAATACTTTTGCTCATAACAATTTGATCACGGAACCCTGGAGCAAATCTTTCTATTTGTTCAGTGACTAGCCCTGTAGCGTCTCCTGAGTATCCTTTAGGCACATGCGCATATGCGTAAATTGGATTTAGATTTCCATTGCTGCGTGCAGGATCTGCCATATATTGCTGTCCGACAAGGACGAACGGTCGTGAAGGCATCTTTCCTTTAGCTCTTAAAGATTCGGAAAGTAGTGTTTCTTTGGCATTGCCACCAAGGTGGACAGTGCCTGCACGTCTACAATGTGAATTTTTCCAAGGGATGTCTCCGCTGATTGCATAGTCAACTTTGAAAGCGGAAGATCCAGATCTAAAATTTGAGTATTGCTTTTTAATTCTTGATGGCATCTCATCTCCATATAAGGAGAGGATCTGTTGGGGAGAAAGATCTAGAAGAACAAGATCTGCGGTTGGAATATCCCTTTTCGAAATAACGGGACTGTTAGTGTGGATCGTTACGTTCTTTTGGGTGAGAGCTTTTTCTAGAGCCGCTACAATTGCGCCAGATCCTCCTTTTGCTACCGGCCAACCCCACTGGTGGGCTGCAGCAGCGAGCATTATTCCGAGCGATGCAGTTAGCGGTCGGTCGAGAGAGGTAAAAGCGTGGGCTGCGATTCCCCCAAACAATGCTTTGCCCGCTTCGGTTTTAAACATGCGCATAAGTGTTGAGGCTGGCAGAGAAGCATATGGGGCGAACTTGGCAAGAGTGACCGGGTGTTGAGGAATATGAAGAAGTGGGCGGAAAATGTCCTCCGTCAGGAGGTCGAAGTTCCTTACGTTGCTCCCGACTATCTTTCTCCAGATGTCTCCGTCGACTCCCAGATGTTCGACAGTTTTGTCTAGAGACCTATACAGGATCCCAGCCCGTCCATCATCCAGAGGGTGAGCGCAGTCAACTTCAGACCATGCCCATTCTAAACCGTACTTCTCTAGTTCTACCTCTTTCCAAAAACTTGATCCGACACCGAAAGGATGAAACGCTGAACAGTGGTCATGTGTCAGTCCGGGGAGCGTGTATTCCCCGGATCGTGCACCGCCTCCAATAGAAGAATTAGCTTCAAGTATTGTCACCTCAATATCGTGATCGGCGAGGAAAAGGGCCGCTACTAAACCATTAGGGCCTGCTCCAACGATAACGGCGTTTGTCATGGTTCTTCCTTCTTATTGTTGTTCATCATTTGTTCAACTGGTTGAGGTGTTTAGCTGGGGTGTACCCCAGTAGAACACTTTGAGAATTGCACCCCTTCATTGTCCCGCCTGTTCGGTAGGGCTAGTGCATGACTAACGGAACAGAACCGCCACTACCCCTAGACATCCCCGAACAGCCAGAGGCGAAAGCCGGGCAGTAAATCGGATATGCACGGGTTAGCTCCAAAGACCAAAACCTAGAGCGACAAATAGCGGCATTGAAAAAGAAAAAGTCTTTCGCTGCTTCACCGACACTGCTAGTGACTCCTCCACGCACCGCCCCGGCCTCGACGGGGCACTCAACTACCTGCGCCCTGGTGACCAACTCACCATCACAAGCATGGACAGGCTGGCACGCTCCCTTATCGACCTCCACCGCCTAGTTGATGACCTCACCGCACGTGAGGTGTCCGTGAAGTTTCTCAAAGAGGGTCAAACCTACTCCTTGACCTCCACACCCATCGCCAAACTCATGCTTGGTCTGCTTGGTTCTGTCGCCGAGTTCGAGCGTTCCATTATCCGCGAGCGCCAGGCGGAAGGCATTGCGCGAGCAAAAGAACGCGGCGTATACAAAGGCCGGGCGAAAGCCCTTACTGATGAACAGCTTGCCCAGGCGCAGGAATGGGTCGGGGCAGGCGTTCCTAAAGCGGAAGTGGCCCGCAGGTTCGGCATCGGTAGAACCACGCTGTATACCTACTTCAAACAGGAGAGATAAGTATGCATCAGAGGACTATGGCTTGGATCGAACGTCAGGACTCTCATTCGTCTTCATGCTCATTTGTTTGGGCTTTTTCCCGGGTGTGAGGTCTATCTGTAATTGATGTGATGAGGCTTAAGATGCATCCAGCCAGTATGAAACCGCTGACCTGCATCTGAGTTGCCGAATCGCCCCCGCCGCCAGCAGTGACCAAAAAAATGGTGTAAGCGATAGCGGCAAGGCACTGGAAGAGGAGTCGACCATACGCTCGTAACCGGTATCTTTTTGACGATATTGTCTCAACGCCCCAATTTAGCGCTGTGAGAATAAAGTAGAAGACAACTCCAGCTAGCAGTCCGGGCACCATATACAACAATATTTTTCCTTTCAATATCCGGAATTTGGAGCTATTTTCAACCTAGCAACCCTATTTTTTCGCCAAGTCAACTTAAGGGGAGAGCAGGCCCTGGCCAATGTTGTTCGGTGTTGCGGTGGTTGTTTTATAAGGTTTTGAATCTATATTTTCGGATTCCGTGGTCCCAGGACTCTTTGAGCCTTCCCTGTTATCAGCCGGTATTTCTGTTTCTAGGGTCGTGGTTTCTTCCGGAGCAGAAATAGCTGGGATATCCGCTGTTCCGAGACTCTTCTCTAACTCAGCATTGTCCGTGCCAATGGGATATAAAGGAACCTTATTCGTAATCTTGGAGGTGTCTACGTTCGCTGGATCAATGACGTCTGTCTCTACGCCGGGGTCATTTGGGGGAGGAGTTGCGTCCTGCGGCGAAATAGCTCGGAAAGCCTGAGCAGGAGGTGTAGATTTGTCGCTAGTGATATAGGTTGTCGAGGCGTTATTGATCCGATTCTGTAAGTTTTTCGAGAACGTTGACCACGAATATCGGGCAATGGTTTCTGAGTTAAATGGGCCAAGGTTAGACGCACGAGATGCCGGACCGGAGGCTTGAACTCGAAGACGGATGTTTGTTGCCCCGTTGTAGTAATAAGTAGTGAACTTGAAGTTGATAAGACGGTCAGCCCCCTCGGGATGCCCTTCCAAAGAACGAATGCTGAACCCATCAGCAGATATTGCTTCAATTCTAATCGGCGCGTATATGCCTCCGACTGTATCTAAGACACACTCTGCTCCAACGTTGATTTCATCAGGACATCCAGTGAATGTGAAGTACTGGTTGAAATGCGTGACGACTTCTCTGTTTATGGATTGCGGTGTCCAACGCTCATTCTGGTCAAATAGTAAATATTGCTGATCGTAGCTCCCGTATCGAGGATTATATGGAGCAAGCTGAGATGAATTCGAAGGAACCCATTGCAAATCTTCTCCCTGGAAGTTTTGTTGTATCGCACCGCCACTAACTTTGTATTCTTCGCTTACAGGGAAACCAAAGCGGCTTTTTTCCCACCCCACCTTCGCCCAATAATCACGGATTCTTCCTTGGACGGTGTGAGCGCCGGTTGCGGGGCTCCAATAGATGGAACCGCCCTCAAAATGATTGAAGTTGCCGACCCCGTTAGGAGTGGCTCTCTCATCCGTGGTGGGAAATCCCAGTGACCCCACTTCCCAGTCTTGGGCTGCCCAACGGTCGCGAATCATACCTTGTATGGTGTGAGCGCCGGTTGCGGGGCTCCAATAGATGGAACCGCCCTCAAAATGATTGAAGCGACCACCAGCGGTACGAGTCGGGAGCTCATCTGTAGTTGGATATTTTAAATGACCATGCTCCCAGTCGTAGTCTTCCCATTTGTCTCGAATCCGCCCTCCGACTTGGCGAGCCGTCCCATTCGATACCGAAGGATGCCAGTAGATTGACGCATTGTTCTGAAAGTTCTGAAATTTTCCGCCTCTAGCAGCATCTCTTTCTTCAGTGTTAGCGTTTCCAAAAGTCTTGTAGCCCCCAAGCCTATTATAGGTATCGAGGATTCTCCCCTTTACCCAATAACCATGAAATTCGTCGGCAATGGCCGTTGAATTGGCAGCTATAGAAAGGGAAGAAATAGCGGCAAAAGTAGCTATGCCAAGGTTCTTGATCTTCATTTTTCTCCTAAAGGTGGTACATATTCAGTCTAGATAGGGTCAGTATAGCGGCAGGTGGGGGTTTGTGAGGTCGAAAGTGTGAAGCGATGTGCAGCTGGTCCAGGCACTTCAGTTGGTCGGGGAAAGAGTTCCTAAAACAGAAGTAGCCCACAAGTTAGGTATTGGCAGAACCACGCTGTACAGCTATCTTTCCCAATCAAGCTCGTCCTCATGTCCGAGGCGTGTCACAATGGGCTTATGATTCTCTATCGAGCTAGCTAAGGCCAAATAAAAGATGGCCCCAGCATCGCTGGGGCCAGAGCCTATTTGCCTTACGGCTTGATATCCAGAAGTCTACTATGCAAGTACATAGGCATCCACTCACCGATACAACGATTCTCCTTCGTCGTTTCCGACGGAGCCTCCTAGTGCACCACCTTCAGGCCCACGATCCCACCAATGATCATGGCGAGGAATAGCACCTTCCATACCGTGGCCGCCTCATGTCCGGCGGCGAAGGAATAGATGACGGTAACCACCGCGCCCACGCCGGCCCACACCGCATATGCGGTGCCCACGGGGATGGACTTCATGGCCCAGCCCAGCCCGCCCATCGAAATGGCGCAGGCAACGAAAAAGATCACCGAGGGCCACAGGCGGCTAAAGCCCTCCGACTTATCCAGCGCTGCTGCCCACACAGCCTCAAAGGCACCGGAGAAAATCAACACGAACCACGCCATTTCTCAGCCTCCCTCGTCCGGGGCTCGCATGAATCGCGGCGAGCCTGCCCACAATGATGGCACACTGGGCGGCATGAAGATTGCATTCCTTGGTACTGGCCGTATGGGCACCGAGCTCGCCCGACACCTCCTCAAGAACCATGAGCTCACCGTGTGGAACCGCACCGCCGAGCGCGCGCAGCCGCTGGTCGACGCCGGCGCTGCCCTCGCCGATTCCCCCACCGCCGCCGTGGAGGGCGCAGAGGTCATCATCACCTCGCTCTTTGGGCCCGATGACATCCGTGAGCAAGTCATTGATACCAACCTCATCCCCGAGGGTGTGACCTGGATCGATACCACGACCGTTTCCCCCGAGGCCGCCCGCGAATTCGCCGCAGCGGTCGACTCTTATGTCCACGCGCCCGTCGTTGGCTCGCTTGGCCCGGCGCGCGAAGGCAAGCTCGGCGTCTATGTGGGCACGCCTGACGACGACCGCCGCGAGCTCGCCATGACCATTGCCGAGCTCTGGGCCGACGAGAACAAGCTCATCGGCGTAGAATCCGCCGCCACCGCGGCGATTGGCAAACTCCTGGCCAACCTAGCCCTCGCCGTTACTGCGGAGGGAGTGCTGGAGGCACTGCACCTCGGTGAGTCTGAGGGCCTCGATTCCGAGGTCATCCTCGAGATGCTCGACATCACCGGCCTGGCCTTCATGAAGAACATGAAGGGGCCGTTCATCACCGGCGAGCGCAACACCACTCCGGGTGACTTCACCGTGGATGCCCTGTGCAAGGACGCCAAGCTCATGGAGATGACCGCCAACAAGCCGCTGCCTGCGGTGGCCGCCGCCATCGAACGCTTTGAGGAGCAGCAGGCCATGGGCCACGGCGACCAGGACTTCTCCTCCATCTTCGTCTTCCGCAACAAGGGCTAGCCCCGCACCTAGGTGCTGCGCTTTCCGACGAACTCTCGCTCTACTTCAGCGAAGCAGGCCGAACACGAGCGATAGCTTCGCCGGCGGATAGTGCCCCTGCGGCCACCTCGCGACCCAGCTGGCGCACATGCTCATCAGTAACATCGTGGCCTGCCAAACGTAGTGCAGCATCACTCAGCGCTAGCGGATCCCGCTCAGGGTCTTCATTTTGTACTTGATTCGAATTCAACACACGACTCCTAACGCGACGAAATAGCATTTCTGGCGGCACGATAATTGAAGCAATCCCTATTTAACTTGCGCCTTAGCGATAGCAATTGCTTCCTCGACCGTCATCTCACCTGAAACGACGGCACGGACAAGCGCTTCCTGCTCCGCAGTCATTTCGTGGCCAGCCAACAGAGAAACCCCCTTCGCAAAAGTCACGCTTTCCTCAACGCTCTTCTGTTGACTTGCTGCCCTTGCCAACTACGCCCTCCCCGAATTACCAGCTTTAGTTGCTCTCATTTTAGCAGCTCATAGCACCAATCCCAAGGGTGTTTCCCGCCTCTAGAAGAACGTTCAGGGCGTGCATTTTGCTACACTCAATCAATAAGTTTTAACTATTTTCTAGCCGCACAGTGTAAGGAGATCGCTGCCCAGCAATGCTTTCCATCGACGCCGATTATGGGCATTCCACGCCCCTTGGACATCTTGAGAAGGACTTCGCCCCAGGCCACATTTATGGCCTCGCTGGGCCCAATGGTTCAGGTAAGTCCACGTTGCTCGCAACGCTCGGCGGGGAGCTTGCCCCTCTCGATGGAGCAGTGGAGTGGGACGGACATCCTATCGGCACGAAGGAACAGCCGGGTGCTGTGATTACGGTTGCCGAGCCGGTTTTCCTCCCCGACCTCACCGTTGGCGAGCACCTGGACTTGATGGGGAAGGCGGCAGGGGTGGACGTCGCCAAGCTCTGCGAACTCTGGACGCTTGAGCCTCTCCTTCCGCACCCCGCCTCGCGCCTGTCCTCGGGCCAGCGCCAACGCGTTTTTCTGGCCGCGCAACTATACCAGCCGGCACGTGCAGTGCTTATCGACGAGCCCGAGCGCCACCTCGACACCGCCTGGACCGAGTTTCTCGCCAGCGAATTGCGCTACCTAGCCGACGAGGAGAATCGCTGCATCGTCGTGGCCTCGCATTCCGACACCATCACCCAGGCCTGCGACGAGGTGGTGCAGCTGTGATGCGTACACTGTCCCGGCTAGGTGATGGCATCTGGTATCTCATCCTCGCCGGCATTTTCATCGGCTTCGGTTACACAGTCTGGCAAGAAGTCGGCGCAGTCCTGCCTATCATCCCGGCGCGCATCACGCTGACTGGTATCGCTCCTATTGCCGGCATCGTGGGAGTGCTCGCGCTTATGGTGCTCACCGAGGTTCTCTATCCCCTGCGCGCGCTATCCCGGGAGCGCTGGGTGTACGTTGATCGCCCGCGCGGCTGGCTCCGCGGCACGGACTGGATCACATGGGCGCAGCTGATCGGCTTCGGGGTCTTGGGCCTCGGCATCTGCGTGTCCACCGGGCTATCCCCGTGGTTCGCGCTGGCAGTCCCAGCCCTGCGTTTCGTCGTGGGGTGGCGCTCGTTCACGCTGGCTTCGCTTCTCAGCGCTGGGCGCACGCGCCTGGTCGGTGGATCTGGCCTAGGCCTTCTCGATTCGGAGGTCACCTCTGATGCCATTGCGAGCCAGTCCGCCTGGATTCCTCGTCGCGCCCATGCGCCCTCCACGTTGACGGGTCTCTTCTTCCGTCGTCTGGGACGACGGTGGTACATCGGCGTCGGTGCGCTCGCGGCCCTCGGTTTATCATTGGGGTTCGCCCCACAGCTCGGGGCGCTGGCTATCGTCGGATTCATGTCCGCGTGGAGTCTCGTCGGCGCGGCGGTTGGGCGCGCCGCCTCCTTCGGCCGCGTCAGCGACGATGCATGGCCCGACTGGGGCCTTCCCCTTATCGCTTCTGTGGGCACGGCGCTCCTTGGTGCCGGTGTCCTCCTCTTGGTGTGGAAGCTCTCCGCCATCGCAGTGGCGCTCATCATCGCCGGTCTTAGCTGGGCGTCGTTTAAGCGTTCCCGCCCGGCACAGGTAGACAGCATGTCCATGCTGGACAGCGGCGGCTTCGGCGTCTCCTTCTCCCCCGAGGTGCTGCACTACATTGCCCGCGGCGCTCTCGGCCTTGGCGTGGCGGCCCTTGCGCTGGGGTATTAGCCGGGGCTAGTCTTTCAGGCATGAAGATTCATTCCTAATTCGACGTCACTCTTTTACGCGACTTACTCGAAGGTGGATTTCTTCATGCCTATTTCTTTTTCTCATCTCACCGTCGTCTGGCCCGACGGCACCCCGTGTTTCACGGAACTCACCGGCACGTTTTCTTCCCACTTCATGGGCTTGGTGGGGGCGAATGGCTCCGGAAAATCAACGCTAGCCAAGGTCCTTGCAGGCCTTATTGCCCCGAGTTCGGGAACGGTATCCGCGGGCTCAGTCCTCTATGTCGACCAGGATTTAGGCCTCCACACGTCTGACACCATCGCCGATGTCTTTGGCGCAACAGATGTCCTCAGCGCCATTGCCCGCATTGAGGCTGGCGAATACTCGGAAGAGCTCGCCGCCACTGTTGGTGAGCAGTGGGATTTGGCAGAGCGCATCGAGGGGGCTCTCGACGCTGCGGGTATCCCCTTCCCGCTGGATCGCACTATCGGCACAGTGTCGGGTGGTGAAGCCGTGACAGTGGCGCTGACCGCCGCATTCTTTCGCAAGCCGGATTTCCTCATACTCGACGAGCCCACCAACAACCTGGACTCAGAATCGCGCCAGCGCCTCCTCGAGCTCATTCGCACCGCGCCGATGCCGGTTCTCGTCGTCTCGCACGACCGCGAGCTCCTCGAGCACGCGGATAGCATTGCGGAACTCTACCACGGAACACTGCGCGAATTCGAGGGAAACTACTCCTCCTACCGCGCAGCGATTGATGCTGAGCAGGATTCCGTGCAGGCCAAGGTCAGGGAAACCAAGGCCGAACACCGCAAACAGATCCGCGAGCGCGCCGCCATGCAGACCCGCATTGCCCGCGATGCCCGTCGCGGCAAGAACTTCGCCGCCTCGAAGCGCAAACCCGGCATGGCCATGGGCTTAGACAAGAACCGTTCCGAGCGCTCGGCCGCTGGGCGTTCTCAACAGGCCAACGATGCAGTGGCTGCAGCCCAGTCGGCGCACGACAAGGCACAGCGCGCGCTTCGCGACGACACCCATGTCCACATCGATCTCCCCGGCACTGAGCTGCCCGCGGGCACCCGCGTGTTGGTCAGCGATCTGCTCAGTATTACTGGCCCCGAGCGTGTTCGCCTCGCCGGCCCCAACGGCAGCGGCAAGACCACCTTCCTCAACCGCGTTGCTCAGGGCGACGTCGAGTACGCGCTGCCCTGCGGATACATCCGCCAACGCATCGTCTTGCCCGCGGAGAAGTCGGTGTTCGACATCGTGCGGGAGGCCAACCCCAGCGCGGACCCGCAATTCCTGCGCGACCAGCTGGCGCAAATACTCTTCATCAACGACAAGATCCACCAGCCCGTGGGCCAGCTTTCTGGTGGCGAGTGCTTCCGCGTCGAAATCGCCCGCGTCCTGCTCAGCGACCCGGCACCGCGCTTTCTGCTTCTCGACGAACCGACGAACAACCTCGATATCCCCACCACCGACTGGCTGGTTGAGGTGCTCACGAGCTACCGCGGGGCATTCATCCTAGTCAGCCACGACGAGCACGTATGCGAGCAGCTCAATCTGACGCGCACCGTTCACGTGGCCCCATAAACTGAAACCTCTCTAGCGCTCATCCCCTTTTCGTTGTACAGTTTCTTGTACAAGAAGGGAGTAGCTTATGAAAACCATGTCCTACTCGGAATCGCGAGCAAGATACGCCGAGGTCCTACAGTCAGTCGTTGATGACCGTGAAGAAGTCATCATCACTCGCAGTGGTCATGAGTCTGCAGTCATCGTTTCCTTAGATGACTACAACTCTCTTCGCGAAACCGCTTACCTTCTGCGTTCCCCTCGCAATGCGCAGCGCCTGCTTGACTCCATCGAGAGTCTCAACACCGGGGAAGCAACGGAGCACGAACTCATTGAGGAAGACTAAGCTTCATGATTCTTTCGTGGACAGAGGAAGCGTGGGAGGACTACCTCTGGTGGCAAGCTCACAACAAGAAGATCCTCAAGAGAATCAATAGCCTCATTAAAGACATTGCACGAAACGGCAATGAAGGGATAGGAAAACCCGAACCACTCAAGTTCGAGTTAGCCGGGTTCTGGTCTCGGCGAATTACGGAAGAGCACCGACTGATCTATCGCATTAAGGGCGTGACCATCGAGATTGCTGGGTGCAGATACCACTACTAGCTAGCGTCAACTTCCCGTATCACCTCTGTCTAAAAGGCATCTGACAAAAGGCATCAGTCATAAGGCGTTTTCACGGCCAAAACGCCTTTTATGCTTGGCAAATGGCGTTTTTAGACCCAAAGATGCCTTTTATCAGATGCCTTTTGCGGCGCGCCCTTTGTGTGAGGTGCCAAAAGGCAGGCGCCGACAGCGAGCTAGCTGACGAGTGCCTGCGCGGCAGCACGGGCGCCCGCGATGACGGCGGGCACGCCGACTCCATCGGCCCAGGCGCCGGCGGTGGCGATACCGGGGACGTCGGCAAGCTTGGCGCGGACCGCGGCAACGGTGGCCAGGTGCTTTTCGTCATAGCGGGGGATGCCGCCGAACCAGCGCTGCGTGTAGATCTCCTCCACGCCGGCGGCGCGGCCGTCGAAGCCTGTGATCTTCTGCAGGTCATCGAGGGCATAGTCCACCAGGTCGTCCTCCTCCGCGCGCACGAGGGCATCATCGCCGAAGCGGCCGAAGGAGGCGCGCACGAGGAAGCCCTCGCGCTCGTTCAGGTGCGGCCACTTATTAGAGGAGAGTGTGAAGGCCTTGGCGTGCACGCCGGGCTCATCCGAGGCGACGAGAATGCCGGTGGCCTCCGGAAGGGAGTTGCCCTCCGGATCCGTGGCAGAGGCGAAGTTGAAGCCAACGACCACAGAGGAGGCCAACTGGACAGTGGACAGCTCCTGGGCGGCCTCGGGGGCCACGGCCTTGAGCAGGCGCGCAGTCGTGGGTGCCGGGGTGGCAAAGAGCACGCGGTCGAAGGGACCGATATCCCCCGGCGCGCCCTTGACCTCGAAGGCATCACCCTTGCGCGTCACGCCGGAAACGAAGGTGTCCAGGTGGATCTGCGCACCGGACTTCTCAGCGAGGGCCTCATAAAGCTCGGCATAGCCGCCCTTAAAGGTGCCGAAGACGGAGCCCTCGGCCGGGCTGCGGCCGGACTCGATCTGCTTGATTGCCGCCGACAGTGTGACGGGGCCGTCCTTCGCCAGGGAGTCCAGCGTGGCTGCCAGGTGCGGAACCGTGGCGCGCAGGCCCAGATCATCGGCCGAGCAGGAGTAGACACCACCGAGCAGCGCGGAGACCACGTGGTCCACCACGTCATCGCCGTACTGCTGGCGCACAAGCTGGCCCACGGACACATCCCCACCGATTTCCCACTCGAAGGGCTGCTCGTTGGTGATGCGCTCGTTGGTCGCCTCGGAGAAGAAGTCCTGCGGCTCGGAAGGAATACCCATGACCCCGCCCTGCGGCAGGAAGTGCAGCTCGCCGCCGGTGTACACGCGCGGGCGCAACTCCGGATTGGGCTCCACGAAGGAATCCTGCAGGCCGAGCTCCGTGAAGAAGTCCACAGCGTCCTGGCGGCGGCGGATGAAGGCCTCCGCGCCCATGTCCGTCGGACCGCCGTTGAAGGCCACGGTGTGCAGCTTGCCGCCGATGCGGTCGGCTGCTTCGAAGACGAAGATGTCGTGGGAGCCCTCAGTGTTCTGCTTGATTTCCCATGCCGCGGTGAGGCCCGCGAGGCCCGCACCGATGATCGCGATCTTCATTTAGCCCTCCTCGTGGATGATGGCGACGGCACGGGTAACGGCCTCCGCCTCCGTGGTCGGCAGCACGCCGTGGCCGAGGTTCCAGATGTGTCCACGCAGGTTGCCTGCCGCGCGGGCGGCATCTACTTCTGCCTTGATGGCGCGTACTTCCTTGCGCACCGCGTCCTCGCCGGCGAACAGCAGAGCCGGGTCGAGGTTGCCTTGCAGGATGTCCGCGTTGACGCGGGCTGCGGCGGCATCCATGCTCACGCGGTAATCCACGCCCATGACCTCAGAACCGGCCTCCGACATCGCGCCGAGCAGCTCGCCGGTCCCCACGCCGAAGTGAATGCGCGGCACGCGGCCCTCCGCGACCTTGAGGATCTGCTCCGAATAAGGCAGCACGAACTCGCGGTAATCGCGCTCGTTGAGGTAGCCCGCCCAGGAATCGAAGAGCTGCATCGCGTCGATGCCGGCATCCAGCTGGAGCTCCAGGAAGGAGATGATCGTCGGGGTAAGACGCTCCATGAGGCGGTGCCAGGTATCCGGATCTGAATGCATCAGGGCCTTGGTGCGCTCGTGGTTCTTCGAGGGGCCACCCTCAATGAGGTAGCTGGCCAGAGTGAAGGGCGCACCGACGAAACCGATGAGGGCCTGCTTGTCGGTGAGCTCGTTCAGAATGATCTCAATGCCCTGGCGTACCTCGGGCACATCGACGTCGAGGATAGGCAGGTTGGCCACGTCCTCCTTAGTGCGGACGGGTGCATCCATGACGGGGCCGCGACCGGGGACGATCTCCACACCGACGCCCGCGGCCTTGAGCGGGACAACGATATCGCTGAACAGGATGGCGCCATCAACATCGTGGCGGCGCACCGGCTGCAGGGTAATCTCCGCGAGGAGCTCCGGCATGAAACAGGAATCCAGCATGCTGATTCCCTCGCGCACCTTGCGGTACTCCGGCAAAGAGCGCCCCGCCTGGCGCATGAACCAGACGGGCGGGCGGGAGGGCGTGTGGCCAGTAGCGGCAGCAATCAGCGGCGCATCAGACAGTCGAGACATACCGTCCATTATGAATCAAAAGTTGGAGTAGGCGCCAATCAGGAGTTTTGGGCGCGGCGGGCCTTGATGAAAGCCGTCGAATCCGGGTGAAAGAGGAAGTAGATGGCAACCATGAGCGCCATCGGGATGAGCAACAAGAGCAGCCCGCCCACGCCCGCGATCAGCGCCGCAATGCTGACGAACATGATGTAGGCAGACACCGCGGTGATGATGCGGCGGGCCCATATCGAGCCGCTTGCCAACTGCGCGGAGCACGCCGCAATGACGACGGCACCCACCACGTTGGAGATGGCCGCGAAACGTGTGTTGAAGCGGATATAGTCCACTTGTTCCGGGCTGAGCTGAGTATTTGTCACCGATGTATAGGAACCAAAGAGCCCCACCATCCCGGCGGTGAGCATGACAACTGCGGCAATCACGCAGACCCAATAGGCAATGCGCAGCTGGGAAGGCCAGGTGGAAAAATCCTGCTCCCCCTGCTTCTTGTGGCGGCGTGGGCGGCGGTTATAGTCCGCGGGACCGGGGCGCTCGCTCATCGCTTGCCGCCCTTGCTGTCTTCTTTCTCCCTGTCCTTTTCTTTATTGTCCTTGTTCTTCTTCTCGCGCTCCTCCAGGTTTTCCTGGCGGCGCTGCTCCTCCATCTCCTTGCGCATCTGGCGCAGCTGCTCCATCTCGCCGGTGTACTCGAGTACTTCCTCCTTGGTCGAGAACATCAAGCCCATCACAGCCGCCACGCCGACGAGGATCTGCACGGCACCGTCGAGCAGGAAGAGCCAATCCGGCGCGCTCGCCCCGGCGGGGCTGCTGATGAAGACGATGAGTACGCGGAGGGCAAAGTAGAGAGAGAAGGCGAACCACAGGCGCCGGCCAGTACCGGCTGCCTTGGAGTTCTTGTGGATAAAGCCCAGCATGATGCCCAGCAGCACCACGATGGCGAGTGAAATCAGCGAGCTGAACGCCACCGAGCCATAGCCCACGAGCTGTACGAGGGCATCGCTAACGTCCTGCCCGGACTTCTCCGCTGCGGACTCCGCGGTGGTGCGGGCCTGGGCGAAGAGCTCCTCCCTATTCAACAGGGTCAGCACGATGCTCAGGACTAGGTGCACCACCTCGAATACCAGGGCAACGGTCCACACCTTGAGCATGAGGGAGACAGCTTCGGTGCGCTTGGGCTGCTCCTTTTCCGGCTCCTTGTCCTGCCCCGCCGGTTGCTTAGCCGACGAGGCTGTGTTCGGGCTGAACGTCACGATTCTCCTTTTACTTGAGCAAGCGGGCGGCGTCCGTGGCGAAGTAGGTCAGGATCTGATCCGCGCCCGCGCGCTTGAACGCGGTCAAGGACTCCAGCATAACGGCCTCGCCATCGATCCACCCGTTCTGGGAAGCGGCCTGAATCATCGCGTACTCGCCGGAGACCTGGTAGACAGCTACCGGAACGGAGGAGCGCTCGACAGCACCGGCCAGCACATCGAGGTACGGCAGGCCAGGCTTAACCATGACGATGTCCGCGCCTTCCTCGATGTCCAGATCCACCTCCAGCATGGACTCGCGGAAATTGCGCGGGTCCTGCTGGTAGGTACGGCGGTCGCCCTCCAGGGAGGAGCCCACGGCATCGCGGAAGGGGCCGAAGAAGGCCGAGGCGTACTTGGCCGAGTAGGCCATGATGGCGACATCCTCGTGGCCGGCCTCATCGAGAGCCTCACGGATGGCGGCAATCTGGCCGTCCATCATGCCCGAGGGGCTGACCATGTGCGCACCAGCGCGGGCCTGGGAGCGGGCCATATCCTGGTAGAGCTCCACGGTTTCATCGTTAAGCACGCGGCCCTGGTCATCGATCACACCGCAGTGGCCGTGGGAGGTGAACTCATCGAGGCAGGTATCCGCCATGACGATGAGGTCATCGCCGAATTCTTGGCGCAGCTCCGCGATAGCCACGTTGAGGATGCCCTGCGGGTCCCAGGCCACGGAGCCGGTCGCGTCCTTATCCTCCTCACGGGGCACGCCGAAGAGGTCAACGCAGGTCACGCCCGCATCGAGGGCCTCGTGCGCGGCACGCTTGAGGGAATCCAGGCTGTGCTGCTGCACGCCCGGCATGGAGGGGATGTCACGGGGTTCATTCAGACCGTCGACCACGAACATCGGGAGGATGAGGTCGGAGGGGCGCAGCGACGTTTCCGCAACCAAATCCCGAAAAGCCGGGTTCTGGCGTAGGCGGCGGGGGCGGCGAGCAATGCTCATGAGTAAAAACTCTCCTTTGAGCTACGAGAAAATTGAACTACCTTCCCGACTCTAGTCGCCCCTCACCTGCCCGCCCGGAAGCGGTCTACGCCGTCTTCTTGCGCGAGCGGCGCTTCTTGCGCGGAGCTGGCAGGTTGCCGGCAGCACGCAGGGCCGCAACGTGCTCAGCGAGGGCGTCGACAAGCATCGGCACATCCGCGACCTCCGGGACCACGTCCACGCGCAGGCCCACCTCCTCAGCCGCCGCCTTGGTGGAGGGGCCAATGCAGGCGATGATGGTGCGGGCATGCGGCTTGCCCGCAATGCCGACGAGGTTGCGCACCGTCGACGGCGAGGTAAAGGCAACGGCGTCGAAACCGCCGGTCTTGATCATGTCACGGATCTCCGCCGCCGGCGGGGCCGCGCGCACCGTGCGGTAGGCCACGACATCATCGACTTCCCAGCCCAAATCCAGCAGGCCAGTCACCAGCGCCTCGCCGGCGATATCGGCACGCGGCAGCAGCACACGCCCCACCGCGTCAATATCCTCAACGTAGTTCGGGAAGACCTCCACGAGGCCCTCGGCGTTCTGCTTCGTCGCCGGCGGCAAAAGCTCCGGGACCATGCCTTTGGCGCGAATCGCATCGGCAGTCTTCTGCCCCACCGCGGCTAGGTGCACGCCGGCGAAGTCGCGGGCATCGAGGCCGAGTTCCGCAATCTTCTTCCACACCGCACTCACCGCATTGACGGAGGTGAACACGACCCATTTGTAGCGGCCTTCGACGATGCCCTTGATGGCGCGATCCATCTGCGCCGGATTGCGTGGCGGTTCCACGGAGATGGTGGGCACCGACTGCGGGATAGCGCCGTGGCTAGCCAGACGGGCGCTCATAGCCGCGGCCTGCTCCTTCGTGCGCGGAACCAGCACGCGCCAGCCATAGAGCGAACGGTTCTCCCACCAGGAGTACTTCGAACGATCATCAAAGCTGCGGCCGAGTGTGACCACGAGCTCGCCCGGCAGCTCAGCGTCAAGCTTGCCCAGCGTTCCCAGCGTGGTCTCGTGCGTGCGCTGCAGGCGTGTGGTGCCGTGAACGGTGACATAAGCTTCGGTCTCCGCGGGCATTCCGCGCTCCACCAGCTCGGCGGAGATCACCGGCAGGTCATCTGCCGTGGCCTGCAGGACCAGCGGCTGCGTCGCCGAGGCCAGCGCGTCCCAATCCGCGCCCTCCGTAATATCAGCCTCGGTGTACGTGGCACCCAGCGCGATGCCCGCAAACGATGGAACCGTCGAGGGCAGGGACATGCCCGGGACCACCTGGAACTCCATGCCCGCGCTGGCCACGGCGGTAATCTCCGCCTTGATGGACTCGCGGTTGAGAGGATTTCCGGTGACCAGACGGATCACGTCGTGCCCCTCGGCGCGCTCGAGCGCTGCACGCAGTTGCTTGACGACGTCCCCCTCGACCTCCTCAAACACCGCCGCCGTCGGCGGGGCTGGGCGCGGCGGCTTGCGGCGCGCACCCGCCTCCTTCGCGGCAGCGCAGATGCGCTCGTACTCTTCCTCGGCGGCGTCGAGTAGCTCCTGCGGAACCGGCACCTGCTGCGCCACCATGTCACGCACGCCTTGTGAAACGGCGGCGTCGGTCACAACGTTGGCGGTCGTCTCCAGAACCTCGCGGGCACGAACGGTCAGCAGGTCGGGATTGCCTGGGCCAGCGCCGACGAAAACGACTTTGCCCAGATCAGACTTACCCAGCTCAGGCTGGGTATCCGGCACGGCATTGCTCATAAGGTTCTTTTCTAGTTTGTGGGTTCCGAGTGCCCCGGCGCCGAAGCGTGGCAGGCGCGGGAGTGGAGACAAGAAAGCCCCTCACTCGCGAGTTAAGGGGGCCTAAATCATTGCTCTCAATGATCGTGTGCTAGATACACACTAAAGGAAAAGGCCCCAAAGCAAAAATTACGTGCGGTTATTCCGCTGCCAGCACGTCCGCAGCTCCCTGAGCGAAGAGCTCCTTGGAGACCGCACGTCCCAATTCTTCTGCCTCGCTTGCCGCACCCTGGGCCTGAGCGATGAGCTGACGGGAACCGTCGAGGGCAAAGACACCGCCGCGAACGACCAGCTGCTCCCCTTCCCAGTGAGAGGTAGCGGCGACCGGCGCAGTGCAACCAGCCTCCAGCTGGGAGAGCACGGTGCGCTCGGCGCGGGTGGCGGCGGTGGCGGGGCCGTCGGCAAGCAAGGCAATGGCCTTCGCTGCCTCAGTTCCCTTCACTGCCTCGATAGCCAACGCGCCCTGCGCAGGCGCGGGCATGAAGACCTCCGGATCGAAGACCTCGGTGGCGCGCTCAGCATAGCCTGCGCGCACGAGGCCAGCGTAGGCCAGGAGGACGGCGTCGAGCTCGCCGCTGGTGACCTTACCCATGCGGGTATCGATATTGCCGCGCAGCGGACGAATATCCAGGTCCGGACGCATAGCGCGCAGCTGGCTGATGCGGCGCGGCGCGGAGGTGCCCACGCGCGCGCCCTCCGGCAGCTCCTTGAGGGTCAGACCATCGCGGGCGATGAGCGCCTCACGGACGTCCTGGCGCTGCGGCACCACGAGGTCGAAACGCTCGTCGGCAGCCGTGGGCAGGTCCTTGAAGGAGTGCACTGCGATCTCACACTCGCCGCGGTCGACAGCCTCACGCAGGGCCTGCGTAAACACACCCACACCGATGCGCTCCACGGGAGCCATGTTGACGTCACCCTGCGTGGTAACGATGTGCAGCTCGGCCTCATAGCCTTTCTGCTGCAACCACTCCTGCACGTGGCCGGACTGAGTAGTGGCCAGGAGGGATCCTCGGGTACCGATCTTCAACATCTATGCGTCCTTTTCTTCCTTAGTATTTTCCGCGGCTTCCATCTGCGCGGCATCCGGCAGCTCCGCCATGTCTACCGCCACGCCGCTGCCCTCCAGCTGGAGCCCAAAAAGCTCTTGCAACGCGGTCTCATGGCTAACCGTGCCGGAGTTGGCCGCGAGCTGCTTCGCGCGAACCGTGGGCTCGTGCAGCAGCTTATCCGCAACGCGCTTGAGTGCGCGATTGATATCTCCCATCTGGCGCTCGTCCAGCTCGGGGTGCTTCTGTTCCATCCGCGCTACCTCGCACTGGACCAGGTTTGCCGCCCGCTTGCGCAGTGCCGATACGGCTGGGACGACGTCGCGGACGCGCTGCTCGGAAGCATAGGATTCGAGTTCTTCACTGACGATGCGCCGCGCCTGCGCGTGTGGGCTGGTACCCGCTGCCAGATCGGTATCGGCCGCCTGCAGAGAGTTGTTGAGACGCTCGATATTGATCAGGTCGACTCCCTCGGCCTCTGCCACGGCATCATCAATATCGCGCGGCAGGGACAGATCCACGAGCATGAGTTCGCGGTCGGCCACGTGATAGCGCTCGACGTCGGCAGCCGTAATAGTGAAGCCCTGGGCTCCCGTGGCGGAAATCGCCACGTCCACATCGCGCAGAGCTTGGGCACGCTCCGAGAAGTCAATAACGTCTGCGTACACGCCCGCCTCATGAGCGTGCTGCGCCACGCGCTCCGCGCGGGCGATGGTGCGGTTCGCGATAATCAGGTGCGCACCCAGGCGCCCCGCGTGCGTTGCCGCCAGCGAGGCCATTGCACCTGCGCCCAAGATGAGCACGCGCTTGCCCGCGAGATCTTCCCTGCCCATGCGGCTTAGCGCCTGATCAAAAGCAAAGGAGACCATGGAGGAGCCCGCCTCATCGATCTCAGTTTCGGAATGCACCCGCTTGCCAGTACGCAGCGCGGACTGTGCCAGCGCGTGGATGCGCGGGCCGACGGTTCCTTGCTCCGAAGCAAACTGGTAGGCGGTGCGCACCTGGCCGATGATTTGCTGCTCACCCACCACCATCGAGTCGAGGCCGGAGGTCACCATCATGAGGTGCTCGGCGGCGGCGTCGGCATAGCGCACATAGAGATAGGAGCGCAGCTTCTCCTCCTCCACCCCGGAGACTTCAGCGAGGTTGTGCACGACATCCTGGACGCCGGAGTGGAAAGAGTTAGTGACGGTATAGACCTCAAGGCGGTTACAGGTGGAGATAATCATCGCCTCGCTCAACGAGCCTGCCGATACCATGGCACGGCAGGTGTCATTCTGCACGGTCTCGTCCATGCTCAGCTTTTCCAGCAGCGCTACCGGCGCCGACTGATGCGACATGCCCACGACGAGCACACTCATGCACAACCCTCCAGTTTTGCATCATCCCTTTGGATGACATAGATCATCCAAAAGACTACTAGTTTTCAGCTCGTTTCCGAAACTCGCGGAAGTCTCCAGGGAAAGCTACTCCATCAGCGCCTGCGCTAGCTCCTCGTTGTCCACTTCCCAGCAGGAGAACTCCTCGCCATCAATCACCACAACGGGGACGCGATCACCATATTCCATGGCCAGCTCCGCGTCCTCATCAACGTTGCGTACTTTAAGCTCTGCCCCAGCCTGTTGAACCACCGGGGTAATCTGCTCCAGAACGCGCGCGCAGGAGCCGCACGTGGTACGCACCATCAGCTCGACGACGTGAGACATTAAGAACTCCTCGATAGGACGTAGAACGGTTCGCGGTTTACTATGGACACGTTAGTCTTCCCACCCTATGAAAGCTGAACGCGTGCCTCTCCCGCTCCCTCCTGGTATGCCCGATTCTCCCCGCGAGTTCCTTGCCAATTGGACCGCAAGCAGGGGAAACTTGCGCAATTTCCTGGAGCAGCAGGCCTTCGCACCGCTGGGTGAAGAGCACCAGAGGGCGGCCGGTGAGGCGTCGGCAGCCGCGGCGGTAGAGCACCTCTTCGGCATCGACCTGGAAGCTTTCTCTTCTGGCGTGGATTCTGTTCGGGGTTCCTTCGAATCCGCCGGCGCGCGCTCCATCACCGAGCCAGACCCGGACATCCCCCAAGACGTCGGCGCTGCGGCTTTCTTCGACGTGGATAACACCTTGGTCCAGGGCTCTTCGCTTGTGTCCTTTGCCCTGGGGCTGGCACGCCGCCGCTATTTCAAACTTTCTGAGATCCTTCCCATCGCATGGAAGCAGCTGAAATTCCGTGTCTCCGGTTCGGAGAATGCCGCCGACGTGGCCGCGGGGCGCGTGCAAGCGCTCGAGTTTGTCAAGGGCCGCTCGGTGGAGGAAATGGTGGCGTTGTGCGAGAGCATCGTGGACCAATCCATGGCCCGCAAGGCCTACCCGGGCACGAAGCAGCTGGCGCAGATGCACCTCGATGCCGGCCAGCAGGTATGGCTGGTCACCGCCACCCCCGTGCAGCTGGCGCAGATTCTGGCGCAGCGTTTCGGTTTCACCGGCGCTCTCGGCACCGTGGCGGAGGTCAAAGATGGCCGCTTCACCGGCCGCCTCGTAGGCGATATCCTCCACGGGCCGGGTAAGAAGCACGCCGTGGCGGCGCTGGCCACCTTGGAGAATCTCGATCTTGAGCGCTGTACCGCCTACTCCGACAGCGCCAACGATGTCCCGATGCTTTCTATGGTGGGAACCCCCGTGGCCATCAATCCGGATTCCAAGCTGCGCGATATTGCAGAAGAAAAAGGCTGGCTCATCCGCGATTACCGCTCCGTGCGCAAGGCCGTGCGCACCTACGGCCTCCCTGCGCTAGCCACCGCGCTCTTCTCCTATGGCAGCTGGCGCTTCGTGCGCCGCTAGTCGCTGCTCTGCGCCTTGGTGCGCAGCATGTCCATGCACATGACCGCACCAATCAGCCCGGCATGCTGTTGCGGGTCAAGCCCCGGCGCGATGCTGAGGCGGTACGTATTCTTCCCAGCGAGGAACCGGCCCACTCCTCCCCACTCGTTGCGCACCTCCGCCAACGGCTGACCCTGGCTGGTAATCGTGATATTCCAATCCCACACATCGCCTTCAATCTCAATCTCCGGGAAGCCCTCCATTTCCAAGCTCAGGCGCGTCTTCAGGAGGGAGAATTTCTTGGTCACGACCGCCATGGGCTTCTCGACGCCCGGCAAATACACCTCATAGGTATCCCTCACAAAGTTCGGCGGATCCTTAATCACCATGAGCGGCTGCTGCGGATTACCTTGTTCATCGGTAAAAGCAACCTCGAGGCTGCGGGAAGAGTTGAAGAACATGTCCTTCAGGCTCGTCGACTGCAGAATCGTCCCGACGGGCACACCTTGTTCATCGGCGATCAGGAATTCATCCTGCATAAAAGACTTGGTCTGTGAGATAACCAGGCTGTCAAGGGTGAGGAGTCTAGGCAACATAGTTCGCCATCCTACGTACGTGATGGGCTCCTGTGGGGCGGAGGAATAGGATTCCCCATCCTGACTTTGAGGTCAAATATACGCTCAATAGGGAGAACTAACATACAGACATATTGGCTGTTCAGGATAGATGTCCGGAGCATGTTTTATAGTGCGTTTAGAACATATAACCGATACGTCAAACCCGGGGGACACCGTGAACACCGCAACCCAAACCGCCTACTTTTCCCATATGAATCCTGATTGCGCCCTCGCCGTGGAGCGCAGTGCCGCCCGCCGCGCAGACTACCGCTCGTGGGTAGCTGCCATGCCAGACCTTGATGAGGATTTTGATGTCGCGTGCCAGAGGCTCGTCGCCAAGCTTGGCGTCGGCGACTATACCGTGAGTGAATGCTGCCTGGCCGTGCACCGCCTTACGGAGCTCCCGCAGGTCAAGGCATTACAGGACAGCCAATTCCTACTGGACATGAAGGCTCTCATCACCATCGACCGCACCCTGACAAAGCTGGGCGCGTTGCCGCCGGAAACGCTCGCGCTTATCGACGATGCCTTGATCACCTTCTTCACCCCCACCTCCCCGAACCAGGTCTTTCCTACCCCGGCGCAGATTGGACGCAAGCTGCGCGATATTTGCAAGAGCATCGATAAGACTTTTTCCTTCCGCGAATCCCCAAAGAAGGACTCATATACCTTCACTGATACCGGCCAGCGCGGCATCCTAGAGCTCAATACGGATAGCGCCACGGGCATGATTTTGGATGGCTACATCAAACAGGCAGCGAAGGAGAATGGGCTCTCGCAGGCCGATGCTTTAAAGAAGCTCATCGCCGGCAGTATCTCCCCGCCGGTGACCGTTATTCTGCACACCTATCAAGCCAGCGATATCGACAACGCCCCCACCTTCGTCCAAGGCTATGGATGGACGTCACAGGACATGCCCGCCACACGCACGCGCGACCTCTCCTCGCAGCCGCCGGAATCACGCAGCTACATCGCCTCGGAGCTCATCCGTAAATACGTGGAAGGCCGGGATGGCACCTGCCGCGCTCCGGGATGCAACCGGCCGGCTTACCTATGCCAGATGGACCACCGCGTCAACTACGCCGACGGCGGCGCCACGCACCCGCGCAACTTGGCCAGTTTGTGCCAGCACCACCACAATATGAAGACTGATGGGCGCGCGCACTACATCATGGACCCGCACACCGGGGACATCGTGTGGCTCTACGAAGACGGGACCTGGGCCATGACGGAGCCGACTGGTCCGCTGGCGAAGAAGACGAAGCGTTGGGCACAAACGGTGGCTCAGAAAATTTCAGCCACCCGCGAGCGCGCCCAGCAGGAAGCTCAGGAAGCACAGGCCGCTGCCGAGGAACCCCGCACCCCGGCCTCCCCTCAGGAAGACATTCCGTTCTAAGCGGCTTCGTCGTCTGAAACGACGGCGCGGTCATCTAAAACGACGGGAAGGAGAAAAATAACAGAAACTCCCCGCCACGATCCCAAAAAGGACCATGCGGGGAGTTGCAGGCGAAGTTTTACTTGCCCAGCTTGCGACGCTGAACGCGGGTGCGGCGCAGCATCTTGCGGTGCTTCTTCTTGGACATGCGCTTGCGGCGCTTCTTGATGACAGAACCCATAGTAGGTTTCCTCACTTTCGGTATCAGTACGTACGTAAACCGGCCGGCAACGCCTAAAATGAAACCACACACGGTGCACTCGTGGCGGCCCCTGCGAAACAGGGAGACACAGGCATACCAGTGCCGAAACGAATGTTCACTATCTTACCTAGCGGCCTGCCCAGCACCAAAACTAAGGGCAGCGCCCACCGCCGCGGACCGCGAGTGGTCCGCAGTGGTGGGCGCTGCCAGAAAGAGGTGAACCCTAGGCTCCGTATACGGAGGCCTCAAGGTATTCCTTGACGGCAGATTCGTGGACGCGGAAGGAGCGTCCCACACGCACGGCCGGCATGTCACCTGCATGAACCAACCTGTACACCGTCATCTTGGAGACACGCATGATCTCCGCAACTTCGGCGATGGTCAGGAAAGTTCCCTTATCTTCATTCGTCATAGTTTATTTAACCCTTCAGCACGTGACGCGCTGTAGGCTTCCCCTCCCACAGGACTATCACGCACGCGCTCCTGCCAGCTTAGCGTGAAACGTGTGACTAATGCGACCCAAGAGCTAATTTTTTCCTCTTTCGCACCGCTGTTCCCCATCAAGCCCGTGTGACAACATATGCCACAGGGCTACCAGAACGGCGGGAACTTTTAAGCAAGCTCCTGCGCACGCTGGGTACATGCTTCGGCGGCACGGAAGAACGCGCCCCGCAGGCCAGACTCCTCAAGTTCACGAAGGGCGGCAGCAGTGGTTCCCCCCGGGGAGGTTACGCCTGCGCGCAAAGCCACGGGATCCTTTCCGGATTCAGCCAGCATGGTGCCCGCGCCTTGGGCGGTGCGGGTGGCTAGCTTTTCGGCGACGTCACGGGTGAGGCCGAGCTGCACGCCGGCGTCGATCAGCGCTTCGGTGACAAGGAAGTAGTAGGCAGGAGCAGAGCCTGCCAGTGCGGTGGCTGCGTCGATGTGCTTTTCCTCGATGACGGCAACCTCGCCAACGGCTTCCAGAAGCTTGACCACGCCAGCCTGCTGCTCCTCGGTGACGTGGGAACCACCCGCGCAGGTGCACATACCCTTGCCCACCAACATGGGGGTGTTAGGCATGACGCGGACGACTGGCACGCTTTCGCCGGCGGCCTTCTCCAACGTCTCGAGGGTCAGTCCGGCAGCCATGGACACAACCACGGCCGTCGTGGGGATGTCGAGGCCTTCAAGGAGCTCCTCGATGGCATAGGGCTTCACACACGCAAAAATGTAATTCGCGCCGTCGATAGCCGCGGCATTATCGCTCGTGACCGACACGCCGTAAGCGCTCTTTAGCTCCTCGCCACGCTCGGAACGACGGTTGGTCACCACGATATCCGCGGCGTCATAGCCCGCATTCACCAGCCCGGAAACTAGAGCTTCGCCGATTTGTCCTCCACCAAGTACTGCAATTTTTGTCATGCTATCCAGGGTGCCAGAAAGGCCAGGATGCGGCCACCAGGCAACAGCGCTGCCTGCGAGCTAAGCTGCTGCCCCACTGACCCCGCGCATGCAAAAGACATCTGTTAAAAGGCGTTTTCTGCCCTAAAAACGCCCTTTGCAAGGGGTAGATGGCGTTTTCAGGGGCAAAGATACCTTTTGACAGATGCCTTGTAAGAAGGTGCCCTGCGGAACTGGTTCTTACATCACCACAAGGAGCGGGCCGAAGGTCAGCACTAGGCCGGCCACGGCTGCGAGGAACATGGAGAGACCATCGCGGCTGGTACGCAGTGCGTGGACGATGCCGACGATGACGCCGGTAACAACCACACCAAGCACCAGGACAACGAGGCGGTCGAAGCGATCCCAGAGGATCTCGAAGCCCTTGAACACGATGGCACCGAGCACGATGCCCACGAGGGCGAGCAGGACGACGGCGAAGGGGTTGAGCTTGCCCTCTTCTTCCTCGTCGTCATAGTCGTCATATTCTTCAACGTCGTGGTCGACTGCTTCGAGCTCACCCGTAGTGAAGGTGTCCACGGCGGCGTCCTGTGGCTTCTCATCGACCGGTGCGGCGGACTTTGCTTCAGGCTTGGTGGCCGTCTTTACCTCAGGCTTTTCAGCTTCCTTTGCATCAGCCTTCTGCTCAGGCTTGTCCTTGACCTTTTGGATGACGCGGGTGTCATCATCAGAGGGCTTCTCCGCAGGAACGGTGGCAGCCTGAGCCTTGTCGTCGGCGTTCTTCTCAGCCTTCTTCGGCGCTGGCTCCTGCTTGGGGGCTTCCTTCTTCGGAGTCTCTTCCTTGGACTCCTTCTTCGGCGCAGGAATCACCGGGGCCGTCTCATCGATGGAGACGTTCGAGTGCTTTGCCTCAGCCGGGGTTGCCTTGACCTTTTCGAGATTGCCGGTCAGCTCCGCAACTGAGATGCCGCCTTCATCGAGGCTCCGGCGACGGCGGCGGGGGCTCTTCTCCTCGCCGGGTCGGTCCTTCGCGTTACGGGCCAGCAGCTCCGCAACTGTCAACTGTTTCTTGTCAGCCACGTTTCTTTCCTATTCCAGTCCCTTATCGGTACGGCGCAAAATGACACCTTCTCGGAGAGCCCAGGGGCAGATCTCCAACTTTTCGATTCCCAGGGCACGCATGCTCGCCTCCGCCACTAAAGCACCGGCGACGATTTGATGCGATCGGGTAGAACTTACACCCTCAAGGTCCGCCCTGTCAGCTGCAGTCATACGGGAGATGAAGGAAATCAGCTGACGCAAACCCGGCGCCGTGAGCGTACGCTTCACGTAAGGGCCTGCCGAGGAAGGCGCAGCACCGGTCAATCGGGCCAGCGTGCGGAACGTTTTGGAGGTGCCCACGGCCAAACCCGCGGGGCCCAGCGCACGCATCTTATCGGCCACGCCGACCAGTTCCGCATCAATGTAATCCCTCAGCAAATTCACCTTGGATTTCTGCGGAGGATCAGTATCAAACCAGTTATGGGTCAGGCGGCCAGCTCCCAAGTCCAGGGAGAAAGCCATTTCCGGATGCTCGTCGGTACCAGTGGACAGCTCCAGCGAACCGCCACCGATATCGAGGTTGGTGATGCGGCCAGCGGACCAGCCATACCAACGGCGGGCGGCGAGGAAGGTCAAGCGCGCTTCCTCCTCACCCGACAAAATCTCTAGGCGGACGCCGGTTTGCTTCTCAACTTCATCGAGGACCTTGGCCGAGTTCGTGGCCGAGCGCACGGCAGAGGTAGCAAAGGCGATGAATTCATCACAGCCCAGCTTCTGGCCCAGCTCAGCGGCCTCACCCACGGCGGAGATGAGCTTCTTCATGCCCTTCTCGTGGATGTTGCCGTCCTTGTCTAGCTGTTCCACCAGACGCAGCGGGGTCTTCCAATCGCTCATCGGCGAAGGCCGCCCACCGGTTGCGGCGTCGACCGCAACGAGGTGGACGGTATTACTTCCGACGTCTAATACACCTAATCGCACGCCTCTAGAGTAGTAGGTCTACCGTGGGTAGGTGTGAATCGCCCGAAATCAAATGAAGTTTACCTGGGTTTTCCCGCCTCCTCCCCAGCGGCGGCTTCTATCTTGGCCGGCCGCGAAAAGGCCCCCGATTTTCCCAGAGAGTGGTTTGAATTTACGGATCCAAACGATCCACTCCACGTCTTTTCCATCGACCTGACCTGGCTCGAATCACACTATGCCTGCCAGTTTGGGACGGAGAGGTGCCACGGCATCGATAAGCAACAGCCCGACGTCGGCTGCTGCGTGCACGGCGCCTACATGGCTGATGAGACGGATCGAGAGCAGCTTCGCGACGCCGTCGCGCGCATGCCCGCCCGCTTCTGGCAGCACCGCCCTGCGGGGGTAGATGAGTTCCTGGAGCACGGAGAACCTGAGGAGCTGGAACCCTGGCTGGAATGGGATGAGCTCGACGGCGAGGATGGCGAGCCGGAACCGGCACTGAAGACGCCGCTTGTCGACGGCGCCTGCATCTTCGCCAACCGCGCCGGCTGGCCCACGGGCGCGGGCTGCGCTATCCACCAGTGGGCGCTCGAGTCGGGTGAGGAACTCACCGTGGTCAAGCCCGAGGTGTGCTGGCAGCTGCCGATTCGCCGGCACGAAGACTATGAGGAGCGCCCCGATGGGGAGGAAATCCTACGCACCACTATCGGCGAATATGACCGCCGCGGGTGGGGCAACGGCGGCGAGGACTTTGATTGGTATTGCTCGGCAGATCCCTCCTGCCACATTGCGGAAAAACCGCTGTGGAAGTCGCTGAAAACCGAGCTGATCGCGCTACTCGGGGAGGAGTGCTACGAAATCCTGGCCACGCACTGCGAAGCCCGGGCGCGGTCCGGGGTCGAGTTCCCGCGGCACCCGGCGGACCCCCGCGCTTAAGCCTCGAACTTATAGCCCAGGCCGCGCACCGTCACGAGTTGCTGTGGGCGGGAAGGCTCGGCCTCAATCTTGGAGCGGAGGCGCTTGACGTGAACGTCGAGGGTCTTGGTATCGCCCACATAATCCGCGCCCCAGATGCGGTCAATGAGTTGGCCGCGAGTCAGCACGCGTCCGGCGTTGCGCAGTAGGTATTCGAGGAGGTCAAACTCCTTGAGCGGCATGGATACCGGCTCGCCGGCCACGAGAACCGTGTGGCGCTCCACGTCCATGCGCACGCGGCCGCCTTCCAGGATTTGCTCGTCGGGCTCCTCCTCAGCGTGCTCGGAAGAGGCATCCTGGCCACGGCGCAGCACCGCGCGGATGCGGGCGATGAGCTCGCGGGAGGAATAAGGCTTGGTCACATAATCATCCGCGCCCAGCTCCAGGCCCACGACCTTGTCAATCTCCGAGTCGCGCGCGGTCACCATAATCACCGGCACAGAAGACGTCGTGCGCAGTTGCTTGCACACGTCCGTTCCAGACATTCCCGGCAGCATGAGGTCCAGCAGGACGATGTCTACGTTATTTGCCGCAAACTGTTCGAGCGCGCTGGGCCCGTCGGGGGCGAGGAGAACGTCGAATCCCTCCTTTCGGAGGAGGAAGGCGAGGGGATCGGCCAGCGACTCTTCATCTTCAACGATGAGGATGGTGGTCATTGCGCTTTATCCTTTCGACGAGCTGCTACACGCGCCACGGCGCGCTGCAAACCAGGGGCGGCAGAGCTGACGGCTCCGTCTTCTATATTATCCCGGTTAATAAGATTATCTGCTGGCTTCTCTTCGGTATATATAGGGAGCTCGATTGTGAAAGTCGAGCCAGTTCCGGGGCGTGACCACAACTTGATATTGCCGCCGTGATTAGCCACGACATGCTTCACAATGGCCAAGCCGAGGCCAGTCCCGCCGGTCTGCCGGGAGCGTGCCTTATCCACGCGGAAGAAGCGCTCAAATACCCGCTTCTGATCTTCCGGGGCGATGCCGATGCCGCGGTCCGTGACTCTGATATGCACGACCTTCCCGCCGACGACCTTCTGCGTCACCGATACCGGAAGCTCATCCGGCGAATAGTGGATGGCGTTGGAGATCAAGTTTGAGATCGCCGTAACCAGGAGGGATTTATCTCCCATCACATGAACACCTGCGGATTCGCCGCGGGTGAGCTGGTTGTGGTGGGAATCGGCGGCGAGCTGGTTGCGGGTAATGGCCTCATCGATGACGTCATCGAGGTCGAGAGGCTCCATTTCTGGCAGCGCCTCCGCGCCCTGCAGCTTGGACAGGGAAATCAGCTCGCTGACCATCTCGGCCATGCGGGCGGCTTCCTTTTGCACCCTGCTGCCGAAGTACTCGACGTGCTCGGGATCCCCCGTGTCCTCGAGGAGGGCCTCGGCTAGTAGGGCGATGCCGCCCACCGGGGTCTTCAACTCGTGCGACACGTTAGCCACGAAGTCACGGCGGGCAGATTCCATGCGCACCGATTCGGACTCGTCGGTGCCGTAGACGATGACGAAGCGATCGTCGTTCAGCGTCAGCGGCTGAACCACCGCGCGTACCTGAATCACGCGGTTACCGGTGCGCCGCTTGGGAATGGCAAGGTCCAGCGTTCGGGTCTCCTTATCGTCGAAGACCTCTTCCGCCACCTTCCAAATATCGGGGTTCACGGCACGGTCGTGCACCATCGACATTTCGTGGGACGCAGGGTTGGAAAAGATGACTTCTTTATCGCGCGAGAGCACCGTCATGCCGGCCGGCGAGCCCGCCACGGCGAGGTGCAGGACCTGGCTCACGCTGGTGACCTGGTTGGCGTCCGCATCGCGGACACGGCGGCGCTCCATGCGTTCACGGAACCGAGTCAGCACCGGAATGGCTAGGCCGCAGGCCACCACGCCGGCAAGAAAAGCTAAAACCAGTTCCACAATCATTCACGCCCCTACAAAGAATCCCCAAGGAGTATATGCTCCCTGGGGATTGCGCGCAGCACGCAGCTTGCTCGGTGTTTAGTTCTTTCCACCCTGAGCAGCCACGGCGGCAGCGCCGGCAGCGGCAGCTTCCGGATCCAGGTAGGTGCCGCCGGGGTTCACCACGGAACCGTCCTCGGTGATCTCGTAGACCAGTGGGATGCCAGTCGGGATGTTGAGGCCGGCAATCTCCTCATCGGAGATCTGATCCAAGTGCTTGACCAGCGCACGCAGGGAGTTGCCGTGTGCGGCGATGAGAACGGTTTCACCCTTCTTGGCGCGCGGGAGGATCTCCTCCTCGAAATAAGGAACGAAGCGCTCGACGACGTCCTTCAGGCACTCGGTGCGCGGAACCTGATCCAGGTTGGCGTAGCGCGGGTCACCGGCCTGGGAGTACTCGGCGCCATCCTCCAGCTCCGGCGGCGGGGTGCCGTAGGAACGGCGCCATGCCATGAACTGCTCCTCGCCGTACTTGTCCTTGGTCTCGGCCTTGTTGAGGCCCTGCAGGGCACCGTAGTGGCGCTCGTTCAAACGCCAGTCACGCACGACCGGGATCCAGTGGCGGTCCGCAGCGTTGAGCGCGATGTTGGCGGTGCGGATGGCGCGGCGCAGCAGGGAGGTGTAGACAACGTTCGGCAGGATGCCCTGTTCCTTGAGCAGCTCGCCGCCACGCTTGGCCTCACCCTCACCCTTGGCGGTGAGGTTGACATCAACCCAACCGGTGAACTGGTTGGACTCGTTCCATTCGGACTGTCCGTGTCGAAGTAGAATCAGCTTTCCGTTACTCATAAACACCAGCATGCCACGTTTTTCGGCAGCTCGCCTGTGAACCCGAGCACATCACCCCTAAGTGTGGGTTTGTGCCCACTTGTGTGGGATTAGTATCCGATTGCCCGGCGCGCGTGGCAGTCCGGAATCTCAATACTCATCGCGTCGGCATAAATATTCTCCAACTGGGTGGCGGCCGCTGCCCAACTGAATTGCTGGGCGTGATCGACGGCGGCTTCGCCCATGGAGATGCGGCGGGGGTCGTCGTCAAGCAACTGCTCTAGCGCGTCGGCCCAATCCTGCGCCGAATGGGAGTGGACGAGCAGGCCAGTATCGCCGTCCGCAACCGCGATGGGCAAGCCGCCGACAGCCGCCGCCACGACGGGCGTTCCGGAAGCCTGGGCCTCCATGGCCACCAGCCCAAAGGACTCGTTATAACTGGGCACCGCGACGATATCCGCGGCCTGATAGATGGCCACGAGCTCCTGCGGCGGGCGCGGGCTGAGGAAACGCACGACGCGCTCCACCCCCAGCTCGCGGGCCAGATTGTGGTAGGTGTCCGGCGAGGAATTCGCCCCGGAGGCGCCGCCACAGATGACCACGCGCAGGCGACGATCCGGATCGCGCTCCATCAGCTCCGCCGTTGCGCGAATGAGTACGTCAGGGCCCTTGAATTTTTGCAGGCGGCCCACAAACGCCACCACCTTGGTGTGCAGGGGGATGCCCAGCTGGCGGCGCGCACGCTCCGTCATGCGGTCCGTGCCCGGGGTGTAGAGATCCGTATCCGCACCCGGGGAGACCACAACGATATTGTCCGGCGATGCATCATAGTGCTCGATCAGATCGCGGGTTTCCTGGGCGGTGTTGACCACCAGGATGTCGGCGTTATCCACCAGTTGCTGCTCGCAGATTCGGCGGGCTTCGGTCTCCGGGGTGTCATCGAGCGTGCGGTGCACGTTCTTCACCGCGGCCAGCGTGTGCGCGGTGTGGACGAGGGGGATATCCCAAAGGTCACGCAGCAGCCAACCCACCTGACCGGAGAGCCAGTAGTGGGAGTGGATGACGTCATAGTCCACCTCAAAACAGCGCGCGAAGTTGAAGATGCCACCCGTGAACGCGGCCAGCTGGGTGGGCAGTTCCTCTTTGCTCAAACCTTCATAGGGCCCCGCCACGATGTTGATGACGCGCAGGCGCTCCTCGACGTCTACCACTTCCCCCTGACTGGGGCGCGTGGCGCGGGTGAAAATATCGACCTCTACGCCGAGGCGCGCGAGCTGGCGGGCAGTGTTGAGAACATAGACGTTCATACCGCCTGCATCCCCGGAACCGGGCTGTTCAAGGGGCGAGGTGTGCATGGAAATCATCGCGATGCGCATAATTGTCCAGTGTATCCCGAAACGAGCCGCGTTATACTGGTCCGTACCTCAACCTACGCGACCGAAAGGTGAATCGATGTCGGCATACGAGTCCAAGGCGTGGCTCCAGTACTACCCGGAGTGGACCCCGCACAGCTTGGAGTACGGGGACACCACGCTTCTCGACGTTTACGACAACAACCTCGCGCTCCACCCCGACAAGCCGGCAACCTACTTCTTCGGCCGCACGCAGACCTACGCCGAGCTGGACAAGCAGGTCCGCCGCGCCGCCGCCGGTCTGCGCGCCTTCGGCGTGCGCCCGGGAGACCGCGTTGCCATCGTCGCGCCCAACTGCCCGCAGTTCATCTCCGCTTTCTGGGCCGTGCTCAAACTGGGCGCCATCGCAGTTCTGCACAACCCGCTCTACACCGCCCATGAGCTGGAGGGTCTGTTTAAGAACCACGGCGCGCGCATCGCTATTGCGTGGGATAAGACGGCCTCCACCTTGGAGAAGCTGCGCCCGACGACCTCCCTGGAGACCGTCGTCTCTATCAACATGATCAACGCGATGCCGACTCCGCAGCGCCTGGCCCTGCGTCTGCCTATTCCGCCGCTGAAGTCCAAGCGCGATCAGCTCACCGCCCCGGCGCCGAACACGGTGCCGTGGGAGTCCCTCGTGGGCAACGCCATTGGCGGCGACGGTTCTGATGTCATCACGCCGGAGGAAGTCACCAAGGACACCACCGCGCTGATCCTCTACACCTCCGGCACCACGGGTAGCCCCAAGGGTGCGGAGCTGACCCACGGCAACCTCTTCTCCAACCTCTTGATGGGCAAGCACTGGGTACCGGGCCTGGGTGATTCCCCTGAGCGCATGCTCGCCGCACTCCCCTTCTTCCACGCCTATGGCCTGACCATGAACGCCACCTTGGCGCCGCTCATCGCCAGCGAGCTGGTTCTGATTCCGAGCCCGCAGATGCCGCTCATCATGGACCTGATGAAGAAGCACACCCCAACCTGGGTACCGGGTGTGCCGACCTTGTACGAGCGCATCGTGGCGAAGGCGGAAGAAAACGACGTCTCCCTCGACGGCGTGCGCGCGGCCTTCTCCGGTGCATCCACCCTGCCGGTCAATACCGTGGAGAAGTGGGAGAAGTACACCGGCGGCATGCTCGTGGAGGGCTATGGCCTGACGGAGTGCTCGCCCATCATCGTGGGCAACCCCATGAGCAACGACCGCCGCCCCGGCTACGTGGGCATCCCTTTCCCGGACACTGAGATTCGCATCGCTAACCCGGAGAACCTGGATGAAACCATGCCGGATGGCCAGGAGGGCGAGGTTCTTGCCCGCGGCCCGCAGATTTTCAAGGGTTACTTCGGCGATGAGGAAGCCACCGAGAAGGCCTTCCACAATGGCTGGTTCCGCACCGGTGATATGGGCGTGATGGAGGAAGATGGCTTCATCCGCTTGGTCAGCCGCATCAAGGAAATCATCATCACCGGCGGCTTCAACGTCTACCCCGGCGAGGTTGAGGAAACGCTGCTGGACCACCCGGACGTGGCGGAGGCCGCCGTGGTGGGCCGCCCGCGTTCGGACGGCTCGGAAGACGTCGTGGCCTGCATCGTGCTGAACGACGGCGCCGCGCTCGACCCCGAGGGCCTCAAGGACTACTGCCGCGAGCGCTTGACCCGCTACAAGGTGCCTCGCACCTTCTACCACTTTGAGAAGCTGGCCACCGACCAGCTGGGCAAGATTCGTCGCCGCGAGGTTCAAGCAGACCTGCTTGAGCGCCTCAAGGCGGAGAAGTAGCACGCCATAACCCCGGAGCGATCCCTGCGTGATAGACGCACATCACCGGGGTTATTGATTTGTCCCGAAAAGATTTCGTTACTTTAAGCAACTTTGCTAAGTTTTGCGAGACTTCTGTCACAGATTGGCTATACTGTTCCACACATAACAAGTTTGACCACCTAAGGAGTTCGCGAACATGTCCGAATCCCCTGCCCAGGCCCCCTCCGCCTTTGAGTCGAAAGCCTGGCTCCAGTATTACCCTGAGTGGACTAAGCCCAATCTGGATTACGGCACCGAAACGCTCTTGGACTCCTACCGAGAAACCGTGGAAGAGTTCGGCGAAAGGCCCGCCACGTGGTTCTTTGGCCACCAAATGACCTACCGCGAACTCGATACCCACGTGCGCGCCGCCGCAGCGGGGCTTAAGGCCTTCGGCATTCGTCCCGGCGACCGCGTCGCCGTGGCACTCCCCAACTGCCCCCAGCACGTGGCGGTCTTCTATGCCATCTTGAAGCTCGGGGCGACCGTCGTGGAGCACAACCCGCTCTACACCGCGGCCGAGCTCGAGCCCCTCTTCCAAGACCACGCCGCCCGCGTGGCCGTGGTCTGGGATAAGGCGAGCCCGGTCTTTGAGGAGCTGCGTGATACCACGCCGCTGGAAACGATCGTCACGGTCAACATGATCGAGGCCATGCCGCGCCCCAAGCAGCTGCTACTGCGCTTGCCACTTCCCATCATTAAGGACAAGCGCGCCGAGCTCTCAATTCCCGCCCCTAACACCGTTCCGTGGAGCACGCTCACCGGGCGCGCCATCGGCGGACAAGGCCAGAAGCTACAGGATGCCAAGGTCAACCGCGAAGATACCGCGCTGATCCTTTACACCTCCGGAACCACCGGCAAGCCCAAAGGCGCGGAGTTAACCCACTCCAACCTCTACTGCAACATGAAGATGGCGGAAGCGTGGGTCCCCGAAATCGGCAAGAAGCCCGAGCGCATGCTCGCTGCCCTCCCCCTCTTCCACGTCTATGGCCTCACCCTCATCGCAGCCCTCGGCGTACACATTGGCGGCGAGTTAGTCCTCACCCCGGCGCCAAAGATTCCGCTGCTCCTCGACATTATGAAGAAGCGCCGCCCCACTTGGATGCCGGGTGTGCCCACGATCTACTCCAAGGTCATGGAGGCAGCCAAGGAACAGAACATCGATCTCCACGGCATCGAAAACAGTCTCTCGGGTGCAGCGGCGTTGCCAGAGGACATCGTTGAGGAATGGGAAACACTCACCGGTGGCCTACTCGTGGAAGGCTACGGGCTCACGGAAACCTCGCCGATTGTCGCTGCAAACCCGCTCAACACGAGCCGCCGCCCCGGCTACATCGGCATTCCCTTCCCGGATACCGAGGTGCGCATCGGCAACCCAGACAACCTCAGCGAGACCCAGCCGGATGGCACCGCGGGCGAGCTCCTCGTGCGCGGGCCGCAGGTATTCAAGGGTTACTTCAACATGCCTGAGGCCACCGAGCAGTCCTTCCACGATGGTTGGTACCGCACGGGCGACATGGCGATCATGGAGTCCGATGGCTTCATCAAGATCGTCTCCCGCATCAAGGAGATGATCATTACCGGCGGCTTCAATGTGTACCCGGCCGAGGTGGAAGACGTTATCCGCCAGCACCCGGACGTCACCAACGTGGCCATCGTCGGCCGCCCGCGCGCGGATGGTTCCGAGGATGTCGTGGCCTGCATCATCCTGGAGGATGGCGCGGTGCTCGATCCGGAGGGCCTCAAGGACTACTGCCGCGAGCGCCTGACCCGCTACAAGGTGCCGCGCACCTTCTACCACTTCGAACACCTGGCCTCCGACCAGCTGGGCAAGGTCCGCCGCCGCGAAGTGCAGAAGGACCTGCTGAAACTGCTCGGAGAAGAGGCTCCCGCCTAGGCCGCGCGGTCGATATAGCGCATCACGCGCGTGGGGTTGAAGGTTCGGTAGAACGCTTCACCAGCACCGACAAGCTGGCTCACCAACGTGCTGAGCTGCCAATCCAGCTGCTCATCGGTGTAGCCCCACTTCGTGGGGATGCGGGCCGTGGTCACGAGGACCAAGTCCTGCTCATCGCCGCCGTCGAGGTTCACCACTTCGATGCGAGCAGAGTAGACATACTGGTCGTCATTCATGAACTCGGCCCAGCGCACGAGCGCATCCAGGTCACACGCGCAGCGGCCGGAGGGGGTGACGAGGCTGAGCTCAATATCCCCGGAGCCATCGCGAGCAGCTTCAATAGTGATCGCGTGTTCATTAATAAGGATGCTCACGGCTCCATTCCGGTGGTCCACTACGTGAACGGGCGTGCCGATCATCGCCAGGCGCGTGGCACGCTCGTGCACCCGCCACATCCCCACCGCTGAAACCCCATAGGCCTCGCTGAAATAGTGGGGAGATACCGGCTTAAGCCCAGACCCCTTCTGTGGCTTGGACGGCTCCTCCGGAAACTGTTCATCCAGGCGCGCGAAGACCGCTGACATCTCGGCCGCATAGCCCGCAATAATGCTCTTGAGCTGAGCGTTCGTGGCCGTCGACGGCAGATAGGGCGGCGCGAAGACCCGCAGGTGGGTATGCATAGCGGAGCTTCCACAAGGCTCGGCCACGAGGCTGCCGGATATTACACCGCCGTTGAGATCGTTGACTTCCATACGCAACGGCTGCCGGTCCGGGTCGAAGCACACCGCGCCGCCCCAATACCCAAGGACACAGAGGCCGCCCATCTCTTCGTTGACGTCGATGCTTAAGAATCCGCCCGCAATTTTGATGGTGGGCATGCCGGTCGAGGAATCCTCTTCAAGCTTTCCGGCCAGCTTGGTCATGGTTTTGATTACTCGGCTTTTGCTGAGCCGAGCCGGTGTCTTAGTCGTTTTCTCTGGTGTTGATTGAGACATAGTCCCCCCTAGTTTTTCTTTTCATTCATGCTGCGCGGGCCGATGCCGAGCCACCCCTGCTCCTCCCCGAGCCGCTGCAGTGAGGCCAAGAATACAAAAGGTTGCGCAACTTCGCGCGGCGGAGACGCGGCGAGCACCCCCAAAAACCAAACGTGAGAAAAACCTCACATTTTCCGCGCGGGAGGCCGCTTTGCGCGAAAGCTTCGACTACGGTGGCACATCATGATTGTTCTGTAGGGCTAACTAATCCTGCCCACAGCTCTTCATAAAACCGTTCCCCATCAGCTCAAAAGAGGAAAGATGCCTGTTACTATGCTGCATTCCATGCCCCGCCCGGCCGTACTTTTCGCCGGACAAGGCTCCGATTGGCAGGGTTTCATCACCACCGCCGCGCAGACTGCCGCCACCGCTGACACCCTGCGCGAGACCCTCGCCCAGGCACGCAGCCTCACCGGCCCCGCCGCACGCACCATCGCCTCCACGTGCCCCGGCGCGCTCGAGCGCCTCGAGCAGCTCATCGCTGGTTCCACCGAGTCCACTTCCCTCGACGCCCTGCCGGCGGTCTCCATCCCCGGCATCGTCCTCGGCCAGATTGCCGCTATCGAGCAGCTGCGCGATCTCGGCGTCGACATCGACGAGCGCGCTGGGCATTCGCAGGGAAGCTTGGGCGCGTTGGCCGTCGACAAGCCAGCAGAAGCCCTGGCCCTAGCCATCCTGATGGGCACCGCCGCCAGCGCCGTCAACGGTTCCGATCCGCGCTCCCAGATGCTGTCCATCCGTGGTCTGGAGCGCAGCTTCATCACTGAGTACCTGCACGGCACCGCCGCCATCGCCGTGGTCAACGGCCGCCGCCACTTTGCGCTGTCCGGCAGCCCGGAGGACCTAGCTGCCACCCGCACCGCCATCGACGAGGCAGTGAAGAGCTTCAACGCCGAGCTAGAGAAGCGCACCGTCGGCGGCGATGAGCTCAACCCGCGTTTTGATGAGCTGCCCGTAGCTCTTCCTTTCCACAACCCGGTGCTCGCCCCGGCAGCCGAGCGCACCGTGGCGCTGGCTCAGGAGTGCGGCCTCGACGTGGATGAGGCCCGCGCGCAGGCAGAAGCCATCCTGGTCAAAGAACACGACTGGCCAGCCACGCTGGCCACGCTCAACTCCGAGCACCTCATCGTTCTCGACCGCGCACTGACCAACCTCACCCGCCGCGTGGTGGAAGGCACGGGAGTCACGGTGGTCTCGGCCGCCACCCCGCAGGAGCTCAATGCACTGGCGACGCCGGGCACTGAACTACCCAAGGCCCTGAACTACGCCGACTTCGCCCCGCGCACCATCGAGCTTCCCAATGGCCGCACCTATACCCAGACCCGCTTCTCCGATCTCACGGGCCTGTCCCCCATCATGCTGGGCGGCATGACGCCGACCTCCGCTGATGGTGAGATCGTCGCCGCGGCGGCGAACGCCGGGCACTGGACGGAGATGGCCGGCGGCGGCATGTACTCCGATGAGGTCTTCCGCGCCCACCTGGCCACAATGGAGCAGCACCTGCGCCCCGGTCGCACGGCGCAGTTCAACACCATGTTCTTTGACCGCTTCCTGTGGAACCTGCACTTCGGCCAGGCGCGCATCGTGCCCAAGGCACGCGCGGCCGGTGCGGCTTTCAACGGTGTGTGCATCTCCGCCGGCATTCCGGAAGTAGAGGAGGCCGGCGAGCTGCTGGACCGCCTCCACGCCGATGGCTTCCCCTTCATCTCCTTCAAGCCCGGTACCGCAAAGCAGATCCGGGATGTTCTGGCCATCGCCACGGCCTACCCGGAGGATCGCATCATCATGCAGGTCGAGGACGGCCACGCCGGCGGCCACCACTCCTGGGTCAACCTGGATGACATGCTGCTGGATACCTACGCCGAAATCCGCCAGCACCCCAACGTCTACCTGGCAGTCGGCGGCGGCATCGCCTCCCCGGATCGCGCCACCTCCTACCTCACCGGTGAGTGGGCGAAGAAGCACGCTATGCCCGCCATGCCTGTCGACGCAGTCTTCCTCGGCACCGTCGCCATGGCCACCAAGGAAGCCAAGGCCACCGATTCGGTGAAGGACCTGCTGGTCAACACCGCCGGTATTTCCCCGGAGGACAACGATGGCTGGGTCGGCCGCGGCACCGGCGCGCACGGCGTTGCGTCCTCGCAGTCGCACCTGCTGGCGGACATCCACGACCTGGATAATTCCTTCGCCGCCGCTTCGCGCCTGATTACTTCCCTAAGCATCGAGGAATACCCGGCCCACCGCCAGGAGATCATCGACGCCCTGGCCAAGACCTGCAAGCCCTACTTCGGCGATGTGGAGTCCATGACCTACGCGGAGTGGCTCGAGCGCTTCGTGGAGCTGGCCCACCCGTTCGTGGATCCCAGCTGGGATGATCGCTTCTTCGATCTCCTGCATCGCGTCGAGGCCCGCCTGAACCCGGCTGACCATGGCCAGATTGAGACTCTCTTCACCAGCGTTGAGGATGTTCACGATGCACCGCAGGCAGTGGCCAAGCTGCTGGCCGAGTACCCCGCCGCACGCAGCACCGAGGTCTCCGCACGCGATGCTGCTTGGTGGATTTCCCTGCACTATAAGCACGTCAAGCCCATGCCGTGGGTACCGGCCCTGGACGGTGACCTGAAGTCCTGGTTCGGCAAGGACACGCTCTGGCAGGCGCAGGATGAGCGTTACACCGCTGACCAGGTGCGCATCATCCCCGGCCCCGTGGCCGTGGCGGGTATTACCAAGAAGAACGAGCCCGTGGCAGACCTGCTTGCCCGCTTCGAGCAGGCCACCACGGATGCGCTGCTGGAGCAGGGATCGACCCCGCAGAAGGCTTTCTCCCGTCTGAATTCCGCCGCCGATGAGGCCGCGTTCCTGCGTACTTCCCCGACCCTGCTGTGGCACGGCCACCTCATGGCCAACCCGGCTTATGAGATGGATGAGAATGCCTTCGACCTGCGCCAGGATGCCGAGGGCAACTGGGAGATCGTCATCACGGCGGACTCCTACTGGGATGATCTGCCGGAGGAGCAGCGCCCCTTCTACGTCCGCGAGGTCACCGTCCCAGTGGACCTGCCGGAAGATGTGGCCACGGGTGGCTCCCCGGTGGTCTCCGAGGAGCGCCTGCCGAACTCCGTCTTCACCCTCTTGGAGGGACTGGCTGGTGTCGGCTCCACGGCGGAGCAGGGCGATGAGATTACGGAGATGCCCACCGTCGACTCCGGCTACTCCTTCCACTTCCCGGCCTCTCTGCTCTCCGCACACAGCGCGGTGACCTGCGGCGATGCTGCAGCCGAGAAGGCCGGCACCCCTGACGTTCTGGTCGGCCCCTGCTGGCCGGCCATCTATGCCGCGCTCGGCTCCGGCCGCCTGGAGGATGGCTACCCCGTCATCGAAGGCCTGCTCAACGCGGTGCACCTGGACCACGTCATCGACCTGCGCGTGCCGCTGGAGCAGCTTGCCGACGGCCGCCAGATCGACGTCACCTCCTCCTGCACCGCCATCGAGGAATCCGTCTCCGGGCGCATCGTGACGGTCGAGCTGGAGCTCAAGGACCACGCCTCCGGCGACATTGTGGCCACGCAGATGCACCGCTTTGCCATCCGCGGCCGCGCCACCGGCACCGCCGCGCCGAGCCAGGCACCGGAGTGGGGCGGCGGCAAGTCCGCCACCAAGGTGGTGCCAACTCCGCGCTCCTTCGTCGACCGCGCCACCGTCACCGCCCCGCAGGATATGACTCCCTTCGCGCTGGTCTCCGGTGACTATAACCCGATTCACACCTCCTATAACGCGGCCCAGCTGGTTAACCTGCAGGCACCGCTGGTGCACGGCATGTGGCTCTCGGCCGCCGCGCAGCAGGTGGCCGGACGCCACGGCCGCGTAGTGGGCTGGACCTACTCCATGTACGGCATGGTGCAGCTGGGCGATGACATCGAGATCACCGTCGAGCGCGTCGGCCGCAAGGGCATCCACCAGGCCCTCGAGGTCACCTGCCGCATCGACGGCGAGGTGGTCTCCCGCGGCCAGGCCCTGCTCGCCGCGCCGGCCACGGCGTACGTCTACCCCGGCCAGGGCATCCAGACCGAAGGTATGGGCAAGGGCGACCGCCAGGCCTCCCCGGCAGCGCGCGAAGCCTGGCGCCGCGCCGATGCGCATACCCGCGAGAACCTCGGCTTTAGCATCCAGAAAATCATCGATGAGAACCCGACGGAACTTTCCGTCCGCGGTACCACCTTCCGCCACCCGCAGGGCGTGCTGCACCTGACCCAGTTCACGCAGGTGGCCCTGGCTGTCGTGGCCTATGCCCAGACCGAGCGCCTGCGCGCTGAGAACGCCCTGGCCCCGACCTCCTACTTCGCCGGCCACTCCCTGGGCGAGTACACAGCACTGGCCTCGCTGGCGAATATCTTCGACCTCGAGGGCGTCATTGACATCGTCTACTCCCGCGGCTCCGCCATGGGCAGCCTGGTCCCGCGTGATGCGGAGGGCAATTCCGAATACGCCATGGCAGCGCTGCGCCCGAACATGGCCGGCATTGCTGCCGATAGCGTCGACGCTTGGGTGGCTGAGGTCTCCGAGGCCACCGGCGAGTTCCTGGAGATTGTTAACTACAACATCCGCGGCCAGCAGTACTCCGTCGCCGGCACCAAGAAGGGGCTCAAGGCCCTGGTGGACAAGGCCAACGCCATCGCCCCGCGCGCAGCCGTCATGGTCCCGGGCATCGATGTTCCTTTCCACTCCCGCGTGCTGCGCGAGGGTGTCCCGGCCTTCGCGGCGAAGCTCGATGAGCTCCTGCCACAGGAGCTGGACCTGGATGCCCTAGTAGGCCGCTATATCCCGAACCTGGTGGCCCGCCCCTTCGAGCTGACCCAGGACTTCGTCGATGCCGTGGCTCCGCTGGCGCCCTCCGGCAAGTTGGACGGGCTGAAGGTGGAGGACCTCTCCGAGCACGAGCTCGCCCGCCTGCTGCTCATCGAGCTGCTGTCCTGGCAGTTCGCTTCCCCTGTGCGCTGGATTGAGACCCAAGAGCTCCTCTTCGGCAAGGTCGAGCAGATCATCGAGGTCGGCTTGGCTTCTTCCCCGACGCTGACCAACCTGGCTACCCGCTCGCTGGCCGTCGCCGGCATCCCGGAGGGCACCATCCGCGTGCTCAACGTGGAGCGCGACCAGGAGCAGGTCATGCTTGCCGACGTCTCCGAAGCCCCCGCCGCCGAACCCGCTGCGGAATCCGAGGCCGAAGAGGCACCGCAAGCCACCGAGGCACCAGGCGAGGTTGCCGAGACTCCGGCTGAGGTAGCACCGGCACCGACTCCTGCGCCCACCACCGCAGCTGCCTCCAGCGACGCCCCCGAGCTGCGCTTCGGCGCAGCAGAGGCCATCATGGTGCTCTTCGCCTTCCAGAACAAGATCCGCGTGGACCAGATCACGGACTCCGACACCGTGGAGGAGCTGACCAACGGCGTGTCCTCGCGCCGCAACCAGCTGCTCATGGACATGTCCGCGGAAATCGGCGTGCCGGCCATCGATGGCGCCGCCGATGCCGACGTGGCCACGCTGCGCGAGAAGGTCGCCACCGCCGCACCGGGCTACTCCGCTTTCGGCCCGGTGCTGGGTGAGGCCGTCGGCGCGCGCCTGCGCCAGCTCTTCGGCGCTGCGGGACTCAAGCCCACCGCCGTGGCGGACTACGTCACCGGCACCTGGGGCTTGCCCGAGTCTTGGGTTGCCCACGTCGAGGCGGAGATCCTGCTCGGCTCCCGCGAGGAGGATTCCGTGCGCGGCGGCTCGCTGAGCACCGTGCCGGCGAGCGCCACCTCGAAGTCCGCAGCACACGAGCTGATCGACGCCGCCGTCCAGGCCGTCGCCGCTACCCACGGCGCCTCCGTATCCAAGGGCGCTGCCGCCGGTGGCGCCGGTGGCGGTGCCGTGGTGGACTCCGCTGCTTTGGATGCCTTCGCCGAAACCGTCACCGGTGAGAACGGCGTGCTGGCTACTGTCGCCCGCCAGGTTCTCTCCCAGCTGGGCCTAGACTCCGAGCCGGAGCTCATCGAAGCCCCTGATACCACCGTCATCGATGCCGTCGAGGCAGAGCTCGGCTCCGGCTGGCTCAAGTCCGTCACGCCTTCCTTCGATGCCAACAAGGCCGTGCTTTTCGACGACTCCTGGGCCATCGCCCGCGAGCGCCTCGCCCGCCTGGCCCTGGGCCAGGCCGAGTACCCGGTGGACAGCTTCCGCGGTGCCGGCGAGGACCTGGCGCGTCAGGCCCGCTGGTGGAAGCGCGAGGACATCGCGCAGGCTGCCGTGGACACCACACCCAGCGCGTTTGCCGGTGAGGTTGCCCTGGTCACGGGTGCTGCCCCTGGTTCCATCGCCACCGCGTTGGTGGAGCGCCTGCTGGAGGGTGGCGCCACGGTCATCATGACCGCCTCCCGTGTCAGCCAAGCCCGCAAGGAATTCGCGCGCACGCTCTACGCCGAGCACGGCGCTGCCGGTTCCGCCCTGTGGCTGGTCCCGGCGAACCTGTCGAGCTTCCGCGATATTGACGCGCTCATCGACTGGATCGGCTCCGAGCAGCGCGAGTCCGTGGGCAACGAGGTCAAGATTCTCAAGCCTGCGCTGACCCCGACGCTGGCCTTCCCCTTCGCCGCGCCGAGTGTGTCCGGCTCGCTGGCGGATGCCTCCGGCACCACCGAGACGCAGGCCCGCCTGCTGCTGTGGTCCGTCGAGCGCACCATCGCGGGGCTGGCAAGGTTGAGCCAGGAGGATGTGGACAAGCGCTGTCACGTCGTCCTGCCGGGCTCGCCCAACCGCGGCACCTTCGGCGGCGACGGCGCCTACGGCGAGGTCAAGGCCGCACTCGATGCCATCCTCAACAAGTGGAAGGTCGAGGCCGGCTGGCCGCAGGGCGTCACCCTGGCGCAGGCCAAGATCGGCTGGGTCGCCGGCACGCACCTCATGGGCGGCAACGACGGGCTGGTGCCCGCCGCCGAGAAGGCCGGCATCAAGGTGTGGAGCCCGGAAGAAATCTCTTCCGAGCTCATGGACCTGGCTAGCCCAGAATCGCGCGAGCAGGCAGCTCACGCACCGGTGGAGAAGGACCTCACCGGCGGCTTGGAAGGCTTCTCCCTCAAGGAGCTTGCTGCCGATGTGGAGCCAGCCGAAACCACTGGCGCAGTTCCGAGCGAGGATAAGGACGCCTCCGCCACCATCACCGCGCTGCCCAACCAGGTGCAGGCAGTACAGCCTGGATTGGAGGAAGAAGTTGGCCAGGTCACCACGGACCTAGAGGACATGGTGGTCATCGCCGGCATCGGCGAGGTCTCCTCGTGGGGTTCCGGCCGCACGCGCTTCGAGGCCGAGTATGGCCTGCAGCGCGATGGTTCCGCGGAGCTCACCGCTGCCGGTGTGCTGGAGCTGGCCTGGATGACCGGGCTGGTGGAATGGCGCGAGGACCCGCACCCGGGCTGGTTCGTCGTGGAAAACGACGAAGAGATCGCCGAGGAGGACATCTTCGAGCGTTTCCGCGATGAGGTCGTCGCACGCTCCGGCGTGCGCACGCTGACGGATAAGTACCACCTCACCGACCGCGGCTCCATCGATCTCACCACCGTCTTCCTGGACCGCGACGTCACCTTCACCGTGGATTCGGAGGCCACCGCCCGCGATATCCAGGACGCGGACCCGGAGTTCGTCAGCATCGTCGAGGTGGACGGCGAATGGCAGGTCACCCGCCGCCAGGGTGCCACCGTCAAGGTGCCGCGCAAGGCCACGCTGACCCGCACCGTCGCCGCCCAGATGCCGGATGACTTCGACGCCGCTAAGTGGGGCATCCCGGAGCACATGCTCGACTCCCTGGACCGCATGGCGGTGTGGAACCTGGTCAGCGCGGTGGATGCCTTCACCCAGGCCGGCTTCTCCCCGGCGGAGCTGCTGCGCTCCATCCACCCGGGCCAGGTGGCCACCACGCAAGGCACCGGTATCGGCGGCATGGAGTCCCTGCACAAGGTCTTCGTCACCCGCTTCCTCGGTGAGGAGCGCCCGTCCGACATCCTGCAGGAGGCCCTGCCGAACGTCATCGCGGCGCACACCATGCAGTCCCTGGTGGGCGGCTACGGCTCCATGATTCACCCGATTGGTGCCTGCGCTACCGCAGCGGTGTCGATTGAGGAAGCCGTGGACAAGATTGCCCTGGGCAAGGCCGACGTGGTCGTGGCCGGCGGTATCGACGACGTCCAGGTGGAGTCCCTCCAGGGCTTCGGCGACATGAACGCCACCGCGGAGACCGCGAAGATGACCGCCAAGGGAATCGATGATCGCTTCATCTCCCGCGCCAACGACCGCCGCCGCGGCGGCTTCCTCGAAGGCGAGGGCGGCGGCACGGTCCTGCTAGTTCGCGCCTCACTAGCAGCCGACTTAGGACTGCCAGTGCTCGCGGTGGTCGCGCACGCTGCCTCCTACGGCGACGGCGCCCACACCTCCATCCCGGCCCCTGGCCTGGGTGCGCTGGGTGCTGGCCGTGGCCGGGAAAACTCCCGCCTGGCGCGCTCGCTGCGCGGTCTGGGCCTCACACCCAACGACGTCAGCGTCCTGTCCAAGCACGACACCTCCACCAACGCCAACGACCCCAACGAGTCGGAGCTGCACTCCCTGCTGTGGCCGGCGATTGGCCGCGATGAGGACCAGCCGATGTTCGTCATCTCCCAGAAGACGCTCACCGGCCACTCCAAGGCGGGTGCCGCGCTCTTCCAGACTGGCGGCATCATCGACGTCTTCCGCACGCACCGCATCCCGGCGAACGTGTCTCTGGATTGTGTTGACCCACTCATCGCCCCGAAGGCGCCGAACCTGGTGTGGCTGCGTTCCCCGCTGGACCTCGGCTCTGCGGGCCACAGCGTGAAGGCCGCGGCACTGACCTCGCTTGGCTTCGGCCACGTCAGCGCGCTCATCGTCTACGCCCACCCCGGCGTGTTCGAGCAGGCCGTGTCCCAGCAGCGCGGGGCGGACGCCGCCGCCTCGTGGCGTGAGCACGCCGAGCAGCGCCTGCGTACTGGCCGCGCCCACTTCGAGGCCGGCATGCTGGGCCGCGCCCCGCTCTTCGAGGTCATCGAAGGCCGCCGCCTCCCGGCACGCGACGCCAAGGTGATGATTGACGGCTACGGACTCGTCGACGCCGACAAGGCCGCGGAAATCTCCATGCTCCTCGACGCCGATGCGCGCCTAGGCAGCAACGGTGAATTCTCGAGTGTGTAGCCGTTAGCTAACTGGCTGGCCAGACCAGCCAGTAGTAGATAGAGCTCAGGCCCGCTTCTTGAAAAGGGGAAGCGGGCCTGAGCTTTTTGTAGCCGCCATCGAATCGGCCACTACGTTTCAGCTAACGCTCGACCAACTTTTGCTTCTCAACTCCGTTAATCTTTTCCACTCATCCAGTGTCATACGAAGCATAGGACCGTATCAAGCGTCTTTAACAAGGCAGTGACTCACGATAAGAGTTATCTGGCGCATTGCGCTCGCAGTCCACCGGGATAACAGCTATCCCGGTAAACTAAGAAATCGATCTACCGGGATAAGTCTTATCCCCAATGCGTCGAGCGCATGAGAGGAGTCAACTGTGGCAAAGACAGTCGAATTGGAATGGATCCCCGCTGATGGCAGCGGTCTTTCTCGACGCGCCAAACAAGGAGGTAAGTATCACGCTTTCGTTCCCGATCCCCTCGCAGGCATGTCGTTGAAGCTTCCGTCCGAGCTCTCGCGACGTATCGTTCGCATCGAGCGGGAGATTCACAATCTTGGGATGAGAGACAATACCCACTCCCTTGAAGGAGTTGCGCGACTCCTGCTCCGTTCTGAGGCCGTCGCTTCCTCCCGGATCGAGGGAATCGCTCCCAACTCCGACAAAGTGGCCATGGCGATCCTCGCGCGCGAATCAGATTCCGAAATTCGGGGTTTCAAAGAATCCGCAACAGCTGTCGCCCGCAATGTCGCCATCCTCGACACCATCAATACAGACTTGGCTTACAAAGACGAGCTGGTCCTGGATGACATTGTTGCAATGCAGACAGCGCTCGTTGCAGAAAAGCCTTTGCAAGGAGTACGTACTACTCAAAACTGGATTGGCGGATCTGACTATCACCCCATCGATGCGGCTTTTGTCCCCCCCGCCTCCTACACAAGTCCCAGGACTCCTCGACGATCTCATTGAATACTTCAACGGGGCAGACCACGCGGCGCTCGTTCAAGCAGCGCTCGTTCATGCACAGTTCGAGACCATCCACCCATTCCCGGATGGGAATGGACGCGTGGGGCGAGCCATGATTCACGCACTTTTGCAGCGCAGAGGGCTCACCGATGCTGCAGTTCTCCCCGTCAGTATGGTTCTGGCAACACTCGGTGACCGTTACGTCGACGGACTCACGAAATTCCGCGAGGGTGACGTGCTGGCATGGATCTCCTTCTTCGTCGAGGCTGCACAAGTTGCCACCACCAAAGCAGCTGAACTTGCGGATAGCGTCGCCGCCCTAGAAGCAGAATGGATGGACAAGGTCAATCACCACCGCACTGCGCAAGGAAGCAAGCGCGCATTGAAATCGAATTCGACAGAGTTCCAACTGCTCAAGAAGCTTCCTGCCATGCCTTTGGTCACGGTGTCCATCGTGAAGTCCGAGCTGGGGATTTCATCGACAAGCACGGCCCGAGATGCTCTCGATTCACTCACCGACGCTGGCATTCTGCGTAAGAAAGTCATCGGTGCGGGCGGGCTTCTCGGTTACTTCGCTGACGATGTTTTCATGTTGGTCGACGATGCTGAACGCCAACTCGCCTCGACGCAGTTTAATACTCGGCTTTCACCTCCGACTGGACGTGCAGTTCCAGCCCTTCGCGATAAATAAAAAGTAATCAATAGTGGTCACGCACTTTGTTTCCTTACATAAGGCAAAACGTCGTGCTGATGCGACGCTGCAGGAGGGGACATCGGAAAGCTTGAAAGGGACCGTCACTAAAAATGACGGTCCCATCATGGCGCAGGTTAGGTGCCCTTGACGTTGAGGATCTGGCGCAGGGTGTGCTTGACCTCAACGAGCTGGGCGGCATCGGCCATCACGCGGTCGATGTCCTTATAGGCGTCCGGAATCTCATCGACGAACTCGGCGCCGGGACGATAGACGATCCCTTCCATGCGTGCGGCAAGGTCCGCCTCGGTGAAGCGGGCCTTGGCCTGGGTGCGCGACATGACGCGACCCGCGCCGTGCGACGCAGACTTGAGGCCCGGCGGGTAGCCCTTGCCTTCCACGACGTAGCTAGCGGTGCCCATCGAGCCGGGGATGAGGCCGCGGTCGCCTTCGTCCGCCTTGATGGCGCCCTTACGCGTGAGCCACACGTTCTTACCGTAGTGGTTCTCGCGCTGGGTGTAGTTGTGGCGGCAGTTGATGCGCTCGAGCTCGAGGGCCTCGCGATCCGCGCCAGACCAGGTGGCGACGCAGTCGAGGAAACGATCCATCATCTCATCGCGGTTGAGCAGCGCAAAGTGCTGTGCCCAGTGGAGATCCGCAATGTAGGAGTCGAACTCTTCCGTGCCCTCGACGAGGTAGGCCAGGTCCTTGTCCGCGAGCTGGATCCAGTGCTTCTCGCAGTGACGCTGCGCGGCCTTGATGTGCTTCTGGGCAATCTTGTTGCCCACGCCGCGCGAGCCAGAATGCAGGAACAGCCAGACGCGGTCGGATTCGTCGAGACACAGCTCGATGAAGTGGTTGCCGCCGCCCAGGCTGCCCAGCTGCTGACGCCAGTTTTTGGAGTGGCCGAGATCCACGCCGGTGTCCTGGGCCAGCTGCGAGAGCTCGCGCGTGCGGGCCTCGGTGCGCGGGTCCATGATCCAACCGTTGTAGTTTCCGGGCGAGAGCGGAATGGAGTCTTCGACCGCGGTGCGCAGGTCCTCGAGAGCGAAGTCCTGGATCTCCGCGTGCGTGAGGTGGGTCCGGACGGCAATCATGCCGCAGCCGATGTCCACGCCGACGGCCGCCGGGATGACGGCACGCAGCGTGCCGAAGACGGTGCCGACCGAGGAGCCCTTGCCAAAGTGGGCATCAGGCATGAGCGCCACGTGTGGGTGGACGAAGGGCAGGTCAGCGACGAGTTGTGCCTGCGCCACCGTCTTGTCTTCAACAATGGAGGCGAAGTTGTGCAGGCGCATAAGAGAGCCTTTCTCTGCGTTTGCGTAACGCAGTTCGTGAGAAAGGGCCTGCTTGGGCGGCTGACTTGTGAGTTGTGCGCGCGGGTCGCGCGGCTGGCACCAACGTCCGGGATAAGCAGGGCCGCTTTCCCGGGAAATGGTCAAGTCAGCCTGTTAGAAGAGTTGCTTAAAGAGGCGTCCTAGCGGCTGATTGTTGTGGGTCATCATCGCGGTTCGCCTCCTTTATGCTTTCTTGTTCTTCTTCTTTCGGGCTGTTAGTGCTGCGTGTGAGCCTACACGATCTACGCGATTTCTACATGCGATTGGTGATGCAAGGAAAATTCAGCCAGCCACGAAAAACTTGACACCATCCATTCAACCGCATTCGCTGCCTGCTCATTTGTTCGTCCGTCTGGCGGGGTGTTGTGCACCGTGACAAGCTTCGTTTAATCGTTCAGCCCGCCTCGACCTAGTCGAGAGTGGGCTGGATCTTTATCTGGGTTATGCAGCAAGAGTGCACTGGGCAAGGCCGACGTCGTGGTCGCCGGCGGCATCGACGAGCGCTTCATCTCCCAGAAGACACTCACCGGCCACTCCAAAGCGGGTGCCGCGCTCTTCCAGACCGGCGGCATCATCGACGTCTTCCGCACGCACCGCATCCCGGCGAACGTGTCCCTGGACTGCGTCGACCCGCTCATCGCCCCGAAGGCGCCGAACCTGGTGTGGCTGCGCTCCCCGCTGGACCTCGCTGCGGCGGGCCACAGCGTGAAGGCCGCGGCGCTGACCTCGCTCGGCTTCGGCCACGTCAGCGCGCTCATCGTTTACGCCCACCCAGGCGTGTTCGAGCAGGCCGTGTCCCAGCAGCGCGGGGCGGATGCCGCTTCCCAGTGGCGTGAGCGCGCCGAGCAGCGCCTGCGTGCTGGCCGCGCCCACTTCGAGTCCGGCATGTTGGGCCGCGCCCCGCTGTTTGAGGTCATCGAAGGCCGCCGCCTCCCGACACAGGATGCCAAGGCCGCCGAGATTGCCATGCTTCTCGACGACTCCGCGCGCCTCACCGAGGACGGCACCTACCCCTCCGCCTAAGGCGCTGGCCCCTAACAGCAAGCCCTAAGAACAAGCCGAGGACGTCCGCAAAGAAGCGGGCATCCTCGGCTTCTTTTCTGCCTGCGCCCAAGTGCCCCAAAGGCGTCGCAGGTGTCCTATCTGCCAAACTTATCGCCGATCCATGCAACGCGGGGGCAAGGTTTTGTCAGCTAGGCGCGTTTTTGCCTGCTCCCTCTGCTTCCTCCACCAGATCATCCTGCGCCTGCCGCGCGTTATCTGAAATCTCACGCGCCCTTTGCTCCAAGCTCTCCTGGGCGCGGGCCTGAGCTTGGGAAGAATTATCGGCGCGCGGCGGGGCTTGGATGAAACGCTCGGAGTGCAATCCCAGCTGCAGCTCCTTGGCGCGCAGCACCTCCGCATCAATCTTGAGACCGACGATCAGCACCGTGTTCATCAGCCACGTGGCCACGAAGACCGCCATGACGGTGCTCAGCGCACCATAGGCGCTGGCCGCAGCGAAGTACTTCAGGTAGAGGCCTACCAAGCCCCAAGACGCAACCGTGCCCACGAGCGCCACCACGGAACCATAGGTAATCCACCTAAAGCGTCCGGGCCGCACGTTGGGGCTGAAATGATAAAGCACCGCGATGAGCGTGAGCACCACTACCACCGTGACGGGAAAGCGCAGCCAGTTCCACACCGGCAGGAAGATTCGCACCAAGTACGTGGCGACGTCTTCTAGTCCTACATTGCGCGCAAGCGGAATCAGCCCCTCATTAAGAACTGCATCACGCAGCAAGTTGGCAAAGAGCACGATGACCGCGCCCACCACGATGACCGCTGTCAGCCCCCACATCAGCGCCCACGTCCGGATGATGCCACGGCCCTCCACCCGGCCGTACACGGTATTGGCTGTCCGCGAGAAGGCCCGCACATACGCCGATGCTGAAAACAGCGAAATGGCCAGGGAGATGACCAGCGCCAACGTGCCCTGCGCGCTGGATCCGATAATCGTGCCGACGACCGTATGGGCTTGTTCTGATAGCGAACCGGGAACGTATTGCTCAATGAACTCAGAAGTCAGCTGCTCCACTTCCGCTTGGCGGGAGGAGAAGATGAGCGTGGCGATGGAATAGGCGGCCAGCACCGTGGGCGCAAAAGCCATGAGCGTGAAATAGGTCATTCCCGCGGCGCGGTCCATGAAAGCATCGTGGAAGAAGTCATTCCACGTGCGGCGGATGACTAGCCCCCAGCTCTCCTTGCGCAGGCGATTACCTTTGGCGAGGGGGTTGCGCTCATCATCGTGTCCCTGGACCTCCAGGACGGTCGAGCTCTTAAACGGCACGATGGTCTCCGGCTCCTCGGCCGGCATAGCGTTGCCTCGGGTCTCCTCTTCGCTCATATCTGACCAGCGTATGCGGCACAGCCCGCATTCAGGGGAAGGACACTCAGGCCACAGGCTAAGCCGTGGTTACACTGGGAAAGCATGACTGAGAAGAACTCCGAGAACAAGATCAACGTAAAGTCCTTCGAGCTCGACCACCGGCTTGTCGCCGCCCCCTATATCCGCGTCGCCGACCGTACCGATCTGGGCGGCGGGGTCGAGATTATCAAGTATGACCTGCGCTTCTGCCAGCCCAACAAAGAGCACCTCGGTACCGAAGCACTGCACTCGGTCGAGCACATGATGGCCAACTTCATGCGTAACTACACCGACAAGCTCATCGGTTTTGCCCCGATGGGCTGCCGCACCGGCTTCTACGCCATCACCAACGGCATGGAGCAGGACGAGCTGCTCCGCGCCGTCGAGGGCGCACTCAATGACATCCTCAACGCCACCGAGGTTCCCGCCGCCAACGAGGTACAGTGCGGCTGGGGCGCCCACCACTCACTCGAGGGCGCACAGGAGGCCGCACGCGATTTCCTCGCGGCCAAGGATGAGTGGCTCAACGTCATGGCCTAGCCACCCCAGTCCTCCTTAAATACTCACACCCAGCCAGATGGGCTCCGGCTCCAAAGTCACGCCGAAGGCCTTCTGAACCCCGGCGCGAATGTCGCGGGCCAGCGCAACGATGTCGTCTGCAGTGGCCTCACCGCGGTTGGTCAGCGCCAGGGTGTGCTTGGTGGACAAGGTTGCCTTCGCACCCGACTCTTCACCCGGGTAGCCCTTGGCAAAGCCGGCTCGCTCGATGAGCCACGCGGCGGAGAGCTTTTCTTTTCTTTCTCCCGACGCGGTGGTTTCAGCCGCCGCGTGTCGAGGCATGCGGTCCGCATCCTCATCGCCGCGGGCGGCGCGGACAGCTTCCTGGATGGAATCGGCAACTTGTGGTTCCGCGATGGGGTTGGTAAAGAAAGAACCGGCTGACCAAGTGTCGTGGTCTTGCGGGTCGAGCACCATGCCTTTGCCGCGGCGCAGCTTCAGTACTTCCTCGCGGACGTCGGCCACGGGGCGGCGCTCACCGGGGTTCTGGGTGAGCTGGCCAAAGCGCAGGGGCTTGGACAGTCCATCGGTGGTGAGCTGCAGCTCAATAGCCAACACCACGCCGCGCCCGGTGAACTTCAGGTTGGAGTAACGGTAGGCCAGCTCCAGTTCTTCCGCCGGTACCCACGTCGCGGTGCGGGTGGCGCGCTCATAGAGGTAGACCTGCGTGAGGACGTCGGAGGTCTCCGCGCCATAGGCGCCGACGTTCTGTACCGGTACGGCACCCGCATTGCCCGGGATGCCGGACAGGCACTCAATGCCGCCCAGGCCGCACTCCACGGTCAGGGCCACGACGTCATCCCACACCGCGCCCGCATCAGCGCGCACGAGTCCGTTGGCCACGGTGACGTCGATGTCCTCGAAATCGAGGATGACAACCACGACATCCAACTGGCCTTCCGCCACCACGAGGTTGGAGCCACCGCCGACGACGAGGTAGTCCTGGGAGGCGTCGTCAAGCGCGGCCAAGGCCGCAACCGCCGACTCAGCGCTGCCGCAGCGCACCGTCACCAGCGGTGCACCACCGATGCGCAGCGTCGTGAGATCAGCGAAGGTGGTCTCGGAATCCAGAGTGACTCCGTCAATGTCAGCGAGGGTCAGGAATTTATCTAGCACGTCTACCAAGGTAGTCTGTAACTCATGTCAACCCGTAGCGAAAACACCGTTATCATCAACCAGCCCATCGATAAGGTGCACAAGGCACTGACCACTCGGGAGTACTGGGACTTCATTGTGGCCAAGCTGTCCCCGGAACCGGGTACCGTGCACGAGTTCACCGGCAACACCGCTGTGCTCTACGAAATTCTTCCGACCTCCCTCCTCCCGGAGGCTGTTCGCGCCATGGTCTCCCAGGACCTCAAGGAGAAGCGCACCGTGACCATCGGCGAGCTGGTGGACGAGCAGATTTCCGTCTCCTTCACCGCTGACGTCAAGGGCACCCCGGTCGACTTCAAGGGTGACATCACCTACAAGTCCCAGGATGAGACCACCGTTCTGGATTACGTCACCGAGGTTTCCGTCAACATCCCGATGATGGGCGCTGCCATCGAGCCGAAGGTCGCTGAGGCTCTGCAGGAGCTCTACACGAACGAGGGCAAGCTCACCGAAGAGTGGATCTCCAACAACCTCTAAACAACTCTCTACACCACAGTTGTTGCCATGGCCGATCACGCGCATAACCTGAGGGCTCAGGAAAGCGCTGGTCGGCCTTTTGGCGTTATTACCCGCGGCACCACCAACCCCAACCGCCTACGCCGCTGCGATCGGTGGATGGTGGCGCACCCGGACATTTCCTCGCTGCTGCGCTCCACAACTAAGCCGCTGGCTCTCGACGTCGGCTACGGCGCCTCCCACACCACCACGGTGGAGTGGGCCGGCTGGCTGCGCAGCGTTAACCCGAACACTCGGGTAACGGGCCTTGAGATTTCCCCCGAGCGCGTCCTGCCGCCGCGCGATGGCGTGACCTTTGAGCTCGGCGGGTTTGAGCTCGCTGGCTACCGCCCGCACCTGGTGCGCGCCTTCAACGTGCTGCGCCAGTATGACGTCGACCAAGTGGAGAAGGCCTGGAACACGGTGACCTCGCGCCTGGCACCCGGCGGCTTCTTCGTGGAGGGAACCTGCGACGAGCTGGGGCGCAGGGCAGCCTGGGTGCTTCTCAGCGCCGCCGGCCCACGCACCCTAACCCTCGCCTGGGATCCCTTCGACGTTGAGCGCCCCAGCGATATCGCGGAGCGACTGCCCAAAATCCTCATCCACCGCAACGTGCCGGGCGAGCCGATCCACGAGCTCTTGCAAGCAGCGGACGCTGCCTGGGACCGCGCCGCCGGCTGGTCGCCGTATGGCCCGCGGGTGCGCTGGCGCATGGCGCGCGAAGAACTCCGGCAGACAGTGCCCATCCATCCGGTGAACCGCCGCCTGCGGGATAACGTGCTCACAGTGGATTGGGACCTCGTAGTTGGCCAACTTTAAGCCCGTGCGCCACACTAGTAGTCATGGCTTCTTCTAAATCTCCCGCCTCAACGGCCTGGAAAATCTTCATCGGCGTGCTCGTCGCACTCCTGCTCATCATCTTGGTAGCTGAGCTCGGCATACGCTGGTTCTTGGGCTCGCAAATGAAGAGCGAATTCACCCAGTCCGCCAAGGAACAAGGCGTGGAGACCTCCGAGGAACCGGAGGTGAGCTTTGGTGCCAGCCCCATGGTTTTTGGCTTGCTCAACGGGAAAATTTCGCAGATGGATATGAAGACCCCGTCCACGCTGAAGATTGATGGCACCACTATCACCGGCCAGCCGGCCGCTGATATCCATGTCGAAGACATGACGCTGTCCCAGGAGCCGGTCGCGGGCACTCTGCGGGCCTCGACCACCGTTCCGGATCAGTTCCTGCTCGCGAGCTTCCAAAAGGCCATTGCTGAGCAGTCTGGCTATGACGCTTTGGGCAACCTCGTGGTCACCGCGATTACCGCCAACGATGCCGAGGATGACCTCGAGGTGGAATTTGCCGGCGGCCTGGCCACGCTCTCGCTCAAGCCAGAGGCTCGCGACGGCAAGCTCGCCATCGATGCAAAGGAAGCATCGCTCTTCGGCTTCGACCTGCCCGAGCAGGCAACCTCCGCGATTTCGAATGCCTTGGCCGAAGGCATGGAGGAACAGCTCGCGGGCCAGCAGCTGACCTTCGAGTCCGTGGATGTTGGGGCTGGCGAGCTCACGCTCACTCTCATTGGCCACGACGTTCCTATGAGCGAACTCGATTCCGCCACCGCACCAGCACAGCAGGCACCGGCCAACTAAGGACTGAAACTAAAGCACAGAGTTAAAGGCTCTCTATGGAGAGCTGCGTATCCGGGGCTTCGTCGTCTGAAACGACGGAGCCCGTTTCGATGAGGCACTGATAGCCCGCCTGCTCGGCAGCACGCACATACTCCACCACCGGCAGAGCTGGATACTCAGGAAGAATGAGCCCCAAGCGCACGGGCAGCGGGCAGGCTTCGCGGAGGGTGACGAGCTCGGAGAGGAGCGAGGTGGCATCCCCTAGCAGCGCATCCACCGCGACCCACACCTCGGCCGCACCAGACTGAACTGCCAGCCGCGCCTCCGCCGCCTTCACCAACGAGTGGTGGCGCCCGGTGGGATAACCGGCAACGGCAATGACGTGCTCGGCGCCCTCAGCGGCAAGCACGTGGTGCGGGGAGACAAGCACTCGATGCTGCCCCGCCGACTGGCTTCGCACCTCCTCCACGGAGGCCTCAAGCAGATTCAGCATTAGTAGGAATAATCGCCGTTGATGATGGCTTTGAGCTGCGGGCGCACGTCAAACCAGTACACGCCGGTAATGATGGCGCCAATCCAGCTGACAAAGGGCAGCGGCAGGTTCATCAACAGGGCGGAACCGAAGAGCAGCCCGACCCACACCCATTTGTTCTGGCGGTCACCGGCGCGGAAAGCATCCTCCCGCGTCATCGCCGCTAGGACAGCACCGATGAGGGCAAAGAGGGATACCGCCATAAAGATGTACTGCGGTATCGCCGCGATAATGTTTAAAAAAGTGTGCATCAAGAAAGACTAACTAGTTCTCGTCAACTACTTCGCCGTCAATGACATCGTCATTCGGCTTCGGGGCATAGGGGTTGCGCGGGCTCTGCGGCTCCTGCGGCTGCTGGGCATGCTTGCCCTCCGCGCGCTGCTCCTTGGCGTTGTTGATAGCGCCCTGCACGCCCTCACGGGTCTCGTTGACGGCGGTGTTGAAATCCTCGCGGGCCTTCTCAAAAGACTGCGAGTTGCGGGTCTCACGCGCTGCGGAGGACACGGACTCCCCCAGGTTCTTCGCCGTGGAGGTTACGCGGTCGAAGAAGGATTCTTCCTTCGCGGTGCCATCACCCATACCTGCCGCATCGGCGGCGCGGGCGATGCGATCCGCCTGCGCGCTCTGGGCTTGATTCTGGCGCTCTTCCTTGAAACGGCCACCAAAATCCTTGGCCACATCAAAAGCAGAGGAACCGGCATTCTTGATTGAGTCAAATACGGACATGGTCGTCACTCCTTGTTAGACGCCAAAAAGCAGATGATTAACAGTGTAGATAACCAACCCAGCCAGTGCACCCACGACCGTGCCGTTCAGGCGAATGAACTGCAGGTCCTTGCCCACCATGAGCTCGATATTCTCGGAAGCCTCCTGGGCATCCCAGCGCTTAATGGTCTCCGGAATAATCGCGATGATCTCCGGTGCGAACTTCTCCACCGCGTAGCGCGCGGCCTTATCCACCAGCTCGTTGGCCTGGGCCAGGAACTCCGAATCCTCCAGCAGGCGGTGTGCCAATTCTTTCACCTTGGCGGTGATCTTCTGGCGCAGGAAGGACTCCGGGTCGGTGAGCTGCTCAATGAGAGTGGAGGAGACCGTCGCCCACATCGCCGCCGGCGCCTTCTGTGCCTGATCGGAGGCCAGCATCTCCTGCTTAATTCCCTCGATGCGCCCGCGCATATCTTCATCCCACTGCAGGTCCGAAGCCAGCTTGGACAGGTTACGGCGAATGGCCAGGCGGGCTTCATGGTTGCCGTTGCGGCGGACCTCATCGGCGAATTCCACGAGCTCGGCGTAGACCTTCTCCCCCACCATCTCGCGGGCAAAGCGTGGCGCCCAGCCGGGCATGCGCTCATCGATGGCGGTGACCACCGTGGATTCCATGCCGAGGATCTTCCCGTGCGCCCACTCAATGAGGTCATCCTCTAGCGGCCGCGCCTTGCCTTCCGCGATATAGCCCTCCAGTAGGCGTCCCAGCGGCGGGCCCCACTCCGGCTCTGCCAGACGGTCCATGACCTGGGTGCGGATGAACTGCTCCGCCTCCGCTGGGTCTAGGTCCGCGACCACGCTGGCTGCGCGCTCACCAATCCATGCGGAGACCTCCTCCGCCCGCCCTGGCTCCACGCCCTGGCGCGCCAGCCACAGCGGAATCTCCGCCTCCCGTACCTTGGCGCTGAGCGCATCCGCGGTGAGGAAGTTCTCCTCCACGAAGTCCTTGAGCGCATCACCCACGCGGTCCTTGTTGTTGGGGATAAGCGCGGTGTGCGGGATGGGCAGCCCCATGGGCCGGCGGAACAGCGCGGTCACGGCGAACCAGTCCGCCAATCCACCGACCATTCCTGCCTCTGCCGCCGCGCGCACGTAGCCCACCCAGACGGGAGCCCCGCTTGCCGACGCCTGCCACCACGAGCACCCCAAAAAGATCACCGCCGCAGCAATCAGGAAGGACAGCGCAATCGCCTTCCAACGGCGCAAATCCGCCCGGCGCGCCTCCTGGTTTCCTGGCTGCGGCACAAACGACGTCTGCGCCGCCGACGTTTCCCGAGCCTGCTCAAGCCCTGCGTCTGCGCGGTGCGTCATGGGTTGGTTCTCCTTGAGGGTAAACGAGGCTTCGTGATGGATAGCTAATCCATCAATCAACATTAGTGCGCGTAACGGACACACTCGATCGACGCCAACACTAAGATCGACTCCTAGCTTTATGAACGCCAGCCTGCCGAGGGCTATTCCACTGAACTGAAGGGTGAACTAGGTGGCAAGACTCAGCCTCAAAGCAATCGAAGAACGCATCAAACCGCTTGCTGGGAAAGATGAGTATGACCGCGAGTTCATCTTCGATCTCATGCTTGCCTACGGCCGCTCCAAGGGAAACATCACGCGCCTCCGTAATGGCTCTCTCAACATCGCTGATGATCCGGCACACGAAGTAGCTCAGAAGAATGTCATTTACTTCCGCGAAACGACAGGCGATCTGCTTGAAGAACTGGAACGACTGCGCGTCTCCCCTACGGTGGTGAAGTTCGCCACTCGCTTCGTCATTGTCTCCGACTACACGAAGATGATCGCTTACGATCTCAAGACCACGGAGAACCGTGCTTTCCCCCTGCGCGATATTGACCAGCACTTCACGTTCTTCCTCCCATGGGCGGGCATGGAGAAGGCCCAGTACACGGCGGAGTCCCACGCGGACGTCAAGGCCGCAGAAAAAATGGGCCAGCTTTTCGACGAGCTCGCCTCCGCCAACCCCGGCCTCATGGAGGACACCGAGCAACGCCACGGGCTCAATGTCTTCTTTACCCGCCTTTTATTCTGCTACTTCGCCGAGGACACCGGCATCTTCGGGGAGAACCAATTCACCAACGCAGTGGGCTCCCACACGCTGGAAGATGGTTCGGACACGGCCGACTTCATTCGCGATCTTTTCGCCGCTTTGGATGAAGCCGACCCGAAGAAAAAGCCCGGCCACTTAGCTGACTTCCCTTACGTCAACGGCCGCCTTTTCCGCGCGGACGCCCATCTAACAGTCCCACGCTTCTCCCCCAAGGCCCGTGAGATGCTCATTGGTCTGGGCCGTCAGATCTGGCTGAACATCAACCCGGACATCTTCGGCTCCATGTTCCAGGCAGTCGTGGCCCCTGGTAAGCGTTCCAACCTGGGCCAGCACTACACGTCTGTGCCGAACATCTTGAAGACCATCGAACCCCTCTTCATGGACGAGCTCAAGGAGGAATTCGACAAGGCCTACGACAGCACCAAGAAGCTGGACAAGCTGCTCGACCGCATCGCTCGCATCAGGGTTTTCGACCCGGCCTGTGGCTCCGGCAACTTCCTCGTCATTGCGTACAAAGAACTACGCCGCCTCGAGCACGCCATTCTGCAACGCCAAAGCGAACTCGGTTCCAACCACGCCCTGTTCAATGAATCCCGCATCAACATTGAGAACTTCTATGGCATCGAAATCGATGACTTCGCTGTCGAAGTAGCCATCCTCTCCATGTGGATTGCCAAACACCAAATGAACCGCGAGTTCCAAGAGCAGTTCGGCATCTGGACCTGACCCCTGTTTGGTAGACACCTGATATCCAGCCCAGTTGGGTTGGGAAGAAAGGTAATCTACCACCATGCCTAGGTACTCCGAACAGTTCAAACGTGATGCTGTGGCCCTCTACGAAAACAATGAGGACCTCTCACTTCACGCGGCTTCAGCAGAGCTTGGAGTCAATCGCTCCTCACTTTATTCCTGGATCAAGCAGTACGGCACCGGCAAACGTGCCCGCACGAAGACCATGCGTGACAAGACTCAGGCGACAACCGATTCTGAGCGGATCCGCCAGCTAGAAAAAGAAAACGCAAAGCTGCGCGAAGAACGCGACATCCTGCGCAAGGCCGCGAAATATTTTGCCGAAGAGACACGCTGGTAATCCGCTTCCAGTTTGTCGATGACCACCGAACCGAATACTCGGTCAAGCGGATGTGCCACGTGTTAAAGCTCAATCGCTCCTCGTTCTACAAATGGGTCAACACCCGCGAAAAACGCAGGTTAAAGACGTGTTCCGATGCCCTTATTGGTGCGAGAATCAAGACCATCTTCGATAATGAGCACGGGCTTTATGGTGCTAAACGCATCGCTGCAAGCCTCAACGACGATACGGACTTTCCTCCGATCAATCACAAGAAGGTCGCACGCATCATGAAATCCATGGGGCTAAAAGGCTTTACTAAACGGCGTCGATGCATCACCACCAGGCGCAAGCCTGGCCGTCGAGTCATGCCAGATTTAATAGGCCGCAAATTCACAGCTGACAGGCCAAACCACGTCTACGTAGGCGATATCACCTACCTGCCGTGTAAGGGCGGCAAGAACATGTACCTAGCCACGGTCATTGACGTTTACTCACGCAAGCTCGTCGGCCATGCACTCGCTGACCACATGCGGGTATCGCTGGTTATCGAAGCTTTATCTCATGCCAGAAAAGTCCGCGGAAGCCTTAAAGGGGCAATTTTCCATTCCGATCACGGCAGTGTGTACACCTCACAAGCATTTAGAGAGCACTGCGCTGTACTTGGTGTTCGCCAATCCATGGGAGCAGTGGGAACGAGTGCCGATAATGCCCTGGCAGAATCATTTAACGCCACCCTAAAGCGTGAAGTTCTGCGTGATCGGAAAGTCTTTGACAATCCCATCATCTGCCGCCAAGAAGTCTTCCGATGGTGCATGCGCTACAACACGCGCAGACGACACTCCTGGTGCAACCTTCTAGCCCCCGATGACTTCGAAGAACTCACATCAGCTACACTGACCCAAGCAGCATAGCTAACCCCCGACGTGTCTACCTTCCGGGGGTCAGGCCCTCTCTATCCCCCTCATCCCCCTCAAGGAAACCGGACAAATCCACGCCGGTAACGCCACCCGCATTGACTGGAACGAGGTGTGCCCGAACAACGGGACAGATGAGATTTACTTGATTGGTAATCCACCTTATAAGGGTGGAAAATCACAACCAGCCGAGTTGAAAGCCGATTATCCTTACGTTTTTGGCGAAAGAAAGTACTCCAAAGACCTCGACTACATAGCTTTATGGTTTGTCAAGGGAGCGGATTACATCTCTGGCACGGACGCAGAGCTCGCATTCGTATCCACTAACTCGGTAGTACAAGGCGAGCACGTCGGACTAATGTTCCCATACTTCACAACTGCAGGAGTTGAAATCGGATTTGGACACTCCTCCTTCAAATGGGCAAATAATGCAAGGCAAAATGCAGGAGTCACTGTAATCGTTTTGGGAATGCGAAGAGTACAAAAGAAATCAAAATTTCTGTTTACCGACGGTATACGAAAACAAGTATCTAACCTGAATGGATACCTAAGTGACGCACCCGATGTCTTTGTGCGACGGAGAACCACCCCCATCACTACCTGGTTACCCCGAATGACCCTAGGCTCAATGCCAAAGGATGGCGGCCACCTAATACTCGAAGCAGATGAGCGCCAAAAATTGTTGGCGAATGATCACGCATCCAGAAGGTGGATCAAACGATACACCGGAGCAGCTGATTTCATAAATGACACAGAGCGGTTCTGCTTCTGGATCCCAGACAGCGACGTTGAACAAGCGCGTTTAAACAAACTTATCGCTCAACATTTAGACGCTGTTTCCAATTGGCGGCTAAAGAGTTCTGCACAAAGCACGCGCGACTATGCACAATTCCCAAACCGATTCAAGCAAATGGCATATAAGAATACAGACTCCATCATAGTCCCAAGGGTCTCCGCAGAAAGGCGCCAGTATATTCCGATAGGATACTTGGGCCCCGAAACGGTAATTGCCGATTCAGCCAATGCTGTCTACGATGCAAAACCCTGGCTTTTTGGACTCCTTACCTCGAAAATGCACATTGCCTGGGCTGGAGCCGTAGGCGGAAAGCTTAAAACAGACTATCGCTACGGAGCCTACCTCGTCTACAACAACTTCCCTGTTCCCGAGCTTTCTGATCCGCAGAAGCAACGTTTGACTGAGCTGGCCCTGCGGGTGCTGGATGTGCGCGAGTACCACTGCGATAAGACGTTGGCACAGCTCTACGATCCGGACCTCATGCCGGAAAACCTGCGTCAGGCTCATCACGAGATTGATATGTACGTTGACTCGCTGTACTCCAAACGCGCGTACGAAACGGATGAGGAAAGGTTGTCCGACCTGTTTGCTATGTATGAGGACATGGTCGCTGCGGAAGAAGCAGCCAAGCCTAAGAAGAAGACACGCAAACAGAAGAAGTAGGTAAAGCACATGGGCAAGCACTCCCGAGACAATCTGGTCAATGTTGAGTACGCGCAAGCAGGAACGTCGGTAAGCACTGATGCTCTTGGCATGCGAGAGATGCAGCGTCGCGTTTATGAGAAACGCGATTCCGAGTACCTTCTGATTAAGGCACCCCCTGCGTCAGGTAAATCGCGAGCGCTGATGTTTGTCGGCCTGGACAAGCTATTCAATCAGGGCCGTAAGAAGGTCATCGTTGCCGTTCCGGAACGCTCCATCGGTGGTTCCTTTAAGAACACGGAACTGAAGAAATTCGGATTCTTCGCAGACTGGGAAGTAAAAGAGGAAAACAATCTCTGCTCACCCGGTAGCGCGAAGAGCAAGGTCGATGAGTTCATTCGCTTCCTCAAAGGCAAGGACGCAATCCTCGTGTGTACTCACGCCACCCTCCGCTTCGCTTTTGAGAAGCTTTCGCCCGAGGACTTCAACGGCACAGTACTCGCCATTGATGAGTTCCACCATGTCTCCGCAGACTTGGAGAACAGCCGCCTAGGCAAGCTCTTACGAGAGATTATGAACGGCTCCGATGCGCACATCGTGGCTATGACCGGCTCCTACTTCCGTGGTGACGCGGTTCCTGTCCTGTTGCCCGGTGATGAGGCAAAATTCACGCCTGTCACCTTCAACTACTATGACCAGCTCAATGGCTACAAGTACTTGAAATCATTGGGCATTGGCCACCACTTCTACCAAGGCCGGTACACCGATACAGTTCACGAAGTCCTTGACTTGGACAAGAAAACCATCGTCCACATCCCCAGCGTTAACTCTGGTGAATCCACGAAGGACAAGATCGAAGAAGTCGGTCTCATCCTCGACGTTATTGGTGAACACGTCGGGGTCGAAGAAGACACCGGCATCATCCTCATGCGCCGCCGCGATAATGGTGAGATCCTCCGCGTCGCGGACCTGGTCGATGACACCGACCAGAAAGCACGTGCGCGAACCTTGCTGTATCTCACCGAGACGGCTTCGGTTGACCGCGACGCAGTGGACATCATCATTGCTCTCGGCATGGCAAAGGAGGGCTTCGACTGGCCTTTTGCAGAACACGCACTGACCGTGGGCTACCGTGCCTCGCTGACGGAGATCATCCAGATCATCGGTCGCGTGACACGCGATTCTGAGGGCAAAACCCACGCGCAATTCACTAACCTTCTTGCTGAACCTGACGCAGCACAGAGTGAGGTCACTGTGTCTGTGAATAACATGCTCAAGGCCATCACCGCCTCCCTGCTCATGGAGCAAGTCCTTGCCCAAAACTTCGACTTCAAGGCTAAGGCTGGTCCCGATGACACAAGCGAGCCGGGAACGCTCAAGATTAAGGGGCTGAAGGAACCATCCACCGACCGCGTACGTCAGATTATTGATACAGATCTGAATGACTTGAAGGCGAAGATTCTTCAGGACGACACATTCGCCCGTGCCGCGATTGGCAGCGTGGATGCCGAGACCACGAACCAGGTCCTCATCCCGAAGATCATCCGCGAGCAGTACCCAGAACTCACCCCGGCAGAAGTCGAAGAAGTCCGCCAGCGCGTAGTGGTTGATTCTGTCATCAAGACCGGTGAAGTACGCGAAGTAGGAGACAAACGCTTCATCAATCTGGCCAACCAATTCGTCAACATCGAAGAACTCAATATCAATCTCATCGACAAGATCAACCCGTTCCAGCGCGCGTTTGAGATCTTGTCCAAGTCCGTGACACCTACGGTGCTGCAGCTCATCGCTGATTCCATCTATGCCAACAAACTCGACATGTCGCTGGAAGAAGCGCTTTCTCTCCATCCACAGATCCAAGCGTGGGTGAAGGCTAACGGGCGAAAGCCACAACACCGCACTGAGGACGCAGAAGAACGCAAACTCGCTGACGCCCTGCTTGTTCTTCAGAAGGCCGCCGGCGAGCGTAAGTCCGCTTTGGCCGCCGAAGAAAACACCGGTTCCGCTACCTCTGAAGGGAACGATGCATGAGCAAGAATATTGAGAACGAGTCTGTAGATCCTTCCGTCCTCGCCCAGCTCGATGCGCTCATTGCCGCAGACACCGATGGCTTGCTCGACCTTCCTGAAAAGCCGAAGCCGGTTACTGACGTAGATCGGCTCACGAAGGCCTTCCGAGAGGTCTCCGAGTTCTACGCCGAGCACGGACGTGAACCGGACCCTGACACAATGAATATTTCGGAACGCAAGCTTGGAGCACGGCTCGTCGGTATCCGTGCCAGTACCGAGAAAACCGAAGCTTTGAAGGATGTTGACGAGCATGGACTACTTACTGCAGTCGAAGCTCCGAGCACGCTAGAGGAATTGCTTGAGTCAGATGTCCTCGGCGTCATAAGCGACATCCCGGACATTTATGACACTTCCACTCTTCCTACGCGCAAGAGTCCTTCCGATGACGGTCAACGCGCAATGAGGGTGAAGTCCTCAGACTTCGATGCCTTCTCGGAGCATTTTCAGGCAAAGCACGCAGGACTTGCGGACGGTACCTGGGGCCTGAGCAAGTTTGCGGGTGAACAAACGATCCGTGAAGGACGCTTCTTCGTCATCAACGGCGTCATGTGTTTCGTTGCCGAAGTCCGCGAGCCCAAAGTTGAGCTCGGTGAAGACAAACCGCGCCTCCGCGTCATCTTTGAAAACGGCACCGAATCATCGATGTACCGCGAATCCCTGGCTAATCGCCTCTACGAAACTGGAGGCCAAGCGCTGACTCGTTCTTCGATGGAAGCGACTGAGATTGGCGACGCTGACGAAGAGACTGGGTACATCTACGTCCTGCGCTCACTCAGCGATAACCCGGATATCGCTAGCTTGGACAACTTGTACAAAATTGGTTTCTCACGTGGCCCAGTAGAACAACGCATTCGCGGGGCTGAAAAGAGTCCGACTTATCTCATGGCGCCCGTCGAAATCGTAGCGAGCTACCGTGCCTACAACCTACGTCCTTCAGCACTTGAGCATCTCTTACATAGAGTATTTGCGTCCGTACGGCTCAACGCCTCGGTCATGAATGATTTGGGCTCTTCAGTTGCCGCAGCAGAATGGTTCTTGGTGCCGCTTGAGGTCATCGATGAAGCCATCCAGCTCATTATGTCTGGCGACATCGTTGACTATGTGTATAGTCCTGCCACCGGAAGGCTGGTAGAAAGGACTGATTCCTAAGCTAGGGATTTCCACGCTTTAGCGTTCGCGTCGCTCCCTACGGCACCATTTGCGCGTATGGCACCGTAGGGGCGTCGCCAAGCGCCTGCTCCCCTCCGCTCCCGCCGCGCCACTCCCCAAACGTCAACAACCCCCACCTCCTCACATGGTCTCCCATGTGTGTTTGGAGGTGGGGGTTGTGGTGGTGTCAGTACAGAAACTTAGGCGTTCAACGTCCTAGGAGGTGCCTAGTTGATGCGGCCGGTTTCCTTGCGGTACTGGCGGTAGTAGCGGCGGCCATACTTGACGGAGCCGACGGCGAGGATGGCAACAACGACGAGCGCGATAGCGCCGACGATGATGTTGATTTGGTAGTCAGCACCAGCGGTGCCATCCGGGTAGAGCCACGTACCGAGGCCCCAGATGAGGATGCCGGCTGCCGGCAGCATCGAGAGGACCAAGCCCATGCCCACCCAAGTGGAGGTGCGCAGCAAAGAAGAGTGCGGTGCACCGTAAGAAACGGGGTCATATCCCTCGATGTAGGAGTCCTGAATCTTACCGGAGAACTCCGGGTAGGTCTCGCTGTGGTGATCAGCAACTGCCGGGTTGAGGTCGCTCATGGCTGAAACTTTCTCTCGTTCCTGTTAATCCTGTGAATGACTATAGCTTAGTCGTCCTTGCCGCGGAAAGCAGCACGTGCACGTTCGCGGGTAACCGCGGAAACCGCGGTCAGCGGCACACCAGCCGGGCAGACGTCGGCGCACTCGCCGTAGAGCGAGCAGTGGCCGAAGTTCTGCTCCAGATCGTCCACCATGTTGCGTGCGCGGCGGCCGCGCTCTTCCTTGCCCAGCGGCATGAGGGAGAGGTGAACCAGCTTGGCGCCGGTGAACAGGTGAGCAGCACCGTTCGGGCAGGATGCCACGCAGGCACCGCAGCCGATGCAGGCAGCGTGATCCAGGGCGTACTCGGAGGTCTCGTGGTTGACGTGCAGGGTGTCAGCGTCCGGAGCGGTACCCGCATCCATGGACACGTAGCCGCCCTGTTCCATGACGTGGTCCAGCTTGGCACGGTCCACGATCATGTCCTTGATAACCGGGTAGGCAGCGGAGCGGAAAGGCTCCAGCTTGATGGTGTCGCCATCCTTGAACTGGAAGAGGCGCTGCTGGCAGGCCGGGGTGTTCTGACCCGGGCCGTGCGGGCGGCCGTTGACCAGGAGGCCACAGGTACCGCAGATGCCCTCACGGCAGTCGGAAGCAAATGCGTACGGCTCCGTGCCTTCCTCAATGAGGCGGTCGTTGACGTGGTCGAGCAACTCCAGAATGGACATCTGCTCGGCGGCGTCGTCAACCTGCACGGTCTCGAACTTGCCTTCTTGCGTCGGTCCGGCTTGACGCCAGATCTCAAGTGTCAGTTTCATTACTTGTAGTTCCTTGTCATCAGCGGGATCGAATCAAAGTACAGCGGCTCAGCGTGGCGGATGAACTCGCCCTCAGCAGCGCCCGGCTCCCAAGCGGAAACAAAGCACCAGTTCTCGTCATCACGCTCGGCCTCGCCGTCCTCGGAGAGGTGGTCCTCACGGAAGTGAGCACCACAGGACTCGTCGCGGTCAAGGGCGTCAATACACATGAGCTCACCCAGGTCGATGTAGTCAGCAACGCGCAGACCGTACTCGAGGACCTGGTTCATGTCGTTGGCGTCACCAGTGATGCGGACGTTAGCCCAGAAGTCCTTGCGCAGTTCGCGCACCTTCTCGATGGCAACCTTGAGGTCCTCAACGTTACGGGACACGCCGCAACCCCAGTAAAGGATGTCACCCAGCTGGCGGTGGTAGTACGCCGGGCCGTGTGGGTTCTGGCCCTGGACGGACATGAGGCGGTCGATGCGAGCCTGAGCGCGAGCGACAGTCTCGTTGGCCTCAGCAGAGTCCTCAGCCAGCTTGGCCTCACCCAGGTGGTGAGCCAGGTAGTTCGGAATGGTGAACGGCAGGGTGAACCAGCCATCAACGGAAGCAGACAGCAGGGAGTTAGCACCCAGGCGGTTTGCACCGTGGTAGGTCCAGGAGCACTCGCCGGCGGCGAAGAGGCCGTCGATGGTGGTCATCTCGTTGAAGTCCGTCCACAGGCCACCCATGGTGAAGTGGCAGGTCGGAGCGATACGCATCGGGGTCTCATAAGCGGACTCACCGATGGCCTCTTCGTACATTTCGATGAGGTTGGAGTAGCGCTCACGAATCTTGTCCTTACCCAGGCGCTCGATGGCGTCGCGGAAATCCAGGTACACGGAGTTGTGCAGCGGACCAACGCCCAGACCCTTGTTGATCTGCTGGGAGATGGCACGGGAAGCCACGTCACGCGGGACGAGGTTACCGAAGGCCGGGTAGCGGCGCTCCAGGAAGTAGTCGCGCTCCTCTTCCGGAATCTCGTTGGCAGGACGGTCATCGCCCTCCTTGATCGGAGACCAGATGCGGCCGTCGTTACGCAGCGACTCGGACATGAGGATGGTCTTGGACTGCCACTCGGAGTTCACCGGCAGGCCAGTCGGGTGGAACTGGATGAATGCCGGGGAAGCCAGGTAAGCACCGTTCTCGTACGCACGCATCATGGCGCCAGCGTTCGAGTTCTTGGCCAGCGTGGACATGTGGTAGACGTTGCCGTAGCCGCCGGTACCAAGGATGACTGCGTGGCCGGTGAAGGCCTTCAGCTCGCCGGTGATGAGGTTACGGGTCACGATGCCGCCGGCGCGCTTCTTGCCACCGTCGGTGTAGGTGATGATGTCCTGCAGGTCGTGGTGAGCGAAGAGCTCCACGTTGCCCAGGCCAATCTGGCGGTAGAGCGCAGACGTGGTGGACAGCTGCAGCTGCTGACCTGTTTGGCCACGGGTGTAGTAGGTACGGGAGACCTGCACGCCACCGAAGGAACGGGTAGCCAGGGTGCCGCCGTACTCGCGAGCGAAGGGAGCGCCAATGGCGTTCATGTGGTCGATGACGCGGATGGACTCATAAGCCAAGCGCCAGCAGTCGGACTCGCGGCAGCGGTAGTCGCCGCCCTTGACGGTGTCCTTGGTGTGGCGGTAAGCGGAGTCGTTATCCACCTTCTTGTGGCGGGAGGAGTTCACACCACCCTGCGCAGCAATGGAGTGCGCACGACGCGGGGAGTCGTGGTAGGTGAAGACCTTCACCTTGTAGCCCAGCTCGCCGAGAGCAGCCGCAGCAGAACCAGCAGCCAGGCCGGTGCCGACGACGATGATTTCGAACTTGCGGCGGTTCAGCGGGGAGACCAGCTCCATGTGGTCCTTCTGGTAGCTCCACATGTCCTTCATCGGGACGCCGTGCGGCTCGTGGGACTCCAGGATGCGGCCCGGCTTAACGCCCGGGACGATGGACTGCGGGTGCGAGAAGTTCGGGTGCTCGCGCTTGAGTTCAGTATTCGCGTTAGTCATGGGTTCAAAACTCCTTTAGCTGACCCAGCCCAGGGCGACGGACAACGGCATAACGATGTTTGCCAGGCACACAACGGCCGGGACGACGTACGCCAGGATGACAAATACCTCGCGCCACTTTGCACCGGTAATACCCAGGTCGGAAGCCGCAAGGCGGATGCCGTGGGTCAGGTGCAGGAAGAGGCAGAGCATGGCAACGATGTAGATGATGGTCACCGGCCAGCGGGAGAAGGTAGCGATCATGTTGGCCTTCACCTCACCATGAGCGAAAGCCTCCGGAGCGATCGGCTGAACACCCATCGTCAGGTCCAAGATGTGGAAGACGATGAACAGGAGCAGCACGACGCCGGTCACCAGCATGGTCTTCGTTGCGAAGGAATCCATGCCGCCCATCAGGTTGGTGCGCTTGAACTTACCGCGGGATGCCTTGGAGCGAGCGGTCAGCGCAAAGGCACCGTAAATGTGGGCGATCACGCAAGCCAGCAAAACGATGCGGATGATCCACAGAAGGTGGCCGCTCGGAATCAGCGGCTCACCCATGCTGCGCAGGAATGCACCGTAGGCATCGAGGGCTTCCTGGCCGTCATGAGCCGGCAGGTAAAGCTTCAAGTTGCCGGCCATGTGTCCCACAACGAAGAGCGCGAAGAACAGACCGGTAATTGCCATCGTCAGTTTCAAAGCCCAGGACGGAATTCCTGGCTTAGGACGAATCGTTTCATTAGTAATACGGCCGTGAGCGAGGGCTTCACGGTCAGGATTTTTTACAGACATGACACCTCCATAGTCGTCCTTACCTTACGCAGAACTTCACGCTGACCACTAGTTATCCCCTTGCTTTGCGCACTCCTTCCCCCTCCTCTGGCCCGCCGAAAGATTCGAGATAAGGCAAGGATCACCTTAGGTGCTCGATCCCTTTTGCCGCTCTACCTTGATCACTTCCCTTTACGCAATATTGACCTTGCGAAAACATTTCACGGATGAGACTTTTGTCACAGGGTGTGGCGCGAGTGACGACCCTACCCCTTTAGGTGTCAAACTTTCGCTTGGTATCCACCCCTCAATGCCCGCCTAGCACCCTGCCAACACCCCCACTTCGCAGCGGAGTTAAAATACTTCACACATTCCTTGCAAAAATATTGTTATGAGTGAAAGGCACTAGGTAACCTAGCTCACATGAGCAAGACATACGTGGGTTCGCGCCTGCGCCAACTGCGCCGCGAACGTGATCTCAGCCAAGCCTCCCTCGCCGCTACGCTGGGGCTTTCAGCGAGCTACGTCAACCAGATTGAGCATGATGTGCGCCCGCTTACCGTCCCGGTCTTGCTGAAAATCACTGAAGCATTTGGCGTTGATGCCACGTTCTTCTCCCGCGATGATGACTCACGCCTGCTGGCAGAAATCCAAGATGTCGTCCAAGACCAGGAAATCTGCCCCTCCCCCGTGGAACTTCAGGAATTGTCCGAGTTGGTTTATAACCACCCCACCGTCGCCCGCACGCTTGTGGATATCCACCGTCGCTACCGCAACATCCGTGACAAGCTTTCGCTCGCCACCGATACCCGCCGCTCGGATGGCAGCCAGGCGCTATCCATGCCGCACGACGAGGTCCGGGATTTCTTCTATGCCCGGCAGAATTACCTCGATGAATTGGATATCCACGCAGAGGGAATTGCCGCGGAACTCGGCGTCACCCCCTTCCACATCCGCGATATTGAGCAGTCGCTGAATGACAGGCTCACATCCCAGCACGGCGTGGAGATTCTCACCACCGACCGCATGGATGGCACACTGCACCGCTTTGACAAGGACAGCGGCACCCTTCGCCTGGCCAGCCGCTTGAGCGTGGGTCAGCGCGCCTTCCGCATGGCAGCCGAGCTGGGATTCCTGGAAGCGGGTGGGCTTATCAGCGACCTCGTGGATGAAGAGCCCTTCACCTCAGATGCCTCAATCAACTTGGCCAAGCGGGGAATCGCCAACTACTACGCCGCAGCCACCCTGCTGCCTTATAACCTCATCCATAGCGAGGCCGAGCAATCCGGGTATGACGTGGAGTACCTCTGCAACGTGTTCGGGGTGGGCTATGAAACGATTGCTTCCCGCCTTTCCACGCTGCAGCGCCCCAACAGGCGCGGCATCCCCTTTACCTTTGTGCGGGTGGACCGCGCGGGCAACATGTCCAAGCGTCAATCAGCCACGGGCGTGCACTTTTCCAACTCCGGCGGCACCTGCCCGCTGTGGAATGTCTACGAATCCTTTTCACGCCCCAACACCATTTCCCGCCAGCTGGCGCAGATGCCGGATGGGCGCAATTACCTCTGGGTTTCGCGCACGGTGAGCTACCCGCAAGGCCGTTTCGGGGATACCAACAAGCTCTTCTCCATCGGCTTGGGCTGCGAGGCTCGCCACGCCAACCGCACTGTCTACGCCCAGGGACTTAACCTCGATGCTCTTTCTTCCGCGACGCCGATTGGCGCTGGCTGCCGCACCTGCCCGCGCCAGAACTGTGCGCAGCGAGCTTTCCCCGCCATCAACGAACAGTTGGTCATTGATGCCCACCGCTCCGCGGTTGCGCCGTACTAACCCACCCCTTGCGGCACGAGCAGTCTGGGCAATCCAAAAGGAACGCTTTTACACCACAAATAACCTTTTTATTGCCTTTTGCGGGGAGAGCTCTCCAGTGTCGGGATGAATTTTTCCGGAGGGCAGATCTCTCCCAGGAGCCCTTTTTACACACCTTGAACTGGTCATTTAAGCCGCTGACAGCTCACATGTATTTCCTTTAAAAAGCTTTGGCATGATTTTGACTATCAAAATTCATAGATTTTCCAGGGTTGAATCTCTTATAATGGAAGATGACCGATATCCCCTATCGAAAGGATTGCTATCATGAGCAGCTTTGCAAACAACTTCCTTGGCCAGATCCAGGGTCTTCTCGTAACCGTTGTTAATGCACCGTTCGTTCTGTCCTCCAAGCTCTTCGGCTAAAGGCAGGAGCGCTACGGCGCTAAAACCAACTCTCCCCCCTCAAACCCTTTCTGGGTTTGAGGGGGGAGAGTTCTTGTTTTGGCTTTTCGCCTTGGCCTTAGAGGTTGATCATGTGGCCGCCGATGCCCTCGGCTGCTTCCTTCATGGCCTCAGACAGAGTCGGGTGCGTGTGAACGTTGCGTCCGATCTCCTCAGCGGTGAGGTCAAAGCGCTGTGCCAGAGTCAGCTCCGGCAGCAGCTCGGAAACGTTGGAGCCCACCATGTGGCCACCAATGAGCTCACCGAACTCGCCGTCAGCGATGAGCTTGACGAAGCCCGCGGTCTCATTGAGACCAGCCGCCTTACCGTTAGCGGAGAACGGGAAGGTGGCAACCTTGATGTCGCGGTCGGCGAACTTCTCGCGAGCCTGCTCCTCGGTGTAACCGAAGGAGGCAACCTGCGGGTTGCAGAAGGTAGCGCGCGGCATGTTCATGTAGTCACCGAGCAGCTGAGTCTCAGCGCCGGCGATAACCTCAGCGGCCACAACACCCTGTGCCTCAGCCACGTGTGCGAGCTGCAGTTTCGCGGTGACGTCACCAATGGCGTAAATGCCCTCTACGTTGGTGCGCATGTAGTCATCGATAGCAATGGCACCGCGCTCGGTGAGCTCGACACCGGTGTTCTCCAGGCCGTAACCCTCGGTGCGCGGGGCGAAGCCGATGGAGACCATACAACGGTCCACGGTCAGAGTATCGGTCTTGGAGCCGTCCTTGGACTCGACCTCGACGGTGACATTGTCGCCGTTGTCCTTGATGGCGGTGGTCTTGTAACCAGTCAGGAGCTTCACGCCAAGCTTCTTGTATTCCTTAGCAATCGCCTTGGAAACATCCTTGTCCTCGTTCGGCAAGACGCGGTCCATGAACTCCACGATGGTCACGTCCACGCCGTAGTTGGCCAGAACATAAGCAAACTCCATACCGATGGCGCCTGCACCAACGATGACCATGGAATCCGGGGCGTCATCATTGAGAATCTGCTCCTCGAAGGACACGATGTTGCCGCCGATTTCCACGCCCGGAAGGGAACGAACGACGGAGCCGGTGGCAATAATGCAGTTATCAAAGGTAACGGTCTTACCCTTGTCATCGCCCTCGGTAATCTCGATGGTCTTGGCGTCCTTGAAGGAGCCGAGGCCATTGATCTCCGTAATCTTGTTCTTCTTCATCAGGTAGTGCACGCCCTTGACGATGCCCTCCGAAACCTTGCGGGAGCGCTTGTGCGCAACACCGAAGTCGAAAGAAACATCGCCGGAAATACCAAAGGCCTTTGCCTCATGGTTGAAGGTGTGTGCAACCTCAGCGTTCTTAAGAAGAGCCTTGGACGGGATGCAGCCCACGTTGAGACAGACACCGCCCCAGTACTGCTTCTCAATAACGGCAACCTTCTTGCCCAGCTGGGCAGCGCGGATGGCGGACACGTAGCCGCCGGGGCCCGCGCCGAGTACTACAACGTCAAAATGTTCATTAGTCACGCTCTACAGGATACGTAACTTTAGGCTCGCTGTCCCACCACCCCCGAACCTGCACCCACTGGACGTTCATAGCTGTCCCGATGCAGGCCTAACGCGCAGAATGCAAACTGGCACAAATAAACCCCTAACCCCCAATGAAGGGGATTAGGGGAAAGAAAGCGGGGCACTACCCCCTGCAGACTTCTTAGAACAGACCCCAGTCCAGGGCAGCCTTCGAGGACGTGGAGGAGCCGAAGTGAGCGATCTGGCCCAGCACCTGGTTGATGGAAACGAGGATGGTGTCAAAAAAGTTCATTCTTCTTCTTTCTGTTGGTATTTGAGCGGCGTGCGCGACTTCACGCGGCACCCCTCCCGCGAGGTCACAGCGATGCAGGCGGCCGCCGCCGAAGGCGGTCTCGGTACCTAGCTCCACTAACGAACGAGACTGTCGTTGCGTTACATAACCCAGGAATAGGCGCGGAAAGATTATGACACGGTTTCAACTCCAATACCACCATTCACTCTAATAACTTGGTATGTTTAATCTCGCTACCCTTATCTTCGGGGGTACTGGATTACCCGTCTATCAGTACTTTTGCCCATTTCAAGGGTGGTCTGTCCGGAGCATCTTTTAAACTTGCCCCTACACTTCCGCTCATCATCAAGAAAGCGAGATTCCATGAAGATTGCGCGCTCTCTCACGACGCTGGCAGCGGCATCAGCCTTAGCCCTCGGCGCCGTTGTATCCCCTATCGCCAGCGCATCCGACATCGACCCGGCTCAAATCCGCGGTGAGGCTACGCCGTCCGACATCTCCGACATCGACCTCTACACCGAGCTCGAGGAGTACCTACCCAAGGATGGGGCCGGCAACCCGACGCCTTCCCGCGAGCAATTTGAGGCTTCCTTCGACAAGAAGGTTTCCTATCCGGACGTCAAGATCAGCAACCTCCCAGAAGAAAAGAAGTGGATGGGCTACGTCTTCAAGTACTGGGATTATCGCCACAAGGTGAAAGCTCTCAATGCCACCGCGCCCGCAATGGATAACCGCGAAGTCCCCCTCGCGGTGATCACCCCGGACGGCAACTTTGATGCTTCCCGCCCCACCCTCTACTTGCTCAACGGTGCCGGCGGCGCCGAGCAGGGCATGGACTGGATTAGTTCCACCATTGCCAAGGATCTTGATCCGGATACGCCGGATGTTCAGGACCTCGTTCACTTCTACGCCAACCGCAACGTAAACGTCGTCATCCCGCAGGCGGGCGCTTTCTCCTACTACACCGACTGGCTGAGCACCCCGGACCGCGGCTATCTCAAGGGTCCCCAGAAGTGGGAGACCTTCCTAACCAAGGAGCTTCCGGGACCGCTGGAGAAGCGCATTAACGGCAACGGCAAGCGCGGCATCGCCGGCATGTCCATGTCTGCTACCTCCTCGCTCGTGCTGGCACAGCACAACCCGAACTTCTACGATGCCATCGGCTCCTACTCCGGCTGCGCTGCTACCTCGACGCCGCTGCCGAACTTCTACGCGCAGCTCACCGTGAACCGCGGTGGCGGAAGCACCGAGCAGATGTGGGGCGCGAAGGGCGGAGACTACAACCGCTACAACGATGGCCTCATCAACGCCACCAAGAACAACATGGGCAATTCCAAGGTCTATGTTTCCGCCAACTCCGGTTTGGCTGGGGCAACGGACTTGGGCTCGTCCAAGATTGAGAGCGCAGGCTCGTCCCAGGCCTTCAAGTCCTCCTCCACCCTCGTGGTTGAGGGCGGCGTCATCGAGGCAGCCATGAACGCCTGCACGCATGACCTGAAGGCAAAGATGGAGCGCGAGGGCGTTAAAGACGCAGTCTTCAACCTGCGCAACACCGGTACCCACTCCTGGCCGGGCTGGTATGACGACATCAACTCCTCGTGGCCGATCTTCGCGCAAGCCTTCAACCTTCCTAAGGATCCCTCCGCACCTGAGGCGGCGACTTATGCAGCAGAAGAGGGCACGAGCGCTAACGAAATGAACGCCGAGGCCGATACTCAGGATGCGAAACTGGATGAGGCAGAGGCAAACACCGAGGCCCCCGCTGATTCCCTGCCAGTAGATACTGAGGCGACCGGGCACTAAGCTCTATTCGCCGTACCAATTATTGAATAAGGAACGTTATGAAGCGTCTTAGCTCTCTCCTCGCCGCCGGCGCGCTCAGCGCCGCCGCGCTGGTCAGCCCCGTTGCGGGTGCTGCCACCCTCACCCCGCAGCAGGTTGCGGGTGACACTGCCCTATCCACCATCTCGGACCTGCAGGTCACCCCGGAGGTGGAGAGCCAAAAGTGGTATGGCAAATACAAGGATGACCCCCGAGTCCTCAAGCTAGAAGCTACGTCGCCGGCAATGAACGGCCGCAGCATTCCGCTGGCTGTCATCTCGGCCAAGAACCCGGACCGCCCGACGGTCTACCTGCTCAACGGCGCTGGTTCCGCTGAGCAGGACTCCGACTGGCTGCACATGTCCGATGCCGTGGACTTCTACGCTGAGAAGGACGTCAACGTAGTGGTTCCGCAAGCAGGCGCTTTCTCCTACTACACCGACTGGTTGGAGGAGCCCAACGGCAAGTACCTCAAGGGCCCGCAGAAGTGGGAGACCTTCCTGACCAAGGAGCTGCCTGGTCCGCTGGAGGAGCGTCTGAACGCCAACAACAAGCGCGCCATCGCCGGCATGTCCATGTCCGCGACGTCCTCGCTGCTGCTTGCTCAGCACAACCAGGGCTTCTATGACGCAGTTGGTTCCTTCGCTGGCTGTGCTGCGACCGCCTACCCCACTGAGTACGAGTTCCTGCGCCTCACCGTGAACCGCGGTGGCGGCCAGCCGGAGCAGATGTGGGGGCCGATGGGTTCTGCCTACAACCGCTACAACGACGCCCTGATGAACTCCGAGAAGCTGCGCGGCACCAAGCTGTACATCTCCTCCGCATCGGGCTTCGCCGGTGAGCAGGATACCCCGTCCTACTACATCAACAAGGGCTACAGCCCGTTGACGGCATACATGGGATCAGCTCAGCTGCAGGTGGAAGGCGGCGTCATCGAGGCGGCCGTTAACCACTGCACCCACATGCTCAAGGCAAAGCTGGATAAGCAGAACATTCCGGCAACCTACAACTTCCGCAACGTGGGCACGCACTCCTGGCCGGGCTGGCGCGAGGACCTGGTGAAGTCCTGGCCCACCTTTGAGGAAGCCTTCAACTCCTAAAAGTGAGCGGAGCACGTCGCGGGTGCGGCGTGCCTGCTCCCCTGGCTTCGGATAAGCCAAGCAGGGCGGTAGGATAGCGGCATTATGAAGCTGCTTTCTACCGCCCTTTCGCATATCTCGTCCGCCCGCGGCCACGCCGCGCCTTCCCGGGATAGCTACACGGGGGTGGATTTTAACATCGGCTTCGAGGTCACCCACTATGACTTGGACCTGGCCTACCGCGTGGAGCCCAACATGCTGCAAGGCGAAGCAGTGCTCCATATTCGTGCGTTGGAGGACTTGGACAAGCTCACCCTCGACCTCGGCGGCGCCATGGTGGCTCGTCGCATCACGGCAAAGCACGCGCCGCGCGTGGCCAAGTTCCGCCTATCCGGCGGGAAGCTGCGCTTGAACTTCGCCGACACAATCGCAGAAGGCCAAGAGTTTGAGCTGCTGATCCGCTATGGCGGCTCACCCCGCCCGCTGCGCACGCCATGGGGTGAAATCGGCTGGGAGGAGACGGATTCCGGCTCCTTGGTGGCTAGCCAGCCCAACGGCGCGCCCAGTTGGTTCCCCTGTGATGACACCCCGTCCGCAAAGGCCACCTACGATATCCGCATCACCGCAGACGATCCTTTCGTGGTCATCTCCAACGGCAAGCTGGTCTCCCGCCGCAGCGCGGGTGGATCCATGACGCGCTGGCACTACCGCGTCAAGCACCCCATGGCCACCTACCTCGCCACGGTCCAAGTTGGCGAATACATTGAGATCCCCCTTGGCGCCAACGTCCGCGCGTGGGCACCGGCCCACCTCAAGCAGGTGGTGCTCGAAGAGTTTTCCCAGCAGCAGGAAATGGTGGATTTCTACTCCGCGCTCTTTGGCCACTACCCCTTCGCCGACTATCAAGTGGTCATCACCGATGACGAGCTAGAGATCCCACTCGAGGCCCAGGGCCTGTCCATCTTCGGCTCCAACCACGTCAAGGGTGATCACGTCTTCGAGCGACTCATCGCGCACGAGCTCTCCCACCAGTGGTTCGGCAACTCCGTGGGACTGATGGAGTGGAAGGATATCTGGCTCAACGAAGGTTTTGCCTGCTACTGCGAGTGGCTGTGGTTCGAACACGCGCATGGCCGCCCGGCACATGAATCGGCGCGCTCGCACTATCAGGTGCTGGCCCGCAAGAAGCAGGACATTCTGCTCAGTGATCCTGGTACGCGCGATATGTTCGATGACCGCGTCTACAAGCGCGGCGCGCTGACCGTGCACGCGCTGCGCCGCCTCGTGGGTGATGAGGCTTTCTTTGCCACGGTGCGGGAGTACCTCACCGCAGCGCAGCACTCGGTGGTGAGCCCGGAGGATCTCATCAGCCGCATGCGCGAGGCAGCGGAGAACCCAGGTGACGTCGACCAGCTCCTAGCCCAGTGGCTGGATAAGCCGGAGCTGCCGCGCTTCCCGCTATAAGTATCGGCCGCATAATCTCGGCAGTCCCGTGAACACTGCATGCTCTAAACTGGGAGACCATGCGCAGACTGCTTGTTACCGGCGGCGCCGGCTTTATTGGTGCAAACTTCGTGAGGCTCGTGGCCCAGCAGCGCCCGGAGGTGGAGATCACCGTCCTGGATAAGCTCACCTATGCGGGCAATCGCGCCAATCTCGACGGCGTGGACGCCGAGCTCGTGGTGGGGGACGTAGCGGATGAGGGGGTCGTCGACAAGCTCGTGTCCCAGGCCGATACCGTGGTGCACTTCGCCGCGGAATCCCACAATGACAACTCTTTGCGGGATCCTTCGCCTTTCCTCCACACCAACATCATGGGTACTTTCGTGCTGCTGGAGGCCTGCCGCCGCCACGATGTGCGCCTCCACCATGTCTCCACCGATGAGGTTTTTGGTGATTTGGAAATTGGCGCAGATACCTACTTCACGGAAGAGACACCTTATAACCCGTCTTCGCCCTATTCGGCCACGAAGGCCGGTTCGGATCACCTGGTGCGCGCGTGGGTGCGCAGCTTTGGGCTGCGGGCAACCATTTCGAATTGCTCCAATAATTACGGCCCCTACCAGCACATTGAGAAGTTCATTCCGCGGCAGATCACCAATCTGCTTCTGGGCCAGCCGGCGAAGCTCTATGGCACCGGCGAGCAGGTGCGCGATTGGATTCACGTGGATGATCACAACGAGGCCGTACTCGCCATCCTGGACCGCGGGCGCCTTGGGGAGACCTATAACATCGGCGCCGACCAGGAGGATACAAATAACCGCCAGGTCATCGAGATGATTTGTGAGCTCATGGGGGCGACGGACAATGGTCAGGCGCGCTTTGAGCACGTGGCGGACCGCCCGGGCCATGACCAGCGCTATGCCATGGATGCCAGCAAGCTGCGCCGCGAGCTGGGCTGGGCCCCGCGCTACACGGATCTGCGGGAGGGCCTGGCCGCCACCATTGAGTGGTACCGCGCCCACGAGGAGTGGTGGCGCGCGGGCAAGGAAGAAGTCGAAGCCAACTACGCGAAGCAAGGACAATAAATAGCCATGAAGGTGCAGTCAACGGCCATCGAGGGCCTGCTCATTGTGGAGCTCGACGTCCACGGCGATAACCGCGGCTGGTTCAAGGAGAACTGGCAGCGCGAGAAGATGGTGGCGGCAGGATTGCCGGACTTCCAGCCGGTGCAGAACAATGTCTCCTTCAATGCGGAGAAGGGTGTTACGCGCGGTCTGCACGCGGAGCCCTGGGACAAGCTGGTCTCCGTGGCCTCCGGCCGGGCCTTCGGCGCGTGGTGCGATTTGCGTGAGGGCTCTGCCACGTTTGGTCAGCTGGTGACGCACGAGCTGCGCGAGGACGTGGCGGTTTTCGTCCCGCGTGGCGTGGCCAACGGCTTCCAGGCGCTGGAGGCTTGTGCCTACTCCTACCTGGTCAATGACCACTGGTCCCCGGATGCGGAGTACACCTGCGTCAACCTGGGCATGGTGGACTGGCCGCTGGAACCGACGGAAATCTCCGATAAGGACAAGGAGCACCCCGCGCTTGCCGACGTCTCCCCCATGCCCCCTCACCGCATCCTGGTCACCGGGGCCAACGGGCAGCTGGGCCGCGCTTTAAAGAAGTTCCTGCCTTCCGCTGGTCTGGGCGCGGTGGAGTTCTGTGGGCACGAGGATTTCGATATCACCAACCCGCCTGCCCGCCCATGGAAGCAGTACTCCGCCATCATCAACTGCGCGGCCTATAACGATGTCAACGGCGCGGAGGACAATCGCGCCGCGGCCTGGGCGGTCAACGCTTCCGCCCCGGCGAAGCTCGCGCGCATTGCGGCGGAGAATAACCTGACCTTGGTACACGTCTCCAGCGATTACATCTTCGACGGCACTGAAGAGGTCCACTCCGAAGATGAGCTGCCCTCCCCGCTCTCGGCCTATGGGGCGTCAAAAGCCGCAGGCGATACCGCCGCGCAGACCGCCCCGCGCCACTATGTCATCCGCACCTCGTGGGTCTTCGGCGATGGTGCCAACTTCATGGCCACGATGCGCTCGCTGGCGAATAAGGGCGTCAAGCCCTCCGTCATCCATGATCAGCGCGGGCGCCCCACCTTCGCCGAGGACCTAGCGAAGGGCATCATCCACCTACTCAAGACCGAAGCCGAGTACGGCGTATACAACATCTCCAACTCCGGTGATGTGGTGGGCCGCGATGAGATCGCCATGGCCGTCTTCACCGGCGTGGGCCAGGACCCCGCGGATGTCACGCCGGTCAGCACTGAGCAGTACCGCGAGATTGCCGGGCCCGAAGCTCCCCGCCCGAAGGAGTCCACCTTCGACCTGTCCAAGATTGAAGCCACCGGCTTTAAGCCGATGAATTGGCGGGCCGCTTTGGCGCTTTACCTGGCGCTTTACCCGGCATAACACTTAACTTCCCACATAACATAACACCTGGGAAGTTAAGTGGTATGTTGAGTGTTATGCTGGGGCACACCGAGGGAAAGGCCTGCTCATGACCCCTACAACACTCTCCGAACTCATCGCACAACTCCGCGTCATTGGAAGCGATAAACAATCCGTAGAGGTCAAATCATCCGTCAGCAAGGAAGTACTTTCTACGCTCAGTGCCTTCGCAAACGGGGACGGCGGGACGCTCATCATCGGCCTTTCAGAGCAGGACGGCTTCACCCCAGTTAAGAAGTTCTCTGCCTCCACCGCCCAAGACCAATTGGAAACTCGCTGCCAACAGCTCATCCCGCCGGTCCGCCCGCGAATCGACATCATCGAATTTGAAAGCAGTAACATACTCGTCGCAGAGATCGACGAGCTTCCCGCGCGCGATAAGCCCTGCTATGTGGCCGAAAGGGGGCTGTACAAAGGCAGCTATATTCGCACCGGCGATGGTGATACGCGCCTGTCCCAGTACGAAGTAAATCGACTCGTTGAAGAGCACACGCAACCGACCTGGGATGAAGATGCCATCCCAGATGCCACGCTGGAGGACATCGAGGGTGCCGCTCTTGACGGCTTCCTCCAAGTGCAGAAAGAGCGCCGCCCCAAGACTTTTGCGAATGGACAGGACACAGCCCTCAAGCGCCTGCGAATTCTCAAGGACGGCCACCCCACGCTGGCCTCACTTCTTGTCATGGGAGACTACCCGCAGGAGTTTTTCCCCCGATTAACGGTTACCTTCGCACTCTTTCCCGGAACGTCGAAAGGTGATGTCACCACGGGCATCCGCCTCCTCGACAGCGCCACACTTCACGGTACGATTCCGGAGCTGGTGAGCGAAGGCATCGATATTGTAAAGAAGAACATGCGCACCGCTGGCTTTATCGGCGACAAGTCCCGGACCGCACTTCCGGATTATCCACTGGTCGCTGTCCGTGAAGCATTAGTCAATGCGCTCATGCACCGTGACTACTCCCCGACTGCTCGCGGCAGTCAGGTGCAAATCAACATGTTCGTTGACCGCTTGGAAATCACCAATCCGGGAGGCCTATATGGCGGGGTTACGCTCCGAAATCTTGGAGAAGCCGGCGTCAGCTCTACCCGCAATCAGCGCCTTGCGACGTTCCTAGAGGACATTCCCCTGCCAGAAGGCGGAGTCGCCGCAGAGAACCGCGGTACAGGCATCGCCACCATCCATCAGGCCTTAGCAGACGCACTCATGCCCAAACCGGAAATTATCAACCGGCTCGACAGCTTTACCATCATCTTCCACCGCCGCAGGGTAGCCACCCAGGAACGCTATGGCACCGCACGTGACCATGTGGAACACCTGCTCCACGGCAGCCCGTCCGTATCGACAACCGAATTAGTTGAGGCTACAAAGCTCAGCCGGACAGCGGTCCAGAAAGCACTAAATGAACTCATCCGCGATAACATCGCCGAAAAGACTGAACCCGGACGCAGCCCTAAACAGCGCTACAGGCTGCGCAAATAGAGCATAACACTCAACATAACACTTAACTTCCCACGTGTTATGTTATGTGGGAAGTTAAGTGTTATGCTCGCCAGCCCGTGCCGCCGCACCCCGGCGCGAGACCCCTCCGTTAAGCTTAAAGCTCATGAAGGGCATCATTCTCGCAGGCGGTTCTGGAACCCGCCTCTACCCCATCACCAAGGGCATCTCGAAGCAGCTCATGCCCATCTATGACAAGCCGATGGTCTACTATCCCCTGACCACCCTGATCCAGGCCGGCATCCGCGAGATCCTCATCATCACTACTCCAGAAGACCAGGCCGCCTTCCAGCGCCTGCTTGGCGACGGTTCCCAGCTCGGCCTCATGCTGCACTATGCGGTCCAACCCCGGCCCGAAGGCTTAGCCCAGGCCTTCCTCATCGCGGAAGACTTCATCTCTGAGGATGACGTGGCCCTTGTCCTGGGTGACAACATCTTTGATGGCCACGGCTTCTCCACGGCACTGAATGAGTGCAGCCACCCAGGCGGCGGCATCATCTTCGCCTACGAGGTTTCCGATCCGCAGCGCTATGGTGTCGTGGACTTTGATGACTCCGGCCAAGCCCTGTCCATCGAAGAAAAACCCACCGCGCCCAAATCCAACCACGCTGTGGTGGGCTTGTATTTCTATGACAATTCCGTGGTGGAGATTGCCAAATCCATCACGCCCAGCGCACGCGGGGAGTTAGAGATCACCGCCGTCAACGAGGAATACCTGCGCCGCGGGCAGCTGCGTGTCAAGCGCATGCAGCGCGGTGACGTCTGGTTGGATACCGGCACGGTGGACTCCATGAGTGAGGCCTCGGCCTACGTGGAGGTAATGCAGAAGCGCACCGGCACCGTCATCGGTTCGCCGGAGGTGGCTGCCTTCGAGGAGGGCTTCATCGATGCCGCGGCACTCACCGAGCTGGCCAAACCCCTCCTGAAGTCCGGCTATGGCCGTTATCTTCTCGCCGCTGCGCAAGAGAGCTGAGACCGAGGTACATATCGATCAAATAAGGACCGAATACCAACGGGCTCTGAGGCCTTATTTGATCGATCCGTACGTGCTTAAGCCTCCCCACCCAGTTTCAGGCCGCACTTAACCGGCCCAGTGTCAGGAGCCGCAATCACCCAAACGAGCCTAAACGCGTTAAGGTAATCGCATGCCTAGTTCATCCTCTCGCCCCACCAGTGATCCGAAGAAGTCAGCGCTTTCCGCCATCAGCCCCGTGGCATGGGGATTGTTGGTGATCGTTGTAATTTTGGCCATCATCATTGGCTTCCTGCTGGCGGAGCGCAATTCTTCTGGCAAGGAAAGCACTCCCGCAGCGCAGGAGACGGCGACGAGCACGGCGCCTACCGAAGACCTGGCGAAGGATGCTGACAAGGCCACGCCCGGCACGAAGTTCTCCGATGGGAAGGGTGACCCGATGATGTTCGGCCCCGGCGGCGACACCAAGTCCGGGGATATCACGGTGGTGCACCGCAAGAAGGAGAACGATCCTTTCGCCGTGGGCGCCGTGGACGCGCCGGTGGTTATCTCTGAGTTTTCCGATTTCGAGTGCCCGTTCTGCTCCCGCCACGCCAACGTCACTGAGCCAGACCTCCTCAAGAAGTACGTGGAGAAGGGCCTGGTGCGCATCGAGTGGAATGACTTCCCCGTTAACGGCCCTGCCGCCGTCGAGGCTGCCAAGGCCGGGCGCGCGGCCGCGGCACAGGGCAAGTTCCAGGAGTTCAAGCACGAGCTCTACACCGCTAGCAAGGACATCAGTGGTCACCCAGAATTCGGCATCGAGGACTTCATGAAGTTCGCCGAGAAGGCTGGCGTTGCGGACTTGGATAAGTTCCGCCAGCAGGCCACGGATGATACCTACACCGAGGTCATCGAGAAGGCCACCAGCTATGCCTCCCAGATTGGTATTACGGGCACCCCGGCCTTCGTGGTGGGGGATCAGTTCGTCGGCGGCGCACAGCCGCCCGAGGTATTTGAGCAAATCATCCAGGAACAGCTGGGAAAGGCGGCCAATGCCTAAACCACCGCTGATCGTGTGGGTCTTCATCGCACTGGTTATCTTGACCGCATTCTTAGGCGGTTATGCAGTGGGGGTGAGCCTGTGAGTATCGGAATTTTTGGCGCCGCCATCGCCGGCGTACTGACCTTGATCAGCCCCTGTTCAGCGCTGTTGGTGCCAGCCTTCTTTGCCTATGCTTTTGAATCGCAGCGCCAGCTGCTACTGAAAACCCTGGTCTTTTTCTTAGGCCTGTGCACCACGCTCGTGCCCATCGGCATGGGACTGGCTGCAATCCTCGCGCAATACCGCGGCCAGGTCATCACGGTGGCGGGCTGGATCATCATCGCGCTAGGGATCTTTACCGCCTTGGGCGGCGGTTTCCGCATCCCCGGTATGGATGCCCTGTCCGGTAAAGCACGGGGCAAGGTGTTTCTGCTCGGCGCGGTCTATGGCTTCGCGGGCTTTTGCGCGGGCCCGCTCTTGGGTGCTGTGCTTACCACGGCCGCGGCATCCGGCAGCGCGCTCTACGGCGGGATCATCATGGTGGCGTATGCCGCGGGCATGGCCGCACCGCTCTTTGTGCTGGCGGCGCTGTGGGAGCGCCTCAATGTGGGCTCGTGGTCCTGGCTGCGCGGGCGCGAGGTGGTTCTTGGCCCCGTGCGCACGAACACCTTGTCCATTGTGTCCGGCGCGTTTTTCGTGCTCATCGGCGCGCTATTCATTGCCAGCTATGGCACCGCAACCTTGCCCGCGGTCTTAAGCACGGATGCGCAGTTCGCAGTGCAAGAAAAAGCCCGCGCCTTCAGCGCGGGCGTGGCGGATGCGTGGGTCTGGTTTGGGCTCTCACTCGCAGCCACAGTGGCCGTGGGCGTGAAAGCCGCCCGAACCCCGGCCTAGGGCGGCCTAGAGCTTAGCTCTAGGCCAAGGTCTAGGCCAAGGTTTAAGGGCTAGTAGCCGCGCGCGACGTACTCGTCGATGCGTGCCGCCTCCGCACCAATGGTGGTCTCATCGCCGTGGCCCGGCAGGACGCGGGTCTCCGGCGGGAGGTTCAGCACGCGGTTGCGCAGGGACTCGATGATGACATCGAAGTCGGAGTACTTGCGGCCAGTAGCGCCCGGCCCGCCGTTGAAGAGAGTATCTCCCGACAGAAGCGTGGCCTCGTCCGCAATGTAGAGCACCACGCATCCCGGCGAGTGACCCGGCGTGTGGAAGACCACGAAATCGCTATCACCCACGGTGAAGAGCTGGTTATCCTCCAGCGGCACGAAGGTCGCGTCCTCGTGCGTTTCCTCCCACAGGGGGCGGTCATCCGGGTGCAGGTAGACGGACACACCGAAGTGCTCAGCCACCTGGGGTGCGAGCTCACAGTGGTCGTTATGCGCGTGGGTGAGAATAACGCCTTTGACCGTGCGCTGTCCCACCTCTTCGATGACGCGCTCGGCGTCGTGGGAAGGATCGATGATGTAGCACTCGGCATCGCTTGACGCGCCACCAGCGGCCAGGATGTAGACGTTATTGTCCACGTCCCACTCACCACCATCCAGGCGGAACTTTCCTGAGGTTACAAACTGTTCAATGATCATTTACAGCTCCACTACGGATCGGAGTACCTTGCCAGCCTTCATGGTAGCGAAAGCCTCTTCCACGTCGTCGAGACCAATGCGCTCGGTGACGAAGTCCTGCAGCGGGAAGCGGCCCTGCAGGGAGAGGTCGACGTACATGGGGAAGTCACGCTCCGGGAGGCAGTCGCCGTACCAGGAGGACTTGAGTGAGCCGCCGCGGCCGAAGAAGTCAATGGCCGGGATGTCGAAGCGGCTGGTGAGGTTCGGCACGCCCACCATGACCATGCGGCCGGCCAGGTCGCGGGAGTAGAAGGCCTGGCGGGTGGTGACCGGGATGCCCACGGCATCGATGGCCACGTCGGTGCCGAAGCCATCGGTGAGCTCGCGGACTGCCTCGATGACCTCGTCCTCAGACTTGTCCTTCGCCGCAACGGTGTGGGTAGCACCGAACTTCTTGGCCAGCTCCAGCTTGTCCGGGTCCAGGTCCACGGCGATGACCTTGGAGGCACCCGCCAACACCGCGCCGGCGATAGCCGCCATGCCGACACCACCGCAGCCAAAGACCGCGACGGACTCGCCGCGCTTGACGTCCGCGGTATTAACAGCAGCGCCCAAACCGGCCATCACGCCACAGCCCAGCAGGCCCGCGGCGGCCGGATCTGCCTCCGGGTTGACCTTGGTGCACTGGCCTTCGTGAACCAGGGTCTTCTCCGCGAAGGAACCGATGCCGAGCGCCGGGGTGAGCTCCGTGCCGGCATCCTTATCCCCGTCCGCAAGCGTCATCTTCGCGGAGGCGTTGTGGGTGTTGAAGCAGTACTTCGGTTCACCCTTCTTACAAGCGCGGCACTCGCCGCACACCGCACGCCAGTTCAGGACCACGAAATCACCGACCTCGACGTGGGTGACGGCATCGCCCACGCGCTCGACGACGCCCGCCGCCTCATGCCCGAGCAGGAAGGGGAAGGCATCCTCGATATCGCCATCGCGATAAGCCAGGTCGGTGTGGCAGACGCCGCAGGCCTGAATCTTGACCACGACATCGTGCTCGCCCGGAGCGGGCACGACGATGTTGACGGTCTCGACGGGCTCGCCCTTGGCGCGCGCAATCACGCCGCGGACAACCTCCGATCCTTTCTGGGAGTTATTTTCATTTAGGTTTTCATTAACAGCCATGTCCGCGAGGGTACGCGAAAGGCCCGGGCAACGTTGCCCGGGCCTGAAAGTCAGAAGAGCGCGCTTCTAGAAGCTAGCAAGGTGGTTAGCCACAAACTCGTGACCGCGCGCATTAATGTGCAGCGGCAGGTTGCCCGGCCCCGCGGAGAAGTCCACCAGGCCCGCCCACAGGCGCTTGTTGGCATCGGCACACATACCGCGATCCCAGGTCATCGGCTTCATGTCCACAAATTCGGTTCCGGTAGCGCGCGCCAGGTCCACCTGCATCCACTGCGCGACGTTTTCATAGCGCTGCACCATCGGCAGCGCCGTAGCGTCGGCCGGCTTCGGGCCAAAGTGGAGGAGGCAGTAGCGGTCGCCCGAGCCGATGGTCGGGTAACCCACGATCTGGATGCGGGCATTGGGGGCTGCCGCGCGAATCTTGTGGATCAGCGGCGCATTGGCGCCGACCCAGCGGGCGCGCATGTCGCCGTCGGAAAGCCCGGCGTTGTTGTACGTATCGTTGAAGCCGCTAGCAAAGAGCACGCGCTGCGTATCCGCACTGAGCGCGCCGCGGCGAATGGCGTCGTCGATCTGCGCGTTCACTTGCGGGCCCTGAGACATGGACACAGCACCAGAGCAGGAGAAGTCCGCCACCGGCATGCCCAGCTTGGCGGCGGTGCGCTTGGCGTAGTTATTGCCCGACGGGCAGTTCAGGCTCGGATTGCGCTGAGACGAGCCCATTCGCGAGGACAAATATGTATCCAGCTGCGGATCCGCCAGCACGGAATCACCAAAGGCGACGAGGTTGCGCTCGCCGGCAACTGCCTGCGGAGCTTGGGACAGGCCTACCGCCACGAGGAGGGAGGCGCAGAGGGCGGCGATGCGCTGAGTAGACTTCACGTGACTAACGTCCTTCCAAAAGAGTATGTTCTAGACCGAAACCATAATAGACTACGCTTGCGGTTGCAGCTTATGTAACAATAGCAACACCCGTAACAGGTTGTCGTTTTGATTGTGGCGAGTCCGCCGTCTCCGTAACCTCTTTCCCCCTCCTTTCGATGAGAACCTTATGAAGCTTTCTGATGTAACCTTCCACGCCGCCGCCCTCGCGCGCTTTATCCCCTCCCTGTTCCGCGCGGGCCTCATTAGCCCAGCCGGCGGCCCGCGGGCGGTGGCCCTGACCGCGCCGGTTCTGGCGCGCTACCGCTTCACCACCGCCCGCGAGGTGGAGCAGGCCTACCTGACCTGCCCGGAACGCCTGGCGCTTATCGACGACGACGGGACCCTCACCTACCGCCAACTGCGCGAACAGTCCCAAACCTTCGCGCGCTGGTTGCTCTCTTTGGGGCTGGAGGAAATTCGCCTCGGCGTGATGGCCCGCAATGGCCGCGACATCATCACCCCGCTGGCCGCCAAGGGCTATGCGGGGGCACACATCTTTTTGCTCAACGTCGGTTCCTCCCCCGAGCAGCTCGCCGGATGCATCGAGGAAAACCGCATCAATGTGCTCGTTATCGACGATGAATTCATCGACCGCCTCGCCCCCGCCGACAGCGCCAGCCCCATTGATGGCCTACACGTCGTGATTGGCCACAAGTCCGGTGAGGAGATTCCCGCCGAGCTGGCGCAGGCGGCATCGCTGCGCAAGATCGTAGAGAATCCGCGGGACGTCGAGAAGCAGAAGCTTCCCACCTGGCCCAAACACGGGCATATCGTGCTGATGTCCTCCGGCACCACGGGCATTCCTAAGGGGATCATGCGCCCGGAGCCGACGCTGCCGGTGGTGGTTGCTTCCATCGTCGATGCGGTGCCGTGGCGCGGGGACCAGAAGGTGCAGATGACCGCTTCCATCTTCCACACGTGGGGCTGGGCCTGCCTTAACATCGCTCTGGGCCTGCGCAATACCATCGTCACCCGCCGCGTCTTTGACCCGGCGGCCGCGCTCGATGACATCCAGCGCTACCAGCTCGATGGCCTGCTCTCCTCCCCCGTCTTCTTCCGCCAGATGGTTGAGGTAGATCCGGATTCGGCGTATGACACCTCGAGCCTGAAGTTCATTGCCTCCGCTGGGCATGCGCTGACCCCGGAGATCGTCAAAGAAACCCACGAGCGCTTCGGCCCGATTCTCTGCAACGTTTATGGCTCCACGGAGCTAGCACTGGCATCGACGGCCAGCATGGAAGAGGTGGCCAAGGATCCCACCATCGGCGGCAAGATTGCCTCCGGCACCAAGCTGCGCATTCTCGATGAGGAGGGCAATGAGGTCCCGCGCGGCGAGGTCGGCGAGATTTACCTGACCAATTCCACCGCGCTCATTGGCTATACCAACCCGAAGATTCCGCTCAACAAGGTCGATGGTCTCATTTCCATCGGGGACTTGGGTTATATCGACCCCGAGGGCTACCTGCACGTGGTGGGCCGCGCGGATGACATGATCATCGTCGGCGGTGAGAACGTGCACCCGCAGTCGGTAACGGAGGTTCTTGAGGCCATGCCGGGCATCGCGGAGGTACATGCCGGCGGCGTGGAGGATGAGACCACCTTCCAGCGCATCGCCGTGTGGGCAGTGACCACGCGCGATGCCCTGGGCAGCACCGTGACTGCCGATAGCATCCGCACCTGGGTCCGCGAGAACCTCGCCGACCACTCCGTGCCGCGCGACGTCCACTTCCTGGACAAGCTGCCGCGCAATGCCACAGGCAAAGTGGTGCCGCGCCTGCTGCACAGCACCGACTAGCCCACCCTTTAGGCCCCCAAGCCAAAACTGCCCGAGTTGCCAAAACCTTCGCCCCTAACCGCAGGGAACAACGTTGTTTTTGGCAACTCGGGCAGTTTTTATGTCTGGGATTTAATCCAGCCCGCTAGCTGCTGCGCTTGACGGTTGCGGCGACATCGCCAGGTTGGGCATGGCCCTCGCGAGCAATGTCGACTCCAGCGACCTGCTTGGCCGTCGGGCACACCACCGGGGTGATGAGGTTGACGCCGCGCTCGCGTAGCTTCTGCGCCTCTACCGCGATGATCGGCGTGCCGGCAGTGACGGTATCGCCCTTCTTAGCCAGGGCCGTGAATCCTTCTCCCTTGAGCTCCACGGTGTCGATACCGATGTGGATGAGCAGGTCCAGCCCGTCCGCGGTCTTCATGCCGAAGGCGTGGCGCGTCTTGAAGATCATGGTGATGGTGCCATCTACCGGGGCGCAGACGTCGAAGGCATCGACGGCATCAGGCATTACGGCGAAGCCTTCGCCCACCATGCCTTGGGCAAAGGAGGCATCCGGGACCTGGGAGAGTGCAACGACGTCACCCGCGAACGGGGCACGCACGTCCACGTCAGCGGCATCACCGCTGATGCTCTGAGCGGAAGCGGCACCGGCGCCGGCCGGCACGCTGGCCGAAGCCCCCGCAGCACCCGCCGCGCTCGCTGCACCAGTCGTCGCCAGGGCCGGGGAACCGTGGCGCAGCTGGTGGCTGACCTCGTCATACATGAACTGTACGGCCGGGCCCACGATGACCTGGACACTCTTCTCCGAGGGGTGGATGACGCCGGAGACGGCGGCGCGTTTGATCAGGGAGTCGTCGACAAGCGCGCGATCCTTGACGCCCACGCGCAGGCGCGTGGTGCAGTAGTCCAGGGAGTCAATGTTGTCCTTGCCGCCGAGCCCCTCGATAATGCGGGCGGCATCGGCTGCGGTCTTGTCATCGCCCGTGGCGGAATCCTCCGCGTCCTCGGCTTCGTCCTCGCCGCGCCCCGGGGTCTTGAGGTTCAACCAGCCGATGAGGAAGTAGAAGATGACGAAGTAAAGGAAGAAGAAGCCCACGCCCATGACCAGCAGCATGTACCACTTGTTGGCCAGCGGGTTCTGCGAGGAGAGCAGCATGTCCACGAAACCGGCGGAGAAGCCGAAGCCCGCAGTCCACTCCATGGTGGAAGCGATGAAGACGGACAGGCCCATGAGCAACGCGTGCACCACGTAGAGCAGCGGAGCGACGAACATGAAGGAGAACTCCAGCGGCTCGGTCACGCCGGTGAAGAAGGAAGCCAAGGCGCCAGCAGCCATGAGCGAGCCGACGACCTTACGCTTCTTCTTATCCGCGCGCAGGTACATCGCGAGCGCCGCGCCCGGCAGGCCGAACATCATGACCGGGAAGAAACCGGCCTGGTAGCGGCCCACGACGCCCTCGACCGTGCACTGCCCGTTGGCCCAAATGCCCGGGCAGTCCGCAGCAGAGGTAGCGGCCGCGGCTGCCTCGATGGTCTTCTGGCCGGCCTGGAAGTTGCCGATGTCATTGATACCGATGACGTCGAACCAGAAGACGGAGTTCAGCGCGTGGTGCAGGCCAGTCGGGATGAGCAGGCGGTTAGCCACGCCGTAAATACCGGCACCCGCCGCACCCAGGCCCTGGATGGAGGTACCAAAGTTGAAGAGCGCGTTGTAGATGAACGGCCACACGAAGTAGAGGATGCCGGAAATCACCATGGCAATGATGGCGGTAAGAATCGGCACGAGGCGCCGGCCAGAGAAGAAAGCCAGGAAGTCCGGCAGCTTGGTTCCGTGGAAGCGGTTATATACCCAGGCCGCCATGATACCGGCGAGGATGCCGAAGAGGACGTTGCCGCCGCCCACGGCGTTCCAGCCTTCCGAGGCCCACTGCAGGGCCTCATCACCAGTCAGCGCGGTGGGATCTTCGATGCCTCGGTAGCCGGCCACGGCCTCCGGGCCGAGCAGCTTCATGAACGTGGCGAAGGCCAAGAAACCAGAGAGTGCCGCGGCACCGTTGGAATCCTTGGCCAGACCGAAGGCAATGGCGATGGCGAAGATCCAGCCCAGGTTGGCCAGGACCGCGTCGCCGGAGCTAATCAACAGCTGGGCGGCAAGGTTATCCGGGCCGGCGGCGCTGGAGATCCAGTAGCCAAGACCACTGAGGATCGCCGCGACGGGCAGCACCGCCACGGCGCCCATGAGGGCTTTTCCGAGCCGCTGCAGCGGCCCCATGACATCTATTTTCATGTCTGAAACGTCCTTTCAAGCGGAAGAGGGTGGAAGGAAGAGCTTTAGTGCAGCCTGTTCTGGTCCGCGAAGAGGTAGTACTCGCGGTCCTCCAAGAGAGCGGCGGCGGCTTCATCAACGATCACGGTCGCGCGCGGGTGCAGCTGCAGCACCGAGCCGGGGCAGCGCGCTGAGAGCGGTCCCTCAACCATCGCTTGTACCGCGTTGGCTTTGTTGGTGCCGGTGGCGATGAGGAGCAGGTGGCGGGCCTCGCTAATCGTGCCCAAGCCCTGCGTCAGCGCGTGGCGCGGAACTTCCTCCAGGTTGTCGAAGAAGCGGGAGTTATCTTGCACAGTCTGCGGGTGCAGGGCCACCACGCGGGTGCGAGACGTCAGGGAGCTCGAGGGCTCGTTGAAGCCAATGTGGCCGTTCGCGCCAATGCCGAGCAACTGGACATCGATGCCGCCGGCATTCCGGATGGCCTGGTCATAGGCGGCGGTGGCTGCCACGGGGTCGGCAGCGCTGCCTTCTGGGCTCTTGACCAGGGCATCATCAAAATCGACGTGGCTGGTGAAGTCACGGCGGATGGTGGCGTAGTAGGACTGCTCGTGCTCGGGGGCGAGGCCTAGGTATTCGTCGAGAAGAAAAGCGCGGCTGCCCGCGAAGCTGACCTCGCCGCGCTCGTGGCGGGCGATGAGCTCCTTGTAGGTGGCCACCGGAGTAGAACCCGTGGCCAGCCCCAGGGTGGCTGAGGTATTGGCGTAGCTTGCGAGGATATCGGCGGCCGCGACGGCCACGTCGGCGGGGGTGGAGCGGATGAGGATTTCCATGAGTGCCTTTCTGATGCGAGTGAGAGTGTTTTTAAGAGTCTATGAATTCAGCGCCACCGACAATGACGCGTACCGGTTCTAGCTGGGCATTGAGGCCCACCAGGTTGGCGCGCGCGCCAACCGCGATGCGGCCTAGATCCTTCTCCCCCAACACGTCGGCGGCCGTGGTGGAGGTAAAACGAACTGCTTCCCCGAGTCCATGACGCTCGGCGAAGCTGGCGAATTGCTGGGCCAAGGTGGAGGTACCACCCGCGATGGCGCCGCTGGGCACGCGGGCTACTCCCCCGCTCACGGTGACGGGCAGGGAGCCCAATTCATAGTCACCATCGGCCATGCCGGCGGCCGCCATGGCATCAGTGATGGCGAAGGCGCGGTGGCTGTGCACCATGTCCACGGTGCCGTCGACAAGATGCACGCCATCGGCAATGAGCTCGACGGACACATCCCCCGCCTTCGCCGCGGTGAGCAAGGCCGCTACCGGGCCCGGCGCGCGGTGGTGAATGGAGGGCATACCGTTGAACAGATGCGTTCCAGTCACGGTCAGGCCGAGCTCCTTGGCCTTGGCAATGACGCCCAACATGGTGTCGTAGTCGGCCTCGGTGTGGCCCAGGCTGGCGATGATGCCATGCTCCGCGCAGACTTCGAGCAGCTTGTCAGCGTTGTCCGTTTCCGGCGCGAAGGTAATCGAACGCAGGTGGCCGCGGGCCGCGGCGATGACCGCGCGGAAGAAGTCCGGGTCACCGGGCACGATGCGCGAGGGGTCCTGTGCGCCACACTTGGCCGCCGCGATGAAGGGGCCCTCCATGTGGATGCCGGCGATTTCACCCTCCTCAGCCAGCTGGGCCAAAAGCTCCGTCCGCGTGCACAGCTCTTCTTGCGTGCCGGAAACCAAGCTGGCCAGCAGCGTCGTGGTTCCGTGCGCGCGGTGGAAGCGGGCGGCGGCCAGGCACTGCTCGTAGTCGCCGTTGGGGAATCCCCCGCCGTTGCCGCCGTGGTTGTGCAAGTCCACGAAACCTGGCACCCACAGCAACGCATCCGAGTCCCCGGCGCGCCAAGCGGCCTCGGCTTGGGGGACGTCGCCAAGCTTTATGCCCTCAATATTCTCCCCGAACGTGACGGCCCCGGCGCGCAGCTCGAAGTTCTCATCGATGTAGAGGCCCTCGACGTGGCCTTTCGCCTCTGTCTGCATGACTCATTCGATTCTGCTTGTACAGGCTGGCGTGGCGCAGCCCGGTTGACAATTCACTTGAAATTTATCAGGGCTGCTGATTTTTGTGAATCACACCTCCACCGAAGGGGGTGTGTGAGCACAGCTGACTTTTAGCGTGTTAGGTGCACCGCGTGGGATGTCGAAAGGCCCGGCGAGCTACCAGCCGCGGGTGGCTACTCGGTCCCAGAGCTCGTTGTTCGCCAGCTCTCCAGCGCCCGCAGGCGAAGTACCAACGAACACGTCTCGTGCATCAGGATCATCAGCAAGAATGTAGCGGAACCACGCGGTGGCATAGCCGTCTCCGAACTCTAAAACGTCCTTGTGGTCCGCGCCCAGGCGACGGGCAATGATTGCCGGACCACCAGCTGATTCAAAGCTCTCCTGCAAATCTGACCACGGGCTGACAAGCCAGCGGTCTGAACGGCCATCGCTCGTCATCAGGAATAGCGGTGCCTCAACATCCGCTGTGGTGTAGTCCCAGTCATTGGACTGTGCCACTTTGTGGGAGGCCGGGCTTGCCGCATACACGGCTGCTACCTCCGTGTGGGCTGCAGCGTTGATGGCACCTGCACCACCTTGTGAGTGTCCGAAAATACCGACTCGTGATCGGTCCACTCGGGAATCCATTTCTGGCAATCGCTCGATTAGGTGCACGACATTTTCCCCTGTTCCGGTGTGGGGAGTCTCATCGCCGACGACCACGAAGCCCCAACTGGCCAGGTGTTCCGCCACGGGCAGGTAACTGCTCAACGGCGTGTTCGTGCCATTAGCCATGACCACCGCCGGAAATGGTCCCGCGCCCGTCGGTGCCGCGATGGTCACGTCACCATCACGCCGCACGTCGACCTCGTGCGGCCCTTCGCCCGCAAACGACGCTTCCAGCGGGCCACCTGTCTCAGCGCTGTATCCGGCAGCCACGCCGTCATCACCGGTCACGCTGTCTGCGTCCACCCATTTCATGAATCCCACAAACCCGACAAACGCCACCACAATCACGGCCACCACGGCAATCATGCCAACCACAAGCTTTTTCATGCTCTATATTGTGTTTCCCATAAGCGCGAAGGTCACTAGCGCTAGCACTACTTTTACCTCTACACAGCGCACGACCTAACTCACCCGAAGGGAAGCTCGTACAGAGAATAAAGTACGAGCACTCCTCATCCCGCAACGGTAGAGTTGAGGCCATTTAGCCCACCTGCCGCACCACTCAAATGGAGCTATCCTCATGGCCCACTTCACTGCACGCCAGCTCAAGCGCTTCATGGGCTTCTGGCCGCCCTTCTTGGGCGCTGGCATCAAGATCCAAGAATTCGCTGATGACGGCACCCGCGTCGTGGTCAGTCACAGGCCAAACATGCTGACTAAGAACGCCATGGGCGTTGCCTTTGGCGGCACGCTGTCCGCCATGACGGACCCGTTCTTCATGCTCGCCTCCATGCACCGCCTGGGCAAGGAGTACCGCATCTGGGATGTCGCTGGTGAGATTAAGTACCTGAAACCCGGCCGCGGAACGGTCACCGCCGACATGCGCATCCCGGAGGAGACCTACGCGCTCATCGAAGAAAAGACGGCCAACGGTGAGAAGTATTTGCATTGGTTCGACGTGGACATCCTCGATGAGGAAGGCGATGTCGTCGCGCACGTGCGCCGCCAGGTCTATTACCGGCGCAAGCAGAAATAAGCTGCACTTGGCCACAGACGCTGGCTAGTGACGCTTGGACTACTGAGGGTGCTTCCCGAAATTCTTGTGCTGTGTTTATCTAGTGTTTTGAAGCCATTTTGAGCACACCGGGAAAAATTGTGTTGTAGAAAGCCTCACGCCCAACTATTCTTGCGGGTACAGCGCCAACCCGAGAAGGATAAAGCTGGGTTCCCGAATGGGAGTAGGGCTTCGGCCTGAGAATTCCTTTGCTCCGAGGGTTGGCGTTTTTACTTTGCTTTCGCCTTGGCCTGCAAAGCATCAATACACGTCCCTGGCTCTTTTTCGAGTTGTGCAACGATAAACTCGATTGCTCGCTGAGAGTATGTCCAGGATGAATTGGGTTCTCCAGCGGTGCTGCGATCGTGTGCGTACCTGGCATCCTCTCTAAATTGGAATACCTTATTGAAGAGATTGAAGTGCCACCGGTTGAATAACTTTTCCTCGCCTCGGAAGTAAATAGTGGTTTTCGACTTCCTTAACCGGTTTCGCACCTCTTTTACTGCATTACCAACTGTGTAAGGGTAATAGGAAGCAGCATCTCGGATGTCTTTAACGATGGTGACGCCGGCTTCCGCGTCTTTGTCGACATAGACGTTAAGGTCGGCATCCTTCGCCTTCTTGACGATGCGCAGGTTTGTCTCGTAGATGACGGCAGCAGCACCTCCTTCTCCGGTTCCTGCCGCGTCGGCGGCTAGCTGACTCATCTTGAGAAGCTTCTCTGCGACATGAGGCTCGTACTTTGTCCGAATCACGTCGGGGTCAATTGCGCCGCGGCGCACGGCCAACGTCAAGTGATTCTCCGGTATTAAATCGCTAACGGATTCGCCATGAAGGTCGAGGAGCTTATCTGCATAATTCATTACAGACTTTTGCAGGAACGGTCCGATGAAAATCTCATACTCATCAGTGATGAAGTGAGTATTGACATTGCGGAAGCGTATGATTTCCGCCATATTGATGCGCAGGGGATCTTTATCATTCGTAAAAATCTTCTTGAGACAGTCGGCTAGCGCAATTGTCTTTCCAGATTCGTCCGAGTAATAGATCGACTCGATTCCCCGATCTCGGATCAGGTACGCCTTGAGCATCAACTCCCATGCGTTGCAGAGAAAAATTGAACAGGTCTCCGCGTGGTATTTCAACGTTGGCCTGTTGTACAGCTCCACTGCAAGAGCAAAAGCTTCCTTGCTCTTTTCTAGGAGCCGCTCAATAACCTCTTCCTGTCCCTTATCCACAGGAACCATTCTAACTTCTGCCCCGAGTCACCTCTTCGGCGTTCTCAGCCTGTCCCCTGCCTACGCTCGGTAATAGCACGGACGATCCGGAAGGAGGTCAGTGCTGATAGGAAAATACCCCAGCTGAAACACTGTTCTAGCTGGGGATTAATGGAGCCGCCTGCGAGAATCGAACTCGCGACCTTCTCATTACGAGTGAGATGCTCTACCGACTGAGCTAAGGCGGCACGATGCAGTGTGTATATGCACCGCGTGAAAGTTTAGCCTAGGCCGGGGTTGAGAAAGAAATCGGGCTGCTTGATGTGGGGCGCGTGCAGCGCATGCTGCAGGTTAGCGCGCACCGCAGGCCATGCGCAGGCGGCCCACCATGCCGTCGAAAGCCACCTGCGGGGTGACGTTCTGCGGCAGCTGCTCACGGCAGGTGCGAATGGCGGATTGGGCAGCCAGCAGGCCGTCTTCGCTGACGCGCTGGGCAAGTTCGCCCGCCAGACCCGCGAAGTCCGGGTGGGTCATCTCCACGTCAGCGCCGACTTTCAGCATGAGCGCATCGCGGTAGATACCGGCGAGATCCACGAGGGCAATATCGAGGCCGTCAGCAATGCGTCGTTTAGCGCGCTTCTTGTGGAGATCCTCCAAATCCTTCAGGGCACTGCGGGCGTCGCGCTGCGCCTTGGTCGCTCCCTTGCCCTTGGCACCGACGCCGAAGGATTGCTCAATCTTGGAGCGCTCCGCCTCCTCCGCCGCCGCGTGGGAGTCCTTGGCTTCCTTCTCAATGAATTTCAGCAGCGCGGTGACAGATTGAAAGGCCTGGGAGCCGTGGAAGACATCCTCGGCCAGGTTGATGGCCATGGCGCGGCGTTTCTGCGCGGCGGGTTCGTTGACCAGGTGTCGCGCACGCCCCACGTGGCGCAGGGTGGTCACGGCGGCCAGGCGCGCGTCATCCTCGCTAGTGCCTTCGGCGACGAGCTGCTTGACGACGCCCTCCACACTCGGCGCCGGTATATACAGGTAACGGCAGCGCGAGCGCAGCGTGACCGAGAAGTCCTCCGGGTCCTCCGAGGGCGCCACCATAATGATGACGGTGCGCTCCGGGGGCTCCTCCACGGTTTTCAGCAACGCGTTGGCGGCCTCGTTGCGCAGGCGGTCGGCTTTGTTGAAGATGACCACGCGCCAGGGTGCGACACTCGGCAGGCTGGCCGCGCGCCCGATAACCTCGCGGGCTTCACCGACGGTGATGAACTGCTCCTGCGGATCCACGTAGACCAAGTCGGTATGCGCCTGCTTGGCCAAGACGCTCTGACAGGAAGGGCAGCGCCCGCAGCCGGGGTTGCCGTTCTCGTCGGCGGACGTGCACATGAGTGCTGCGGCGAAGCATTGCGCGGCCAGCGAGCGGCCGGCACCGGGAGGACCGGTAAAAAGCCAAGAGTGGCTCATCGCCCGCGGGTCGCCCTCACCGCGTGCCGCGCGGGCAGCACTGAAGATGGTGTGGGCGACGGAGGGGGCGTCGGCAAGCCTTTCTGCAACGCTTGATGTATTCACTCGCCCTAGCCTACTGGGATAACTAAAGTGAGTAATCATGAATAGACTGATGCGTGGCGCCCGCTGGTTATGGGGTACTCAATGGCCGATGTACGCCGCGCTCGTCCTTGGCTCCAACATCATCGGTGCCATTGCGATCATGACCTTCGTGGTCTTCTTTCTGCCCATGCCGGAGATCTCCGACTTCATCGCCCACACACCCCACCTGTGGACCTATGGCACGTTGTTCGTGACCTTCGCCGTCATCATCGGCATCGCGGTGACCCTGCGGCTGTTCCGGCCGGTGTTGGACTGGCAGCGCAGTCCCGATGACCACGATCCCAATATGGTGCGCAACTTGGTCCTGCGCATCCCGCTCTACCAAGCCGGGGTGGCCGCGGGTGTGTGGCTGCTGGGCATTGTTTTGGCGGTGATATTGGCGGGCCAGCACTCGGCACGGCTGGCCATCGTCGTGGGCGTTTCTGCGACTTTGGCCGGCGGCCTCATCGTGCTCTTGACCTACCTGCAGGCGGAGCGCCTCGTACGTCCCGTGGCGGCGGAGGCCGTGGCACGCCGCTTCGAGGATTCCACCCTGGAGCCGCCGATTAAGTACCGGCTGCTTTCCACGTGGCTCATGACCTCTGGCATCCCGCTCATCGGCATCATCTTGGTGCACCTGGGCCAGAAGATGGGGATGTTCACCGCCGATACCGCCGATATCATCCCCGCCATCATCGCGCTGAGCATCACGGCGCTGGGCACGGGGCTTATCGGCACCATGTTCGCCATGATGAGCGTGGTGGATCCGATCCTGGAGTTGCAGGACGCCATCAACCGCGTGCGCCGCGGCGAGAACGACGTCCAGGTGGACATCTACGACGGCTCCGAGCTCGGTGTTCTCCAGGCCGGCTTCAACGAGATGATGCGCGGCCTGCGTGAGCGCCAGCGCGTGCGCGATATCTTCGGCCGCTATGTCGGCACTGAGGTGGCCCAGCGCGCCCTAGAGGAACGCCCGGAGCTGGGCGGCGAAGACCGCAAGGTGGCTGTGCTGTTTATCGACGTCATCGGCTCCACCACCTTCGCCGTCAACCACACCCCGGAGGAGGTCGTGGAGGAGCTCAACAAGTTCTTCGAGCACGTCGTTGAGGTGGTGCACCGCAACAAGGGCATCATCAACAAGTTCCAGGGCGATGCCGCTTTGGCCGTTTTCGGTGCGCCGCTAACGGTCTACGATGCCAACTCCATGGCCTTGCAGGCAGCCCGCGAGCTGCGCCAGGAGCTACGCGGGCTGCGGCTGCAGGCAGGCATCGGTGTGGCCGCGGGCCACGTGGTGGCCGGCCACATTGGTGGTGCGGATCGCTTCGAGTACACCGTCATTGGTGATGCCGTCAACGAGGCCGCACGCCTTACTGAGCTGGCCAAGGACACCCCGGGCCAGGTGCTCACCAACTCCGCCACGCTGCGCGGCGCCAACGAGGCGGAGCAAGCGCGCTGGACGCTGATGAAATCTATTGAGCTGCGCGGGCGCCGCCGCATGACGCAGCTGGCGCGCCCGATTCGCCCGACGTTGGCGGAACGCGCTCTCGGATAAATAAGTCTTTGTGATTCTGGTAGCTTCGGGGCCATGCTCCAACAGCCACATCAGCACCATCCGCCACGCCGGCCTTCGAGTCCTCGCCTCCTCGTCCCCGATGTCGCCCGCGGCATGGCCCTGCTGGGCATCGCGCTGGCAAACGTCTGCACCGCGTGGATCATGAACGACGGCGATGGCCCCGATGCTTATTTCGGCGGCGTCGAGACCGTTGCAGACAAGATCTACGTGGTCTTTGCCGCCATGTTCATCCACGTGCGCGGCCTGCCGATGTTCTCCACGCTTCTCGGCTTTGGCGTGGGGCTTATCGCGATGAGCCTGTGGCGCCGCGGCTTCCCACTGCGCCGCGCGCAGGCCGTGCTGGCAAAACGCTATGGCTTTCTCGCCCTATTCGGAGTTTTGCACTGCCTGTTTCTCTTTTCCGGCGACATCATGATCCTCTACGGCGCGATGGGCATGCTCATTGCGTTACTGCTTTCTTTCACCGACAAGCTCCTCATGCGCGTGGCCTACGGGCTCTGTGCGCTACTGGTTGTGTCGGGCATCGGAATGGGTATTGGGGCCGCGTTCATCGATACCTCAGATTTCGATTTCAGCGGTTTTAGCGCCGCCGAGTCCTACTGGGAATTGCTGGGTGAGCAGGCCATCATGGTCGGCGCCCAACTAATGTCCATCCCTCTAACGGGCGCCATGGTTCTTCCGGTCATGCTTGTGGGCTTCGTGTGGGCGCGCCGCGGCACCCTGGCCGGGGGTCATCGGCGTGAGCTGTGGGCGTGGACCCTTTTGGCCCTAGCCATCATCCTCTTCCTCGGGCTGCCTTGGGGTCTGGCCACGATTGGGGTGCTGGACCCAGTACTAGCGGATCCCCTCAACGCGGCGAATAGCTGCATCGGCATGCTCACCGGGCCGGGCATCGTGGCGGCGGCGACACTTGCCCTAGAACCGCTGCAGCGCCGTGGCGCGCGCCCGTGGTTCCTGTGGCCGCTCATCGCGCTGGGCAAGCGTTCCATGACCGGCTACGTGCTGCAGTCCGTGTTCTTCCTGGCGCTGGTTTACCCCTTCACCCTCAACATTGGGCCGGAGCTCAGCGCCGCAGGCCAGGCAGCGCTGGCCGCCGGCGTGTGGCTGGCAACGCTTCTCATTGCCTGCGCGCTCGAGGCAGCAGGCAAGCCCGGGCCCTTCGAGTGGGTGCACCGCCGCCTGTCCTACGGCAAGACGATGCGCCCGGAATTAGGTGCGGCGTCTAGCTCCGAGCCTTCCGCGCGAGCCCATCCACCAGCAGCACCAGGCCTATCGTCTGCGCCGCCGACTGCGCCGCATCCAGGGCTCGGCCACGCAGGCCCGCATCCTGGCGCTGCTCAACCGGGTTCAGGACCGTCAGCGCCTCAGAGGCCAGAAGCAGGTTAGCGCCGTGGCTCAGGCCCTGCGTGGCCTGGTTGGCGCGGAGCTTCTCATCACCGGCTAGCGCGGAGAGCGCAGCCGCCGGGATTCCGGCGATAGCCGTGGCGCGGCGCTCACCTCGGGTGCGGGAGAGCGCAATACCCGCGGCCCACGCCCCGGCGCGCAAGCCCCAGCCCACCGCATCATTGCGCGCACCGCGCAGCGCCCATGCGAAGGAAGCGTATTGCACGCTCACGCAGGTTACGCCGAACGTTGTTGGCTCACCGCGCTTGGCGGCTTGGCCCAGGGACGCGGCGATGAGCCCCACGCGGGTCTCCGGTGCGCAGTCCGGGCGCAGGGCCAGCAGCACTGGTGCAGCGGCCGTCGTCACCGTGCCGAGCGTGCGCCAGTTAAACAGGCGTGACCAGACTGCAGTCTCCCCCGCGGCGAGTGCGCCGAGGGTGAAGTGATCGCGGCCAGCAAAAGCCGGACCCACCGCGCGCAGGAGAGCCTCGGCGCCCTCCTGGGTACGGGCCACCATGTCGCGGGCGAAGCTGGTCTTCATGTCCGACTACTTCCTGCGCGATCCGGCCTTGACCACATTCTTCGTGCCGGGCGAAGGCTTCTTTGTAGCCTTCTTACTCGACTTCTTCGTGGCCTTCTTCGTCGATTTCTTGGTGCTCTTCTTCGTCGACTTCTTCGCACCACCGTTCGCAGCATCCTTGGCGCGGCGCTCGGAGAGGAGCTCGTTCGCGCGAGCGTCGGTAAGCTGCTCCGGATCGTCACCGCGGCGCAGCGAGGCATTCGTGGTGCCGTCGGTGACGTACGGGCCAAAGCGGCCGTCCTTGACCGTCATCGGCTTGCCGGAGACGTCGTTGTCACCCAGTTGCTTAATCGGCGGCTGTGCGGCCGCGCGGCCACGGCGCTTCGGCTCCGCGTAGATGCGGCGCGCCTCATCCAAGGTGATGGAGAAGATCTGCTCTTCCTTGGCCAAGGAACGCGAATCCTTGCCCTTCTTCAGGTACGGGCCATAACGGCCGTTCTGTGCGGTGATGACCTCCCCATCCGAGGGGTCCACGCCCACCTCGCGCGGCAGGTTCAGCAGCTTGAGTGCTTCCTCCAGCGTGACGCTGGACGGCTCCATCGAAGCAAAGAGCGAGGCCGTGCCCGGCTTCAGTTTCTCCTCGACGTACTCAGCAATGCGCTTTTCCTTCTGCTTCGCCGCGGTCTTGGTCTCCCAGTTCTTGGCGCGCTTGCCCTCGGCCGCACGCTGGGCGTCCTCGGCGGCGCGCTCTTCCTTGACGATCTCCTCGGCTTCGGCCTCGGCCTTCTCGCGCTCGTCGTCACGCACCTGCTCGGTCACGTACGGGCCGAAGCGGCCTTCCTTGGCCACGATGGTGCGGCCATTCTCCGGATTCTGTCCCAGCTCGCGCCCACCCTGCGGGGTGGCAAAGAGCTTCTCCGCCAAAGCCTCGTTGAGTTCATCCGGGGTGACCGTCTCCGAGAGGTTGGCGCGCTGGTACTCCACCGTGCCGTCCTCGTTGGTTCCCACAGCGCGCTCAATGTAGGGCCCGTAGCGGCCCACGCGCACGAAAACATCGCGGCCCTCCGCGTCGGTGTAGAGACGCAGCGAGTTGACCTGGCGGGCATCGATGGCCTCCAGGTTGATGTCCACCAGGGACTTCAGGCCGCCGTGGCGGGCAATGGACGCGGCCTTGCGTTCGCCGGCCTCCGTGTTGCCGAAGTAGAAGTTATTCAGCCAGTCCGTGCCGTTCTCCGAACCGGCGGCAATAGCATCGAGCTCATCCTCCATGGAGGAGGTGAAGTCATAATCCACCAGCTCGGTGAAGTTATTCTCCAGCAGGCCCACGACAGCGAAGGCAACCCACGAGGGCACCAGCGCATTTCCGCGGGAGAGCACGTAGCCGCGGTCCTGGATGGTCTTGATGATGGAGGCGTACGTCGACGGGCGCCCAATGCCTAGGTCCTCCATCTTCTTGACCAAGCTGGCCTCGGTGTAGCGCGCCGGCGGGTTGGTGGAGTGGCCGTCGGCAGTCACCGCAGCGGTCTTCAGCGTGTCACCCTCGTTGAGGTGCGGCAGGCGCGACTCTTCCTTCGAGCCCTTCGACGCCACGTCCTCGTAGGCCTTGAGGAAGCCCGGGAAGGTAATCGTGCGGCCAGTGGCGGAGAAGTCGGCGTCGTGACCACCAGCGCTCACGGCCGCGGTCACCTTCATCGAGGTTCCCTTGGCATCGGCCATCTGGGAAGCCACGGTGCGCTTCCAAATCAACTCGTAGAGCTTGTACTCCTCGGCGTCGAGCTGCCCGGCCAGTTGGCCTGGGGTGGCAAAACGCTCGCCGGCCGGACGGATGGCCTCGTGGGCCTCCTGGGAGTTCTTCACTTTACGGTCATAGGTGCGCGGCCCGTCGGCAACGAACTCGGCACCGAAAATGGACGTCGCAGCCTCACGCGCAGCGTCCAGGCCCTGCTTAGACAGGGAGGTCGAGTCGGTACGCATATAGGTAATGTGACCGTTCTCGTAGAGGCGCTGCGCAATGCGCATCGTGCGCTCCGAGGTGTAGTGCAGGCGCCGGCCGGCCTCCTGCTGCAGAGTCGACGTCATAAACGGCGCGGAAGGCTTGCGCGAATAGGGCTTGTGCTCGACGCTAGCCACCGTCATGGTGGAGCCTTCCAGCGCGCTGGCCAGCTGCTCCGCTTGGGCCTGCTTGACGACGACCACCTCGTCGCTCTTCAGCTGACCCCGATCATCGAAGTCACGGCCAGCGGCCACGCGCTTGCCGTCGAGGGCGCTCAGGCGCGCGTCGAAATCCGGCGTGGACTTCAGCGTTGCCGTGAGATCCCAGTACTCGGCGGGGATGAACGCCATGCGCTCGCGCTCGCGCTCGACGATGACGCGAGTAGCCACCGACTGCACGCGTCCAGCCGACAGGCGCGGCATGACCTTCTTCCACAGCACCGGGGAGACCTCGTAGCCATAGAGGCGGTCGAGGATGCGGCGGGTTTCCTGGGCGTCGATGAGGTTCTCATCGAGCTCACGGGTATTTTCCGCTGCCTCCAGGATGGCGGATTTGGTGATCTCGTTGAAGACCATGCGGCGCACCGGCACCTTGGGCTTGAGTACTTCCAGCAGGTGCCAGGCAATAGCCTCGCCCTCGCGGTCAGGGTCTGTTGCGAGATAAAGCTGATCGCACTGCTTCAGCTTGGCTTTAAGGTCAGCTACCTTCTTTTTCTTGTCCTGGCTGATGACGTACAGCGGGGTGAAGTTATCCTCCGGGTTCACACCGAGGCGCGCCCAGGATTCCTTCTTATACTTAGCTGGGACGTCGGCAGCGCCGCGGGGAAGGTCCCGGATGTGGCCGACGGAGGCCTCAACAATGTACTTATCGCCGAGGTAAGGCTGAATCTTCTTCGCCTTGGTTGCTGACTCGACGATGACCAGGGTCTTCCCCGGGCCGGTAGCTTCTGCCACTTCGACTTCATCCCTTCCGATGGCTAGTCCTCTGCTGGGCAATTGCCCCTAGAGTACACAGATAGAGGTTCACTCTAGTTATTCAGGCCAGTACACGTCCACACAACAGGGGGTCTATACTGGCCGTCCGAGGATTCGCCTCACAGTACACAACCGGGAGACAGCGTGATTGCGTCTATTACTGCATGGTTCGAGGTCATCATGGCCACCCAGTGGATTTATCCGCTGGTGGGTTCACTGATTTTCCTCGACTGCTTCTTCCCCGTTTTACCTTCAGAGGTTCCCCTCAACATGGTGGGCGCTTGGTCTGGTTCCCAAGGTTTCCCCCACCTTCCCACCATGTTTTTCGTCGCTATGGTTGCCGCAATTTTGGGGGATAACTTGTGTTTCCTTTTGGGAACGCGGCTCATTGGCCTTATTAATAGAGCCCAAAAGGGCACGAAAGCTTATGACGCCTTGACGTGGGTCAAGCGCAACATTCGGCGCAGCGGCGGCGCGGCCATCATCATTGCGCGTTTCATCCCCTCGGCCCGGCTGTTTATGACGATCCTGCTGGGCTCCATGCGCTACCCGTGGGTACTGTTTTTCTTCTTCGACACCATCGGCGTCCTGCTGTGGGTGGCGCAGGCGCTAGCCATTGGTTATCTCGGCGGCGTGGCTTTCTCCGGCTCGCCCGCGATAGCCATGCTCATTTCCATCATCGCCGCTGTCATCATCGGCTTCGGCCTGCAAAAAGGGCAGAATAAGCTGCTGGAATGGTGGGATACCCGGCGCGGCTATGCCGAGTCCCCCTAAACCACCTCGACGTTGGTGGCCTGCTGGCCTTTAGCGTCTTCCCCGATCTCAAAGGAGACGCGCTGGTTATCTTCGAGGGTGCGGAAGCCGGTTCCTTGGATTTCGGTGTAGTGCACGAAGATATCGCCGGAGCCGTCCTCCTGCTCAATGAAGCCGTAGCCTTTTTCGGCGTTGAAGAACTTGACGGTACCGTATGCCATGATGAGTTGTCCTTTGCGGGAATAAAGTAGTGCAAACTAGTGCACCAGTGTGCCACGTTTGGACACCTACAGCAGATTAGTGGAGGCAAGCGTGAGTGAGAACCCTCTGGGTGAGGAGCTCGTCGAGCACCTTGTTGAGCGTTTCCCCGAGTCCGAGCTAACGCACTCCACCACCCTGCCCGCCCAGCCAGCAAGCTACGCCGAGTGGCCCGAGTGGGTCCTACCGAAGTTGCGGGCGGCGTTGGAGGAGCAGGGCGTCGCCAAGCTCTATGCCCACCAGGTCGCCGTGGCACAGGCGGCGTGGGAGGGGCGCGACGTGGTAGTCTCCACCGGCACGAGTTCCGGAAAGTCGCTGGGCTATCGTTTGCCCATTCTGTCCCGCTTGGCGCAGGACCCGACCGCGTGCGCGCTCTACATCACGCCGACGAAGGCGCTGGGCTCGGACCAGCTGCGCGCGGTGCTCGAGCTCACGCAGGGCATCGCCACGCTTCGCGACGTCCACCCCGCCCCCTACGACGGCGATACCCCCACCGAAGCCCGTGCCGGCATCCGTGATCAGGCTCGGTTCATCTTCTCCAACCCGGACATGATTCATTCCTCCCTGCTGGGCGCTCATCAGCGGTGGGCGCGGGTGCTGCGGCACTTGAAGTTCATCGTCATCGATGAGGCGCATGCCTACCGCGGGGTTTTTGGCGCGAACGTAGCGCTCGTGCTGCGGCGCCTGCTGCGGCTGTGTGAGCACTATGGCTCGCGGCCGGTGGTGATTGCGGCCTCGGCGACCATGCGGGATCCTGCCCGGCATGCTGCACGGCTGACGGGGCGCGAGTTTTTCCCCGTAACCGAGGATGGCGCGCCGACGGGTGCGCGGACGGTCGCGCTATGGGAACCGGGCTTCATGGAAGGCATCGAAGGGCAGAACGGTGCTCCTGTGCGCCGCGCCGCCACCACGGAAGCGGCGTGGATGATGGCCGCGCTCGTGGCGCAGGGCGCGCGGACGTTGACCTTTGTGCGCTCGCGGCGCGCGGCGGAAACCACCGCGCTGCGGGCAGCTGAGGAACTCTCCGGGAGGCTGGGCCGGCCGGATTTTGCGCGCCGGATTGCCGCCTACCGGGCGGGCTATCTGGCCGAGGACCGCCGCGCGCTGGAGCAGGCGCTGGATGATGGCTCCTTGCTCGGAGTGGCCACCACCTCGGCTTTGGAGCTGGGCATCGACGTCGGCGGGCTGGATGCCGTGGTCACCGCCGGGTTCCCGGGCACGGTTGCTAGCTTCTGGCAGCAGGCCGGGCGCGCGGGCCGCCGCGGTCAGGGTTCGCTGGTGGTACTGGTGGCCCGCGATGAACCGATGGATACCTACCTGGTCCACCACCCAGAAGCGCTCTTGGGCCGGCCGGTAGAAGCCAGCGTGTTCAACCCCGCTAACCCCTATATCCTGGGCGGGCACGTCTACTGCGCGGCGGTAGAGAAGCCGCTTAGCGACGCCGACGTAGCCGCCTTCCGCGCCGAGTCCGTGGTCCACGACTTAGCCCAGCAGGGCTTGCTGCGCCGGCGCCCGCAGGGCTGGTTCGCCGCTCCCCTGCCGGCTGGCTCAAGCGAGCTAACCCCGGAGACCGCGCACACGGCCGTCTCGCTGCGCGGCGGCTCGGGCGAGGAGGTCATGATTGTGGATTCCTCCGATGGCCGCCTGCTCGGCACCATCGATTCAGCCCGCGCGGTGAGCCAGGTGCATCCCGGCGCGGTGTACCTGCACCGTGGTGAGAGCTTCGTCATCGAGGAACTTCACCTCGGCGGCGCTGGTGGCGCAGCTCCCGCCGAACCGGGAGTGGCACTCGCCGTACCGAAGACGCCGGACTACACCACGCAGCCGAAGTCCACGACGGATATCCGCATCCTGAGCGAGGCCGATGACCTGGTGAACTACGCCCCCGGCCTGTGGGTGGCCAGCTTAGAGGTTGAGGTGACCGATAAGGTCACCGGCTACCAGGTACGGCTTCCCGATGGCTCCGTGGGCGAGGATATCCCCCTTGACCTGCCGGAGCAGCGCCTGGTGACCCGGGCGGTGGCCTACACCATCGATCCGCTGGCACTCGCAGCGATGGGAGTCACCGCCGGGCGCACCCCGGGCACCCTCCATGCGGCCGAGCATGCCGCCATTGGGTTGCTGCCGCTCATTGCCACCTGCGACCGCTGGGACATTGGTGGTGTGTCCACCGCGCAGCACGCCGATACGGGCTTGCCCACGGTCTTCGTCTACGACGGCCATCCCGGCGGCGCCGGCTTCGCCGAGGAAGGTTTCCGGCGCTTCCCCGAGTGGATCAAGGCCACCTTTGAGGCCGTGCGCTCCTGCCCTTGCGAATCCGGTTGCCCGTCGTGCGTGCAATCCCCCAAGTGCGGCAACGGCAACAACCCTTTGGACAAGGCAGGCGCTATAGCTCTCCTCGGTGCGTTGGTCACCATGACCTCTTAGACCGGACCAGCGCGGGCGATGGCGCTGCGCCCGCGCAGCCGGGCAGTGACCTCAACGTCGCGCCCATCGATGTCGCAAGAGCCGAGTTCCGCGCCGTTGAGCACGGCAATCTCTGTGGCCTTCGTGCAGGCGTCCCTGCCCTTGGCCACCTCCCACGCCCCGGCCACCGCGGCGAGATCCGCCGCCACCTGCGCTTCGTGCCGCGCCACAACGAGCGAAGCAACTGCCGCAACCGCCAACAGCAACGAACTCACTGCGGCGATAATCCCGGCGGTGACGACGGTGGCATAGCCCTCCTCACCCACCAGGATCCGCGACCAGCTGCGCTGACGACGCCTCACGGCTGCGCCCCTGTGGAACCACCGGCTGCCATCTCTGCGGGGAATACCGCCTGTGCACGCATGGTCCCCAAAGGTGCCGGCACGGCGGCCTCAGCGGTCATGAGGCCTGCACCCTCACTGAGGTTGACTGTTACTCCCTCGCGCTGAAAGTCCACGCCAATGGCGGCGGAGCGAGCCGCAGCGCCCGCGGCGTCAACGGCAGCGAGGTGGGCGGACAACGTGGCGATGCCACCCACGATTCCCGCGGCAACGATGACGAGCGCGGACAGTGTCAGAGCCGCCTCGATGGTGACGGAGCCGGCGTCATCAAGCGCGCGCATTAGCCTGGGGTGTTGGACAGAGCGTCGGTGATGATGGAGGTAATGGCGCTGGTGACTTCGCCACCGTTGACCACGGCATAGAGCACCGCGGCGAGCGCTGCCGCGGCCAAACTTCCCATGGCATATTCAATCGTGGACATACCATCATCATTAGCTAATAGTGACTGGTAGTTTACCTTTTTCTGCATGATATACCTAGCTTTCTTTTCTTGTGTTCATGAAGGTTGCGTGTACTGAGTTGGTGAGCGGTTATTGGAATGAACTGCCCTAGAAGAGTTGCTGGCCCAAGCTGATGAGGACAGGTATCAACCCAAGGACCAGGAATGCGGGAAGGAAACACACCGCTAGCGGTGCTGCAATGAACACGCCAGCGCGCTCCGCCCGCGCGGTAGCTTGCGCCGAGGCTTCGGCACGCAGCTGCGCCACCAAACGGTGGCACCCAGTTGCCATGGCCGCGCCCGATTCACCAGACAACTGCGTCAAACGCACCAGTTCTTCCAAATGCGGCTGGCTGGCCAGCGCCGACCACGCAGTGTTCATGGGAACGCCCACCCCGATGAGAGCGGCCGCCTCCGACCACTGCGGCGAGGCTTCAGCGACGGCTAGCACGGCACTGCGCGTGGAGAGACCGGCCTCTAGGCAAGCAGCAAAAAGCTCCAAGTCACTTGCCGCATCGAGCGGGCCGTATTCTGCCGCTGGGCCATCGCGCGGCGTCTTCGGGCGCGGTGTGCGCGAGCCCGATTGGGCTATCCGCCCAGACGGTGCGGAAGCGGTAACAGCGAGTGCCGCAGCCATTAATGCAGCGGAGATATACGTCAAGACCATCACTGCGCCGCCTTCCGCAGAATGAGGCGCGACCAGGCAAAGCCGGCGCAGACGAGAGCCACGCCGACGTCGAGAAGCACTCCCCCTAAACCACCGCCGAGCAAGAACCCCAGGGAATCCGCGCCCATCGCCCTGCCCATAAGGATGCCCGCCAGCGGCAGGCACGCCAGGATGACCGCGGTAGCCTGTGGCCCCTGCAAGGAGGCGGCGGTCTCACCTGCATGACGACGCGCAGTATCCAGCTGACTTTGAGCCTGCTCAATGAGGTTCGCCAGCGCCACGCCATGGCGCCCGGACAAGGTGAGCAGCGCAGCAAAGCGCTTAACCTCCGGTGCCGTGAGGGCAACCGCGGGTGAACCCCCTTGCGCCGCGAGACCCGCCGCTGTACTCAACGCGGTGCGGAGACTCTCCGGAGTGAAGTCAGGAAGGGCGTCTGTACCCCGGCGAAGTGCGCTCGCCGTTGTCGATCCCGCCCGTAACTCAGCGGCAATAGAACCAAAATAGGAGGCGAGCGCCTCAGCACCGCGGCGCTCGCGCCGGGCGGCTGCCAGGTCATTGGCAAACCACAGCGCACAGGCCACGATGCAGCCCACTGCCACCACAACGGTGGGCCTGCCAAAGAAGACGCAGCACCCAACCCCGAGGAAAACCGCCGCGGGTGCCAGCGAGCGAGGCTTCGGTGATTCCAGCCGCGTCACCGAAGCAGGCTGCGAGAACAAGCACGCCGCTGCAAGGAGTAACCACATCATGGTTCCACCCCGAGCCGCGAGCACAGCTGCGCAAACCCGGGAAGCGGGCCCGCTTCGGCCGTCCACACCAGCTGAGGTGTGACCGGGTTCCCCTCCAGCACACCGAGGTGCGCGAGACGCCGCCCCTGCGGTGTGCGCTCCATTCCGAGGACCACATGTACGGCAGCCGCCAACTGTGAGTGCAGCGCCACGCGGTCGAGCCCACCAAGCGCGGCAAGGGCCTCCATGCGGGCAGGCACTTCATCAACAGAGTTAGCATGCACGGTGCCAGCCCCACCATCGTGACCTGTGTTGAGCGCGGCAAGCAGTTCCACCACCTCCGCGCCGCGGATTTCCCCAACAACAATGCGGTCTGGGCGCATGCGCAGCGCTTGGCGGAGCAGGAGCGACATGGAGATCTCACCGCGCCCTTCCGCGTTGGCCCGGCGCGATACCAAGGTCACCACGTGCGGGTGATTCGGGGAAAGCTCCGGGGTGTCCTCGATGATGAGCAAGCGCTCGGTGACAGGCACACACCCCAACAAGGCAGCGAGCAACGTCGTCTTTCCTGAACCGGTACCACCAGTGACCAGGAAGGATGCCCGCCGCTCAACCACGGCACGCAAGACATGCTCCAGGCTGGAATCAATGCTGCCATTGGCTATTAATTCCTCCAGGCTGGTTTGGGCCTGGCGCAGCACACGGAGGCTGATGCAGGTTCCACTAGCCGAAGGAGGCGCCAGCAGCGCGTGGAGTCGGATCCTCGTGCCATCGGGGCGGGTCAGGCGCCCATCGGCAAAAGGCTGCGCATCATCCAACCGCACGCCGGCCACCGCAGCCAGCCGGGTAGCAAGCTGGCGCACCTCGGCGTCATCGGCAAAGCCAATATCACGTGGTTGTAGGCCCTGCCCGCAATCGACGAAACAGGAATCGGGGCCGTTGACAACAACATCGGTCAGCCCCGGCAGCGACAGGACCGGTTCCAATAATCCCAAGCCCACGGAATCGTGGCGCAGGCGCTGCAGAAGGTCGAGCACGTCGACATCGCTGATGACTCCGGCCTCCTGGCGAATGCGCCGCGCCAAGGCCGGTGCATCGTGGGCTAGCTGCGGCTCGGCGGCCACGATGGTGCGCATCGTATCGATCAGGTTCATGCCACGGCCTCCCACATCTGGCGCGCGGCACGCGCAAGGGCTCGGGGCAACTGGCGCGGCAGCCCACTGGTTTCCACCGTGCGGGTCAGACCACGGATCGTCGGCAGCTCAGCGATGGGGTCTGCATGGGTCACCGTCGCAATATCGCTGACATCCAGGCCGGCCCATTGGCGGTTGCGCACGACGACGGAACACTCCTGCGGCCGGGCGCGAAGTTCCGCCACCAGCTGCGCACAGGCGGCGGCCGCCCGCACCTCTGAGGCAGTCAGCACCACCACGTGATCCGCCGCATCGGGGATATCCCACGGCGGGCAATCCACCACCACGGTCCCCGGGTATAAACACGCAGCTTGCATAATGGCCGCGCGCCGGGCGCTACTCATCTGAACCACCTCTGCGCTGGCAGACCTCGCAGCCGAGAGAACCGCGATACTGTCCGGAGTGGTGGGCAGAGCACGGACAAGGTCTGCTGCATCAACCGCACCGGTCCCCGCAGCGAGATCCGGCCACCGCGCGCCGGGCTTGTTCTCAATACCGGTGAGCAAGTCAAGACCGCCGGAATACGGGCTCGCATCAACCAGGAGATCCGCGCCCGCCTCGCGAGCCAGCGCCACCGCCACGGTCGAGGCACCCAACCCACCAGCGGAACCGGTCACCGCCAGGGTTAAACCTGTGGACACGGTGGTCTCAGGAGTAGCGTCCGCAGCTAATGCGCCCAGGAGTTCTTTCGATTGGGCTGGAACGATGAAGGCGGCAGCCGCGCGGCAACAGAGTGCGGCCTCATAATCGATCGGCCCCGGATCCAAGGCCAGGAAATACACCCGCGGATGCCCCGCCACGAGCCGGGCCGTTAGTGCATCAGCCAAGACGGCATCTGCCTTGGGTAGGTGCCGGGAGAAGTCCCGCGGGTCCTCCACGGTGCTTACTTGCGCAGTACTGGCGGCCGCTGCGGAGGCTGCCTCTGCTCGCAGCGTGGCATCCCCAACGGCGATAACTAGGTGAAACGTGCTCATGCCTGAAGCATGCGCGAGCACGCCAACCGCGCGCTAGAGCTTCCTAGCCACCTGTGGATAACTTCGCCATTATGGCGTCTTCCGCACCTGTTTTGCTGACGCTTAAACAAAATTACCGGGGTTCGCGTACCGAAAATTCACAGGAAACCACGTTTCCACGATCCTTAGAATTCGGGGTTAAGGGTCAAAAGTAAACACCCAGCACGGATGCAGGCGGAATAAAAAGGCGATGGCCCGCGCCTCGGGGGGGTGTGCACGGGCCATCGGTAACCCGGCATCGGGGGGTGCGCCGGGGCAGGCCGCACTGTATATCGGGGCCTTGCACCTGACATTATGACATGCGAAAGAAGAGATGACAACAGCGAAATCCAACATTCCTTGAGTTTTCTGGCAATATGTTTGCGCACTCCCGATTCTTCCTGCTAAGAGGCTACGATGAGCAGGGTAACTCGCACACTAATGGCAGGCCTTCCTCGATGACCGGTACCCCTTTCCCCACCGACGGCACCACCCGCGCGGCCGCGTTTTTCGACTTGGACAAAACGATCATTGCCACATCCTCGGCCTATGCCTTCGGCCGCGAGTTCATGCACAACGGGCTCATTACGCATGCGGAGGCACTCCAGCTGTCTTTAGCCAAGGCCAGCTATATGCTCGCCGGCCACAGCAGCGAGCACATGGACACCACCCGCGATCAGCTCGCCGCCATGGCCACCGGCTGGTCCGTTCAGGAGGTCCACGACATCGCGGTAGAGACCATGCACACTGTGGTCACCCCCGCCATTTATGCGGAGGCACGCGCGCTTATCGACGCCCACCGCGCCGCCGGCCACGAGGTGGTGATCATCTCGGCGTCGGCAAGCGTGCTGGTCGAGCCCATCGCACAGGAGCTGGGCATCGAGCATGTCGTGGCCACCGAGCTCGCCGAGAAGGACGGCCGCTTCACTGGGGAGATTCTGTTTTATTGCAAAGGCGCCGCAAAAGCTGAGGCATTGGCGCGCATTGCCCAGGAGCTCAACGTCGACCCCGACGCATCCTTTGCCTACTCCGATTCCGCCACAGACATTCCGATGCTGGAACAAGTTGGCCACCCCGTTGCCGTGAACCCGGACCGTTTGTTAAAGAAGCATGCCCTTGCCCATGACTGGGAAATCCGCACGTTTAAACATCCCGTTCCCCTCTTCACCGCGCCCAGCGCCCGCGAGTTCGGTATTGGCTCGGCCGTCGTGGCCGGCATCGCTGCCCTAGTGGTTGGCGGTGTTTTCTTTGCGAGGCAGCAGCTGCGCGATTAAGCCGCTTGCGCGATGCCGTCGGCTTCGCGGGCGCCGGCCTCCCAGGCGTCGAGAAGCAGCGTGATGAGCGCCCCCGGATCCTTGTCATAAGCGTCCAGTGCCGCACGGTAGTCCGCGCGATGCCGGTTGAGGTAGGTCTCAGGCACGGCGAATCCCCGCGGATCGAAGCCGGTATGGATGGCGGCGGTACGGGCGGCGACGAGCGCCACGACGGTGCTGCGCGCGCCGAACAGCGAGCGCGCGGCGATCTCCGCGTGCAGCACCACCGGCAACAAGCGGTCAAAATCCACCCCGGCCCCGCGGGTGGTGAGCTGCGCCAGCGCCTGCGCCACCGCTGGGTTCTGATCGGGGCGGCCCGCGCCGCCCGCGGCAACATCAATCCGGGCTAGGACCTGCAGTGGAGCCCGCGCGAAGGTGCGCACCGTAGCCGCCTGTGTTTCGGGGGCGAGGAGGGAATAAGCGCTGACTGCGGGCGGGATGCTGTCAGCCTCAAGCGGCGCGCCGTCGATCGCCGCGGCCGCCCGCGCACCGCGCAACAGCGACTCGGAAGAAATAACGTCAAACTTGCGCAAGCCCGCGGGCCGGCGGTGCACGCGCGCTATCGCTGCGACGGCAGAAGCAGCTTTATCCTCCACCCCAGAAAGGGACATCAGCGGGGTCAGCGGGTCAGAATGCGGCATACCCATTACAATAACGCCGTACCCACTTTGCGGGCCGCACCACATGAACTCTGGAAAGTTCATTACTATGGCTGATATAGATTGCGACAAAACAGTAGGAGTATTAAACCGTGAGCAACGACGGACTATTCACTGACGGGTCCAACAAGTTCGCCCCGAAGGTAGACGGCATTCCCTTGAGCGATGCGAATACCTCCCGCCGTGGCGAAGCATCCATCGGCCAGCTCGTATCCAACGCCACCGAGCAGATGTCCCAGCTGGTTCGCTCCGAGGTTGAGCTAGCCAAGACCGAGCTCGCTGCTTCTGCCAAGAAGGGCGGCATCGGCGCCGGGATGTTCGGCGTGGCCGGCACCGTGGCTCTGTATAGCTCCTTCTTCTTTTTCTTCTTCCTGGCGGAGCTGCTGGCCGTATGGCTCGACCGCTGGGCTGCCTTCCTGATTGTCTTCCTCATTATGGTCGTCCTGGCCGCCGTCGTGGCCTTCATCGGCTTCAAGCAGGTCAAGCAGGTCAAGGCCCCGGAGAAGACCATCCAGTCCACGAAGGAACTCAAGAAGTTGGTTCCGGGTAAGGCTGAGAAGTCCATCGAGCGTGGCCTCTACACCTAAACCTTTAAGGCCCTTTTCAATCTCCCGCCCCGAGCACATGCGTTCGGGGCGGATTTCTTCTGTGCACCCTTCCCACGAAAGGCCCGCCCATGAATCCCCTACCGCCCTCCGTAGTGGAGCTTGACGGTCCCTTTGAACACGAGTTCCTGCACACGCGCGGCATCCGCCTGCACGCCGCTACCGCTGGCGACCCGGATAACCCGCTGGTACTGCTGCTCCATGGTTCCTTTGGCGGGTGGTTCGACTTCCGGAATGTCATTGCCCCGCTTGCCGACGCCGGCTTCCACGTCGCCGCCCTCGACATGCGAGGTTTTGGCATGTCCGATAAACCACCGCTCGAACCCGGCCAGGATATCCGCGTGGCGGTTGGCGATGTCAGCGGTGCTATCCGTGCATTGGGCCACGATGATGCCTACCTGGTTGGCGCGGATACCGGTGGTGCGGTGGCCTGGGCGCTGGCTACCGAGCGGCCCGAGCGGGTACGGGGGCTGGTATCTGTTTCGGCGGCACACTCAGCTGATCTACGCCGCGCTATCGCTGCGCGCCCCTGGGATTTTGGGTGGGTTCTCCTGCGCGCGGCATTGTGCCGCCTCGGAAAGATTGGCGCCCCGAGCCTCCTGCTGAGAGAGTCCGCTTACCTCCGGGAGATGGATCTCGATGCCCTCGGATCCTTCAGCGGCGCCGAGCGTGAGGAGGCCCTGCGCTTGCGTGTGGCCTCCTCACGTATTGGAAACGTCCGCCGCGGAATCATCTGGAACCACCGACTGCGCACCGCCGTGGTTCCGCTGAGTTGGCTCGAGCTCAGCGTGCAGTGTCCGACGCTGTTCATTCATGCCGATCAGATGCTGTGGCGGCCAGTGGCGCGGCGGGCGGCGCGGCGCTGCCGTGGGGACTTCACTGCCACCACCATCCCCGGCTCCAAGAACCTCCCCTACCTTGAGAACCCTCACGGTTTTACTCAGACCATCATTCAGTGGCTGCGAGATAGGTAACATTCACTCCCCTCCGTGTCCCACCCCTCTCAGGGGGATGGGGCTTTTTTCATTCTCCAACAAAACCGCAGGTCAGGAACAAATACCTACCGATCTATAGCTTTCATTGCAGGACATATTTTTCGATTCCTTGTATATGAGACGAGCCACGCGGTAGCTTCATATAAAACCAACATCACAGGTTTTCTACATCTTTCGCACCACGGAGGTCTAAGCCCCACATGACGCTCAAGAAGACACTCGCTGCTCTCTCTGTCGCTACCCTGCCGCTCACCCTCGCGGCTTGTGGTGGCGACAACTCCGGTTCGGACTCTGCCTCTGGCTCCGGCGATGGCATCATCACAGTCAACGGCTCCGAGCCGCAGAACCCGCTCATCCCAGCCAACACCAATGAGACCGGCGGCGGGCGCATCGTCGATTCCATCTACGCCGGCCTGGTCTACTACGACGGCGATGGCGAAGCCCAGAACGAACTGGCTGAATCCATCGAGCCGAATGACGACAACACCGAGTTCACCGTCAAGCTCAAGGAATCCACGTTCTCCGACGGCTCCCCGGTGACCGCGAAGAACTTCGTGGATGCGTGGAACTACGCTGTGGCTAACGATCAGCTCAACGCTTCCTTCTTTGCCAACATCAAGGGCTTCGAGGAAGGCGTCGAGGAGATGGAAGGCCTTAAGGTCGTCGATGACCTCACCTTCACCATCGCCCTGAACAGCCCGGAGCAGGACTTCCCTGCACAGCTGGGCTACTCCGCGTTCTACCCGCTGCATGAGTCGGCCCTGGAAGACATGGACGCCTTCGGCCAGAACCCGATTGGTAACGGCCCGTACAAGCTGACCGAGTGGAACCACAACCAGGACGCCACCGTCGTTCCGAACGAGGAGTACAAGGGCGGTCAGACCCCGCAGAATGACGGCATCAAGTTCGTCTTCTACGCCGGACAGGACGCGGCCTACGCCGACCTGCTGGCAGGCAACCTGGATGTCCTCGACGCCGTTCCGGACTCCGCCTTCGACGTCTACGAGGCTGACCTCGGTGACCGCGCTGTGAACCAGCCGACCGCCGTGTTCCAATCCTTCACCCTGGGCGAGAACCTCGAGCACTACTCCGGCGAGGAAGGCGTCCTGCGCCGCCAAGCCATCTCCTACGCCATCAACCGCGAGGAGATCACGGACACCATCTTCAAGGGCACCCGCACCCCGGCCAAGGACTTCACCTCCCCGGTTATGCCGGGCTACTCCGAGGACATCAAGGGCAACGAGGTCCTGAAGTACGACCCGGAGAAGGCCAAGGAACTGTGGGCCGAGGCCGACAAGATCAACAAGTGGGATAACCCGACCCTCGAAATTGCCTACAACTCCGACGGTGGCCACAAGAGCTGGGTGGATGCAACCACCAACTCCATCAAGAACACCCTCGGCATCGAGGCTGTCGGCGCTCCGTACCCTGACTTCAAGTCCCTGCGCGATGAGGTGACCAACCGCACCATCAAGACTGCCTTCCGCACCGGCTGGCAGGCGGACTACCCGAGCCAGGCCAACTTCCTTGCTCCGCTGTACAAGACCAACGGCTCCTCCAACGACGGTGACTACACCAACCCGGAGTTTGACAAGCTTCTCGACGAAGCCCTGACCTCCTCCTCCGAGGAAGACGCCATCAAGAAGTACACCGAGGCCCAGGAAATCCTGTTCAAGGACCTGCCGGCTATCCCGCTGTGGTACTCCAACGCCACCGGTGGCTACTCCGAGAACGTCGACAACGTCGTCTTCTCTTGGAAGTCCCAGCCGGTCTACTACAACATCACCAAGAAGTAACGCCATCCCCGCTACTTCATACGGCCCCCGCAACCTCTGTGGAGCGGGGGTCGCCCCACGTTTTCACCCCCGAAGTGTGATTAGAAACGCGCTATAGATTTCTCGAAGCGTGGGATCACACATTAGAATTCTCGTAAGCTTTGACCTGCGTCCCAAAAATCGGAGAACGCTGGCAAGCACCTGCCCCACAATGAGTAAAGGACCACACTATGCTGCGCTATATCGGGCGCCGAGTGCTCCAGATGATTCCGGTGTTCTTCGGAGCCACCCTGCTCATCTACGCGCTCGTCTTCTTGATGCCCGGCGATCCAGTCGAAGCCCTTGGCGGTGACCGCGGCCTCACCGAGGCTGCCCGCGCCCGCATTGAGGCTGAATACAACCTCGACAAGCCGTTCATCATTCAGTATCTGCTCTATATCAAGGGCATCTTCATGTTGGACTTCGGCACGACCTTCTCCGGCGTGCCCGTGACCCAGGTGATGGCTAATGCCTTCCCGGTTACCGTGAAGCTCACCGTCATGGCGATCATTTTTGAATCCGTCTTCGGCATCCTCTTCGGCGTCTTCGCCGGTATGCGCCGCGGCGGCTTCTTCGATTCCACCGTGTTGGTCATCTCCCTGCTCGTCATCGCCGTGCCCTCCTTCGTTATTGGCTTCGTCTTCCAGTACCTCGTAGGCATTAAGTGGGGCGTCCTGCCGGTTACCGTCGGCGCTAACGCCACGGTGAAGTCCCTTCTCATGCCGGCCATGGTGCTCGGCGCGCTCTCCCTGGCCTACGTCATCCGCCTGACCCGCCAGTCCGTGGCTGAGAACCTGCGCGCCGACTACGTGCGCACCGCCCGCGCCAAGGGCCTCTCTAACGGTGCGGTGACCCGTCGTCACGTGTTGCGCAATTCGCTGATTCCCGTGGCCACCTTCATCGGCGCCGATATCGGTGCACTCATGACCGGCGCCATCGTGACCGAGGGCATCTTCGGCATCAACGGCGTCGGCGGCACCATGTACCAGGCCATCCTGCGCGGTGAGCCGACCACAATCGTCTCCTTCACCACAGTGTTGGTGATCATCTACATCATCGCCAACCTGCTCGTTGACCTCCTGTACGCCGTACTTGATCCGAGGATCCGCTATGCCTAATTTCGAGAAAACCACTCCCTACCCGGGCCAAGAGCACTTCGTCTCGGAAACCGATGAAACGGGTCTCGGCGCGGTCGATGCCGTTAAGGACGAGTCCGCGCCTTCCTCCCAGTGGGGCGAGGCATGGCGCTACCTGCGCCGTCGCCCACTGTTCTGGGTCGCCGCCGTCATGATCCTCGTGGCCGTCCTCCTGGCCATCGCACCGGGCCTCTTTACTAACACTGACCCCCGCCTGTGCGAGCTGTCCAAGTCCCTCGCCCCCGCCGAGCCAGGCCACCCCTTCGGCTTCAACCGCCAGGGCTGCGATATCTACGCCCGCGTGATCTACGGTGCGCGCGCGTCGGTAGCCGTCGGCATCCTCACCACGCTGCTCGTCGTGGTACTTGGTTCAATGATCGGCGCTATCGCCGGCTTCTTCGGCGGCTGGATTGACTCTGTTCTCTCCCGCATCACCGACATCTTCTTTGCCATCCCGCTGGTGCTCGCCGCCATCGTGGTCATGCAGATGTTCAAGGAGCACCGCACCATCGTCACGGTGGTCTTGGTGCTCGGCCTCTTCGGCTGGGTCTCCATCGCCCGCATCACGCGCGGTGCGGTGGTCTCCATCAAGAACGAGGAATTCGTGCAATCCGCGCGCTCCATTGGCGCGTCGAGCTGGCGCATCTTGTTCAGCCACATCCTGCCGAACGCGGCCGCGCCCATCATCTCCTACGCCACCGTGGCGCTAGGTACCTACATCGTCGCCGAGGCCACCCTGTCCTTCCTGGGCATCGGCCTGCCGCCGACGTTCGTGTCCTGGGGCGGAGACATCTCTGACGCGCAGGCTTCCCTCCGCGTCGCTCCGGCAGTCCTGTTCTACCCGGCGGGCGCTTTGGGCCTGACCGTGTTGAGCTTCATCATGATGGGTGACGTCGTCCGCGATGCACTCGATCCGAAGGCGAGGAAGCGTTAATGACTAAGCCACTTCTTGAAATGAAGGACGTCCAGATCTCCTTCACCACGTCTACCGGCGTGGTTGAGGCGGTGCGTGGCGTCAACATGTCCATTTATCCGGGCCAGTCCGTGGCCATCGTGGGCGAGTCCGGTTCCGGTAAGTCCACCACAGCGATGTCCATCCTGGGTCTGCTGCCGGGCACCGGCAAGGTCACCGGCGGCCAGATCCTCTTTGAGGGCGAGGACATCACTCACTACAACAACAAGCAATTCGAATCGCTGCGCGGTGACAAGATTGGCTTGGTCCCGCAGGATCCGATGTCCAACCTCAACCCAGTGTGGCGCATCGGCACGCAGGTCGAGGAATCCCTCAAGGCCAACAACGTGGTGGAGGGCTCCGAGCGCCACCAGCGCGTCGTGGAGCTCCTGGAAGAGGCCGGGCTTCCCGACGCCGAACGCCGCGCCAAGCAGTACCCCCACGAGTTCTCTGGCGGTATGCGCCAGCGCGCGCTCATCGCGATCGGCCTGGCCGCACGCCCGAAGTTGCTCATCGCCGATGAGCCCACCTCCGCACTCGACGTGACGGTGCAGAAGACCATCCTGGATCACCTGGAGCTCCTCACTGAGGAGCTGGGGAACGCGGTGCTCTTCATTACCCACGACCTCGGTCTGGCGGCCGAGCGCGCGGAACACCTCATCGTGATGCATCGCGGTCGTATCGTGGAATCGGGCCCCTCGCGCGAGATCCTGCGCTCCCCGCAGCACCCCTACACGCGCCGGCTTGTCGACGCTGCCCCCTCCCTCGCCTCCTCCCGCATCCGCGCGGCCAAGGAAGCTGGTGTGGAGGCCAAGGAGCTGAAGTCGGGTGAAGCAATCGGCGCCGCCGCCGAGCCTGGCTCCACCGCTGCTGACTCCGCTGAAGGTTCATCTTCCGTGGCTCAGGCCCCGGTCATTTCGGTGCGCAACCTCACCAAGGAATTCGATATCCGCGGCCAGCGCGGCGGCAAGAAGCTGTTGAAGGCCGTCGACGATGTCTCCTTCGACATCCGCCGCGGCACCACCCTGGCGCTGGTGGGCGAGTCCGGTTCCGGCAAGTCCACGGTGGCCAACATGGTGTTGGGCCTTTTGGAGCCGACCTCCGGCACCATCGAATTCGAAGGCCGCGATACCTCGACGCTGTCGAAGCAGGAACTCTTCAAGCTCCGCCGCAAGATGCAGGTGGTCTTCCAGAACCCTTATGGTTCGCTGGATCCGATGTACTCGATTTATAAGTGCATCGAGGAACCTATGGCCCTGCACAAGGTGGGCTCGCGCAAGGAGCGTGAGGCCCGCGTGGCCGAGCTCCTCGACATGGTCTCCATGCCCCGTTCCGCCATGCGCCGCTACCCCAACGAGCTTTCCGGCGGCCAGCGCCAGCGTATCGCCATTGCCCGCGCGCTGGCGCTACGCCCAGAGGTCATTGTCCTCGATGAGGCCGTCTCCGCCCTCGACGTGCTGGTGCAGAACCAGATCATCCAGCTTCTCGCGGAGTTGCAGTCGGAGCTCAGCCTGTCCTACCTCTTCATTACCCACGACCTCGCGGTGGTCCGCCAGACCGCCGACGACGTGGTGGTTATGAAGAAGGGCCAGGCCGTCGAGCAGGGCACCGCCGACGATATCTTCGACAACGCCCAGCAGGAGTACACCCGCAACCTCATCAACTCGGTTCCGGGCATGCACCTGGAAATCGGCACCGGCCACTAGCCCAATCTCTCCGGCCAACCCGTCAACCATTTTCCGGTTGGCGGGTTTCGCCCTTTAAGGGCTTAGAAACCCCCGTTGCTCCTGCTACTCCCGGCTGCACGTGCAGCGGGGCTTGGGATCGCCGAAGTGCCCGTCAGTCTGGCTTCGGCTGATGAGCTTCGTCCTTTAAGGGCTAAGAGACTCCCTTACTCCTGCTGCATCCGGTGGCGTGTAAAGCGGGTCTTGGGATCGCCAGATTGCCCGTCAGCCTGACTTTGGATGACGGGTGGCGCTGGCATAAGGCTCGCCGGTTTTCCCGCGTACCTTGTTGCGGTCCGCGGGTGGTGTGTCTGAAGGATCGCCGATATGCCCGTCAACGTTGCTGTGGTTGACGGGTTCCTCCATCAGGGCCGATGTTGGAGCAGGTGGTGAGCCCTGTCCTTTCTGTCGTTGCTGTGTGGTGGCTGTGGGTGTTAGCTGCTGTCGGGTGGTGGGTCTGGTGGTTGTTGTGGCACTGTGCCCGGTGTTGTTACAGATCCTTGGGCTGTGGCCTGTGTCTTTGTGGCTGTTTCCCGTTCGGCGTTGAGTCTGGCTAGTGCTTCTTGGTATTCCGGCATTGCTGTGATTGGGGTACCCCAGGGTGGGATGAAGCTAACGCCGGTGTTAAGGCGGTACATGTAGCCGCGTCCGGTAGGTCTTAAAGGGTCATCGTCGTTAATACCGTTGTGGTAGGCACACAGGAAGGTCAGGTTGTTGATGTTGGTGTAGCCACCTGCTTGCCACGGCACCAAATGATGGACTTGGCAGTAATCAGCTGGTTTATTGCACCCTGGGCGTGAGCAGGTGTGGAATTCGGCGTGGAGGGTGAGGCGTTGGTTGAGGTTTGCTCCGCGTTCTAGTCGCCAGGTGTTGATGGGCCCGTCAAGAGGGTGGACGAGGGTGGCGTAGCCGATTTCGGCAAACTTGTGGGTTAAGAATTCTGCCCCGGTCATGCGCCCACCATTAGTCAAGTTGAGCTCGATTTCATCACCCTCGCCGTTGATGATCTGGTCTAACTCGTTGAGGGTGACGATGACTTGGGTGCGCACCGCAGGCTTCGTACCGGAGGCTTTGTTGAAGAAGATGTCGTTGGCGGCTTGGAGTAGGTCGGTGTTGTTGGTGGATTCGAGTACGCCGCGCATGTTGGCAATCGTGGTGGCGTCGTCGGTTATGGAAAGCGTGTTGGGGCCTTGCGTGCGGTAGGTGATGCGCACACCTGGTTTGGCTGTGCGCTTGGAGCGCAGTTCTTTCAGGCGCGTGGCGGCTACGGTGGGGATGCGGTGTGCGGGGGTGGCGGCGAGTTTGACTCGGAGGTTCCACGCATCCAGGGTCTTTTTCACCTTGGATGTGTAGGTTTCGATGAGTGTGAGGGTGCCCAGGCTGTGGCGTTGTTGAAGTGCTGCGTGGCGGGCTTTGCGTTGTTTACCCGTATAACGGGTGGGGCCGAAGTACACCTGGTGCAGGCCGGCAAGCTCGGCAGCATCGGTGGTATCCGCTCCGAGCGCGCGGAGCTCATCGGGTGTGCCAGGTATATGTTCCACCAGCGCAATCCCCGAGTTGCGTAGGTGGATGTAGGTTTCGATATCCCCCATGGGCACAGAGACTAAAACAGCACCGTGTACCCCGCAACCGGAGGAGGAAAATACCTGCTTAGATGGGGCGTGTCATGGCGGAGGGGGAAGGTTGGGCACAGGTCGGGTTAATGCCGACCAAGGGAAAGCGCTCGCGAAAACTAGCCGACGCAGGAGCCGGTTGGGATGGCGTCGACAAGCTGCGTGACGTCGCCCACGTGGCCGCGCACCTCGTCCGCGGTGAGTGCATAGCCCGTATCGGAATCCTCCACCGAGGCACCAAACACCACGCCGAGTACCTGGCCCTCCGGGTTGATCATCGGGCCGCCGGAATTGCCCTGCCGGATGCTGCCGCGCACCGTGTAGGCATCGCGCTCCACGCGGCCCGTGGAGTAAATATCCGGCCCGGCGATGGTGAGGCGGTCGCGCACGCGCGCCGGCTCCGCCGTGAACGGGCCCGACTGCGGGAAGCCTAAGACGATGGCATCGTCCCCCGTCGCAGCCGCTTGCTCCGCCCACGACAACGGCTCCAGGTCCAAGCCCGGGCTATGTAGCACAGCAATGTCCACGTCCGAGTTGTAGTAGACCACATCCGCCTCCTTGAGCCCGAGCACGGTATCAAGACGCACCTTATCCGTACCCGCCACAACATGGGCGTTCGTGATGACGTAGTCCGGCTCCGTAACAAAGCCCGAACCCATCAGGCGGCGCGAGCATGCCTCCGCATCACCCAGCACGTGGATAACGGATGGCCGCACGCGTTCTGCGAGTTTGGGATCCCCAATGTTTACCGCCGGCGCATCCACCTCGACATCGGCGCCAGATCGCTGCCAGGGCGATACCAACGGCGGCAACCCGGACTCGTTGAGGAGCGCAGCCAAGCCATTCGGCAGCGCCGCCAGGCGCGAGGGCGCCACCGCATTCAGCGAGCTCAGCACACGCGATTCACGCAGCGCCTGCCCCGGCTGGCCGCCCAGGTTGGAGGCCAAGGGCAAGGACACCAGCCAAATCACCACGATGGCCGCCGCGGCTTGGAAGACCGCGCCAATCGACGAATCCACGCGCTGCCCCGAGCGGGTTCGCATGCGGTCTCGCAGCGCCATACCAAGCGACGTCCCCACCAGCTGCCCCAGCCCCACCAGCAAAATCAGCACGCCGACAGCCAGCAAAAAGCGCACGGCCGCCTGGTCCGTCAGCCCCATCACCAGCGGGGCAACCACGGTTCCTAAGACCAACCCCGCAATGATTCCCACCGCTGCGAGGACCGCCGCTAAAGCGCCCTGCCGCCAGCCCACGCGCACGGCGAGGAGCACGGCAATAACGATCAGAACGTCAACGACTAAGGACACAGGGGGAATACTTTCTAAAGGGCTAAAAGGAGCAGAACTAGCCTATCTTCTCATTATTCAAAGAGCGATCGAGTGAGTCACGCAGATCATGAACCAGATTCTTATCCCAGTCCACGCTCCACCCCGCGTGGTCCATGAGCCCGGACAGCACTCCCGCTGTAAATCCCCACACCAGGTAGCCGCGTGTCCGAAACGCCGGCCCCTTCCAACGGCTAAAGCCCACCATCAGGCGGTTGGCAGGATCCGCCAGCTCCCGCAGTGGGACGGTAAAGACGTCGTCTGTTTCCGCCGGACTCGCCGGCCACACGGTGCCCGGTTTATGCCAATACGCCAGGACTGGGCTCACGGTGTTGCCGGTCGCCGGGATATCCAGCTTGCCCCACTGTTCAAGAGGAGTAACGGTGGAGCGGTCGAGGCCGGTTTCTTCTTCGGCTTCGCGCAGGGCGGCGTCGACAAGCGAGGCGTCCTCCTCATCCTTGCGCCCACCAGGAAATGCAATCTGGCCGGAGTGCGAGCGCATCGAGGGCGAGCGGTGCGTGAGCAGCACCTCGCCATCCTCAAACCTCATGCCTTTCAGCAGCACCAACACTGCCGATTCGCGACGGCGCCGAGCGGCCGGGAGGTGACGGATGAGGCGCTCTTGTACCTTGCTGGTATCGACCCCGAGCGCGGGGCGCAGCCACTCAGGGGCGTGCGCGGGAAACAGGCGGCTCACTGGAGAACCTCCTCGACGGCCTCCTCCAATTCTTCTGCGGAGGTAAAAGGTTTAATAAACTTCTCCTCCACTATGCCGTCGCGCACCACGAGGGTGATTGGGATGACGCCCGGCAGCCCGAGCTCGCCAGCGAAGGCTCCATCATCGTCCTGGTAGCTGGGGATATTGACCTGCAGATCGTTCAAAAGCGCCGCCCCGTTAGCTGCGTTGGCATCCGCATGCACGCCGACGACATTCCACGTGGAGTGCGAGCGCGCAAGGTCTTCGAAGAAGGGCAGCTCCGTGCGGCACGGTTCACACCACCATGCCCACACCGTGACGATCTGAACGTTCTTGGCCGCCGCGGTACCGGCCGCGCCCAGGCAGGGAAGGTCCACGCCAGCGATGGGACCTTCGGGGCACTTGGGACGCTTAGCTACCTCTTGCTCCTGCGCCTCGGGGACGGGGACCTCCGGCTCATCATCTTCAAGGAGATTCACCACGCCGACGAATGCGAGTGCTGCCAGCGCGACAATGGCAACGATGCTCGCCTTCACGTATCCAGGCCACCGAGAATATTGGCTCATTGCTCCACCTTAACCCCGCGACGGGCACCATGGCGCAAGGACGCAGGCCGCGCACTTCGGCTTCCGGGCGGTGCACACGCGCCGCCCGTGGAGGATGAGGCGGTGCGAAAACACTGTCTGTTCTTCTTCGGGCACGCGCTTGGCGACGTCCCTCTCAATCGCCCGCGGCGTCTTCGCCCCAGTCAGACCGAGCCGCTGGCTTAAGCGCGTGACGTGGGTGTCCACCGTGATTCCCGGTAGCCCGAAGGCATTTCCGCGCACCACCAGTGCGGTTTTGCGGCCGACGCCCGGCAGGGAGGTCAGCTCGTCGATCCCTTGGGGCACCTGCCCGTCGAAATCTGCGACGAGCTTTTCCCCGATGCCTAACAAGTGGCCAGCCTTTGCGCGCTGGAATCCGAGGGGGCGGAGGATGCGCTCGAGATCGGCGCGGTCCGCAGCTGCATAATCCGGTGCGGAAGGGTAGGCAGCAAAAAGCTCCGGGGTGACCTGGTTGACACGGGCATCCGTGCACTGTGCGGAGAGAACTGTCGCTACGAGCAGCTCCAGCGGAGAGGTGAAATCCAGCTCGCAGTCGGCGTCGGGATATTCCTCCGCGAGGGCGGTACGGATATGGACAATACGCGCTGCCTCGGTAGCGTCGTCATGCGGTGCGGAAAGGTCAGGGGACATAGAAGTAACTCTAGTGACGGTGGTTAGAATGGGAAGCATGATTTCACTCGTCCTCTTCGTGCCGCTGTGCCTCGCGCTCTTTGCCATTCTCATGGAGAAGCTAGAAGCGACGGCCTTCGAGGATTAACCAAGGCGTGTGATTATTTTTCACGTTGGTGGAAATAGTGACTAATTACACTGTATGATAGTTGTGCAGTGCCTCGTGGCGCACTGGAGTCTAGGTGCGTCAACATAAACCAAACCAGCTTGTGTCCCCAGTGTTTTCCGGGCTGCGCAGGCTTTAAGGAGTAACAGTGGAAGGCGTACAGGATATCCTCTCCCGCGCTGGCATTTTCCAGGGCGTCGATCCGGTAGCAGTACAGAACCTTATTGAGCAGATGGAAACCGTCCGTTTCCCGCGCGGCACCACCATTTTTGAGGAAGGTGAGCCGGGAGACCGCCTCTACATCATTACCTCGGGCAAGATTAAGCTCGCCCGCCACGCCCCAGACGGCCGCGAGAACCTGCTGACCGTGATGGGCCCGTCCGACATGTTCGGTGAGCTCTCCATCTTCGATCCGGGCCCGCGTACCTCGTCCGCAGTGTGCGTCACCGAGGTTACCGCCGCCACGATGAACTCCGAGATGCTCAAGCAGTGGGTAGCCGATCACCCGGCGATTGCCCAGCAGCTGCTGCGCGTGTTGGCCCGCCGCCTGCGCCGCACCAACGCCAACCTGGCGGATCTCATCTTCACCGACGTTCCGGGCCGCGTGGCCAAGACCCTGCTGCAGCTGGCTAACCGCTTCGGCGTGCAGGAGGGTGGTGCGCTCCGCGTGAACCACGACCTCACCCAAGAAGAGATCGCCCAGCTCGTCGGCGCTTCCCGCGAGACCGTAAACAAGGCGCTGGCCACCTTCGCCCACCGCGGCTGGATCCGCTTGGAGGGCAAGTCGGTGCTCATCGTTGACACCGAGCACTTGGCCCGCCGCGCGCGCTAGCCCTTAAAGGCCGAGGCCGCTTATGCTGCCTCCAGCCTTGGGCTTGTCCTAATGCAAAATCCCCCGAGAAATTCTCGGGGGATTTTGCTATCTAGTGCCTTAATTCTGGGCTGCGAGGTACTTCAGCGCGGTACGCGTCGACTGCTCAGCTGCGTGACGCAGAACCGGGTCAACGTCGTCATACATCTCATCGACGAGAGTCTTGACGTCGACATCCTCACCAAGGCGCCCGCGGACCTCCTTGATCTGATCCAGGCGGTGGTGGCGGCGGTCGATGTATTTACGGGCAACCGCGGAGGTGTCCTCCAAGTCCGGGCCGTGCCCCGGGAAAAGCGCTACATCCTTGCCACGCTCTTCAAGAAGATCCAACGTCTTCAGATAAGCACCCAAATCACCATCGGTCTCAGACAGCAGCACGGTGTGGCGGCCGGCGATGGTATCGCCGGTCAGAATGCCCTCCAGCGTGGAGTTCTTCGCTTCCGCCGACCACACAAAGAAGCAGGTCGAATCTGCGGTGTGGCCCGGGGTATGGACCACCTCAAGCTGCGGGGTGATGCCGTCGACGGTGATCACTTCTCCGTCGACAAGCGCGTCCCCTCCGTTGCAGTAATTCGGATCGAAAGAGCGGATGGGGGCGCCGGTGAGCTGGCGCAGACGCTGGGCGCCCGATGCGTGATCATCATGGCGGTGGGTAAGAAGAATCAACGCCACCTCGCCCGCTTTCGCGGTCACGACATTGAGGTGACCTTCATCCTCCGGGCCCGGATCGACCACAATGGCGCGGGAATCTTCTCCGGCGCGGATGATCCACGTATTGGTGCCCTCCAAGGCGGTGTAGCTGGGGTTATCACACAGCACGACACCGACGGACTGGCTCACGGGACGCAGTTGGCTATATGCAGGATGCTCCATGGTTCTAACCCTATCCGATTACTCAGCGATTTCTACGATGATTTCAATCTCAACGGGGGAATCCTTCGGCAAGACCGCTACCCCCACCGCAGAACGCGCGTGGATTCCAGCGTCCCCGAAGACCTCACCGAGGAAATCCGAGGCACCGTTGATAACTGCGGCCTGATCCGTGAAAGAGGGATCCGAAGCTACGAAACCGACTACCTTTATCACGCGGGTAATGCGGTCAAGCCCGACGAGGCCATCGATTGCAGCCAATGCGTTCAGCGCCGCCGTGCGCGCCAATTCCTGTGCCTTGTCGAGGCTTACCTCTGCGCCGACCTTGCCGGCGGCAGGCAATTCCCCGCCCACAACGGGCAGCTGGCCAGATGTCCAGACCTGGTTACCCACCTGGGTAGCCGGGATATAGGACGCGAGAGGAACAGCGACGGAAGGCAGCTCGACGCCGAGCTCTTCAAGGCGGGCAAGCGCACCCATTAGGATTCCTCCAGAGGGCGCTTGAAATAGGCGACAACATTCTCCGGGTTCATGCCCGGGGTGATGGTGACGAGCTCCCAGCCGTCCTCACCCCAGGAATCGAGGATTTGTTTCGTCGCGTGCGTAAGAACCGGCGCGGTGGCATATTCCCATTTAGTCATGGATTCAATGCTACTAAATACCGATGAGTTCGCCACCCTCAGCAAGGTAGTGAGCCCAGCTAGTGATGTGCGGGTTCTTGCGCAGAAGGGCGCGGCGCTGACGCTCCGTGAGGCCGCCCCACACGCCAAACTCCACGCGGTTATCCAGAGCATCTGCACGGCACTCGTTGAGTACTGGGCAGTGGCGGCAAATCACCGCAGCTTTTCGCTGCTCAGCACCTCGCACAAAAAGTGCATCGGGGTCGCCGTTGCGGCACTTAGCTTGGGTAACCCACTCACCACGCTCAGTAGTTAACGAGGCATTCTTTAGCATTGTGGACCGTCCTGCACCTTTGACACTGACTGTCACGGCTAGGTAACTCCTTCCAAGCTCACCCCCGCCGAAGCCGAAGATCGTGAATAACCCTCTACTCGACGGAATATTATGTACCATTGGTAAGTCTATTCACAGACCGGTATCCCTGTCTAACAGGTCACACTTTAGGGGGGTCTCCCGGATCTGCACCTGAACCACTAGTGTGTGGAGGGTGACTGTGATCAAATCCCTGGGAAAGCTCGTCCTGTCCACAGCACTGGTCGGCATCCTCATCGCGCTGGCCATCGCCCCCGTCGCCGGCGTTAGTGGCGTTGCCGTGGCCAGGACGAACGACACGATGCAATCGGACATCCAGGATCTCACCAACGGCGAGGCCCCTGGTGTGAGCACCATCTTGGATGCCAAGGGCAACACCCTTGCCTATATCTACGAGCAACGCCGCCATCCGGTGCAGCCGGATGAAATCTCGGACGCCATGAAGCAAGCGGTCGTGGCCATCGAGGACCGCCGTTTCTATGAGCACGAGGGCGTCGATCTGCAGGGCAATCTGCGCGCTTTGTGGACCAACTTGGCCGCGGGCGGTGTCTCCCAGGGTGCGTCGACGCTGGACCAGCAGTATGTAAAGAACTATCTCCTCTTGGTCAATGCAACGACCGACGAGGAACGTCAGGCCGCGACGGAACAGTCCGTGGCTCGCAAGCTGCGCGAGATGCGCATGGCCACGGATATCGACGCCAAGCTCTCCAAGGATGAGATTCTGGCCAACTACCTCAATCTCGTGCCCTTTGGTAACCACGCCTATGGCGTTGAGGCTGCGGCCCGCACCTACTTCGGAACGAGTGCCGAGAACCTCACGGTGCCGCAGGCAGCGATGCTCGCCGGCATGGTGCAGTCCTCGGAGTATCTCAACCCTTATACCAACGAGGAAGGCGTCATCGAACGCCGCAACATGGTGCTCCAGGCCATGGCCGACACCGGTTCCCTCTCCCAGGAGGACGCCGATTCCTTCGCCCAGGAACCCCTGGGTGTCTTGGATAGCCCCGCCACACTGGCCAACGGCTGTATCGGCGCGGGCGATCGCGGTTTCTTCTGCGACTACGTGCTGGAGTACCTCAACGAGAAGGGCATCGACCGCGAGCACCTGACACGCGGCGGCCTGACCGTCAAGACCACGCTTGACCCTGAGGTCCAGGACCAAGCGCTCAACGCGGTGCGCAGCCATACCGCCCCGGATGCGGAAGGCGTGGCGGAGGTCATGAACGTCGTCCAGCCGGGCACGAGCACCCGCAAGGTGCTGGCCATGGTCTCATCGCGCACCTACGGGCTCGACCTCGATAACAACGAAACCCTCCTCCCCCAGCCGAACTCGCTGGTGGGCAACGGCGCCGGTTCGGTGTTCAAGCTCTTTACCGCCGCAGCGGCTTTGGAGGCAGGCTACGGCATCAAGGACAAGCTAGCTGTGCCGAAGCGCTACGAGGCGGAAGGGCTAGGATACGGCGGCGCTGCTAACTGCCCGCCCAACAAGTACTGCGTGGAAAACTCCGGCAACTACGCCCCCACGATGACCATGCAGGACACGCTGGCTTACTCCCCCAATACCCCTTTCATCCAGCTCACCGAGCAACTGGGCGTCGAGCGTCAAGTCGACATCGCCGTTAAGCTCGGGCTGCGTTCTTATGAAGAACCCGGCAGCTACGACGGCGAAACTTCCATCGCCGACCACATCAAGGAATCCAACCTGGGCTCCTTCACGCTCGGCCCCACGGCAGTGAACGCGCTGGAGCTGTCCAACGTGGGCGCGACGGTGGCCTCGCAAGGCATGTGGTGCGAACCGAACCCCATCGAGGAGGTCACGGACTCCCACGGCAACGAGGTCTACCTCAAGCACACGCCGTGCGAGCGCGCAGTGGGCAAGGAAGTGGCCAAGGCGCTGGAAAACAACATGACGGCCGATACCGAAAAGGGCACCGCCGCCGACTCGGCACGCGCTGCTGGTTTCAGCGGCCAGGCCGCCGCCAAGACCGGAACCACGGAGTCCAACCAGTCCTCGGCTTTCTTGGGATTCAACTCGGCCATCGCTGCCGCACCGTATATCTACAATGACGGGACCACCACGAGCCCGCTGTGCACTGGCCCAGTGCGGCAGTGCGCCAGTGGCAACCTCTTCGGCGGCAAGGAGCCGGCGGCAACCTTCTACACCATGGCTGCGCGCGTTCCCGCGGCCCAGAAGGGCACGGTGCCGGACTATGACCGCGCCTACGACTCCGGTACGGTATCGCCGCTTATCGACGGCCTGAAGGGCAAGCCCGAAAGCCAAGCCCGGTCCGCTCTGGAGAAGGCCGGCTTCGTAGTGAAAACCACCGAGGTTCCCGCCCCCGGTGTGGGCTACGGCAAGGTGGTTCGCGTCATCACCGGCGCATCCGGCGCAAAGAAGGGTTCGGAGGTCACGCTCCAGCTTTCCGACGGCTCCGCAAGCGACTCCTCTTCCGCGAACTCGGACCAAGCAGCTTGGGACTCCACCTACGGCGCACCCCCTGCCCCAAGCGGTGACGGCGCCGGCACTGGTGGCGGCCAGCCCTCGCAGTCTGAGCCGTTATTCAGCCAAGAAGACGTCGACCGCTTCACGAATGACGTGCGGAGCTTCTTCGGGCTCTAGCGCCGAGCGCTAGAGCGTGGAAAATCGAGCTAAAGCGTGAGTATCGAGCTAAAACGTAGAACGGACTAGAGCGTGCGGAGGAGTTAAAGCGTAGGGTGCTTGCGCTCCTGCGCTAGCACGTTAGTTGAGGGCGGCCTTCACTGCGGTAGACAGGCGCTTGCCGTCGGCGCGGCCAGCGGCCTTAGCGGTGGCCACCTTCATGACGTTGCCCATCTGCTTGATGGTCACCGGCTCGCCGGAATCCTTCTCAACCTCGGCGATAGATTCAGCGACGAGGGTGTTCAGGGAGTCGTCGTCAAGCTGCTCTGGTTGGTAAGCCTCGAAGAAGGGGACGTCAGCAAGCTCTTCCTCCGCCAGCTCCGGGCGGCCATTTTCTGCATAGACCTCTGCGGATTCGCGGCGCTTTTTAATCTCGCGGGCGATGACCTTGAGGATGTCCTCATCGGTAATCTCATGGCGAGAACCAGTCGTTTCCTCCGCCTGGATGGCAGACAGCAGAGAACGGATGGCGCTCGTACGGGCCTTGTCCTTAGCCTTCATCGAGGTCTTGAGGTCAGCACGGATAGTTTCTTTCAACTCACTCATGCCCTTCAATCTACGCCTGCCGGCCCAGGTAGTGTGGTGAGGGTGAAGATTTACCCTGTCCTTGGCGGACTCGCCGCCGCTGGTCTGGGCACTGCCGCATGGGCGCATTCAGAGCTCACCAAGTTCGAGCTCAAGGAGTACACCCTGCCGCTACTGGAGCCCGGTACGCTGCGCGAGGAGTCCGAGTTTCGTATCCTGCACGTGTCCGACCTCCACATGATTCCGGGCCAACGCGCCAAAATCGAGTGGGTCTCGGGGCTTGATGCCCTTGACCCGCACTTGGTGATCAACACCGGTGACAATCTCTCCGACGAGCGCGCCGTCCCCGAGGTACTCCGCGCCCTGGGCCCGTTGCTGAGCCGTCCGGGCATGTTCTGTTTTGGTACCAACGACTACTGGGCGCCGCGCATCCCGAATCCCTTCAACTACCTGATTGGGAAGAAGAACGAACCTTCCTACGTGAACCTGCCGTGGAAGGGCATGCGCGCGGCCTTCCTCGAGCACGGCTGGCACGACGCTAACCAGGCCCGCGTGGAGTTCAAGGTGGGCGATGTCCGTCTCGCTGCCGCCGGCGTGGATGACCCGCACCACGACTTGGATGACTACTCCGAGATTGCCGGCGCTCCGAACGAGGATGCCGACCTCTCCTTGGCGCTACTGCATTCCCCGGAACCCCGCGTCCTGGAGAAATTCGCCGCCGACGGCTACCAACTGTCCCTGTCCGGGCACACGCACGGCGGCCAGCTCTGCCTGCCATTCAAGGTGGCGGGTTCGCGCTCCATCGTGACCAATTGCGGCATCGACCGCGTTCGCGCGGAGGGCCTCCACCGATTCGGAGAGATGTACATGCACGTCTCCAACGGGCTGGGCACCTCGAAGTTCGTTCCCTTCCGCGTGTTCTGCCGCCCGTCGGCCACTCTCCTGCGTATCACCGAGAAGGACGCCTAGAGATACCCCCTCCACGCTGCCGTTTTGTCCTTTCAGACTGGGGTGCGTTACAGTAATCCGGTACCGCTTAGAGCGAGACACCGGGATATGGCGCAGCTTGGTAGCGCGCTTCGTTCGGGACGAAGAGGTCGCAGGTTCAAATCCTGTTATCCCGACCACAAACCCGCAGGAAACTGCGGGTTCTTTTGTGTTTTCACCTCTAAAAGAGGGTTAAGGGGGCTTAAGGGACATTTCGTGTGGATTTGCGGCGTGTCGCACTAAGGGACATTTCGTGGCCTAAACGACAAAACGTGTTGTTTTCCGGCGTGTCGAGTTAAACGACAGATTGTGTTGGTGGGGGTTGGGGTTTAGTGTATGTGACCTTTGCGTATTCCCATAGAGTGGTTGTAGGCAGTGTCGATGGCGCTGTCGTAGGTTGCTGGTCGGCCGTCTTCGTGGCCGCTGGTGGCTTGTGTTTCCTGGTTGGCTAGGGTTTGTGCTTTGGCGAGTGCGTCCTGGCCCCAGTTTTGCTGCCTGGCGATTTCTACGGGGTCGCCAGGCAGCTGCGTGTGTAGGTACAGCCACCAGTCACAGGCGATGCGTTGTTGCTCGTCGCGTAGTCCTCGGTGGGCGTGCATCAGTTTCTTGATTTGTGAGTTCACTCCGCCTTCCAGGCTGTTGGTTGTGCGCTCTAAGCGTTGGCCTTCTTTAGCTTGGGTGAGGTAGGCAAAGAGGTGTCCGTGTTGACTCATTTTCTTCAGCTGTAGGTAGATTCCGCGGTGAACATCGTGGGTGTACCACCATTTTTTGTTGCCGCGTTTGGATTTAGGAATCTGCTCGAAAGGGACGTCTTTGACGTAAGTTTTGGCTTTGAGCTGGGCGCTAAATACAGTGCCGAATTGGTGTAGCTTGGCAGTCCATTCGGCTGCTTCATCCAGGTTGTCAACGGCTAGCAGTTCGAAGGAAAGCCGTCGCAGTGCTTTGCCCATCGGCGAGGTGGGGTGCAGGCCTGTGGCGCGTTGAATGTTGCGTTTGACGTGGACAATGCAGCGTTGAACTGGAGTATCAGGCCACAAGTGGCGTAGTGCTTTAAGTCCTCCGGAATCCCCATCACAGGTCACCAGTTGTGGTGGGGCTATCTCGTCTAGCAGGCGCATGTAAGACCAAGAGGATTCCTTAGTGCACCAGAACCAGTTGATGACATGGCAGGAGTCAGCAGCTACGACAAGGCACTTGGTGTTGAAGTAGGTGCCGTCGATGAAGATTTGGTCGTAGATTCGCTGCTTATCAACGCTTCGGGGAGGTTGGATAAGCCAAAACGTTTTGAACCGGCGTTGCAGAGTTCGTGATGAAACTCCGCAGGTCTTAGCTGTCTCTGCCAGGCTGTGGCCTGACATGAGCCAAGAGATGAAAAGGCGAAACCATTTTGCTTGAACTGCGTCGTCATTGGCGCGGGTGAAAGTGGCCTTGCAAGTGCGGCATCGCCATCGTTGGCGACCGGTATTTGTCGTTCCGTATTTGATGCATACCCCGCTACAGACAGGGCATCGAGGATGATTCTTACTCATCCTCTCATCGTGAACCTAGGCAGCTAGCACACTGGCACTTCCCCGGCGGTATTTCCGGCCCGAGGCTGGGTTATCCCTCCGGATAAGTGAAATCATCCTAATACCAGCACGCCAGACCAGCTAACCACCCAACCTCACCAACACATCCTGTCGTTTAGGCCCATTTCGTGTGGATTTAGGAGCGTCCGGCCCAGCCTTTTCTTATGCCTAAGCTGGGGTTCCATTCGTTGTCGATGTGCGTGTCGTATGTGGCAGGTCGCCCGTCTGGGCGGCCGCGTCGTGTGAGCTCTTCTTTCGTCCAGGCCGCGTATGCCGCTTTCCCCATCGCGTCCGAAGTCTTAATGCCTGGCTAGCTCCAGTGTATGTACAGGGGCTTTGCTGCGGACGCCGCCATAGGAATTGACCTAACCGCACCAGCAGCAGTCCCCCTATCACAGACCTAGGACTATCCAGTGTTGATTTCATCGATCGGGCTGTTGGAACCGATCCAAAATCAAGATCACCGCATTATCCCAGGCTGCCCCGGGAATCCGAATCGGTTTATCCACACGAAATGTCCCTTAAGCCAGGGACATTTCGTGTGGATCTAACTTGACGGGCCAGGCTTTTCCTCTGCCACCTACAACCGCTCAAACTCTCACACAAGTTCCAACAGGAAACTACTCCCGCTATCTTTAGCGACATCGAGCAGGTAAACAACCTGACATGCTGCACCCCATCGACCGTGACATACCGCGTCCGGGATTTCTTCCCTGACCGACATCGTGACCAGAGCCAATGAGATTGGCAAGTTTGGCAAGCTCTGCAAAGATGACCAGGTTTGTTCTTCGAACTGAGGACACACCGCACCAGGGCCAAGACGAACAGTGAAGCAGTTTGAGCACCGGGTCACAGTTAGGCCAGCCTAGACCTCCTCAGGGCTAATGCCGAGGGTACATCCCCTCTTCCGCGATTGAAGGTATCGCATCATTAGAAAGCCACCGATTGCCGACGCGTAAATACACATATATACTCACAGAAGTACGCCAGGCGTTGAGCCGCGAGGCAAGAATACCCCGGGCAACAACTCCGAGAGCCGATGCTTAGCATCGGCTCTCGTGCCATTTTCCGGAGTCACGGAGTTCAACTTGCTGCTCGCATACCTTGATGAAATTGGTTCCCCTGGGGCCTTTGTCCATCCTTCACATAAGAAGTTCTCTGACAGCCCCGCTTTTGGTTATGGCGGCTTTGTAATCCCCGAAGATAATGCTCGGCAATTTGGTGCCTTCTTCGCGGAACGAAAGAAACAATTTTTCCAAAATGATATTCCAGACGACGTTGATCCTGGTCGATGGGAAAGAAAAGGCGCAGATTTACTGTTCGCCAAAGCGTACGATGAACGTCCCCAAAATTTAAGACTACTTGGAAGTCTGATTTCCAAACTTAGGCAGTTGGATGGAAACCTTTTCTACTATGCCGAAGAAAAGCCAATAGGCACTCCCAAAGAGACCAACTGTGGTCCGAGTGAATTTCACCAGCGCGAAGAAACCTCAATGCGGGAAACCTTAAATAGGCTGGCAAATCATGCGCATTCGCTCGACCAATCGATGCTCGTGCTAATGGATCAAATCAATGAAAAATCCCGAATCCAGCGCTTACCTGTGATGTACGCCCATATTCTGGGGCGGGCTACCGAGCATAAGGAAATGCGACGATTGATTGAACCGCCGATGCACATTGACAGTAAACTCTCTTCTAATATCCAATTTGCTGATTGGGTATGTGCCTTAGTAAAACGAGCTGTCGAATATCAACTAGTAGAAGATTCTCGCTATTCATGGATCCCCAATGCGAGTCAGTTATCGGCTGCGCGAGGAGCTTTCACCTATGAATCGAAACTCCACCTATGCGGGCGATCCATCTCAGATCTCCACCATTCAGAGATTATCTATGCCGAGAGGCCAGTTATCGACTTCCTAAATGTGAGTCAGGAAAACCGGGAAAAACTAGAACGGGTAAGGAAAGCCACACTCAGGTAAATGCATGGTTGCCACAAATCTCCTGCAGGAAGTCAATTCCCTGTGAGAGATTTTACCAAGGGGAACCAAGCAGTAGGCAACTTCGAGTTCTTTTGCGTTTCACGGTTAAAGGCTTTAGCCAGCCCTAGAAGCTTGAAGAACCACCCGAACCAGAAAAGCCCGAGCTAAACCCGCTGTTGACGCCACCGCTGCTGGAGGAGCTATCGCGGGCGGTGGTGGCATCGCTGTCCCAGGTGCTCACAACGTAGAAGGGCACGTAGCCGTGGTAGCCGGAACCGGCGAAGAAATTGGAGTCATAGATACGCGTGCGCTCCGGCCGCTCATCGGCCTCGTTGCGCTTCTGCAGCTGCGCCTGCAGGTGCTCCGAGAGCAACGCCGTGCGGTCCAAGAGCTCCAAGTAGCGTTCCATGAACTGCGGATGATTCGGTTCCTGGGACAAAGCAACGGCGGCACCTTCCAGCTCCTTGGCGTGACGCTCCAGAGACGAGTCGATATCCGCGGCCAGGTAGCCCGCCTGGGCCAAGTCCTTACCCAACTCGTAAAGCTCGAAGCGGCGGGCATCAACATCAGCGTCTTCGATTCGGCGCAGCTTTTCAATGTTGACTTCGGCGGTTTCCACGCGCTCACACAGTTCGCGCGCGTGAGCGATGGGTTCGGCATGCGAGCGGAACTGGTCATCCGGCGCGTCAGCCGGTATCGACATAAGGGATCCCACCTGGGCATCGATGGCCAGGAAGTCATCGCGCAGGCCCTCCCAGTCCTCACGCAGACGCTCATCCACCAGTCCCGATTGCAGCGAGTGCGCCCGGATATCGATCTCCCTCAGGCGCTGCGCCACATCGGTATAGGTCTGCGACACGTAGTCCCAATCCTCGCGCGCCTGCTGCGCCTTCTTCTGCCGGCTGCGACGAGCACCGCCGGCGATGCCCGCGCCCGCGCCACCAACGCTCAGTCCCGCCGCCCCCAGGCCAATGGCCGCCCCAATGCGCCCATTTTTCGCGCTCTCATACTGGGTATCCGCAGCACGGTCCACATCGATCGCTGCCGCCGCACCCGCAAAGAGACCAGCAGGGATGTTGTCATCCCGCACGCCCGGCTTAATGGCTTCGATGGACTGCTCCAAATGGCTGTCACCCTTGCGCAGCTTCATCCGATCGGCCACGTCCTCACCCACGAAGATGAAGGCCTGTCGCGGGTCAAGGCCTACGCCGACGAAGACCTGACCATCGGCAAACTTGTCCTTGCCAATGAGCTCCGGGTGATGATCGCGCAGGTACGCCTCCACGGAGTCGTTGACGTTTTCTTTGTTCTTGGCAAAGACCATGTAGTGCAGCCCCTGGACCACGTCGGGGGCGGCGATCCGGGAGACATCGCCGAGCATGCGCTCTTCTTCCTCCGGGGAAAGCATATCGTCTGGGTCCATGATGTCGGCCTGCACCTCACGCTGCGCGGGCTGCATGAGAAAATCGGAGCGCTCTGGCTCATCGAAGACCGCCAAGCTCGTACCCACACCGATTCCCCCAAGCAGCAACCCGCCCACCAGGGCCGTACCAATAATCGCGCCAACGGAGGTTATTTTGGGGCCGCGGCTGGCAGCAAAAGGTTTGATATCGCGGGAGTCGGTCACGGTGATCCTCCAATTCCGGAGCGGTCGTTTCGGCCAACTTTACCCCCACAATTGGAAACGACGCGGTGCCCCTACAGCAGCCGCGTCGCCCCTATTCCCTATCACTCACAACGGATTGGAGAAACCGTTTGCCTACCCCCCTAAGTAGGCTTTGTGAGCGCCTCTCACTCTAGCACTCTTTTCATTCACAGCGGTAGCAAAATCTGGAAATGCACGTAACGTATCTTGACACTTATGCGATGTGCCGTCCGCAGACCTGTGAGCTAGGCCTTTTCTTTGCCTTCCCGCCCGGCGGGTGCGCCTACGAGCACGAAGGCCGCGACCGCGATCACCCCCAAAATAGCCAGGGCTGTCCACAGCTGCGGGGACTGCCCACCATTGCCCGCCACGGTAATGGCGGAGGTTGCCCATTGCATGGGGAAGAGGTGTACGAGCGCGCTCATCGCGGCGTTGAGATCGGTGCCGGTCGACGCCGCCTTCCACGCCCATCCCACGACGCCGACCTGTGCGACAGCAAGCACACTTCCCAGGAACCAGCCGCCCGCACCAAGCCAGCGCACCAGCGCGAACACCATGCTTGCCGACGCCACCCCAGCCCCCGCCGCCGCAAGCCCCGCCCAGGCCACCGCGGCCGCGGTCACGCCGGTAGCCAAAAGAGCCACGAGCAGGCCCACGACAACACCGATGAGCACCGCTCCGCCGAGCAGCACGAGGATACGGCGGTCGACGCGCGTGAGCAGAGCACCAATAACGCCCCCGCCCAGAACCGCAATAGCCGCAAGGAGCATAGCGACGATGGGGCTCAGCAGCTGAGCGGGCTCGGCACCGGCCTCAGCGGGCCCGGCGACGGTCGGCATCGCACGCTGCGCTCCCTGCACCTTGGTCTGATTCTGCTTGGCCATGCCGTCGACCTTTTCTGCTCCTTCCACAAGCTTGTCCACGCCCTTAAGAGCCTCATCGACCTTGGCATTGAGCTCACCAATGCCAGCATTGAGCTGTTGTGCGCCCTCCGTGGCTTGGTAGACACCATCGTGATAGGCATAGCCGCTCACGGACAACTGGTTGGAAAGCTCGCGCGAGCCATCCTTCAACTGCGTCAGTTGGTCCTGAATGGACTGATCAAATTGGAAGTTCTCCACTTGGCTGCGCAGATCACCCAGCTGCGAGCGGATGTTCTTTGCCTCCGCCGAGTTATTCCCTTCCAGGTCCTTGAGGGTGCCGTCGATTGCCTGCAGGATCTGTCCGCGAACCACCCCGAGACCGATGACTTGGTCGACGGCTCCGCCGACGCCGTCGGCCAGCTCAGTAGCGCCGTTGCCCAGCTGCGCGGTGCCGGACTGCAGCTGCACAAGCCCGTCATAAAGCTCTTGCGAGCCGCCAGCCAGCTTGTCTACTCCGCCGCCGAGCTCGCCGGCGCCATCCTGCAGATCGCCGGTGCCATCGGCAAGCTGCTGCGCGCCATTAGCCAGGAAGCCGGCCTGGGCATTGGCTTCGGAGAGGGCTCGGGCGACGTCGTAAAGCTCAGCCGGATCGATGGTGCCATCGCTGGGCGCACCCGCCTGTTCCTGGGACCAGGTCTCGGCTGGTTGCCATTCGGATACGGCGGCGACGGCCGCGCCGATGATGAGCGGCAGGATGAGCACGAGGGTGAGGATGAGAGCGCGGGCGCCAATTTTCCGGTTGGCATCTGCAGGGCTGGCTAGGCGTGAGGTCATGTAAAAGAAACTATCGTTCACGCTGCGCAAAAGCGGTCAGGCGCGCGGAAAAGCCCCGCCAGGAACTAGCTTTAATGAACTAGACCGGCGGGGCTTTTGAAGCCACGAGATTAACTCACTGAGGTGGTATTACTTCTTTTCAGCGAAGAGCTCGCGCACGCGCTTGCCCAGCTGCGGGGAGACAGCATCCCAGTAAGCGTAGATGCGCTCCTCGGTCTCCGGGGACACGCCTGCCATGGCATTGGTGATGTTGTCTGCCAGACGCTCCTTGGCGCCATCGTCGTAGACGTTCTCGTACAGGTCGGTGGCCTGTACGGTGTCATTGTCTTCAGCGTGATGGACGTAGGGCGCGCGAACCAGGTCGATACCTGCCGGGTCCGGGTTTACGTAGAGGTCCGGCGCGGTGGTGGTCTCCTGCTCCTTGAAGCGCAGGTTCTCATCACCGTCGAGGTAGCCGCCGCCCTTGGCGTGGCGGTTCGGGGAGTAGACCGGATCCTCCGGGGCGTTGAACAGGTACTGCATCGGGCCCTCGTGCTCGTAGGTGTTGACCTGGTTGAGCGGCTGGTTCACCGGCAGCTGCTTGTAGTTCGGTCCAATGCGGTAGCGCTGCTGGTCGGAGTATGCAAAGACGCGTGCCTGCAGCATCTTATCCGGGGACAGGCCAATGCCCGGGACGATGTTAGACGGATCCAGGGCAACCTGCTCAATCTGCGCGAAGAAGTTGCGCGGGTTGCGGTTGAGCACGAAGTATCCGACATCTACCAGCGGGTAATCCTTCTTGGACCAGGTCTTGGTCAGGTCGAAGGGGTTGAAGCGGTACTCCTCAGCCTCCGCCACCGGCATGATCTGAACCTTGACGTCCCAGACCGGGAAGTTGCCTTCCTCGATGGCGTTGTAGAGGTCCTCGCGGTGGTAGTCCGCGTTCTTACCAGCGATCTCCGTGGCTTCGGCGTCGGTGAAGTTCTCCACACCCTGGCGAGTCTTGAAGTGGTACTTCACCCAGAAGGCATCGCCGGACTCGTTGACCCACTGGAAGGTGTGGGAGCCGTAGCCGTTCTGGTGGCGGGTGGTCTTCGGGGTACCGCGGTCACCCATGAGGTAGGTCACCTGGTGGGTGGTCTCCGGGTTGCGGGTCCAGAAATCCCACTGCATGTCAGCATCGCGCAGACCGTTGGTGCCTAGGCGCTTCTGGGAGTGGATGAAGTCGGGGAACTTGATGCCATCACGAATGAAGAAGACCGGGGTGTTATTACCCACGATGTCGTAGTTGCCGTCCTCAGTGTAGAAGCGCAGCGCGAAGCCGTGGACGTCACGCCAGGTATCCGGGGAGCCTTGCTCGCCGGCGACGGTGGAGAAGCGGCCCATCATCGGGGTCACGGTGCCCTTCTGGAAGAGCTTGGCCTTGGTGTAAGCGGAGACGTCCTCAGTAACGTGCAGCTCGCCGAAGGCACCGTGGCCCTTGGCGTGCGGGGTGCGCTCCGGCACGCGCTCGCGGTTGAAGTGTGCGAGCTTCTCAATAAGGTGGATGTCATTGAGCACGACCGGGCCGTTTTCGCCTGCAGTGATGCTGGTGTTTTCCGTTGCAATGGGCTGACCGGACGGGCGGGTAGTGTTCGGGCCGCCCGGGGCGCGCTGCCCCTTGTCTAGAACCTTGTCTGCCGCGGACTCATTCGAAGCGTTAGTCATGGGGTTAATGCCTCCTAGATCGGTTGATAATTTGCTTTACATTATCAATCACGGACCTTTCATAGACTACCCATAAAAAATGACCTGCGCAACAGTTTTTAAGGTTGCCAGAGGTCATAGCCTTAACACCGAGGTGTCCAAATCCCACCTCCCCGACTGGTAAGTTATGGGAGGTGAAACGACACTCCGAGCGCGACGATGCGCGCGTCACCGACCTCGCCCTCAAGGCAGGCCGCGGCGATCGCGCAGCCCTCACGGAGTTCATCAAGTCCACCCAGGATGATGTCTGGCGCTTACTCGCCCACCTCGGCGGCCCCGACATCGCAGACGATCTCACCCAAGAGACATATCTGCGCGTCATCGGCGCACTCCCCCGCTTCGCCGCCCGTTCCTCAGCGCGCACATGGCTGCTTTCACTTGCCCGCCGCGTATGGGTAGACAACATCCGCCACGACATGGCCCGCCCGCGCAAGTCCGCCACCGAGTACGAAGACGCCGCCGCCCTTACCACGACCCCGGAGAGCTCGGGCACGTGGAGCGAGTGGATCGACGCCCGCGCGCTTATCGACGCCCTCCCAGAAGACCGCCGCGAAGCCCTCATCTTGACCCAGGTTTTGGGCTACACCTACGAGGAGGCCGCGAAAATCGCCGGGGTTCGCGTGGGTACAATTCGCTCCCGCGTCGCCCGCGCCCGCAAGGACCTCATCGACCAACGCGGCTAATCGTTATCGAGCCGTTACAAATCGGCTTTGCCGGTCATAGAACCTGCACCTACATGCACCAAACGGCAAATTCTTGCACCCCCGCCACTGCCTATCCTGGAAGAAACCGCAGTCCCAGCTGGAAAATACCTATCGAACACACCTAATATTTTTCGAAGCACACGTGATAAATCGATAGTCGAACCGGGCCCGCGAGGCTTTCCCATTTGCCCGCACCACACCTTGGGTAGTGATGGCATCCCCCGGCGCGTGTGAGATTGAGAGACCTCTTTACTTTATGTGGAAACGCGCAGCGGCCATTTCCATGGCCTTCATTGGTGTCGTCGTCGGCGCCGGCTTTGCCTCCGGCCAGGAAGCAATCCAGTACTTCGTGGCTTTCGGAAACATGGGCCTATGGGGCGTACTCCTTGCAGCCGCCCTCATGATCATTACTGGTGTAGCCATTTTGCAGCTCGGTTCCTATTTTCAGGCAGACGAGCACACGGCCGTCTACGACAAGATTAGTGGCCCCATCGTCTCCCGAGTGCTGGACTGGGGCACCCTAGCCACGTTGTTCTCTATCGGCTTCGTCATGTTCGCCGGTGGTGGCTCGACCATCAGCCAGCAGTTTGACGGCGTGCCCATTTGGGTGGGTGGGGCCGTCATGCTCGTGCTGGTCCTGCTGGTAGGCCTCCTCGATGTGGATAAGGTCAGCAACGTCATCGGCGCAATTACGCCCTTCATCATCATCTTCGTGGTTCTGGCCACGGGTTATACCATCATCGTTACCGACGTGGATTGGTCCTGGGCCAATGACTATGCCATCAACAATGTGGAGAGTCCCCTCAACAACTGGTGGCTGGCCGCGCTGAACTACACCGGCCTCAACGTCATGTGCGCGGTCTCGATGTCCATCGTCATCGGCGGCAACATCCTGGATAACCGCGCCGTCGGTGTTGGCGGCCTCATCGGTGGCTTCTTCTACCTGCTCCTGCTCGCTCTCCTCGTGGTCTCTCTCTACATGGTAGCCCCGGACGTTCACGAGCAGGACCTGCCGGTACTCTCGCTGATCAATAACGTGAACCCAATCCTGGGTTACTTCATGACGTTCATCATCTATGGCATGGTCTTCAACACCGCTATCGGCATGTTCTACGCCATGGGCAAGCGCCTCACCCGTAAGAAGCCGAAGCTCTTCTACCCTGTCTACGCAGGCGCCTGTGTCGTCGGCTTCATCCTCTCTTTCATCGGCTTCAAGCAGCTGGTCTCCAGCGTCTACCCGATTCTGGGCTGGATCGGCCTGCTCATGATTGCCGTCATGGTCATCACGTGGATTACCCAGCGTGACAAGATCACCTCCGAGTCTGACCGCCGCGTGCGCGCCCGCACCCTGGTCAAGCGCCGTCTGGACCCACGCGAGCACTTCACCAAGAAGAACGAGCGCGAGCTGCGCAAGCTGGCAGCGGCCTCCAACATGGAAACTGAAGAGTTTGTCTCCACCGTCGCCGATGAGATCCACGAGGAGCTCGAGGCTGACGATGAGATTGAATACGACCGCGAGGACCCGGATCCCTCCGTGACCTTTGTGGAACACACCAAGCCCGAGGTCCCGAAGGACTAATAGGGTTAAGGGCAAAGCGGCCAAACCAGGCCGCTACTCCCTAAATAACGCCACTCAGCAATTAGATGCTCTAGCCACTAAAACGATGAATGCCCGCGGTAGGGGCGTTCCCCCATACCTTCCCCGGTATGAGGGCCCTACCGCGGGCTTGGTGCACGCAGCACAAGTAGTTCCTAGTTGGAATCATCCTGTACGCTACGGCGTCGCGTTAACCAGAAACCAACGAGCAACAGCACGGCACCTACGCCTACCACGCCGAGGACGTTTGCACCGGTATTAACCAGCCTTGAGGGCGGGGTGTTCTCGTTTGGTGGCACCGGTTGCGTCGGCGGGACCGTGGCCGGCGGGGTGACCGTAGATGGCGGCGGAGTGATTCGTGGCGTGGTTGCCGGCGGGAACGGTGGGGTGGTCGTAGTCGTCACAGTAGTGGGAGGCGGCGGGGTTTCCCTCGGCGAGTCCTTAGAAATCACTACCGCGTCACATTGCCATTCCTTGGATTCCTGACTTGCGGAACCTACCGGAACTACGATCAGAAAGTCTTTAGAGAACCACTGGCCTTCCACTTCTTTCGTGGGGCCCTCCTCATGCACCAGGTACAGGCCTTCCTGTAAACCGGTAGCAGTGGCACGACCGCGGGCATCAGTAACGATTTCTACGGAGTCACCAGAGAGAAGCTTCTTGGCCTCCCCCACGGAAAGCTCTCGTGCCTTCTCCTGTCCCTCGCGCGTGGTGATATCTACACCTTCGATGCGGGTAACAGAGAAGCGGAAGCCGGAAACTAGGTGCTCAGGCAACGCACTGAGCGGTTTGTTTTCGTAATCTCCGCGCGGGGTTTTCACAATCGTTAGCGTCGCGGCACCGGCGCAATCGATGCTCTCTAGAGAAAGACCATCGGTGTTGCCCGTGACCGTACGTGCTTCGGCCACGCTCACACCCGAAATCAACAGACCGGTCACTGCGCAGGCCGCAAGCCCTGCACCCATCTTCGAACTCAGACCGTGCGTCCTCATTGCTGCGATTGACATTATTGCTTTACCTCGCTGGGAAAATTGGTGATTAAAGAAAGTTTATTAAGAACAATGACTACAAAGGCAGTGCAGTTTCTAAGATTCATGCACACCCCTTTCAGCTACCGTGCGACGCCGCTTACGGGCTAAGCGGAACGCCCCGAGCAACATGAGGAGAATCAAAGCCAGAGCAGCACCAATAGCTAGCTTCATCCACCATTGCCACACTAGAGCATCACCGCCCAGGGCCTGTTCGGCTTCGGCGGGATCGAAGTCCACGCGCTCAGCTGTCACGAGCAAGCGGTGTGTATTAATTCCATAGGGAGTGCACGTTACGAGTGTGACGAGATCCTTCCCCTCTTCAGGGGCCAAGCGGTCAAGCTGGTCCGGGAGGATGACCTCTGTGTCACGCACTTCGTACTTCAAAGTTTCGCCAATATTGCGAATGAAGATTGCATCACCAACCTGGACATCTTCCAAGTTGTCAAAGAAGGTGGAGTTTTCAATACCAGAATGAGCCGTCAAAACGGTGCGCCGACCTTCACCGCCGAGCGGCAGCGCCGTACCGAAGAGGTGCCCCACGCCTTTAAGAAGAGTGGTATCACTCGTGCCGTGATAGATGGGCAAGTTCACGTTGATGGAAGGAATAGCGATCTGCCCCATAGCTGGGAAATCATCAAGCACCTTGAGGTACTGCTGATACGCTTCGCTGTCTGTTGGCGCCCCGCTACTCCATGGATCCTCGAGACTCACACCCGTATGTGCCTCATCGAATGCCCGCGCCTCCGCCAAAGCAGCGGCGGCCTGCTCCGGAGACACTGCAGAGGAGTCATCCGAGAACTGGCGGGCCAGTTTTGATTGCTCCCAGTTATTCATTTGCGTGGCCACTACAGGGTAAAGCAGGATGCCCACGCCAAGCAGCGCACACAGCACCATCACGATGGCGGCCACACCCTTGCTGCGGTTCGACCGTTTCCTGGCTGTCGAGCGCGATGGGGATTGCAAATTAGAGGTTGTCATCTGAATTACTTTCTAACTGCTCTTCCCCTGAATCGGACTCATTGCCGGACTCATTCTTCTTTGTCTTGGCCGGAACCATATAGCCCGCGCGCCAGAACAGGAACGCTAGGAGCAAGAAGCCGCCGATGAGCGCCACGGCCCACCATGGGAATCCCACCTTGCTGGCACCGCGAGCAGCATCGATATCAGATTGCGGGGTCGGAGTAACCCTTTCGGCGGTAACCAGAATACGGTGTGTGTTAATTCCCAGCGGCGTACACGTTACTAGCGTAACCAAGTCACGATTCGGATCCGCTTTCAAAAAGCGGGTGTTTTCTGGGTGCACCACGCGTGTTTCACGGATTTCATAGGTTAAAACCTGTCCCGCGACCTCGATGGTAAAGCGGTCACCAATTCCTACCTTGTTAAGGTTCGTGAACATCGTGGCATCCGCTAATCCGCGGTGAGCGGTAATGACGGAGTGCGTGCCTAGCCCTCCGACAGGCAGCGACGTACCTTCAAGGTGGCCGGCACCTTTATTGAGCACCTCATCGGAAGTTCCGTGGTAGATAGGCAAGTCAACGTCAATTTCCGGGATACGAATGCGGGCCATGACATCGGTTCCGTCGATGCGTAACTGGTCCTTGTAGGACATACCGTCCTCATCCAGGTCACCGGTACCGCGCGGCACGTTGGCAAAAGCGTCCAAGGCTGCACCGGCGCTGAGCCGGTCGTTGTAGCGATGCGCTAATTCAATGAGTTGACTAGCACTAAGCGGCTTAGCGTTGTCCAGTTTTGAATCATAAAGGTCAACTAAGCGTGCCTGTTCGCGCGCGCTAAACCAAGACGCGGTGGTGGGATACAGACCAACAATCAAGCCGGCAAAGGCCGTCAGGCAGGCAAACAAGGCAAGGCCCGAAAACGTCCAGGTCTTCTTGTCATCCTGTTCATTTTCTGAAGGAGACGCAGGGCGCTCAAGAAGGGGTGCTGCCATGAAAGTATCCCATTCGTTAATACAGTGCAGAATGCAATTTTGAGATGTAGATAAAAAGACTAGGGAGGAATAGGCCCTCCCGATTGAGGGCCTATTCCTAGCACGGATTATCCGTGTTTAGGCCTCAGCGCGGCGGATGAAGACAACGCCAGCACCGACAGCCACTACGAGCAGCAAACCGCCCAGAACCATGAGCATGATAACGCCCTTGCCACCGGTCAGCGGCAGTTCAGGGGTATCACGCTTAACGTTTTCGACCTTGGAATCGTACTTTCCCTGAGCGGTCTGACCAATGGTGACCTTCACAGGGAAGAGCTGGTTACCGTCAGTCGGGGTGACGAAGCCAGACGGTGCCTTGGTCTCTACGAGGACGTAGCAACGGAACTCTTTAGACTTCGGATCGTTCTGATCATCAGAAACGAACAGGCCCTCGAAGTGAACGTTACCGTTCTCATCAGACTTGACAACAAGATCTTCGCCCTCGACGCCGTTCTTCTTTACCGCGGTAGCGTTCTCGTCGTACTCCGGGGAGCACTCGCCAGCCGGGTACGGATCCTTCGCCGGGTAGATCTTGAACTCAGCGTCCTTCAACGGCTTCTGGGTGCCCTGGTCAACCTTTTGGATTTTCAGGTCGCCCCAGAACTGCTTCACCAGCGGGGTACCACCCGGAGGGGTGGTCGTAGTCGGCGGGGTGGACGGCGGAGTGGTCGGCGGAGTGGTACCCGGGGTCTCCGGCGGGGTGGACTCACCCGGGTTCGAAACGGTGTCGGAGTACACGTATGCCATGTTGAGAATACGGCCGAAGTTATCGCCCTCACCAAGGTTGTCGAGCTGACCAACAAAAACAACCTCAAGCTCTTGGCCTGCAGCGTTCTTCAGCTTGCCCAGGCCCTGCTGGGTCAGGGATACGGTTACCATCCAGTCCTGAATAGCAACAGTGTAGTCGTCGGAGGTCAGGTCGACGCCGCTGAGCTTCACGCTAGCGACCTTCAGGCTCTTCTTGTCGAAACGGGTATCCATCGGATCCACGACCTGGAAGTACTTGAATACGCGATCCCCAGCGATCTTCGGAACGGTCGCGGTCACTGGGAAGTGAACCTCGGAACCGATGTTCAGGCCATAGGAAGCCTGACCCTTAACGGTCTTGCTCAGCTCGGTCTTACCGTTCTTCGGGAAGACGTTGACGTCATACAGCCAATCCTCGGAGCGCTTACCCAAGCGATCGTCGTTGGCCTTGGTGTCCGGGTAAGGCAGGGTGACAACGAACGGCGCTGCGCGGTCAATGATGTCAGCTGGAGCATTGGTCTCAACGACGACGTAGGCAGCGAGGTCAAGGTCCTTGAGCGTAGCTACGCCACCGCCCTCGGTGGTCACGGTCTTAACCTTCACAAGGTTTGAATCAGCCTCCGGGTCCGCCGGGATCTTGTAGGAGTTTACCTTTTCCCAGTCCTCATTCTTGGAGAGATCAATGTCCTTGATCTTGTAGATGGTGAACTCAACGCCATCAATGCCCTCGGCCGGCTTACCTTCGTAGACACCGGTGGCCGGGTCACCTACAGCGGAGGTGCCGTCCTGGTGCAGGTGCTTCTTGATGGTGAGGCTGCCCTTTTTGGTGAAGTCAATGTTGCCGAGTTCAGCAGTCTGGGAGGACTCCGCAGTCGGCTCCTCACCGAGAGCAGTCGGAGCAGCGAAGCCAGCACCGGTGACAATGAGAGCAGAGGCGCCGAGCGCGCAGGCCAGACGACGGCCGATCGTGGTGCTCTTTACACGCATATTAATTTCCTTTCGGACCCCTCTTTCCACTGTGGAAAGGGGGTAAGAGATTTGATTAGGGGAATTAAAAGCCATGGGAGGCTTTGTAGTTTGAGCGATTAGCTGTTACGACGTCGCATTACATGCGCGCCTCCCATCGCTGCCGCTAGAACCCCGAGGAGCGCACCGAGGAGTTGGTACAGGTACGCACCTCGTCCGCCGGTTAGTGGCAGCTCAATGCCTTTACCAAGTTCGTTAACAAACGATCCGGCCACTACAACCTCCTCACTGGTTCCATCATCTTTAATTTCGAAATAGTGTTCTGTGGCATCCAGCTTGTAACCAGCCGGTGCCTTGGATTCCACCAACTTGTACTTTCCGGCCTTCAGATCCTTGACAAGGAACTTGCCTGGCGTTTGATCAGCGTCAGGGCCTGCACAGTCCGCCTGCTCACAGTCGGTGACTTCAAGTTCAGTACCCTTGATGGGCTGGTCCTTGTCATCGACCTGCACCAGCGACCACTCAGAGCCAGCAAGCAAGGTGGTCTTATCTGCCTGGACCTTGGTCCAAGAGACCGCGCCCTTGATGGGCTTGTTCTCCACCGGGTCGAGCTCGATGACCTTGCCGACCGTTTCGGCGTTAACCTCAACGGTCCAGGTCTTGTCTGCAGCGATATAGCCTTCCGGAGCCTTCGTCTCCTTGAGCTCGTACTTGCCACCACCAAGCTTCTCTACCTTGAGGTAACCATCGCGGTCGTCGGCATCGTTCTTTCCGTTATCCACGATGACGATCTTGTTGTCCTCATCGAGTGAATTATCAGAATTCAGCGGTGTCAAGATCCACTCAGAACCGGCCAATACCTTAGCCTTATCCTCTGCATCGACCTTCGTCCATGTGACGTCCGACTCCACCTTGTCATTCACGCAATTTCCCAAGGAAAGGTTCGTGGAGAGATTCTCACGAGTGAGAGAGAATTCCTTACCTTGCTTGAGCTCCTCAGAGATGATGTAGCCCTGCGGAGCCTTGGTCTCGACAAGACGGTAGTCACCTGTTGGGATGGTTACCTTGAACTTTCCTTCGTCAGAGTCTTCATCCTTCAGCTGCTTATCCTTGAGCTGATCAGTGGCATTATCAACAACGGTGTAGGCATCAGTCCACCCGCCTTTATCATCCTTGCGCTGGATCTTCCACTCGGAACCACCCAAGAGCTTAGATGTGTTAGCGGAATCGACCTTATTCCACGTCACCGTGGCCTCATCCTTGGTGTTGGCAATCTTGCCAACGGGGATGCGGACAGCATTGTTTTCTACCTTGTACGGCATTGGCTGCGATTTGCCGTCTCCATCTTTAGTAACACTGTAGTGATTCGCATCTACGACAATGGTGAACTTGAGGTTTTCTTCCGCAAGGTAACCTTCCGGCGCCTTGTGCTCCTCAAGGGAGTACTCGCCTTCACCCAGATCATTAACTGAGAATTTACCAGGTGCTGGATCGAGGTCCCCATCCTTGGCACAGGGAGCCTCCACACAATCCTTGATGATCACCTCAGCAGCTTTACCCTTGGGATCGGACGGCTTGTAAGTCAGCTTCCACTCGGAGCCGGCCAAACGGTTTTTATCGTCAGCAGCGTCGACCTTTTCCCATTCAATACGGCCCTTGTAGTTATTTACTCTGCCTTGAACACCGATGGTCGCCTCAGGTTTGTCCTCCGTTACCTCGAACTCGAAAGTCGGTTGAGTATTCCTATAGCCCTCTGGGGCCTTGGTTTCTTCAATCACCCAAGTACCAAAATCGAGTCCCTTGACTTCAAAGGCGCCTGGAAGTTTGTTGGCATCTCGCCCCTTGTAGCCATCTTGACCCGTGTTGTCCTCAATGAGAACACCAGGTTGCTCTAACTCGCTACCATTCTTCTTGTAAAGCTTCCATTGGGAGCCGCCAAGCAAGAGGTTATCCTTCTCTGGGTCAACCTTGTCCCACTTCACGGAACCCTGAAGCTTCTCATTCAAGATTCGGCCCAAGTTGAAAGTATTAGTGTCCTTATTGTATCGATTCAGCTCATCAAATGAGTCGTAATGAATACCATCACGGTCGAAAGTAAATTTGATCGGCTCGGTAAGCTTCTCATACCCCTTAGGAGCTACGTCCTCACGCAGGTAGTACGTTCCGTATTCTAGGGCGGTCACACGGAATTTCCCAGTTGCGTTGTCGGAGTCAGCACCAGCAGCTTCACAGCCTTTTTCCGTTAGCTCACAGTTAGCAAAGTTATCGTAGCTAATGCCGCGGTACCTAGGGATAACTTCCTTGTTTTCATCCAGAAGGCTCCACACGGAACCACCCAGGGAAATAGTGTTTGATTCCCCAGTCTCTGAGTCAGTTTCCCTAGCCACCTTGGTCCAACGCAGATCACCACGGTAAGGCTCGTTCGTGATAGTACAGGAGATCTGCTTGGCTTCGCCCTCAGGAATCGTTACATCCCAGGCGCGCTCATCATTCGATCCTCGAGTCTCGGAGTCAGGAACTGGATTAATATTGTCGGGCGGCAACGAGTCCCCATCCTGGTCAACACACTCAAGCTTAGGTGCATGATCTTTGTCCAGCGTGTAATACTCAAACTTTGCGTTCTCGTATCCTAGATCAGCTGTAGCCACCTCACTCACACGGAAAGTCTTGCCTTGTCGAGCAACAATCGGACCAGCGATGCGTGACTGAACACCAGCCTTGTCACCGTCAGTCACGTTCCAAGTCAAACGATCCCACTTCTGCTGCGTACCATTATCTCCATAGATTTCTAGCTGGAACTGGTCGCCCTTTGCAGCGCGCCCCCGAGGAAGGTTTTTCTGCAGCTCAAGGGTAGAAAAGTTTGTACAGGAAGCCAAGTCGGTTTGACCGCCGAACAGCCCGTAGGCTTCACCGCCGTTCTCGAAACGAACCTTAGCCTTTCCTTGTATAAAGCTCTTTGTGTCGCCGCTTGTTTCACCCGTCGTAGGGTCAACCATCACATAAGTAACCTTGGGATTGTATACGTTTGCTGAGGTAATCTCTACCACAAGTTCGCCATTCGCCAAGAAGGCAATGCCATTGGTCTGGGTATTCCGACCGGCAATAGCTCCAGCAGGAAAGTTCAGCGTATTCGCGAATTGCGAGTCAATCTGCCCGCCGTTCGCCCCGTCAAGGTTTTCAGAGGTCACCGGCACAATTTTGTATTGGGAATTGCCCAAAGGGTTATAGAGAATATACAGGTTTCCCGCAGGGTCAAAGGCAATATCGCCATTCACTGCCGCTTTAGCCGTTGAGTTCCAAATTGGAATGTCACCAACATGTTTTACAGAAGTCCCATCATAAGAGTAGAGACGGAAACCTTGAGTTGCCGTGACATTAGCCCGTACTTCCGGGGAATAGTACTTATAGCGTTTACCATTGTTATAAAAAGGGTAGGCTAATTCCCCATCGGCGCCAATGTAGTACTTTCGGCCATTATTTGAATCCTTATAGTAACGACCTAGGACGCCCACCTTATCGTCGCTATATAGCTCAGTAACATTAACACTAGGAGGAAGTTCGTTAGTATATTTTACCGCCTCGAGTACTTCTCCTCTACCTTCCTTGATTGGGGCCTTTCCTTCACCGTTTTGGCCGTAGACAAAATAGCCGCCAAAATAATACGTATCATCAGGAGCTACCGCACCGGTCACCAAAGACAGGCGCTTTTCTAGCGTGTAGCTCGCCTCCAGCGTGGAGCCATTTTTGTCGGCAGTGCCGATAATCAAGCTACCGTCAAGGCCGTCATTACCCCCGTCCAGCCTCCTGTACGCATAGGCCGTTTGACCGTCACTGGTAATTCCAAGACCGTTCCACGCCACCTGTCTGCCTTGCTCATCCCATGAGACATACGGATCCCCATTTCTGTTGTAACCTATTCTGAATCTATCGTTCCTAAAATTAAAGCCCGGGTTCTTAATGGTCGGCGTTTCCCAGTTATCATTGTCAACGTTAAATTCCAGAATCTCGCCCCACTTGTGGATGGCGTAGAAGGTTCCAGCCTCACACTTTAGGTCAGAAGACTGGCCCGCACGCACAGCCATAGGCTGCATGAGTTCACCGAATTCGAGCTCATCGGCGTCAAGCTCGCTCGCCTCAGACTGGTCCACTTCGAGTTGCTCGACGGCACCTGCATCCGCATCAACAGAGTCCTGCTCAACCACCTGCGAATCATCCGCAGAGAAATCATCATCCAGGTCAAGGGAGTCTGAAACGGTTGCATCGACATCAACGTCGAGCTCCGATCCCTCCTGGGCGCCCGCCACAACTGGGCCAGCGATGAGAGATCCGGACACCAGTGGAACTAAAAGTGCGGCGCTAAGACGCCTAAGAAAGCCATATCGCTTTCTCTGTAGGTTTTTAGTCATAAGAGGCTTTCTTTCTTGCGTTCCCGTCGATAGACGGAGAAGTCACAGCAAACGAGAGTTACGGGAGCATGCTCCGCGCCTGTTTGCACTCTATAAGCTGGCTTTAAGGTTGTCCAGTTATCTGAATGTTTCCTGGATTTCGCAGATCATAGAAATGCTCCACGCCCAGCACGTGCTGTGTTGGGGCGTGGAGCTAAGTTAACGGGGGTTTCTTAAACCAGGAGCTCTGCAATCTGAATGGTGTTAAGCGCAGCGCCCTTGCGCAGGTTATCGCCGGAGACCACGAAGATGAGACCCTTGTTCTCCTCGACCGTCTGGTCTTGGCGGATGCGACCGACCAGGGAGAGGTCGATGCCTGCTGCCGCCAGCGGGGTCGGCACATCGACGACCTTGACGCCCGGCGCAGAGGACAGCACCTCGCGGGCCTGATCCGGGGTAATCGGCTTCTCGAACTCCGCGTGCACCACCATGGTGTGGCCGGTGAATACCGGAATGCGCACGCAGGTGCCAGAGACCTTCAGTTCCGGGATGCCCAAGATCTTGCGGGACTCATTGCGCAGCTTTTGCTCCTCGTCAGTCTCTTCCGTGCCATCATCGACGAGGTTGCCAGCCAGCGGCAGCGCGTTATACGCAATCGGGGCGACGTAGGGGCCCAGATCCTCCTCGGAGACCTCGAGCGCCGAGCCATCGTGGACGAGCTCCACGCTGCGGTCACCGATGGACGCTACCTGCTTAACCAGGGTTTCCACGCCTGCCAGGCCGGAACCGGAAACGGCCTGGTAGGAGGCGACGCGCATGGTGGTGAGACCGGCGGCGTCGTGAAGCGCCTTCGTGACCGGCATGATCGCCATGGTCGTGCAGTTCGGGTTCGCGATAATGCCCTTCGGGGTGTTGCCCTTTTCCTGCGGGTTCACTTCCGAGACGATGAGCGGCACATCCGGGTCCTTGCGCCACGCGGAGGAGTTATCCACCACGATGGCACCGGCCTCGGCGAAGAGAGGGGCATACTCCTTCGAGGTAGCGCCGCCGGCGGAAAACACAGCGACGTCGATCCCAGCAAGGCTTTCGACGGTCTGCTCCGCCAAATCTTCCACGACAATCTTCTCCTCGCGGAAGGTGAGCTCCTGGCCCGCCGAACGCGCGGAGGCAAAGAAGCGAACCGTATCGGCCGGGAAGTTGCGCTCCTCCAAGAGGGTGCGCATCACGCGGCCGACCTGGCCGGTGGCGCCTACAACTGCAACAGTGGTCATGACCTTAACTCCTTAATTCTTAGCGTCCGGTACCAGCATAAACGGTGGCCTCTTCCTCGCCACCCAGCTGGAACTTCTCGTGCAAAGCAATGGCTGCCTTATCGAGATCGGCCTCGCGGGTCAGCACAGAAATGCGGATCTCAGAGGTAGAGATGAGCTCCATGTTGACCCCAGCATCACGCAACGCTTCCGTGAAGTCGGCGGTGACACCCGGGTGGGACTTCATGCCTGCGCCGACGAGGGAGACCTTGCCCACCTGGTCGTCGTACAGCACGTTGGCCCAGTGGCCCTCCTCCTTGAGCTTGGCCAGGATCTCCATTGCCTTCGGGCCATCGGAGCGCGGGCAAGTGAAGGTGATGTCGGTGGTACCGGATTCCAGGGAGGACACGTTTTGCAGGACCATGTCAATGTTAATCTCAGCGTCCGCGATGGCGCGGAAGACCTTGGCTGCCTCGCCGGGGCGGTCCGGAATTCCCAAAACGGTGACCTTGGCCTCGGAACGGTCGGTGGCGATACCGGTAAGTACTGCTTCTTCCACGGGGATATCCTCCATTGATCCGGCAATCAGCGTGCCGGGGTCGGTTGAATAAGACGAGCGAACTCGAAGGGGAACGTTGAACGCGCGAGCGTACTCGACGCTGCGCAGGACCAGAATCTTGGAGCCGACGGCCGCCAGTTCCAACATCTCTTCAAAGGAAAGTTGGTCGAGTTTCTTGGCGTTATGGACGATGCGAGGGTCAGCGGTGTAGACGCCGTCGACATCGGAGTAAATCTCACACACATCGGCCTTAAGTGCTGCCGCCAGCGCCACCGCGGTGGTATCTGAACCGCCGCGGCCAAGGGTGGTGACATCACGCGATTCCTTATTGACGCCCTGGAAACCCGCGACAATGCAGATCTTGCTTTCTTCCAGTGCTTCGGTAAGGCGGCCCGGGGTGACGTCAACAATGCGGGCGTTTCCGTGGCGCTCGGTGGTGAGCACGCCGGCTTGGGAGCCGGTGAAGGATTGAGCCTGCGCACCCAAGGACTCCACCGCCATAGCAACGAGCGCATTGGAGATGCGCTCGCCAGCGGTCAGCAACATGTCCATCTCGCGCTGCGGCGGGACGGGGTTAACCTGGGCGGCGAGGTCTAGGAGCTCATCGGTGGTATCCCCCATGGCGGAGCACACGACAACCACGTCGTTGCCCTGTTTCTTCGTCGCCACAATGCGCTCCGCCACCGCGCGAATGCGCTCTGCGCTTTCGAGGGAGGATCCCCCGTATTTCTGTACGACTAGGGCCACTGATGGTCCCACCTTTCCTGTTTGTGAGGGCCAATATCTGTTCACCGCCCAATACCTATAGACCGGCAGCCAACTCCTTTAGCCTACCGCCCTTTGGTTACCATCGAAACACGTACTGGGTATTAATTCCAGGTAAGGTAGAAACGATGCTTTCAAACCTGGTCGCCGTTGCGTTTGCACTGGCCTCGGCACTAGTCGTGGCCTGGGGAACTGTCATACGCCACCGCATCGTGTTGGACGCCAGCTCCCGCAGCGTCATGCGTACCGCAATGCGCACACCCCTATGGTGGATTGGTACCGGCGCCGCCGTTGTCGCTTATGCTTTGCAGCTCATCGCGCTCCACTTCGGCACCCTGCTCATCGTGCAGCCCATCCTTGTCCTATCCCTCATGTTCACGCTGCCGCTTGCCGCCTGGTATTCCCGCCGGCCGATGCCGGCACGAGAGATCTTCTGGTGCCTGGCACTGACCATCGCGGTGAGCGTTATGGTGGTCTACGGGCGCCCCACCGCAGGCTTGACGACGCCCACCTGGTCCCAGTGGTGGCCCGCCTTCGCCCTTGGCGCCCTCACACTCACCGCGCTCTTCGTGGCAGCCTATAACCGCCCGGAAGAGTCCGCACTGGCACTCGGCAGCGCGTGCGGCATTCTGTACGGCTACGTGGCGCTCGTGGCCAAGGCGGTGGTTGATGTCCTCTCCCACCAAGGCATTGCGGCCTTGCTGGCTAGCTGGGAGCTATATGTGCTCATCGGGCTGGCGGCCGCCGGCACTGTCATCCAGCAATACTCCTTCCACGCCGGTGCCTTGGCGCACTCCCTTCCCGCCATGACCATCATGGAGCCCATCGTGGCTTTCGGCTTGGGCTACTGGGTGCTCGGTGAAAAATTTCAGGTCAGCAGCGTTGCGGGGTGGTGCGTGATGGGCGCTTCACTCATCATCATGATCGTCGCCACGATTGTCTTGTCACGCATTCCAGTCAACCCGGGAAGCACTCAGCGCGCAGAGCAAAGCCCGCGTTAGATCGCCCACTCAAAGACCACCAGCATGTACGCGGAAAACCACGCGGACCACAGAACCCACGCGCCGCACGCGGCCCACAGCACGCGCGGCCGCAGGGCACTAGCCGCGCGCACAACCCACGGCAGGATCAAGATAATGGCGGGCAGGAGGAGACGCGGGCGCGAGTGCATGATGCCGTCGGAAAGCAGCACATTCGCGCAGAGCGCAGCGCTAAACCACCAGGCCACCGGGGTAACCCTCCCCCATGCTGCCAGCAGCAGCACAGGAACGCCCACGATCACCAGGGTGGTGAGCAGGTAGCCCACGTCGTTGTTCTCAGTCAGGGTTTCCCACACGAACTGCACGGTTGCCGCACCGCCGTCAAAGGTGGAATTCCAATGCTCAGTTTGAATCCCGAAGTAGCCACCAGCATCTGCCAAATAGCGCTGCGTCCACAGTAGATATGCCGGTAGCGGGAGCGCTGCGACGACGAGGCCAAGCCACGCCTGCCAGGAGCGCCGCCCATAAATGAGCGCCCACAGAGCAAAGACGGCGAGGAAGTCGACGGAGGTCAACCGAACAAAGGATAAGGCGAAGCCGAATGCCGCTGCACGCCACCAGGCGCGATCATCTAAGGCTATAAGCCCCCACACCACCAGCGCCCCGAAGAGGGCCTCGGTATAGGGCATCGAAAATACGATAGACATCGGTGCGCTGCTCACCACGAGGGCCGCCGCACATTGCCCACGACGCTGCGCACCCACGCGCCGCGCCAAAACCATGACTCCGGCGGCCATGACTGCAGTAAGCAGGGTGTTAACAATGAGCGCGGCTATCTCCAGACTGATTCCAGTCCAGCCCAGCACCCGCAACAGCAAGGGAAAGCCCGGAAAGAAAGCCATAGTGATTTCATGGACCGGCCCATCCGTGTTGATGTCGGCGTCGAAATACCCCGCGCGCGCGATTTCCAGGTAGTACTTGGAATCCCAGGCTGTGAGCCGACCCCACATTTCCTGTTCATTAACCCCGGCAATGACGCTGAGAACAGTGATACGCACTGCGGTGCCGACAACCGCGACCAGCACGGCAACTGGTAGGAGCGCTAGCCTCCCCTGTGCACCTGCGGGGGAGGAAGGGGCTGATGAGGCACCTTCTACCTCGGTATCCGCCCCAGGCTCCGGCGTCGTCTTCGTGGAATTCTCTTCATGCACGCCAATCATCCTATCCACACCCCACCACGTCCCAATATGTGAAATCAGTTGCCACACAATGAGAAGCGTTGTATTGTGGCTCACATGACTTTGCGGCACACTCTTCTCCTTAGTAGCCGCGGCGGGATTTAGGTTTGTAGCTTTACGGCCAGCGCCCCGTCGCGGAGCGTGGTGATGCCAACACACACCACAGCTGGCCGTTCCCGTCAATTCGCCCCGTAGTTGCTCATCACAGCAACGCGGCGAAACAAACGCTTCAGGCCTCAGGCCTTCGATAAGGAAGAGAACAAACACCATGTCCCCGAACGATTCTTTCATCTCCGCTCCCCGCGAAATCACCACCCCAGCCGGCCCGCGCAATGACAACCAACCTGCCTGGAACAAACAGCGCGGTTCCTCGATGCCAGTTCACCGCTACCAGAGCTTCGCCGAAGAGGTCGAGCCGGTTAGCCTGCCTGACCGTACGTGGCCGGATAAGAAAATCACCGTGGCCCCGCAGTGGTGCGTGGTGGACCTGCGCGACGGCAACCAGGCCCTCATTGATCCGATGAGCCCCGAGCGCAAGCACCGCATGTTCGACCTGCTGGTCAAGATGGGCTACAAGGAAATCGAGGTGGGCTTCCCTTCCGCCTCTCAGACGGACTTCGACTTCGTTCGCGAAATTATCGAGGGCAACAAGATTCCCGAAGACGTCACCATTCAGGTCCTGGTACAGGCTCGCGAGCACCTGATCCGCCGCACTTTCGAGGCGTGCCAGGGAGCAAAGAACGTCATTGTGCACTTCTACAATTCCACCTCGAAGCTGCAACGCCGTGTGGTCTTCCGCAAGGACCGCCCAGCCATTAAAAAGCTGGCAACGGACGCCGCGGAGCTCATCAAGAGCATTGCCAAGGATTACCCGGACACCAACTGGCGCTGGGAATACTCGCCGGAATCCTTCACAGGAACTGAGCTGGACTTTGCTGTTGAGGTCTGCGATGCCGTTGTCGACATCATGGAGGCAACTCCAGAAAACCCCATGATCATCAACCTGCCCTCCACCGTCGAGATGATCAGCCCGAATGTCTACGCCGACCAGATCGAGTGGATGCACCGCAACTTTGCTCGGCGTGATTCCATTATCATGTCCCTGCACCCACACAATGACCGCGGCGAAGGTATCGCCGCCGCTGAGCTGGGCTACATGGCCGGTGCAGACCGCATCGAGGGCTGTCTGTTCGGCAACGGTGAGCGCACCGGCAACGTGGACATCGTCACCCTGGGACTGAACATGCTGACCCAGGGAGTGGATCCGCAGATCGACTTCTCCGATCTGCCGAAGATCCGCGAGACCGTGGAATACTGCAACCAGCTGCGCGTGCCGGAGCGCCACCCCTACGGCGGCGAACTGGTGTTTACGGCCTTCTCCGGCTCGCACCAGGACGCCATCAACAAGGGCCTGGACGCCCTGGCGCAGGAGGTACGCCCAGGCGCGAACAACACCGAGGTTTCTTGGGAAGAGCTGCAGGAAACCACCTGGGAAGTCCCCTACCTACCCATCGACCCGAAGGATGTCGGCCGCGATTACCAGGCGGTCATTCGCGTCAACTCGCAGTCCGGCAAGGGCGGCGTGGCCTACATCATGAAGACCGATCACGGCATCAACATGCCGCGCGCCATGCAGGCGGAGTTCTCCTCCGTGGTCCAAGCGGTGACCGATGCCGAGGGCGGCGAGGTCAACTCCAAGAACATGTGGGACATCTTTGCCAACGAATTCCTTGAGCGCACTTCCCCGCTGGAGCTGGTCTCCTTCCAGGTGGACAACTCCACCACGGAGGATGAGGACGCTAAGGTAACCGCGACCATCGCCTTCAACGGTGAAAAGCGCATCGTCTCAGGCATCGGCAACGGCCCTATCGCCGCATACGCTAATGCCTTGGAGGATGTCGGAATTGATTTTGAGGTCATCGACTACTCCCAGCAGTCCCGCACCTCCGGTGACGATGCGGAGGCAGCCTGCTACATTGCCGCCGAAGTCAACGGCGCCCAGGTTTGGGGTGCCGGCATCGCCGGCTCCACAACGCGCGCGTCCATCAACGCGATTACGTCTGCTGTCAACCGCGCTGACTAAATCCGCCACCAAGCAAGCAGAAGAAGCTCAGCCCTTCGGCTACCTTGTTCCCCTCCGCAAGCGACTTTGGATAGACATCCTGGAGCGGAGTATTTCTGCCAACGCCGCTAGCCTGCAACTCCGTGATGAGAATGCGCTGTTGTAGGCCAGCATGGCAGGTTATATAATGTATGGACACGACACTAACGCAATGAATTCTAACCCCCGTGTGCCTTAGAGGATTTTAGTTTGCACTATGGTATTCCCTCCTACGCTCGGTTGACCACCGCGCGCATGTGTCGCGGTTTGAGCAGTGAAGGCGAAAAATATGACGGTCACTAACTACGTTGTCCCCCACTGTGGTTTTGGTGAGCCCCGCCGCCTTACGGTTGGCACTGTCAACCCAGAGGTGTTTTTGCAGCTACTGTCTTCAGCAGAGGACAACCTTCTCCCTGTCACTCTGTGCGGGCACTCAAAATCCGGCTTCCGTGTCCGATATGAAGAGGACATCGTCGGTATCATTCCCGCCTCCCAATCCGCCGACTACGCAGAGCTGGATCCGATCATTGGCGCTGGATTAACTCCGCAAGCTACCGCAGAAATCCTTCTCCGTGAAGATGCGGAGACAGACGGAATCCCTTCGTTCGAGGTGCTGCTCCCCGAACCAGGTCTCTGCGTCCCCCAGAATGTCCCTCCAGCACAACGCTGGGGCTTACTCAGCGGGGATCACTCGCTGCACATCACTGAGTTTGCAAGCTCATCCCATTCCCTGCCGGAGCACCCCGCCCAACTCCTCGTGCGTTTGTCGAATAGCCGGCGCTTCTTCCGCCGCGCTATCGAGATTCACGTGGACGATGAGCTTGTTGCCACCATTCCGCACAATCAGGCCACACGGTTGAGCACTACTATCGCGGGTTTCAAACATGAGGGTCTCATCGCAGTTGCCCGCGCCTACTTCACACCGGATCCCGATTCCCCAACTCTCACGATCTACGCCGAAGAAGGAACGCCAGACACTTCTCTCGCCGAGGGAACCGCAAGTGTCATCGCGGCCGCGGCGGGGGCGGCTGCGGCGACGGTCGCGAACGCCGGTAAGGCACATGCAGCAATCTCGCCACTCGGAGGCACCCATGCTACTGCCGTAGCGCACACTGCAACTTCCACTGCTTCGCAAGGCGCGCAAGTTCTCTCCCTGAATTCCGCTGCGGCTAGCGCTACGGCTGGAACACAATTAGCTGCGGCCAGTACCGGTTTTAAGCTTGCCTGCGCAGCAGGTGCTGCTGTCGTAGTCGGTGGCACCGCGGGCGTTGCATTTTTGCCGGGCACACCACGCCCCAGCCATGATCATGTCACCGACTCAGCCATGACGGAGAACGGCACCTCGCTGCACGCTGCCAAGCCGGATAGAGATATAAGAACTAACAGCGAACGTTCCGCTACAGCGGAGGCAGCCAAAGGTACGCTCCCAGGCGCTCGCCGCTCCGAAAGCCAGGACGTCGAAGCTACCTCACGCACGCTCGATCACTCCGCTTTTCCAACCGCGGCAGAAACAACAGTGACAACGAAGCTGTCTGAACCAACGGAACTGCCCGAACCAACGGATCTGTCCGAACCAGCACTCCCGGGAGAGCCTGCAGCACGCACGCCGCATCTTCACGGCAATAGCCCCACCGCTGACGCGGGCACGCCGAGCCCGACGCCAGCCCCGCAGGCGACGCAACCTAGCCGGGCACCTTATAGCGCGCCTCGGACTGCGCCCGCCTCGACGCCAATTCCAGCGACGTCGGCACCCGATACCTCAGCTCAACCTACTCCACACACGCCACCGACCACCGCCCCTCCAGCGAACCAGGATCGTTCGGACGAAGGCGGCCAGGCCCCTGTGACTGTGACCGCTAGGCCGACTGCGACGCGAACCGTACAGCCACCTCAAGAACTCGTACCAGACCACGACGGCGATGTCACCGTCATCGAATTCGGTTAGCCCACGGCACAGCTCGCCTCTCCACCATTTAGATGGTTGACGCCTACGTCACGTGTGCCCTTTCCAGCTTCCTAGCAGTTGGGGACTAAACTGTGAACAATGACTACGACACCCGGCCCCTCCAAGCCTGCAACGCAACCTAGCGCAGCAGGGACGCCGGCCGCGGCGTCACCGAACACCAACGCCCCGAAGCCGGGACCACGCCCGCACCAGGCTGCCCAAAAACAGACCGGGAATGAGCAACAAACGGCCCAGCCGCACAAGGACGACAACAAGGACAAGGCCACCGCCCGCGAGGAAGCCCTCGCAGCTTTCCCCTTCGTGGCGCTGACCATCCAAACCACCGGCATCCACCCTTCCACCGGCAGACTGCTCACTGTGGATGCGCTAACCCTCAACGCCGAAGGCGAAATCGGCCAAGAGTTCCACGCCGTCATCAATCCGGGCGAGGACCCAGGCCCTAAACACCTGCACGGTCTCAGTGCTGAGGAAGTCCAGGCAGGACAGTCCTTTTCCATGCTCCTCAAACCACTGGACCGGCTCATCGATGGCCGCACGCTCATCGTCCACGACGCCCCCTACACCTGGGGTTTCATCGTCTCAGAGGCACGCCGCGCAATGACCGCCGCCGCCCGCCAAAACCGCGCGCGCAATCGCAACCGCGGCAAAGGCCGGCGCCGCCGATTCAAGGTGGGACACGTTCCCACCCCAGTGGCGATCGTGGATACCCTCGCCACGGCTCGTCGCCAAAGCGTGTGGGGCACCGATATTCGTCTGGCAACAGTTGCTCGCGATACCGGCCTTCCAGCGCCTGACCCCACGGCCAGCGTCGAACGTGCGCAGAAGCCGGAGAAGGAGACCTCCCGCGAAGCAACCCGCCTGCTTGTGGATCTTTATCGCGCGCAAGCTTCAGGCCCACTGAGCAGTGCAGCACCGGATGATCTGCGAGCGGACCGTTTTGGGCTGCAGCGTTCCCACGTCCGCGTCGACGCTGCTGAAGCGCCCCGCCAGCACCACAACCCTGGCGCGTATGTGCCCGGCAAGGAGCTCATCCGCGGCATGGAGATCGTTGTAGCCCCGGAAATCACCGAGGACCCCGATACCATCATCGCCGCCCTAGCCCGCGAGGAGCTCAACTACTCGGAAAAGCTCACCCGAGAAACGTCCCTGGTGGTCTGCAACATCACCACCAACCTCGTGGGCAAGCCCATGCACGCTCACCGCAAGGACATCCCCCTGATGTCCGACGTTGCCTTCCTTGCCGCTCTCGAGCGCATCGAGGAACCCACGGAGCCAGAGGAAGAATCCGGGTCTAAGTCAACGGGTAACTCGGGCGGACGCCACAGCAGCGGACAATCCAACCGCAATCGTTCCACGAACAAGAACCGCCGCCGCTCGCGCCGCAAGTCCTCCGGTACTCAGCACTCTGCCAAGCAGGAACACGCGCAGAAGAAGCACCAGGGCTCTTCGTCCGACGGATCTGCGAGTGACAAGCGCGCCCAGTCGGACTCCGACTCGAACAACCGGAACAGGGGCGGCAATAAAGGTCGCCGCCGTCGCCGGCGCGGTGGACGTGGCCGCCGCGGTAGTGGCAACCACCAGAAGCAGCAAAACTCGGGACACAACCGCTCACACAACACCGATAGCTAAGGTCCCCCGACTACTCTGGGGAACATGAATTTTAACTTCCGAAGCGCGTTTTCTTCCGCGCGCACTGCGGTCGCTACCACCGCTGCGGCGCTGGCCACCACCGCCTCGCGCGCCACGGGCCGCGGCGCGGGCGGCATGATTGGCGGACTCATCGCCAATGCCATCGACCCCACCATCATGCAGAACTTGGCCAATCAGCGCCCGGCTATCCTGGTCACCGGAACCAACGGCAAGTCCACGACCACGCGCATGCTGGCCGCCGCAGTGCGCGCCGAACACACCGTGGCCACCAACGATGGTGGCGACAACATGGATGCGGGAATCATCTCCGCGCTCTTGGCCGGCAAAGATGCGAGCCATCTAGTCCTTGAGGTAGACGAGCTTCACGTTCCCCACGTCGCGGATAATCTCAACCCCACCGCGCTGGTGCTGCTGAACCTTTCCCGCGATCAGCTGGACCGCGTGGGTGAGATCAACAAGATTGAGCGCGCCTTGCGCGGCGCCGTCGAGGCCCACCCGGACATGCTCGTCATCGCCAACTGCGATGACGTCCTCATGACCTCCGTGGCCTATGACGCGAAGAATGTCATTTGGGTTTCCGCGGGTGCCGGCTGGATGGGTGAATCCGTCACTTGCCCGCGCACTGGGGGCCACATCGTACGCGAGGGCGAGGACTGGCACGCGGTCAAGCCGCTTGCCGACGGCCGCGCATTCCGCCGCCCCACCCCCACCTGGGCAGTGACGGAGGACGGGCTGGTGAGCCCGGAGGGCGTCGATAAGCTGCGCCTTTCCCTCCCAGGCCGCGCGAACCGCGGCAATGCTGCCCAAGCCGTCGCCGCCGCGGTCGAAGCTTTCGGCGTGGACCGCCACAAGGCCATTGCCGCTGCGGAAGGCGTCGATGATGTGGCCGGACGCTACTCCACCATCACGCTGGGCAAGCGCACGATTCGTCTCCTCCTGGCCAAGAACCCGGCCGGCTGGCAAGAAGCGCTGTCCATGGTGGACCGAGAGGCAGATGGCTTGGTCATCGCCGCCAATGGCCACGTCGCCGACGGTATTGATATGTCCTGGCTATGGGACGTTCGCTTTGAGGACTTCGAAGGTATTCCCGTCAAGGCAGCGGGTGAGCGCGGCACCGACCTCGCAGTGCGTTTGGTCTATGCGGATATCTCGCACGAGCTCATCGCAGACCCACTCGCCGCTATTCAATCCTGCCCGGAGGGCCGCATCGAGGTCTTGGCCAACTACACCGCCTTCCGTGATCTGAAGAAGGCCCTCACCGCCGCAGCAGCAAAGGAGCACTCGAATGACTAGCCTGCAGATTGGCCTCATCCTCCCTGACATCCTGGGTACCTACGGCGATGACGGCAACGCCCTGGTCCTGCGCCAGCGCGCCCGCATGCGCGGCCACGAGGCTGAGATCGTGCCCATCAAGCTAGGTGAGCCGGTGCCGGATTCTCTCGACGTCTACACCCTTGGCGGCGGCGAGGACACCGCGCAGATTCTCGCCGCAGAGCACCTCATCGCCGATGGCGGCCTGACCCGCGCGGCGGCCGCGAAGCGCCCGATTCTGGCGATTTGTGCAGGCCTACAGGTACTCGGCGAGTCCTTCCGTGCGTCCGGCCGCGTGGTGGATGGTGTGGGGCTCATCGACGCCACCACCGCCTCCATGACCGAGCGCGCTATCGGTGAGGTAGCCACGGAACCGACCAAGGCCGGAATCACCGCTGAGCTCACCGAGCCGCTCACCGGTTTTGAGAACCACATGGGTGCAACCATCCTGGGGCCTGCCGCCCAACCGCTGGGAACGCTCACGCGCGGAACCGGCAATGCGGATACCGCCGCCATTCTGGACCTCTCCGACAGGGCCGTCCAGCGCGGTGCCGAGGGCGCGGTACAGGGCAGCGTTATCGCCACCTACATGCACGGCCCCGTCTTGGCGCGCAACCCGCAGCTGGCGGATCTGCTGCTGGCCAAGGCCATGGGAGTCGCGCTCAGCGAGCTTGAGCCCTTGAACATCCCTGCCATTAACCAGCTGCGCACCGAGCGTTTTAACGCCTCGGAGCCGCCGCGCTCGCAGCGCTAGATATCAATAGAAGTAACTAACTGAACCGATTGACCACAACCTTCGGCACACGGTACCGTAGGCAACGGACGCACTAAGGTGCTCCACTTCCGAAGCTCGTGTGAACAACACGAGTTTTCGCGTATCCAGGGGGTGTTCCTATATAGTTTGTCAACCTCGCGGGTGGATTAGCCGGGGTTATTCGGCAGGGCGAAGGCGATCCCTCGCCCACTTTTCGGCCTCTTCAGTCGCAGCGGTAGACGCGTCCAGAGCGTTCACGATGCTCCGTTGCTGGCCACCATCAAGACGATCCTACTGCTCGTTCAAGGCCGCGACGATGATCGCCTGGGCGTGCACGCTGACCCCAATCTGAGTGTTCCCGATACTGCCCAGGAGCAGCGAGCCCATATGACTACTTGTTCAAGTCGGTTAGAATCCAAGCACTACCCGGATTATCCAGAGAAAAAGTGAGAGCAACTGTCGTTGACTCCATGATTAAAGAAGACGGACTTGATGGAGAACACAGATCGAGAGCCTGTCGAGAGAACCTCACCCATTGTTCGCTGTCGCCCTTTCCTCTAAGAAAGAGGAAGTTTTCGTGATCGGAGAAGCCGTGTTCTGGAACAGGGGGATCATCAGCCATAAGTGTTTCTTTGACTGTTTGATACGGAGTGTATGGGCACACGAGCGAAAACTCAGTCCACTCTGGTCCGTAGAGTTCCTCCAGTGTGATGGACTCAGTAACGGGCATTGCATGTCCCGATCGTCCTAGGGACGCGAGATGAGAAGCCAATGGGTCATCAAAACTACAAGAGGAGAGTAATAGGGAGACAATACTAGTGAACCCTATCCGCGCCATCATGCGTCTCATTAACATAAACCCCTTCTCGTGCCTATCCTAGGAAAGTGGAGATAGCAGTCCAATGCTAGCCCAGAGGGCGCACTGGTTCAGAGCAGAAGCTTCGTCGCCACTACTTGCGAAAGCAAATCCAAGAAATCGACCTTGGGCATTGTTATACAGGTCCATGCTGGTCTCATCCGCTGGCCCCTGAGCGACAGTTTCGTGGTTAGTAGCAATGCGTTCAGCTGCATCTGCACCGATTCTCATCGTCATCAGGGCATTCCACGAGCAGTGCCGAAAAACATCGCCCTTTCCATTGTGGAGTGATGTGGCGCCAGGAAACCGGTTCTGCGCTTCCATACTCGCGGTTGTGGCTGCCTGATTGGCGATGCCGCATGATACTACATCGACCAGCGCGATGCAGGACAGCATTTCAAGGCCCTGGATATATATCCGGTAGGGGTCCAACTGGGCGGTCGCAAAAGGCGCTACCTGAGGATTGATGTCAGTGACCCTGGCACGTTCAACTGCAGCAATGATTGCGCGTTGTTCATTAGCTGACAGGGATGCGAAGTAACCGTACGGGTCGGCTCGAAGTAGAAAGCCATCTTTACCAAACAGTTCAGTGCGCAGATTGGATCTTTGCCCTACTTGGAAGGATTTCAGCCTACAAATATGACCCAGATTTCAAGGATTTCGACTGGGCAATCAAGTATTTCGGAAACCGACTAGCCCATGCGAGTAGTCCCCACAGCAAGATTCGTGCCGCAGGAACAGGTCGGGACGTTTATGCGAATCATCTTGGCAGCTACCGCAGTTGTTTTCCAAACCCGAAATCCCCATGAGTCCTACCGATATGGAAGCTCTGGCGAAAAAGTTCAACGGTTAATTCTCTATTTTCTGAAGCGCCGGTTTAAACCGTTAGGCGGCCGCTCAACGCACGCGAAAGCGTCAGCTCATCGACGAACTCAAGGTCGCCGCCCAGCGGCATGCCGGAAGCTAGGCGCGTGATTTTCAGTCCCGGGAAGTCTCGTAGCAGACGCACAAGATAAGCTGCGGTGGCCTCGCCCTCGGTGTTGGGATCGGTGGCGAGGATGACCTCGGTGATGTCCGGGGAGTCGTCGTAAAGCGGCTCCTCCGGGGTGGAGTCCGCCAGCTCTCGGTCCGGTAGCACGCCGCCGAGGCGCTGCAGTAGTTGCGAGATGTTGAGATCCTTCGGGCCCACGTTCGCCAACGGATCGAGTGCGCCGCCGAGCACGTGATAGCGGCCGTCATATTCGCCGGTGCGCTCGATAACCTGAATGTCCTTGGGCTCTTCCACCACGCAGATGGTGGAAGCATCGCGCTGCGAATTGATGCAAATGCGGCAGACTTCCTCGCGGGAAATATTGCAGCAGATGCGGCAGAAGGTCACCCCATCACGCACTGCCCCCAGCGCCTTCTGGAGGCGGTCAATCTCCTCTGGGTCTTGATGCAGTACGTGGAAGGCGATGCGTTGCGCTGACTTCGGGCCAATACCCGGCAGGCGCGAGAACTCATCGATGAGATCCTGCAGAGGTCCTTCAAACACGCAATGCTCCCCTCACTCAACAATCCCCTAAGCCCTAGCGGCTGGAGACACAACAAAAGGCCGCGCCGCCCTCCGCAAGAGGGCAACAACGGCCTTTAAGTCTAACGCGCGGCTTACTGGTTACCGCCGAAGACATCCTGGATGGACGGACCATCGTAGTTCTGCTGGGACTGCCCCATGCCCTGGGACAGCGGGCCAATCTTCTCCTGGGCCAGGCGGCCAGCAGCAGCGTGAGCCTCCTTGAAGGCGCCAACGATGAGGTCCTGAAGGGTATCGATATCCTCCGGGTCGACGACGGACTTATCAATGGACACGCTCTGCAGCTCAGCGCCGCCGGTCATGGTGACCTTCACTAGGCCATTGCCAGCGCTACCCTCAACGGTGGCGGCCAGGATTTCCTTCTGAGCCTTCTCCAGCTCAGCCTGGACACGGGCGGCCTGCGCCAGGATCTCGTTCATGTCATTTGCCTGCTGCATCGGGTCGTTCTCAGTCATGCTAAAAATCCTTTCACACGGTTATTTTCACTACGGGCCAAGTGTACAGATGCCACGCTAGAGCCGCCGCGCTCCCAACTCCTGTGCGAGGAGCTCCATCGCGACTTCCGTGGCATTGCGGTGGTCCATCTCGCCGGCGTTCTGCGCGGCCTCCATCATCTCGCGTTCCTCATCCGCGCGGGTGTATTCTGGCTGCGGGGCGGGAGCTTGTTGAGGCGCAGGCTGTTGTGGCGCGGCAGGCGCTTGGCCTGCGCTTTCCGGCGCCCCACCCATCCCTGCCGGCGGACCGTAGTCCTCCGGTGGTGCTTCGAACTCACCCTCGTCCGGGCCCGGCTCCGGCGGCAGCGGAACGCCGTTGCCAAACTTGGGAACCTTGGAAAACTCTTCATCCCGCTGGGCCGCTACTTGGCTCGCTTGCGCGATGCGTGATCGCCATTGGCTGCCACGGGCCTCCCTCTTTGGGGGCACTGCTGCCCCGCGCGGGGCAGTCTCCGGTCGCGTGCCTGCATCCTCGCGCGCACCGTGCTGAGACTGGGGCTGATCCGCCGTCATTTCAGACGACGGCCCCTGCTGCCCGATCCGACGCGGCGCGCCCCACGGGTCATCGCTAGCGTCGCCGCGTTCCTTCACCTCGGGTTCGCTGGTCTTGCCGACCTCTTCAGATTCTGTTTCTGCTGTGGAAGCTGGCGCAGTTTCGGAAGAGTGCGAATCAGTAGCGTCGTCCGGAGTCTCCGGACTCTCTGCCTCCTCGTCGGGCTCAGCGGGCTCACGTGGCGGTTGGTTGGGGTTCCACTGGGTACGTTGAACTGGCTCAGTCACCGTGAACCCGTGGGCCTTCGGGTCGGTGCCGATGACACACGTGACCTTCAGGGTGCGGTTGAGCTCCTCCTGAAGGACGGTCACGATGACCTCGTTGGTGCCTGGAGAATTGATGCGTTCCGCCAGCGCACCGGTGGTGTGCCCAAGAACCAAGGTGTCATCACGCACGCCAAGGACACGGGCTTCGGCGAGCATGATTTCAGCGACCTTGTTGCGACGGCCAATGGTGGCGCGCAGGTCCGACCAACGCCCGCGAATCTCCGCGGCTGGGTCCTGAGGCTGCTCAGCCTCAGGATGCTGTTCTCGAGCCTGTTCTTGTTGTTCCGTCTGCTCCTGTTGCTGCTGTTCGTGCTGTTCCTGTTGCTGGCGCTCCGGCTGCTCTTGGCGCTGTTTAGGCTGCTCTGGCTGCGGCTCAGGCTGCGCCTCCGGCTGTGCAGAACGCTCTGGCACTTGGGGCTGCGAGTCCTCGGGGGCTGGGGTCTGCTGCGCCTGCTGGACTGCTTCCTGAGCCTTTTCGGCCTGCTGCGGTTGCTGCAGTGGTTGCTGTTGCTGGGCCTCTTGCTTTGCTGCTTGACGGCTGCGGCGCTGCGCGATGATAGCCGCAGCGGCGGCCGCGGGATCCTGGGCGCTGGCGACCGCAGATTGCTGGCGCTGAGCAGGCGCGGTGGGCTGCCCTGCGGGTGCCGAAGGCTGCGCTCCCGCACCTTGCGGGGCAGCGGTGGGTAGCTGACCGGCCGCTGCCGCTGCGGGGGCGGCACCAACGATGAGGTGCGCACACAAAATTTCTAGAAGTAGCCGTGGGGACGTCGCTCCCCGCAGGGAGGACACGCGCTCGTTGACGGTTTCCGCCAGGTAGGCCAGCTGCGGGCCGGAGAAACGCTGCGCCTGGGCAGTCAGTACTTCCCCGCGGTCAGTCGGAGCCGAGACCAAACCTTCCTCCAACGCGGATGGCACGGCCTGCAAGATCATCAAATCCCGCAAACGATCCAAGAGGTCAATAGCAAAACGACGGGGATCGTGGCCGGCTTCAATGACATCGTCGACAAGCCGGAAAAGCCCCGCTTTATCCTGGCTAGCCAGAGCCTCAATCGTGTTATCCAGCAAGCCCTCGTCCGTGACACCCAGAAGCGGACGGGCCACATCGTAGGTCAAGCCATCGGGCCCCGCGCCCGCCAACAGCTGGTCCAGGATGGATAACGTGTCACGCGGTGACCCGCCGCCGGCCTGGATGACCATGGGGTACACGGTGTCATCCACGTGGACGTTCTCCGAGGCCACGGTGCGCTCCAACAGCCCCTTCATCGCCGGCGGGGTTAGCAGGCGGAAGGGGTAGTGGTGGGTACGCGAGCGGATGGTGCCGATGATCTTTTCCGGCTCCGTCGTGGCAAAGATAAAGATCACGTGCTCCGGTGGCTCCTCTACCACCTTGAGCAAAGCATTGGCACCGGAGGCGGAAATCATGTGGGCCTCATCGATGATGAAGATGCGGTAGCGCGACTCCGCCGGCGCGTAGTAGGCGCGGTCACGCAGCTCACGCATGTCCTCGACACCATTGTGGGAAGCGGCATCGAGCTCCGTGACATCCAAGTTGCCCGGCCCGCCAGGGGCCAGCGAGACGCAGGAATCGCACACCCCGCACGGCGTGGAGGTGGGGCCCTGTTCGCAGTTCAGCGAGCGGGCCATGATGCGCGCAGACGACGTCTTTCCGCAGCCACGCGGGCCGGAAAAGAGGTAGGCATGGTTAATGCGCCCCGCATCAAGGGCGGCGGACAACGGCGTGGTGACCTGCTCTTGGCCTACCACTTCCGCGAACGTTGCTGGACGATATTTCCGGTAAAGAGCCACGGTTAGTCAGTCTAGCGTCTCGCCCCGACACGTCACTCCGAGCGCTGCCAATCCAGTAGATCGATGCCTTGCTCCGCCACCGCCTGCTGCAGCGCCGGCACGCCTTCCTCGACGGCGTAGGCGTACTCGGCGTCGCTCAGCATCAGCAGTTGGCAGACCAGTGTCAGGCGGCCCTCCTCCGCCACCTGCGGGGTCTGTCCACCCCACAGGTACGGGGCGATGAGCATGCCATGACGCACGCTCACGTGGGCGAAGCGCTCGTCCCCTTCAGCAAAAAGTTTGGGCAGGAGCAAACCCGGCTGCGCGGGCAGCAAGCCTGCGGACTCTGTGAGCAATGCCGCTGCCGCACTCACTGCAGCAGCCGCTTCAGCCTGGTTGGTGCGGGCGACGGTGAGGAGCTCGCAGCGCACATCGATCCCCTGCTCGGCGTGCGCCAAGCCGGTATCGACGTCGGCGAATCCACAAGTGACCGCAAGGGACTGTTCACCCTCCAGCGAAGCTAAGCCCAAGCGCTGCCCCTCGACATTCTTAAACGCCAGTTCAGCGGGAATAATCTGGTCGAGCCAGTAGGCCGTCTCGTCAGAGTTGATTGCCTTATGCCCCCAGCTTCTCCAGTGCGGCGAGCAACACACAGGTGGCCACGCCATCCATTGCTGCCTCAACTTCTTCCTGCGGCGGCAGGGACGGGGCCAAGCGAATGTTGTGGTCCTTCTCGTCCTTGCCGTAGGGGAAGGCCGAGCCAGCCTTGGTCAGGAGAATGCCGGCATCGCGGGCCAGCTCCCACACGCGGGTCGCGGTGCCCTCCAGCACGTTCAGGGAGATGAAGTAGCCACCCTCCGGGTGGGTCCAATCAGCGATTTCGTGATGGGTGAGGTTCTTATCCAGGATGCGCAGAACCGCTTCGAACTTCGGCGCCAGCAGCGCAGCGTGGCGGCGCATAACCGCACGCACGCCCTCGGCGGAACCAAAGAACTCGTAGTGTGCCAGCTGGTTAATCTTGTTCGGGCCAATGCCGCGGATTCCGGCATGTTCCAGGTACCACTTCAGGTTGTCCGCGGAGGATCCGAAGAAGCTCACGCCGGAGCCAGCGAAGGTGATCTTCGACGACGAGGACATAGCCCAGAAGCGGTCCGGGTTACCTTCCTGCTCTGCAATCTCCAGAATCGGCAGAACCTCCGGGAAGTCCTCGGTCAGCGTGTGCACGGCATAAGCGTTATCCCACACGATGCGGAAGTCCGGTGCACCGGTCTCCATCGCTGCAAGGCGGCGAGTCTTCTCTTCAGAGATGACAGCGCCCGAAGGGTTGGAGAACATCGGCACTACCCACATGCCCTTGACCTGCGGGTCCTTGGCCAGCTCCTCTACCGCCTCGATGTCCGGGCCGTCTTCTTCCATCGGTACCGAAATCAGCTCGAAGCCGAAGGATTCCGTGATGGCGAAGTGGCGGTCATATCCCGGGGTGGGGCAGATCCACTTGATGGTCTCTTCCTTGGACCACGGCTTCTCAGAGCTGTTGGTGCCGAAGGTGTAGGCCCACAGGATGAGGTCATACATGATGTTCAGGGAGGAAGAATCCGCCGCGATGAGGAGCTCCGGATCCATGTTGGTGAGCTTGCCCCACAGTTCACGCAGCTCCTTGATGCCCTTCTGGTTACCGTAGTTGCGCAGGTCATTGCCTGCGGCATCGGTGTAGTGGCCGCGGCCCGGCAGGACGAGCAGATCATTGGACAGATCAAGCTGAGCCTTAGACGGCTTTCCTCGGGTCAAGTCAAGTTCCAAACCCTCAGCCTTGAGGGCCTCGTAGTCCTTGCGTACCTGCGCGGCAAGCTCAGTAAGCTCGGACTTTTCAAGATTAAGAAGAGACATCCGTCTTCCTTCCGGGACGTAGTGCGGACATATGGCAACCATACTAACGCCCCGTTACATCCCCCGTGTTAAAGCACACAAAATAAAAGGGGACCCCGCGCACCCGCCAGAGCCTCCTGACCCTTGCTGCATTCCTGCCCTGGGGGAGTTCAGAGGATGGACGCCACGCGGAATCCTGCAGTCTAGCCTAGCGTGCCTTGCTTGTCGACGCCAAACCGCTCCCCCACCGCCCGGCTCCCGCTCCGCTTCCAAGCGCACTTCTTACCTCGCGCCCCTAAACCCTCAAGTTCTTCGCGCTGACCTGGCGATTTTGCTTCATTAGGGGGCTCATGTAATGTTTCTCAGCGGAGGATTCGACTAGCGGCCTATGTCACACGCCTGGAACGCGTGCGGGAGTCACATCCCTCAGGGGTTCAAATCCCCTATCCTCCGCCACTGGGAAATCCCGGGCTTCACAGCATCACGCTAAGAGGTCCGGGATTTCTCGCATTTAGCACTGTAGACCCTTAAGCCTTAAGCCGACCGGGCAAAGGAACCAAAGTAGGCTTAAGGGACATTTCGTGTGGATTTGGGCTTAAGGGACATTTCGTGTGGATTTGCGGCGTGTCGCGCTAAGGGACATTTCGTGTGGATTTAGGAGCGTCCGGCCCAGCCTTTTCTTATGCCTAAGCTGGGGTTCCATTCGTTGTCGATGTGGGTGTCGTATGTGGCTGGTCGTCCGTCTGGGTGGCCACGTCGTGTGAGTTCTTCTTTTGCCCAGGCTGCGCGTGCTGCTTTTTCTCCTTGGCGTCCGAAGTCTTGTTGCTTGGTTAACTCCAGTGGCGCTACCGGGTCTTCGGTGTGGGTGTAGAGCCACCAGTCCATGGTGATGCGCTGATGCTCATCGAACATGCCCCGATGGTTTCCTGCTAAGTCTTTGAGTTGTTTGTTGATGCCGCCTTCCAGCAGGTTTGTGGTGGCTTTTAAGTCCTGTGTGACACCTTCAGGCGGGTCAAGGAAAGTAAATAATTGTCCAGCGTGAATAAGCTTTTCTAGCCGTTTTAGAGCCCTGCGGGCGTTGCGGTGGGTGTACCACCATTTCTGGTTGGGGCTGACCCATTTCGGTACTTGGCCTGCTGGTATAGCACTGCGGTAGGTTCGCTCTTTAAGCCAATCAGCAAAGGTAATGCGGGTGTGGTGGACTGCAGCAGTAAACCGCGCAGCATCTTCACGGTTGTGTACCTGGACGAGCATGTAGCCCAGTTTCCGGATTGCTTTATGCGCTGGGTGAATCGGGTTGCGGCTGATATCAGCAAAAGTGTTGCGCTGGACGTGGACTAAGCAACGCTGGATGGCAACGTCGGGCCATTTAATGCGCAGTGCCTTGAGTGCTCCGCCTGCCCCGTCGGTGGTGACGATGAGTGGTTGCGCGATTTTGTCGAGCAGTTTCAGGTACTCGTAGGAGCTTTCACGCAGGCACCAGTGCCAGGCGATGACGTGTGTTTCGGTGCAGGCTACCAGCAGGCATTTTTTGTGGAAGTAGGTGCCGTCGATAAAGACCTGGTCATAAACCCGATAGGGGTCAGTAGTCGTGGGCACGGTGATAAACCACAGCAGCTTGAACCACCGGGTTAAAGTCCGCCTTGTTACCCCAAGGCGTTTGGCTAAATGGTCTGCGGATTCGCCGGAAAGAATCCAGTCGATAAAGATTTTGAAGTGCCGAATATCGCTGGTGTGTGCGCGGGTATTAATCGATGAAACGTTGCACTGAGGACACAACCAGCGTTGGGTTCCTGCCGCGGTTTTGCCGTTCTTAACCAATCCGTGGCCGCACATGTCACACGACGGCCGATTCCTATTAGCCATAGGAATTGGCCTTACCGCACCAGCAGCAGTCCCCTTATCACAGACCTAGGACTATCCGGTGTTGATTTCACAGATCGGGCCGTTGGAACCGATTCAAAATCAAGATCACCGTATTATCCCAGGCTGCCCCAGGAATCCGTATCGGTTTATCCACACGAAATGTCCCTTAAGCCCCAAAGTAGGGGAACCATTTGCGGAACTCCAAACGGAAAACCCCAGGTGGTTACATGCAACACTTCGCATAAGGTTTCAGTACTTTGGTTTCTTTGCAGCCCGTCTGCCAGCCGTGCAATCCAACCCAAACGCTGTTAATCGAACTCGGGAGCCTCGTAGCCGTCTTCCTTGAGCCACTCCACGTGTGGCGGGGTGTTCATGCCCCACTCGGTGCGGGCAAGCAGGAGGGCCTCTTTCACCTCGGCCTCGCCATAGCCGCCATCGCGCAGGTACTGGCGGAAACCGTTGGGCCCCGGTTCTTTGATCCACAGCCACACGTAGTCATCCAGTGTGCTATCCCCCAGGATGTCTTCCATGCCCGCCGGTAGCAGCTCGCGCCCGGCGCGCACGCGCTCCTCCAAGTCCTCTTCAAAGAAGTCATAGAGGTAGTCTAGACCGTCTTCCAGATGGGCGTACTCAAAGGCTTCCATGCTGCTCCGTTCTACACCGTTCCATCCCAGACAAAGGGCTCCCGTGAAAGCTTATCGGGGATAAAGCGTTCGAGGAGGTCCGCGGCGGTATTAATCCCTTCGGCGTCATAGCCCAGCGAGCGGGAGAGCAGGCGGATCACATCGCTTAGTTCTCGCCCCGGATCCGCGAGTAACTGGCGGAGAGTTACTGCCCCATCGCGCTTGGACAGGCGGACGTTGTTCGAATTCAGCACGAGCGGGACATGAACGAACTCCGGCTCCGGATAGCCCAGCTTGTGCGCCAGGTAGGCCTGACGCGGGGCGGAAGACAGCAAGTCATCGCCGCGCACGATCTGATCGACACCTTGGAAGGCATCGTCAACGACGACCGCCAAGTTATAGGCCCAGTCCATACCCTGGCTCGGATCCGCCGGGGGCTGGCCGCCACGGCGCAAGATGAAGTCATCCACCTCCCCGGTGTACTCGCCGGCGAAGGCGTCATGGATGGTGAAGGAGGAGACGTCAGCACGCAAGCGTATGGCGGGCACGCGGTTCTGGGCGGCGAGCTCGGCGCGTTTGGCCTTGCGCTCGGCGTCACTGAGATCGCGGCACGTTCCCGGATACTGCCCAGGAATAGCATGCGGCGCACGGGAAGCTTCCTGGATATCTTTGCGCGAGCAGTAACACTCAAAGGTAGGAAGCTGCGCCAGCGCCGCCTCATAAGCCGCATAGCGATCCTGCTGGTAGATGACTTCCCCGTCCCAGTCCAGGCCGAGCGCGGCAAGGTCCTCCAACTGGCGTTGTGCCGACTCCCGGGAGGAGCGCTGCGTGTCAATGTCTTCCACGCGAACAAGGAAGCGGCGCCCACTGCTTCGGGCGTAGAGCCAAGCCAGCAACGCCGTGCGCAGGTTACCCAGATGCAGATCTCCGGACGGGCTCGGGGCATAGCGCCCAGCGGGGCTGAGAAAATCCATGGCAACCAGTCTACGAGGAGTCCCGCGCGCGTCGGGGTCCTCTACTAGAATCTCCCCCATGGCTTCTGATGCGACGTATCCCCTGCTTGATTCTGCCGACGCCGAGAAGATGCTCGCCTTCGCGCGGGCCCAGGCGCCGGGGGTTTCTCTCCCCACCGATGAATCCGCCCACATTGATGAGCAGATCAACCGAGTACTCGCAGATGACAGGTTCTTGGGCAGCGTGGAGGACGCCGTCCCCGCCGCCCAGTACCTAGAAGCCCGCGAAACCCTTCGCGTGGCTGCCGGCACCATCGAGAACATCGACGATTCTCTCACCATTGCCTCACTGGGCGCGCTGACCGGACAGCCTGCGCTCGTGGCTACCGGCTATACCCGCGTGGCCCGCGCATGGCTGGATAACAACAACACTGAAGCGGCAGAGAAATTCGCAGCCAAGGCCGCTGCAGCTGGCGACGACACGGCGTTGAATGAAATTGCCGCAGCGCGCACCGCGGCCAGCCAAAAAGACTTCTCTGAATCCGCCCCCACCAGCGCGGAGGTGTCCTCCGGCTCCGCCAGCAACACCTCAAGCACCGACAGCAATGTATCACTGGCCGTGCTCCAAGAGCGCCTAGAATCTGCCAAGAGCGGTGAAGCGAGTGCAGTGAAAGGACACGCTGCTGAATTCGTGGCTATCAACGACGCCGTCACTGGAGGAGATTTCGACGGCGCAGGGGCCACGATGGGTGACATCCTCCGCACCATCCTCGAGTCCGCCGTGGGCGCGCTGTGGGCATCTAATTCTGCCGCCGACTGCGAGCGCGTGGCTACGCAATCTTTCACCATCCTCTCCAACGCACGGACGGACGAGGAGTACCAGCAGCTCCCCGCAGTGATGCTAGCCCGCTTCTATAGCGATGCTGCACAGCACTCTTCTTCAGACTTAGAGCAGCGCGTGGCCTGCTTTGCCGCTGCTGCCCGCGAGTTCCAACGCTGCGGAGACCTCGATGGCGAGCTCCATGCTTTGCTCAAGACCGTGGCCCTCGATGTTCGCCACAGCGATCCAGAGGAGGCCTATGACATCTTGGCCTCGCGCTACGTGGATTCGCTCAAGCTCCAGAGCCTTCCCGTATCCGCCAAGTGGACCGTCCTGTATTCCGAAAGCCTCCGCTTGCAGGCGCAGGACATGTTTAAATCCACCCAGGTTTTGCTCGATTTCTTGGACCGGCACTCTGTCGCCGAAGCCACGACACCGTCGGAGCAAAACGCCATGGCGGAGGTCGCCGAACTTTTAGGTGATCGCTACTCTTCCGCCGACGCAACAGACCGCGCGCGCAAGATGTACCACCTTGCGTTCAACCTCTTTGCCAAGGCCAATAATGTGCGCGCTCTCGAGGAGCTGCGCAAGAAGGCCTAAGCCCCGCGGTGCACGGGGCCTAGGCTTGTCACGCTTGGCCGCCGAACCACTGCCGGTTCGCAGGCAGCCACAGCAGCACAATGACCACCGCCGATGCGATGGACGCGGGCATGACCGAACTCGCCGGAATGAGCAGCACCACGATGGCGCTGATAACGGTCAGCGCAATCCGCGCGGACTGCTGCGCGTGCAGCACATAGGTGGTGAGGGCACACACCAAGAGAACCAGTACGGCAAGTAACACGCCGAGCTCAGTGGAGAGCTGGTCCGTGCGGCTTACCGCCGCCGGGCTGTTTTCAAAGGCGATGAGCCGGCAGATGTTGTATACCGCGTAGCTCGTGATGAAGACCTCCAGTACCGCTGCAATCTTCAACGGCCACGGTGCCCATTGCGCCTTCATATCGGCGGCACGGCGGGTCTGACGGACAGAATCGGTGACTGCACCGTAGCGATAGTCCGGTGCGGGCGCGGCAGGCGAGCCTGTCGGCGGGGTTCCTGGGGGTTGTGGGCTACCGAAAGTCATGACACATCCTGCGCAAAGACGCCGCGTTGGCTCAGCAACCAACGAATGGGATCCAGAACGCGGTAGGGCGCAATGCCGCTGCGGGCTAGCTGGCGGCCCGTCGGGGCCTCACCCAACGCGGAGACCACGAAGAAGCTACCGCCGCGCGGAGCTGCCGAATAGATCTTGTTGATAAGGTCATTAGCACCCAAGAAGCGCAACAGCGATTCGGCTTCAAGGTGGACCATCCAGCGGTCCGAATCGCGGAAGTTCCACCCGGTATCCCGGCGGAAAGCGGAGCCGCGGTTGGCCATGAGTTTCTTCCAACGCACGTCATCCACCTGCTCAAGTTTCTGCACCGTGTCGAACTTCGAGATGGTCACGGCCAGTGGCGGCGGGGTATCCGTATCGAGCAGCGCCAGCAGGTTGTCCAGAACCCGCAGGGAATCCGCACCGAGCTCACCAATATTGGGAATCAGACCGTGGATAAAGTCCTGAATTTGCTGCACACGCAGCGGGTCAAAGAGGAAAATCACCAAATCCGCGTGGGAGAAGAAAGCGAGGTTCTCGCGGTCGGCTTCGTTCTCTGGCGGGTTCTCCAAGTCTTCGCCCGCCACGTCGCGGAAGACCAAGTAATTCATGCGCTCGTGTCCCTGTTCATCAGGCCACTTACCGAGCTCAAAAATCAGTGGGTCGCGCTGGTAGGCGTCGGTAGCCACCGCACTTGGCGTGGGGTCCATGGCACGCATCTCCTCAAAGAGCGGCTTCTCATAAACCTCGGCGTAGCGCTCGCGCGTGGATTCATCCGCCGCTTGGACGGAGCGGTTGTGCTTGTGCGCCAGCTGCTTGAGCTGCTTGATCATCACCGCGGTGTAGAGCGACTTACCGGAGTTACGCGCGCCGGCCATGGCCACGCAATGTGTCACGGCGTCGGTCCATCCCTGCGGCAGCTCCCGGTTGGTGTATGGGCTTACCGTCACACCATCCTCGAGCGGTTTAAAGGTCCACGGGCAACGTGCCTGGCTCATTAGTTCCTCTCTTTCAGCATGGCAGTGACGCGGTCAGTCAATTCCGAAAGCTCCGTGTTCGCGCCGGATTCGAGCTGCTTGACGACGTCCCCGTCGATCACCGCGTACGCCACATGAGCCGGGGTTCCGTTGATTCGCGCGAGCTCCAGCTCCTGGCGTCCGATAGCGCTCGTGATGAGCACCACGGTGGGCACCTGGGTTTCCAGCATGGAAGTCACGGGAGAATCGGTGACGTAGATGACCAGCGAGGACGTGGAGGTGAGAGTCGGCAAGCGCCACGGCCGCTGACCTACACGCTCCGCTCCACTATCAATGACGTCCGCGATGAAACGGGTCAGCTCATCCACCTTATGGGTCTCGATGCTGTCCTGCCCATCAGTGGCGCGGAAGTGCCGGAAGGCATCCGAGAGCGCATCGATATATTTGGCGGTCGCCTCGACGATCTTCGGTGTGACATTGATCTGCATGGAGGCGGAACCATCGACGACCACGGTGACATTATCAAGGCCTGCGACATCCAGCTCCGCGCGACGCATCTTGGAGCGCACCTCGCGGGCGGAATCGGTGATTCCGGCGCCTTCGGTCGTGCCGAATGCTTCTAAGTGGTAGCTGCCGGATTCCGGGGTGACCTCGGCGAGGCGTTCGGCGGAGTCCTCGGCGGCGTCGATAAGCACGCGCGGGAACGTCACCGAATCACTCGAGTTGCTCACCGTCAGGCGGACCTCGCTGCGCAGGCCGAAGGTCCCATTCCGCTTCGGGCGCACGACGATGGTGGCGCGCTCGGGCAGGGAGTGCACCATGATGGAGAGGTCGTGGACGCGCACGGCATCAACACCTTCTCCCAAAATCGCCAGCTCCATGGAGGCGCCGCCGGTTCCCATCTCGAAGGCTTCGACGCGCAGGATGCCGTCTGAGCCGATGCGGCGGGACTCTCCGTCCCGCAGTGTGTATTTAGCCATGACGCTTATTTCCTTCTCTTACCTTCCGTGGAATCCCATGTTTCGACCGTGCTCACCGAGAGCTGCTCCCCGGTGTTGCCATGCTGTGTTCGGTTCAAAATACGATGGGCCCGGTCGTTGCTGCATGGGAGCTGAGCGCTCCGCCAGCAACTGTGTCGTGCCATCTAGCAACATGGCGACGCGCCCCGTGGCATAGCGCTCGCAATGATCCAGTGCGATGATTCCGGCGAAGTGCGTAGCGGTGAGGTATCCGATGTGCTCGAGCTCGCGGTCCTCCCAGGGCTGCAGGGCATCCTCTGCTAGGAGGTTGAAATCCCGCGGGAAGTAGAAAACCCAGGAGGCAACAATCGCGGACATCAACAGCTTGTCCAACCCCTCACCCAACGAGTTTTTATCGAGGTAGGCCAGCTGGATGGAGCGACCACGGTGGGTATCAAGGTGCTCGATCCACCAGCGCGGATCGAATTCCTTGAGCCTATGCCACTCCTCGGCGCTGAGTCCAGGAACGTTGGCGTTGCCGCCCGACGCCGTTGCCGGCGCGGCCTCCGCCTTCGTGGCAAAAGGGTTCTCCTGCGCCGTGTTCGGCTCAGGCGCATCGAGGGGATTTGGCGGAGTACCCGCGGGTCCATGACCCGGGAGCGCAAAAGGTGAGGAATCTGCGATAGGTGCTCCGAAATCAGCTGAGTCCTGACCCCAAGAATCGTCAAAGCTCTGCGCGTCTCGCTGTGCAGGTTCGCTACCCGTTGCAGCGTTCTCCTCTGCTATGGGTGTCGTAACAGTGCGCTGCTCGGCCTGCTCTTGCTGTGGCTCCGGAGCCGCAGACTCAGCTTCTTCCGCGGCATTTTCTGCATAGGAGCTGACGTCTGGCAGGGCCTCATCGAGGGCGAACACGACCGGATTGCCGGGGATCGCCGTCTCCGCGAGACGCTGCTTCTCGCTCGGCGGCACCACGAGCATGGTGGAAGTGCTCAGCGGGAACTCATTGATGGCGGCGGCTTTTTCAAAAGTGGAGAAGCCGAAACCATCCTCCCCCACCTCGCGGGCGGTGGCAGCAATCCACAGCGCTGCCTGGTTATCAGGGGCCACGAGGATGACCAGGCCGTTGCGGGAATTCAACACTGTGGCCATGGCAGAAACCAGCGCACGGTTGAAGCTCGGATTCGGGTTCGGGGCTACCGCCTTGAACGGTGCGGGAAGCTTCTCTGGGTAGCGGAATTCGCCATCCAAAAACTCTTCCAACAACACGTCCGAGTGCAACGGTCCGCGCGCTGAGATCTTTTCCGGAATCTGCACCTTATCCACCTCGTAGATGGAAAAAGGTGCTGGGATGTCAGGAGAAAACAGGACCGTCGCCGGTGCCGGCGGGGTTCCCGTGCGCGAAATCGAGGTGTAGGTAAAGACGTTGCCGCCGCGGCCGGTCGCATCCAGGCCCGCGGGGACGGATACCATGGTGACCCACTTTTCCGCCTCAGGGGTGAGCGCAAAGACCGCAGTACGGCGAACCAGTTCCGCGCGCTGCTGGGCAGAGGGGAAATCCGGGATCGTCGTGCCGTTGTTGAGAGAGGTCGGCACGAAGGACACGAGCTCAGCCAACTCTTCTTGGGTGATATCACCGGCCTTCTGGCCTACACCCCAGCCACCGGCGCGGCCATTGGCACGGGAAAATGATGCATAGCTAAAGGCGCCGCCCATAACTACTGGCCTCCTTGAAAGTACTGATCCTGCGAATAATCCTGCCCGTAGTTCTGCTGGTCGTAGTTCTGCTGCTCATACTGCGCCTCATAGTTCGGAGCCTGATTCTGCACGGGTGGGTACAGCCCCAGTCGGTAGGACACATCGCCTTCTACCACCACAGCTTTATCTGATGCGCTCAGCGTCGAGGAAGCATCGCTGTAGCTTTCCGAGAAACCACTGAAGGCATCATCACCACCGAAGCTGTCGAACGAGGTATCAACCTGGCTATCAAAGCCCTCGACGGCGAACAGGCGGATGAAGCCGCCGCGCTGAATGCGCTCGCCTAATGCCACCGTGAAATCTGGGTGCTGCCCGCGCATCGGGCCCAAGCCATGAGCCACGTGCGTGGTGCTCTGCAGATTGGTCTCCACAATGCCGAGCGCCTCGCCGTCTTCGGGGAAAAGCGGCAGGCGGTCAGCTCGGTAGACCACCTGGCAGGAGAACTGGCGCTTATCGCCGTTGCCCAAGCTCCAGAGGAACACCCTGGCTTGGCCTTGGGAGGAATCGACCTCAAAGTCATAGGTCACTGGGCGCAGACCTTCGTACTGGATCACGCGCTCATTGCCCTCGGTGCGCTTGCCTGCGAAGACCGCATAAGGCTTCAGCCGCACGGTATCACCGTGCTGATCGAGGTGCAGGCGGATGCCTCCCTGGAGGTCGTAGTCCTCTTCGCGGATCTGATCGTGCTCGCGGTTGGTGGAGTACTCCACCGCCGTTGCACCCTTCGGCCAATCGAAGGTAATGAGCTGGCTGTCCACGCGCTCAATGAGCCGGAACTGGTCATCCTCAATGGACTGCACGCGCTGCAGCACCTTGGATTCACCTACCCAGGCATCAGCATCGTTGAAGTTCACTGGGGTGATGTAAACCTCGTACCAATCTGGCGGCCACGGCACCGTGGTGGTTTGGAAGGAGCCCGGTTCGGACACACCGCGGGTCTCACTGATAGCACTCGACAGTGCGCTTTCGACGTAGGTCTTCGGCACTGCGGACGTGCGCAGGTCCGCCTGCGGGGCGGTGGGCGTGAGATAAATCTTTACCTCGCCGGTCTTGGGCGAGTACCAATCCACCTCGATGGTGTCCTGTCCGTATTCGCTGCGGCGCTCGCAACGGGAGAGCTCCAGCTTCTCCAGCTCGCTGGCGAGCTTCACGGAGCGCTGGACTGCGACTTCGTCTTGGCTTTGCTCAGTAGCGCCGTGGAACTCCGCCTGGCCCAGCAAGGAGATGACGACGGTCTGTCCGGTCTCTTGCACCGGAATAGTCGCCTTGCGCCCGCTGCTGTCCACGTCTTGTTCGAAGCGCGGGGACAGCTTTTCCTTCTCGCTATCGCGGCAGGCATAAACCATGGCGCTCGAGTGCCCCGGCAGCAGGTCCCAAGACACCTGAATGGCGCCCTTGATGGTGGACACCTGAACGTTCACCGGCGGGAAGACCACGCCCGTGTCTCCCATGAATACCGGCTGGCTGTTGACAAGCTCACGAAGGTCGCGGCCCTTATAAGCCCATACCGCGTAGTGGCGCAAGCCTGTCTCGCCCGGCTCGTGTTCACGGTAGGCGGTTCCCTTCGTGTAGACGAGGGTGTCACCGGCATCCGGGGACGCCACCATCTCTGCGTCATCGGCGACGACTCGGTAGAACACCACCTCATCCGGCGCGTGCTCGAGCTCCGGCCACCACAGGCGCACCGGATGGCGCTGATCGGAATCCTCCGGCTCCGGTTCTGGCTCTATGCCGTAGCCAGGCTCTTCTTGAGATTCCTGCTCCAGCGCCGCCTCTTGCGGCACCTCGACTTCAAACTCGATGCCGGGGGCTTCCCAGTTCGGGTCCTGGCGAAACTGGTACTCCGCCTTAATCCCGAAACCAGGGATGGTGATGTAGTCCTCTTCGTTAACCTGAGTCTTTTGCTCTTCCTCTGCCTGCAGTGCCTCCCACTCGGCGAAGAAATCGTGCGGCTGTGCCGCTGCTTGCGCCGGTTGGGGTTGAGCCGCGGAACCTGTCTGCGCTACACCGGCGGCTGCAGCGGCACGCTGTGCTTGCTCGCGTTGGCGGGCCTGCGCTTCAGCCTGTGCGGCGCGCTCGCGTTCTGCGCGCTCCTGTGCCGCGCGTTCTTGCACGGCACGTTCTTGCGCTGCCCTCTCTTGTGCCGCGCGCTCCTGCGCAGCACGTTCCTGGTCCACCGCAGCATTGCGCGCCTGCGCGCTCAGCTCCGGGTGCTCGACCGCTTCGCCGTTATACGCGGCGGCAATCTGCTCGGCGAACTGCCTAAACGGCGCTGATACAGCTGCACGCACATCATCGGCGTTTACGCGCTTGAGCTGGTGCAGGGACTTAAGCTCACTCAGCGGCACATCCGCAATCGAAGGTTTCTGATTGTGTGTCATCAACGTTCCTTAAGAAGGTCTCGTCAGAAAGTTTCGTCGAGGTCTGAGAGGTCCAGCGCTTCCGGCCGGCCAAACGGCGGCTGCGCAGTCGGGCTTTCGCTATTGCTCTGCCCCGGCGACTTGAAGCCCATGTGGTCCATGTCATCCAGATCATCCAAGGAGAAGTCCGAGGAATCCTTAAAGGACGGAGCACCAGACGCCGCATCCGGGATCAGGTACTTGAAATCAGTGATCCTTCCGTACTGCACCACGGTCACAGAACGTGAGAGCTGACTGGTCAGTGCGGTCTGGCTGTCCACCTCCACGATGCGGGTGCGCGAGCCGTCGATTTCGGTATATCCTTCAGCGCCGCCCGCATTGGTCAGCGCATTGGGGCTAAAGGCCTGAAGAGCACCCTTTTCCTGGTTCATGCCGTCGAGGAACTCGGCGGTGCTCTGAACGCGGCTGCCGCCTTCCTCGCGGAAGGTCACGCGACTGAGGTATTGCTGCAAGCTGCGGGCCATGCGTGGATCCGTAATGACCTTCTGCCATTCCTGTTGCTTGAGGTCGCGGTCCTGCATATAAGGGTGGTCAAGGCTGCGCGATAGGTTATCTAACGCAGTGCTGGAGCCGAGGCCAGCCATGCCCCACATCTCATTGAGCGCCACGGCCGAGTGGCCAGTGCGGTTGCGCTCAAAGGTGTCATTCATGTCATCGAGGAGGGACTTGAGCGAGCGGTGTGCCCACTCCGTCTGGAAAATGTGGGAGCGGATTTCATCCGTCATGCGCACGGCATCATCGCGGTTGAGCACGGCCTGAGCAATGCGAGCGTTCTCCGGAAGGCCCGACTGCGGCGTCCGCAGGTGATCGCTCGACGTCTCCTTGCGCCCAAAGGGCGCGTAGATAGCGCGGCCCAGCAATGCCGACCAGCTCAGGAACTGGTTATAGGCATTAGAGATACGCGAGATCTCGGCCGAGGCCGTCGCCAGATTCTGCGCGGCGATCTCTTGGTTGCGGTTCAACAGCTTGCGGCGCTGCACGTAGTCAAAGATCTCACGCTGAGCCTTGGTAAAGACCGCCCAAGAACACACAAGGAAAAGAAGAACAGCCAGGATGATGCCCACGACGTACCACGGCCAGTCGAACCACTGCAGGTACTCACCCAACGGCAAGTCCGGGTTGTAGCGGCCGGCCACCATGTAGGTCATCAGAGCAAGCACTACGAAGAACACAATCCACATCGTGCGCAGCTTTCGGGTCAGCGCTTTGTTCTCCGCGTTGAAGTCACGCGCTTGGAAGCTGTTGGCCAACTCTTGCAGTTCACGTGCCTTGGCGTGTGCGTCGCGGTACTTCTGCTGGGCGTGCCCCAGCTTCTCCCACAGGCCCTGGCCCACCTTCCACGCGAAGGTGGTGCTGTTCTTTGCTCGCCACGAAGCAAACTCGTGCTTCTTGCGGCTGACAGCTTCATTGCGGGTCTGCTGGCTGGTGTACTCAATATCGGCGGCGAAGCGCTCGGCACCCACCGGATCGAAAGGCGCGACGGTTGCTTGGGACTCGTGCGTATAGCCCAGAGTGCTGGTCATGAGCGGATGGAAGCCCTCGAAAGAAGCGCTGACATCCTGCACGGACTGGCCACCGTATTGCACGATGTACATGTTGCCCTGGTTATTGCGCAGCCCCTTGGTGTCGATGCTGTCGCGCCAGGATCCGTCGACAAGGCCCAGCGCATAATCGTGATAGGCCTCCCACGTGCGCGAGAGTTGCGGCTCCTGGCCCAAGGAGAACTGCTGCTCGCGGGCAACTCGCATGGTGTGCTCACTGGCTTGGCGCAGCTCGTCGACGCTCGTCGCACCGCTGCCCTTACCGGAGTGCCCGGCCAAGACGACCTCCACGCTGGAGTCCGCACCGTAGAGCATCTTCTGCAGGAAGGTAGCCGCGTTCTTGTTCATTGCACCGCGCTGGCCCTCGACCCAATCCTGCGGCTTGCCCACCACGGTGGACCAGTACAAACGCAGGTTATCCTTCAACGCCGCCCAGCCGCTGACTTTGTGGGACTGCAGCTCCTCATAAGCGGTCGGAGCGCTCACCAACGGGGAAATCTCCTGGTTGATGAACATCTGGGCGCACTGATCCGTCAGCTGCTCCGGATTGGCGTAGTGCACGGCGCGAGAAATGTTATTGACCTGCGGCTGCGGTAGGCGCTGGCCGGGATCGAAGACGGCCTTCCTGACCTTGTCCTCAATATCACCGGCATCGATGGTGCGGTGGAAGGCACGCACCAAACGGAAGCGCTGCCGGTCACCGGTCTCGATGACGCGATGCGTATCCGGGTCCAGCACTGCCGGCTCGGGCATGCCGCGCCACAAACCGAAGATGCTGGCTACGGCTGGGGCTGCAAACTGTGCAAGCTCGAAACCGTTGGCAGTGCGCTTGATGGGGCGAATACGCGAGGAGGCCGGGGTTCCACCCTCCTCTGGGGAGAGCACGAGGTTACTCCAGCCCTGCAGCGGAGCGATGTCCACGCTCTCACGCGGCAGGGCGGAGAGCAGCAAACGCACGCGCAGGTTGGAGGCTTGAATCAGGCGCTGATCGACGGCCCCGACCCACTCCGTGAGCTTGGCGACGTCCTGCGGCTGTGCCGCATCCATCGGGTCAATGGTGGCGAGGAGGACGTCCCCGCTGAAGCTGCGGAGGGCATCGTCGAGCGTCGACAAGCGCGCCGTGCCCTCCTCCGTAAAGGAGCGCACAACGGCCCCGTTGATGGGGTGGGCATAGTCAATCCAAAGGAAGTCCTGCAGAAGGCCAACCGCACGCAAATCACTAAGACGCGAACGGATATCATCCGCCGTGGCGCCGTGTCCGAAAAAGATTACGTTCGTCATTAGAAGGTGTCATCCAGGTCGTTGAGGTTGAATTCCGGTGCGACGTCCTGGCCAAAGCCGGAATCGGAGCTACGCACCTGCGGGGCAGGCTGGGCGACGGGATTCTCCGCCACAGTCTTGGCCTGGTTCAGGTAATTGCGGATAACCGGAACTACCTCGATGACGTCCAGCGCCAAGTCACGGTAGTACGGCGTATGCGATGCGACCTCGCGGGAGCGTACCTCCGCAAAGGGCTTTTCCTTCCGTCCCTGTCCCGGCAAGGAATTGGTGTGGCCCGGCACAAAGTGATCTGCGCCGCGGGTGAACTTATCCAGCTCCTCCACGAAGGATTCGTAGCGGTCCTGGATGGAGGTACCCATGACTCCGCGGTTCGGAGCTTCACCGGATGCCAAGAACTGCGCGAGGCGGTGAACCACCGGGTGCGTGGATGCACCGGAATGGGCGAAGTCCAGGCCGTCGTCGAAAAGCCCGCGCAACAGCTGGTATGGGTAGAGCGAGGAAGCGAATCCGTAGCGCCCGGTTTCCTGCACCTTCGCGTAGGCGATGAAGATGGACTCCAGAACCGAAGACATCCAGTCGGATTTCTTGATCATGCGGCGCGGCGAGATAAGCAGCGGATCCGGGAAATCAACCCAGCCATTCACGCCACCATCCGTGTCATCGAAGATGTGGGCTGCCGCATTGGCTGCATCGGCGTTGGAAATGTAGACGCGGCCGGTAATGCGTCCGATGATCCAGCCCGCCACCATGGCCTGACGCTCCGTCTTCGTCAGCGGCAGGGCTGCCGGCAGCGGACGGGTGCGGCGCTCCGACCACCAGGAACCATCGAAATTGTCCTGCTTCTCGATGTCCTTGGCGATGTAGTTGAACATCGAAGAGAAGACGATCGGCGAGTAGTTGGGGTAGGAACCGAAGATCTCGATGTGCTGAACGTGATCCGACATGTTTAGCGAGTTGCGCAGAGCCACCGTGGAAGGCCCGTCAATCTCCGGGCGGCTGAGCACCGACTCCAGCTGGGAGGCAATGCCAGTTTCTGCGGAGCCAAGCTCCGCAAATGGGATATCGGAGAAGGAGTAGGTGTACTGCACGGACTTGCCGTGGATGCGCTGAACCATGTCGTCGTTAACAGCAGCCAACGGGCGGGCATAGCTCAGGGCCAGCTGGAAAGCCTCGATGAAGCGGCGCTGGCGCTCAGCGTGCTCGACCTCGTTGATGTCCGGGGTAAGAGTGAGGTAGCGGCGCAGATCCACCGAGTTGAACTTCTGGAACTCATAATCACGGCGGTTAATCCACTGGCGCGAGCGCTCCAGCAGATCAGTCGGGCGGATCTTGGCGTGGTAGTGCGCGCGCTGCGATTCGCGGGACTCACCACTTTGCGGATGGCGCGAGAGGTACTTGGACACCCAACCAGCACGGTTGGAGTAGGCATCGTTGGTACGCTTCTGCGGGGCCAGGGTGTCATTCGGCGCCTGGGCCGCATCGAGCGACTCCCATTCACCGCGGATGACCGCACGCACCGCAAAGGGATAAGCCTGCTCGTAGTTGGTGACATCCGAGGTGGACTGCTGGCCCTGGATGGTACGCAACATCTGGTCCCGGTAGTCCGAAATGAAGGTGTTGACGTCAGTCAGCATGATCTCGTTCTCGGCACCCTTGAAGCGGGTTTCCACGACCTCATCGAGCTCTGTTGGCCACGAGTTGACCTCGTCTGTGCGGACGTCGGCCAACTTGTTGGTCTCCGGGCGCTTTGACACGGCCTTCTCCAACACCGCGTGGGCATCCCCCAGCTCGCGCTTAAGGTGGAAGAGGTTCTCATCGGCATAGTCCTGCAGGACATCCTTGAGCAGGTGCGCAATGGCCATAAGGGCGTAGCTGTAGAACTGGTTGAAGTACAGACCCATCAGAGCATTAACCGTAGGAGTCGGGTCCGTCATCTGGCCCTTGCCAGTCAGCGGGCTGAGGATTGGATCCGCGCCTTCCGGCTTCGCCAACACGCGGGTGTTCTGGTAGTAGCCAGAGTACTCAAACAGGCACGGCAGGAGAAGGTCAGAGTTGGTGAGCACATCCGTGATCTTGGAGAGCATCTCGCGCACATAGGGCACGCCCACCGCAGCCAGCTCCGACTCCACGGTGGCGAGGACACCATCGCTGAAGAAGTTGGCGTAGCGGTAAACAATGTCATACGCAGCATTGTTCAGAACCGATGCGATGGCCTGCTCATTGCGGGGATCGGCCATGTTGCCCTCAAACTCTTCGCGCCATTCGTTGACGTTGCGGCCCTGGCCCACCGGAATGAAGTTCTGCAGGTGCTTCGCGGCGCTGTCCGCGGCTTGCTGGGCTTGGCCACCGAACACACTGTTGAGCCAGTTCCAGACGCTACCGCTATCGATCTGTCCGCCCTGTGCCCAGGAAGGATCAAGCGTCATAGAGCTAAAGGCGCTAGGCAGGCGCTCCTCCAACTTCTTCGCAATCTGCATCTCGCCGGCCTCGGGGTTCTGCGGATCGAGGTGCCCGTTGAAGAGGCGCTCGAAGGCGCTGCGGGCAAGGCGCTGGGAAGAGTATTCGGCAAAGCGGTCACGGCCCATCGAAACCTGGGCATAGCCCAGCGAACCCCAGGGCAGGCGCCCCCACGGCGTGCCGTCCGGGCGATCCCAACCGAAGAAACGGCGGCCGCCATCACCGGCCGGGGTGTTAGTCAGCGCGTAGGACACGAGGTTATCGCTGGCCTTGGTGGAAGCCATCAGCCCCGCCAACGCGCGGCCCAAGCCGCGGTAGATGGACATGGCGGAACCATCGCCGAAGCGAGCGCTGGTGGTGCCCATCTTGGAACCAATGGGGAAAATACGGCCGAAGGTCTGCCCTTCCGGCGGGGTTCCCATGTCGAAGGCCTCAAAGATAGCGCGGTCGTGATCATACGCATTACCCATCTGTGCGGCGACAACCTCACCGAACATAGCCAGCGAGTTCGGCCACGCACCGGCCATGTCATCCGCCTTGTTATCGGCGAAGATCTCCGGGGTGTACATGAAGATGAGGGTGCCCTGCGGGTTCACGTTTGGAATAGTGGTGAGTACACGGCACACATCGAGGAACATCGAGGCGCCCGCGCCACCTGCCATGGAAGAGACAACGAGGACAACCGGCTGGGAATCACCGGTATCGGTGTCCAGCTTGGTCTGCTTGTAGTTGAGGCGGTTGAGCTCCTGGATTGCCTCCTGCGTGAACATCTCATCCACCGCTTCCTTGAGCGACTGGCGGATCTTCTTGAGATTCGGCAGGGTCAGCATGCGGCCGATCGCGCGGTACTGGCCGGCGCCATCAGCCAGCTTCACGTCATTGGTAGAGGGGTTGCGGGTGGCCCACGTTGCGATCTCACCGAGTTTGCCGGCACGGCCCAGGATGCTGGACACGCCCTCATCGAAGGTGTTGTAGTTCTGGCGAGCACCAATGCCCACGTAGTGGCCGCCATTCTGGGTAACATTCGGCAGCTTCTGCGGGCCTGCCTCCTCCTCGAGCGGCACATCGATGTTGACGAACTGCCAGGCCTTGGGCAACTCGGTCATGTCCGGGTCGATGCTTCGCAGCTCGGCCTTGAGCTGGTCCATCATGAACGCCAGCGTCTTGGCGCCGGAGCCACCGCAACCGACGACGAGGAACTTCTTCATCTTTAACTACCTTTCGAAGGGGAGGTTCACTTCTGTGCTGTTTATGTCTGTTGTGTGCTGCTCTGCCGGCTTAACCCTGGGAGCCAAATCCCGGGGCTGGGGGCCAGCCGCCGTTATTACCAGGGTTACCAGGATTGTCTGGGCGCTGCTGGCCCGGTTGGCCAAAGCTCGGGCCGCCGCCGAAACCAGATCCACCACCAAAGTGTGGTGCTCCGCCGAAGCCGGGGCGTCCCGGCTCTTCAGCGTGACCTGGCTGGTTCTGAGGTGACGGTCCGGAAGGCTGGGACTGGCCGAAACCGCCAGGTTGCGGCGCCTGCTGGCGCCCACCCGGGTGGGGAGCGCCCTGCTGCGGTCCACGTTGCGGCGGCGGACCGCTCGGCGGCTGGGAGCCGGGCTGGTTCTGCTGGACCGGCTGCCCCGGTTGGCCTGCCTGCGGCGGCGTCTGTGCCTTCTCAGCCTTTTCGGCTGGGAATTCGACTTGGTCAAAGAGTTGCAGGGCCTGGCGGCTGATCTCCTTCGACATCTCGTCGTATGCGCTGGCCTGTGCCAACGTATCGATGGTCATGACAATCTCGCCAGAATCGCGGTCCTTCTTGTTACCGATGAAGAACCACGTGTTCTGCACCGCAAGCGGCAACACTGCCCGGTAACCGGACTTCTTGCCCTTGCCGGAGATAGTGCCATCGCGCTGGACCTCCACGTGGGCGGCAGTGAAGGGGCTCAGTCCCATCTTTACCTTGGCATCATTGCTGCCCAAGCGGGCAGAACGTGCAGAGGCTTCCACCGGAACGGCACCCTGAAACTCATCCTTGGACACCGCAAACGGGCGGCCGGTGTCGGTACGCACGAGGTTCGCACCCTCTCGGCGTACCGGGATGGTCTTCGTAAACATGCGGGGCTTTTCCGGAATGCGGCCGCTAAACCACTTCATGAAGTACAGAATGGCCAGCGGAATCAGCAGTGCCAGCAGTACCGCCAAGACAAAGGAGAGGCCGAAAGCAGACTTGCTCAGTGGTGCGGTCATGGAGCCCTGCAGCGTCAGCGGCAGCTCCATCTGCTGGTTATCCTCAGCAGACTGCAGGTTAATGACCGGCTCCACGCGCAGTGGTCCATCCGCCATCTCTTCCACGCTGAGAGTCACCGGGATGGTTGCCTTCTCATCCTTGGAGAGCTCGAGTGCGGAATCTTCCGAGTTGTGCTGAGAACTCACTGCAACGGAAGGAACTCCCGCGGGAAGCATTCCGCCATCAGAATCCATGGTCTGGTCTACCACCCACACCTTGCCGGGGCCGGTCACGGGAACGTCGACGGTAATCTCTTTCTCCGTCATGGTAATTGTCTGTGCCGAGCCCACCGTCGGCATATTGACCGGGGTAACCGTCAGCGGCGTTTCCGCGTTGATGGGATCCAGCTTCGAGCCCGGGCGCTCACCCGTTTCTTTGGTAGTGATCTCCACGCGGGTTCGCAACTGACCGGATGCCGCGTTTTCCACCTTGTCCAGCGGAATATCTACCTGCTGTCCATCGGTGATCGGCGCATTCTCTACAAGGGTGACCGGGGTGCCGTCCTCTGGTACGAACTCCGCGTAGAGGGTTCCCTCACCCTCCAGCGCACGTGGCTCGCCCTTGCCATCGACCAACTGTCCCTTCAGGATCTGGTCCGAGTTAATGCCGCCTTCTACCTTGGCCCCGTCTTCGGTCTTGAGGTCCAGGTTAAGGCCCGGCACCATAACGACGGAAGCAAGGTATTCGCCGTCCGTACCCTCAGCCGCCTTGTAACCAAAGGTCCATGCTCCGGCCCAGGAATCGCCATCCTTTTCCATAGCGATATCAACCATGCCCGGCAGCTTGTTGTTCTCCGTCACGGAGACCTTCGCGCCGGCGACGCTCGTGGTATCGGGTGTGAGCTCCACCGTTTCGCCATCGGGACCAGTCAGGGTCGGTATGAGGTCGCCTTCACCCACCGAATTCTTCGGCACCGCGGACAAACGCACAGGGGACACGGAGTTATCAAGGACGAAATCAAACTGGTCCTTGAAGTTACCTTCCTTGGTTACGCCACCCGAGGTAGGGATGAGGTTACGGAAGGCCGCGAACAGCGCTGCTGGGTCCTCACCCGCGTCAAAGAATGCACCGTTCGGGGCACCCTGGCCACAGTCTTCACCCTCCGCCATGCGGGTGAGCTGGCGGACTTGATCCTGGGCTTCCGCAGCTGGCACGAGGCCCACGTTAAAGAGGCGGATATTGGAGTTACGGAACGCGGTGACAGAGGAATTGACCTCACACAGCTTGTCCTGCGCGCCCTGAAGATCGTTGGCCTCGGCGTCGGTGTAGTACTTACCATCGGTAAAGAACACGATGCCGCGGCAGCTACTACCTTGATGAGAAGCGAGTTCCTTCAACGCGCCTTTGTAGGCCGCGCCATAGTTGGTCTCTAGATCCGCAACGCGATCCTCCTTGCGGAACTTATCCAGTTCGCCCTGCAGGGCATCAGCGTTACCGGAGACATTGGTCCACCCGCCATACTCGGCAGGATCGCTGTAATAGTCGGATCCGAAGCCAGCGAGTTTCACGTTAATGTCTGCGCCGTTGTCTTCCCCGAGGTGGGCCAACTGCTTCACGATGTCCGCCGTGGCATCAACGCGGAAGGCATCGGCATCCGTCGGCTGCGAGCCCTCATAGCCCACCAAGGACGCTGATTGGTCAAGAACAAAGAGCAGGTCCGCAGACTTCTCGCTGGCAATACAGGAGCCAAAATCGGAGAGGTTCTTTTGTGAGACTTCTGAGAGCGCAGATTCGGAGCCGATTCCCTCAGGGCGCTCTTCCGGAGGCGGCGGAGCATCCTGCGCCACCGCTCCCAGGCTGCCACCGAACCCAGTGATGGCCATCGCAGCGGATAAAGCAAGTACTCGTGTGAACTTCTTCATTAGGCGCCAACCGCCTTTCCTACGTAGAAGGCGATTTCCACCGCAGCGACAATGACAAGGACAAAACTTCCGCCCATGATGATGCGGTAAAGCAAAGTTTGCGTGGTGTCCTCAACATAAAACGTCTCGGCTTGGCGCTGCGTGTTCTTCAGCGTGTACAGGCCCAAGAGGATAAAGGACACGATTCCGGCCAGCAGCCATCCACCGATAGCCAGGACAAAGAACAGAGTCTGCGTCGGCGAAGCAATAAGCGGCGCAATGACCAAGAGGATCAGTGCGATAACTGCGGAAACGCCAGCAGCAATGAGCAGCGGCCACGGCCCCTTCGTCGGACTCGTCGGTGCTGCCACCTGACGGCGATAATCCGGTGCAGGCGAGGACTCACCAAAACCATCAGACGAGCCCGGCGCACCAAAAGAGCCACCTGCCCCTGAACTAGGGTTAGCCCCCGCAGGGCTTCCCGGGGCAGAGCCGAAACCGGAGCCCCGACCAAAATCAGTACCGGAGGAAGGCTTCTGCGCTGGGGTCTGGGCAGGATTCTGTGCTGGATTCGGGGCACCAAAACCACCGGGACCCCCAGCCCCACCGGGCGCGCCGAACCCGGAACCTGCACCTGGCTGATCAGCCCCTTGCGGCGGGCGCCCGCCAAACTGTGGCGACGAGCCTGGGGAACCAAACGTCATATCGATGACCTTCCCTTAAACGAAGTTGGGCCACCGGCGAACCTGGTACCTTCCCCATCTAGCGACGCAGAAGGTAGAAGATCCGCCAGAAAGCTCTAAGGACCAGAAACCAAGGTAGCCGCACCCCCTGACATGACGTGTCTTTCTCTGGCCTCGAAATTCGAACGCGCCCGAATCTCTTCGAGCGCGCGCCATGCACACAATAGACAGGAAACGTTCAGGGAATACGAAAACGTTGCAAGCAAAAGAATGCCATACTGCGTGCATTATTTCTGCCCAGTTCATAGATCTTTATGGGCACAGCACCGAGAGCGCACCCCCGAAACAGCCAGTTCCGCTGCAGGTTCTCAGGAAACAGCCGGGTGAGGGAGCACTCCCCATTTCTGCTTCCCCCAGTTTCGTGGAAAAATGCTGTTCCATGACAACTCAATCGGCAACCGCAACCACCACAAACGGTGGCGAGAGCATCCGATTCATCCCGGTACATTCCACTTTGTACCCGTGGCTGGTCGCGGTGTTCGTCGTTACCTTCCTCATTTCGAACATCAACGCCACGAAGGGTGTCCAGCTCGGCCCGCTCATCACCGATGGCGCCTTCTTCCTCTTCCCCATCGCCTACATCGTGGGCGATGTTCTCTCTGAGTGCTATGGCTTCAAGTCCACCCGCCGCGCCGTTTATATCGGTTTCGCCATGGCGCTTCTGGCCGCAGTTTCCTTTTATATTGCAATTTGGCTGCCCGCGGCTGATTTCTACGAAGGTCAGGAAGCCTTCGCCGCCACGCTGGGCCTCGTCCCGCAAATCCTGCTGGCTTCCCTCGTGGGCTACGTCGTGGGCCAGCTGCTCAACTCCTTCACCTTGGTCAAGATGAAGGCCCGCTCAGGCGAGAAGGGTCTCATCGCCCGCCTTGTCGCTTCCACCGTCGTCGGCGAATTCGGCGATACCCTGCTGTTCTGCGCCATCGCCGCACCCGTCATCGGTATCGATTCCTTCAGCGGCTTCCTGAACTACGTCATCGTGGGATTCCTGTGGAAGACCGCCTGCGAGGTGATCATGCTTCCACTGACCACCCTGGTTATCTCCTGGGTCAAGCGCCGCGAGGACTACGTGCCAATCGACGAGGCCGACGCCCCTACAGCAGCGCCGTCTAAGTAGCAGCGACCCGTCCCGATCTTTCACCCCCTTAGCACGCACTGTGCTGAGGGGGTCTATTTCTCTCTTCCTTTCACCCATCATGCGTAATACGATGCATTCACAGTGACAAAGGAGAATAAATGGCTGCAGAGGATTCCGGCGAGCGCTTTAACCTCGATGAGGTCTTAAAGGACATCTACGATGCATAAGCATCTTCGAGCTTCCTTCCTCCCTATCCTTGGCCTAGCCACAGCCTTAAGTCTTGTGGCGTGCTCGGGGACGGAAGAAGACCCGTCGCCTGAAACGACGAACCACGCGGCACCGGAAACGACGGCGGTGAGCAGTGAGGCGTCGCCAAGCGCAGCACCCACCCCGCCCCCACTTAATGAGGGCCCGGCACCCGCACTGACCGGCACGTTTGAGATGGACGGCCCAGCCACCATCACGGGCGCGACCTATGACTCAATGCCCTTCGTCGTGCCCCTCAACCCCGCAGGGCCGCAAGAGACCATGGTGCGATGGGTACAAGACTGGGGCGAGTCCCCCGCCACAGCGGAGCAGGGTACCACCTACGTGTTGGGCCATGCGTGGGGCCAGCAAAAACTGGTATTTAACCCCTTCTCCGAGGTGGTCACCGCCAACGTTGATCTGAGCAACCCCACCGCCGTGGAGGGCCTCGACGGGGCGCAGGTGCAGCGCTTTACGACGCCCACCCTCAACGGCTCCCACATCCGCATGACCTCCGAGGGCGGTGCCGGGCGCGAGTGGATCGTGGATAACGCCTTCCTGGTTGATAAGGAGCAGCTGGGCAGCGACGCCGACCTCATGAATACCGAGGTCCCCGGGCGTATCGTGCTCATTGCGTGTGCGGTGGACGGCACATCAGACTTGGAGTACAACGTCATCGTCACCGGTCACTTGGCGTAATAGCGCCCCAGGAATTCATCGCGATAAGCCTCGTAATAGCCGCCATCGATGGACTCCCGGATGTTATCCACCAGGCGAATCATGAACTCCAGGTTGTGGATAGTGCACAGCGTGCCAGCCAAGAATTCCTTGGCTTTGAGCAGGTGGTGGAGGTAGGCGCGGGAGTAATTCTCCGAGACGTAGCCGCCAAATTCCTCATCCACACCAGCAAAGTCACGCTTGAAGCGTGCATTGGTGAGGTTCATGCGGCCATCAAGGGTGTAGACGCCACCGCGGCGCGCCAGGCGGGTCGGCGCCACGCAGTCGAAAGTATCGGCACCAGCCTCAACGGCGGTAAAGATGTCATCCGGTTCAGAGATACCCAGCAGGTGCCGGGGCTTATCGACGGGCAACTCATCGCACACCCAGCCCACAATCGTGCCCAGGTTCTCCTTCTCTAAAGCGCCACCGATGCCGAAGCCTCCGAAGCCGCGCCGGCCATTCGCTTCAGCGCGATCGGAGAGCTCCACCAGCCCGCGCGCGGCCTGTCGGCGCAGGTCCTCGTACTGCGCGCCCTGCACCACGCCCCACAGGGATTGGCGCGGCTTCTGCGGGCCGCGGGCGAGCGTCAACCGGTCGTGCTCATCCAGGCAGCGCTGCGCCCAGCGGCGCGTGCGCTCGACAGATTCCTCCTGGTAAGTGCGGGTATCAACGAGCGTGGTGAGCTCGTCGAAGGCGAACATGATGTCCGCGCCCAGACCATGCTGGATCTGCATGGAGACCTCTGGGGTGAAGCGGTGTGTGGAGCCGTCGATGATGGATTTAAAATCCACGCCATCCTCATCGACCTGCGCCATACGCTCCTTCTTGGCCGCACGGATATCGGAGTCCGTTAGGTCCGCCACGTCCATGGCGAGGACCTTTTTGAAACCCACGCCGAGGGACATGACCTGGAATCCGCCTGAGTCGGTATACGTCGGCCCATGCCAGTTCTCGAAGGCAGCCACGCCACCGGCCTCGTCCACGATGTCGTGGCCCGGCTGCAGGTAGAGGTGATAGGCATTGGACAAGATAGCCTGGGCTCCGGTGAGGCGAATCTGCTCCGGGGTCAGCGTCTTCACCGTGGCCTTGGTGGCCACCGGGATGAAGGCCGGGGTCTGGATATCACCGTGCGGGGTATGGATAACACCGGTGCGGCCGTGCTTTCCCGGTTGTGCTGGACCGCTTAAATCTAGCTCCTTCTTCACGTCGAAGGAAAGGTCGGTCTCAAGCTGCGGCTTAGGGTGAGTCATAGGGAACTATTCTACGGGCTGCGCTGCCTTATCCTCTGCTTCACGGGATGCTGCCGCGTGTTTGCGCTCCCATTCTTCTTCCAACGCCGTGCCCTCGATGTCGAGCTGTGGGATCAGCTTGTCCAGCCACTTCGGCATCCACCAGGTGGTGTGCCCCATGAGGAACATGGTGGCGGGGACAAGCGACATGCGGACTAGGAAGGCGTCGAAAAGCACGCCCGCCGCCAGCGCGAAGCCGAAGATCTGGATGAAGGGCAGCGGCTGGCTGATAAAGGCCACGAAGACGGAAATCATGATGATGGCCGCGGCGGTGACCACGCGGGCACCGGCGGTAAAGCCGGCGATGGTGGCCTCATCATTGGCGTTGTACTTGCTGTACTTGCCACCGCTGCCCTGCGGGTAGCGGGAGAAGTGCTCACGCATGCGGGTGACCAGGAAGACCTGATAGTCCATGGCTAGGCCGAAGGTCACGCCGATGAGGAAGATGGGCATGAAGGAAATCAGCGGGCCCGGCGCGGGCACCAGGCCGGTGAGACCGTCCTGCCACACCAGCACGGTCAGGCCGAAGGCACCGCCGACGGAAAGCAGGAAGCCTAAGCCCGCCACCAATGGGACCAAGATGGAACGGAACACCGCCAACAGCAGGAAGATGGCCAGGCCTACCACGATGGCAAGGTATGGCCCCATGGCACCCTCAAGGCGCTCGGTGATATCGAGCTGCACCGCGGTCAGACCAGTCATTCCGATCTCGGCACCGGTGGCATCCTCCAGCTCCGCACTAGCGGTGCGCAAGGCGGAGGCGGTGCCAACCGTGGCCTCATCCGTCGGCGCTGTGGTGGGGCTGACCATGATCTGTGCTGCCTTCATATCCTGGCTCACACCCACCAGCTGGGCGTGCTTGACCCCGCCGACCTGGTTCAGGCGCTGCACGGAATACATAAAGGAGGACAGCGCGGCCTTCTTCTGCTCGTCCTCTTCGCCCTCCTGGCCCTGGATATAGGGCTGCAGCGCCGCGGAATCCGGGTTGGCGTTAGCGCCATCCACGATCACCAGGAAGGGGCCGTTAATGCCGGGGCCAAAGCCCTCGGACAGCAGGTCCGCCGCCTTGCGCTGGGTGGTATCCGGATTAGACGTGGTATCCGCCGGAAGCGCCAGCTCCATGTGCAGAACCGGAGCGGTCAAAGCACCGAGGCCGAGCACCACCAAGGCCATGACGACACCGGGGACACGCTGCACCGTGCGCACCCAACGGTTACCCATCGTTGGCTTCGTGCGGCGCGGTCGGCGCTTCGTCGGATTTCCGGCCACGCCGGGGATGCGCCCAGCGAAGGCTTTATCACCGAGCAGCCCCAGCATCGCGGGCACCAAAGTCAGCGCCACAAGCACGGCCATGAAGACCGTGCCCGCAGCCGCCAGGCCCATCGCCGTCAAGAAACTAATGCGTGCCACCAGTAGGGCGAAGAGCGCGATGAAGACCGTCGCACCGGCAAAGACCACCGAGGAACCCGCCGTACCAACGGCCATGCCGGCGGCATCCGGCCCGTCCATGCGGGAGCGCTCCTGCCGGTAACGCGACATGATGAACAGCGCATAATCGATGCCCACGGCCAGGCCAATCATGACGGCCAGCACCGGGGTGAGGTTGTTGAGCTCCATCCAGTGGGTCGCGATCATGACGCCCATCGCACCGAGCCCCACCCCCACAACCGCGGAGATAAGCGGCATACCCGCGGAGGCCAAAGAGCCGAAGGTAATAATGAGGACGATAAATGCCACGGCCAGGCCGATGACCTCAGAAATCGAGTTGACCTGGATTTCATCACCGAAGCCTGCGCCGCCGGCCTCTACCTCCAAGCCCGCCGCACGGCCGATATCCATGGCCTCATGGACCACGTCTTTATCCGCGGGGTCCACCGAATAGGGGCTCTCCGCGTCAAAATCGAAGGTGGTATAAGCAATGGTCTCATCGGCATTGACCATGGCCAGGTTGTCGGCATCCGCCCGTGCGGTCTCCTCCGGCAAGCCCATGGAGGTGAACTGCTCGATGACCTGCTGCTGCAGTGCTGGCGATACCTCAAGCGGATTGCCCCAACGCTGTTGGCTACCCTCCGGTATGTCTAGGCCCTCTGCGATGTGGTGCACCACGTCCTCGACCGCTTCCTTATTCTGCGGGTCACTGAGCTTCTGCCCTTCCGGGGCCTTGAAGACGAGGTTGACCGACGGCGCATTGGCCGGGTTACCGTTCTCCGGGAAGAGCTCCACCGCGCGGCGGGTGGCATCAATAGCGGGCGTGCCGCTGATGGAGTACTCCGTGGTCATCGGCTTCATCAAGCTCAAGGTCGCTCCGCCCGCGGCCGCTACGATGAAGATCCAGGCGATGATGACCTTCCATCGATTGATGTAAGACCAGCGGCCTAGGTGGTAGAGCAGCTTTGCCACGGAAATTCCCCTTCACATGCGCGATTATTGCTCGCGGAAGCTTTGGTGGTGGACACGAATGTGCACCAGTTTAACCAGTTGGGCTGTGAAGCCCTAACGGTCTCGTAAGAGTTCAACGACCCCTCCAGAGCGTGGCCAGCGCTACAATGCGGAATTACTGAAATACTCTAGGAGCACCACCATGTCTACTTTCGTCATTGTCGCCGTCGCGGCCATCCTCCTCATTGCCATCCCAGCAGGCATGATGAGCCGGCGGATTCACAAGCGCACTGAAGACCACGACCCCGAGGCACGCCAAGCCGCGCTGGATTTCCAAAGAGATGTTGATAGAGGGCGGGCTGGCTTTTAAAACACAAAAGACCGGCACCCCAGAGCTAAGAACTGGGGTGCCGGATGTGGCGGTGGCGGCGGGATTTGAACCCGCGGTTGGGGGTTACCCAACAATCGCTTTCGAGGCGATCACCTTCGGCCGCTCGGACACGCCACCGCGTTCCAGATTACGTCGAGTAACCCCGAGCGACAAAATCGCTGCCCACGCCAGGCGGCGGGGACAGCGATTCAGCTACTTAAGGCTAGGAATTAGTCCTTGAGGTTTCCGATGACCTCGTTGGCCTTGTCCTTGACGCCCTCAACGGCGTCGGAAGCCTTCTGCTTGGCCTCGGAGGTGACCTGGTCGGCCTTGCCCTCGTTCTCCAGCTTCTCGTTGTCGCTTACGTTGCCAGCGGCTTCCTTAGCCTTGCCAACAAACTCGTCCTTCTTGTTCTCGAAATCACCCATGGTTTTCTCCTTACTCTCTACGTCTCTCACGTGGGACACCCAGCCTACACGCGAATCGGAAGGTGGATCCGAGACCACGTCCCAACTCAGGGCTACTCGCTGCTTCCGCGCAGACCCCCGAAGAAGCCTGTGAGCAGCTCCGCGCACTCTTCCTCCAGCACACCGCTGCGTACCTCCGGTACGTGCAGGGCGCCAGGGGCGCGCAATACCTCCACCAGCGAACCACACGCCCCCGTCTTCGGCTCAAAGGCACCAAAGACCACCGAGGACACCCGGGAAGCCTGAATCGCACCAGCGCACATCGCGCAGGGTTCCAGGGTGACGACCAGCTCGCAGCCTTCCAGACGCCAGCCATCGCCATGCACGCGCACCGCCTGACGGATGGCTTCCACCTCTGCGTGCGCGGTGGGGTCATTCAGCTGCTCGCGGCGGTTAACGCCGGTGGCGAGTTCGTTACCGGAGGCGTCGTACAGCACGGCTCCTACCGGGATATCCCCCACCGGCGTGGTGCGTGCGACCTCCAGGGCGCGACGCATGCGAGACTCCGCGCGGACCAGCCCCGCCGCTGGTTTAAGAGTCATCCGAGTCGAGGCCGTCGATGAAATCCTCCAGCTCATCGCCAAAACCCAGCTCGCCGGCAATGCGCAGGAGCATATCGGAAGGCCAGTCCTCATCGTTGTCGATGATGTAGCCCACCTGGTTCTCATCGAGGCCGAGGTCAGCGAAGATGTCGAAATCGCCGTCGCCATACGGGTCGGCGTCCTCCCACTCGTCCTCGTCCAAATCCGGGATATCGATATCGCGCAGGTCCAGGAAATCCGCGGCGAAATCGTCTTCGGAGGCATAGGTGGCGTCGGAAAGCAGCATGCGCACATCCCCCGGCACTGGGCGCACGACGACGAAATAGTCATCCTCCACGCACAACAGCGCAAATGCCGCTCCCTCCGAACGCAGGTTGCGCACCGCCTTGATGGAAGTATTGACGTCGGTAAAGTCATCCTTGAAGGGGCGAATCACCCACGCGCCTTCGGCGCTGGTGACGGTGATAGCAAAGGACAGATCGTCGTGGCTCATACCTCGTCAGATTAGTCGGATTGTGCGACAATTGTCACCGTGAGTTCTCAAGATGTTCAACGCCCTGTCTGCATTATCGGCCTCGGTCTCATTGGAGGTTCCCTCCTGCGAGACCTAGCTGCTGCACGCCATTCCGTGTACGGCTATAACCACTCGACTTCTGGTGCGCGAACGGCCATTAAGCAGGGCTATGACGTCACCGATGATCTGCCGGCTATCCTGCGCCGCGCCGAGGAGGACAATGCGCTCATCGTCATCGCGGTGCCCATGGATGCGGTTGCCTCGGTCCTCGACGTCATTCAGGAACACGCCCCGAGCTGCGGGCTGACGGATGTCGTCTCGGTCAAGGCCGAGGTTCGCCAGCTCATCGTGGAGCGCAACATGGAGTCACGCTACGTGGGCGGCCACCCCATGGCCGGCACCTCCAAATCCGGTTGGGAGAACTCCCACACCGGGCTATTCAACCGCGCTGCCTGGGTTATCACCTATGACTACGCCGCCGAGTGCGACGCACGCGGCGAGCGCATCCCCGCCGAGTGGGAGAACATTTTTGCCGACGTTGTCCGCATGACCCAGATGGTTCACGCGGAGGCGGTTCCGGTGCGTGTGGCTAACCACGATGCCGCGGTCGCCCGTATTTCGCACTTGCCGCACGTGCTGGCGGAGACCCTCGCGGTGGTTGGCGATAATGGCGGCATCCTGGCGCAGTCCCTCGCGGCTGGCTCCTTCAAGGACGGAACCCGCGTGGCGGGCACTCGCCCGGACCTGGTGCGCCAGATGTGCGAGACCAACTCGACGGCGCTGGTCCAGGCCCTCGACGAGGCCCTCGAGTTGCTGCAGGATGCGCGCGACTCGCTGGCCTCGGAGCAGCCTTCCATCGCCGCGCTTGCCGACGCTGGCTTCCGCGCCCGTACCCGCATCGAAGCCCGATCCGGTGCTCGTAAGGAATCCGTTTCTCCGGTCAAGATTTCTTCCCGCCCGGTTCTGCGTTTGCACCCGGGTGCGCCGAACTGGGTGGCGCAGCTGCGCCAGACCGAGTCTTTGGGCGGGCGCATCGAGATCTTCTAGCCCGTTGGCGAGCTTCTAGGCCTGACCTTCTGCCCTAGCAGGCCGTTCTCAACGGGTTCCCCTCACCTGGTTCCAGTCAAAAGGTTTGTTTGCCCCCAAACGAACCTTCTACCTGGTTAAAGATGGTTTACTTGCCCCCAAGGGAACCTTTTGACTGGAGACTTCTGAGTGAAGCCTTTTGTGTGGTGCCGGCCATGGGGCAGTTTTCAAAAGGCATCTTGCAGATGGCATCTGTCAGAAGGCGTTTTCTTGTCTGAAAACGCCTTTTGGGGCGTGCAGATGGCGTTTTCAGCCCCAAAGATGCCTTCTAGCGGATGCCTTTTCTGGGGTGCCATTTGGCGACGGTTTGTGGGGTGCCATCTAGCGACCGACCGTGGAGGAGCGTGCGTGGTGGCGGGCGGGCGGCGTAGTGCGGTGGCATGGGGCGGCGTGGACGCTTAGTCGCGGAAGGTGTCGTCGCGGCGCTTGCGGGCTTGGGACTCATCGCGCGTGATGCCAAGCAGCGGGTAGCCCGCGAGGCCCGCCACTAGGCCCACCGGCAACAACCACAGCATGCCGGAGGCCAGCCACAGCACCACACCAAGGATGGCACCGGCAATCAGACACGGAACGAGTTTCTCCTTCATGGAGAAACAGCCTAGTTGGTCCGCCTCCCAGCACCAGACTTGCGACTAATCAATCGCGAAGCAATGGCTAGCACGATCAGGCCCACCACCCCAGTCACGCCGGCGGTCAGTGCTACGGGCGCGCTGACCTGCATCGTTGCCGGCGGCGCCGGGGAGTTCTCGACGTTGAGGACGCCGTCGGTATCGCGGCCGCTGGTGACGTCCTCGATCCAGTCGCGGACCTCAACCACGGATGTAATCGCCGCGGTTGGGGAAGGCAGATCCGGATCCGCATTAGACGTTCCGGCCGTAGCTACGCCCACGAGGCGGCCGTTGACGAAGAACGGCCCGCCCGAGTCGCCGCCCTGCATGCCTTCGCCATTGAGGGACTTCACGTCCATGATGGCAGCCGCAATCATCGGGCCCACTCCCCCGAGTTCACCGGCCGGAATGCTTTCCGCGCCGTCGGGTCCAACGGCGATCTCTGGCATGTCGCCGCCCTTCATTACCTGGGGCGCGTCGGACGAACCAGGGGCGGGAGCGACCATTCCACCGGGAGCAGGCACTGCCATGTCACCAGGAGCCATGGCCCCGGAATCACCCGGAGCAGTCGCCATTTCGCCCGGAGCCACCGGCGTCATCTTCTGGCCGGATTCGTCTGGGCTGGCCGGTGGGGTTCCACCGGAGAGCAATTCGCCTACTTCCATCTCCGCCATCGGCAGCTGGCCTTTACGGGCCATGCGGGAGCTACTACTCCAGCCGTAGAAGTGCCCCTTCTCGCCGGCGGTGGGGACCGCATCCGCGAGCTTAGCTGGCTTAATGCCCTTAACGGGCTCGGTCAGGTGCATGAGGCCGGCGTCGATAGTCGGCGAAACAGCCCAGGAGTCCACGTCATACACACGGGTTTCCTTGCCCTGGCCAAAGCGGGCCTGCGAGCCCTCGTTGTTGACGGACTCCAAGCAGTGGCGGGCGGTCAGCACCCACTGCTCAGCCACCAGCGTGCCGGTGCAATCGCCGAAGTTTCCGATCTTGCCCATACGCAGCGCAGCCACGGCGACGCTTTCCTCCGAGTGAGGTGCGGGCTGGGCGAATTCCAAGGCCATGGCCGGCGCAGCGCCTAGCCCCACGACCAGAGAGCTGGCCACAACAGCAGTTATCTTTCGTGCCACCATTACGCGGCCACCTCCTTGATTGCCCAAGCCACGACCCTCTCGGCCGGGCCCTTTCCACAGAACTTCTTCCACAGCGCGCTCAGCAGCAGGAACGCGAGCACAAAGCCCAGTGCCGCCATGGTGTTGTGCAGCGAGACGTGTGCTTGCCAGTAGCGTGCGGTGAGAATGTGCAGGATATAGATGGTCAACGACATCGAGCCCAATGCCGCGAAGGGGAAGGTCAAGCGCGGCAGCTGGCGGCCGATGATCAGGCACAGATGCAGCACCACCGCAGTGACCGCCACGGAGAGAAGGATTTCACCGAGCACACCCGTGTGGCCCGTAAAGCGCAGCCAGCCGGCGATGTCAGGGTTAAAGCGCTGCCACAGGCCGATGCCGGTAACGACGACGGCCACCGCGCTCGTGACGATCTGGGTGCGGGTGGGGCGGGTGAGGTAGACGTCGTAAAGCAGCATGCCTGCCACCATGTACGCCAGGAATGCCACGAGGGGGTAAACCTGCGGGAGGGTGTAGGGCGCGTATAGCACCGTGGCGCCCGCGGTGGCCAGCGCGAAGAGCAGGACCTTCCAGCCAGTGGCGAGCGGCGGCACCCACGCGGTGAGAGCCATGGCCGCGCCCATCACGACGAGCACCACCTGAATCTCACCGCCCACGGGAAGCAAGGCCACGCCGATGAGCATGACTATCAGGCCGCGGGCGACCAGCTTGAGGAAGACCCGCAGCGAGTAGTCGCGGGCAAGAATCATCATCGTGGTACCTGCAATGATGGCAAAGCCCGCCGCCGGCAGCCCAGAGAGCACCACTTTGGCGCTCCACACCAAGTTGGCCATGTGCAGAATAATCATCCCGATGATGGCCAAGGAACGAGCAATATCGAGGCCCACTATTCGGGCACGCGCTGACACCTATTCATCTCCTTGCAGTTGAAAACGTTTAAAGACCGACCAGTGGCTCTGGCCGGTCTTCTTATTTGTGTGTGTTTTCAGCTCTGCATTTCACTCAGCGCTGCGTGATATGCGTCTCAGCGGCTAAGAGCGATGGCTTTCTCATCTTGCACGAGGTAAATGCGCTCAGGGGTTGCGGAGGCATCGGGGTCCACCTTCACCGTTACTGGTCTTTGAAGAAAGTCTATGAGGGCCCCGTCCGATTGCGGGCCAAAGCAGATGTTGTCCGACATCAAATCCCACGTGATATCAATCTCACTAGCCTCGTTGCTCTCAAAGTGGAAACCGGCGTTATCGCAGGAGAAATCCAAGTACTGCTCCCTAAAGTTCACTTGAAAGGAATCCGGCTGCTGTGCGGACTTCCACTCGGAATTCACCACAAACTCCAGCTGCTGCGCATTGGCGGTAACCAGGCCTGCAGGCGTGCTAGTAATAATGTTGCGCTGTGAGGATCCAGCTTCCGCTATGCCCGAGCTCCCCGGCAACTCCGAGGAGCCTGCACCCGAGAAGAGGGAGGAAATGAACAGCAGGATAGCGGAGAGAATCGCTTGAATCATGGGCCAAAGTATAGCCCCAGGTGAAGGATCGGTGTTTGCATTCTGTTTGCACCGCGTTTGCACTCACTTCGGTTTACCCGGGATTACTCGGGGCTACTTTTAGGCGACTAAAACGCGAAGAAACCCCCAGGCTATCCGGTGTTTATACCGTTTAACCTGGGGGTTTAGGTGGTGCGCCCGGAGGGATTCGAACCCCCAACCTTCTGATCCGTAGTCAGATGCTCTATCCGTTGAGCTACGGGCGCAGTCTGTTGGTTCGCAGTGCTTAACGCCGGAGCGTTTGTGCTCTGCTGTGCAACGAGGAATAACTATACCCACACTCCAGAGAACTAACAAATCCCAATGTCAATGCATGTTTTCAACCCAAGAAATGGGCATAGCAATTCACCCCGTGTTCACCTTAAGGAGGGGCTAGACGAGGGCGGCCACTTCGGCGTCGGAAAGCACGGCGTCACGGAAGGACTGAAGCGTGGCCTCGTGGTCGAAGTCAATGCCGATGAGCACGAGCTCGGTGCCGGGAGTAACCCCATTGGCCGCCCACAAGGAGGCCGGCATGATCTGCAAGTTAGGTCCGGCCTGCTGCCAGGCGTGGGCCACGCGCAGATCAGTATCAATCCAGCAATAACCTTTCGAGCGCACCAGGCCGGTGCTGGCACGCAAGGCCTTGAGCAGACGCTCGCGGTTGAAAGGACGGTCAGCGCGGAAGACCACCGAAGAGATGCCATATTCCTCGGTTTCGGGGGTGTGCGGGTTGGCCAGTTCCTCGGCGTAGCCGTGGTAGGCCGCGGCGGCTACGGTGTCATAAAGATGGGCGTCAAGGACCAGCGCAGGGTCGATAACCCCGTTGGTTACGGGCACGACGCGAGCGCGGGGGTTCATGGCGCGCACGGTGGCGATGACGCGTTCGGTTTCGGCGGCCTCCACCAGGTCGGTCTTCGTCACGAGAATGAGATCGGCGAATTCGACCTGGTCCACAAGCAGGTCGGCGATGGTGCGGTCGTCATCAGGCGTGGCCTCGATATTCTCAGAGACCAAGCTGCGGCCACGGCGTAATTGAGAAAGGAACGTGGAGGCATCCACGAGGGAGACCATGGTGTCGATGGGGGCAACGTCGGCAAGCGTGGCGCCGTCTTCAAACTTCCACTCAAAGGTGGCGGCGACGGGCATGGGCTCGGAAATACCGGTGGATTCGATGACGATCTGATCGAAACGGCCGGAACGGGCCAGCTTGCCGACGGACTCGATGAGGTCCTCGCGCAAGGTACAGCAAATGCAGCCGTTGGAGAGCTCAACGAAGCGGTCTTCGCCGCGTTCAAGATGGCCCGCGCCAGCGACGAGGGCGGCATCGATATTGACCTCGGAAAAGTCATTAACGATGACCGCCAGCTTGCGCCCCTCGCGGTTGGCCAACAGGTGGTTGAGAAGGGTGGTCTTTCCGCTGCCTAAAAATCCGGACAGCACGGTAACGGGTGTAGCCATCCCGTAATGATAACGGTTTTCATCAAGGGACGGCTACGTCAGCTAGACCGCGAGGCCGAAAATAGGCACCGCCAGCAGGTAAACGGTCAGGGTAATGAGGAAGATGCCGATGATATTGAGACCCAGACCGCCCTTAATCATTTCACCAATCTTGACGTAGCCAGAGCCGTACGCAATGGCGTTCGGCGGGGTAGCCACCGGCAACATGAATGCACACGTTGCCGCGAGCGCCACCGGGATGGTAAGGAGGAGGACGTTGACGTCACCGTCAGCGGTCAGACCAACGCCCACCGCGACACCGCCCATGATCGGAATGAAGGTCGCGGCAGTTGCGGTGTTAGAAGTGATTTCCGTAAGGAAGAGCACCAGCGCAGCCACGGCAGCCACGATGAGCACGACCGGCAGAACGCTAAGCCCCTTAGCCATCTCACCAATCCATAGGGACAGGCCAGACTGATTGAACATTGCCGAAAGCGATAGGCCACCACCAAACAAGAGGAGCACGTCCCACGGCATCTCGTTCGCCGTCTCCCAGTCCAGGAGGCGGATACGGCGCTCGTTGTCCGCCGGCAAGATGAAAAGCAGAATACCGGCTGCAATACCTACTATGGCGTCATCGTAGTTGTCGAATTCCTTAAGCACGAGCGGCAGGGTCACCCAGGAAGCGGCGGCGAGCAGGAAGATAATACCCGTCATGATTTGGGGGCGGGTCCACGGGCCGAGGGCCTCAATTTCCTCATCAATAAGCTCGCGCCCACCCGGAATCTCCTTCATCTCCGGCTGAAAGATGGTGATGAGCAGGAACCACGCGATGAGCAGGAAAATGGCGGCCAGCGGCACACCTACAGCCATCCAGCGACCAAAGCCCAGGGTCACACCCCAGGTATCCGCCATATACGCATTGAGGAAGGCATTCGGCGGGGTGCCGATGAGCGTGCCCAGCGAGCCAATGGACGCCGAGTACGCGATACCAAGCATGAGAGCAGTGGCGAACTTCTTCTGCTTATCCCAACCACCAACGGTCTCCGCAGTCAGCGCCAGGACTGACGTACCAATCGGCAGCATAACCACGGCGGTTGCAGTGTTAGAGACCCACATGGACAAGAATCCAGTAGCCACCATAAAGCCCAAAATGAGACGCTTGGGCGAGGTACCAATCAGCTTCACCACGTAAAGTGCAAGGCGGCGGTGAAGGTTCCAGCGCTGAAGCGCAAGGGCAATAAGGAAGCCCCCCATGAACAGGAAGATAGTGGCGGAGGCATACGGTGCACCGACTTCCTTGATGGCACCCACACCAGCTAGCGGGAAGATAACCAACGGCAACAGTGCCGTAGCGGCCAACGGAATGGCCTCCGTCATCCACCACACGCCCATCAGAATGGTCACGGCGGCTACAGCACGCAATGCACCCTGGGTGTATTCGGCGTCATCCTTGGCGCCGGGGGATTCCAATACCGTGTCGACAGCGTTGCTGGGGAAGATGAACCACACGAGAATGGCCAATGCGAGACCGACAATGAGGCCAATGGCCATGCGGCGCCAGTCTTTGCGGTCGACACCGCGATCGTCCTCGCCCTCCGTGTGCGCGGTTGAGACGTGAGTTTGCGGGGTAGTCATCTGCCCCCTCCTTTTCCTGGTTAACCAGCCCCCATTCAGCCGAGAGAGTTATCGGGATCACCGAATGGGCCTACACGTTCAGGCTATCGAGACCACAGACAACCAACAAACACTTTCGTCTCATTACCCCCACTAAAGAACCAAATTCACCCCTGTTTGCAAAACTTTTTGCAGATTAGCTGCAAAGAATTCTCACCAATGTGTGGGCAACCCCTTTAAGATTCGCGTTGAGCACCGCTACCAGATAGCGGCGAAGGCCACCGCGCCAAGAAGCATCGTCCCCAGCGTAACGGCAACCAGCGCTGGGGCCCCGGGCAGGATAGGTGATGAAGTCCGGGCGAGGATCTCGTCAGCATGGCGGAGCTTAACGGTGGCCAACCACAACACAACGGCCACCACTACCCCGACAATCAGGGCGGCCCATGGCGCAACGGAACGCACGACCAGCAAACCTACGACGAGGCCCGCAAGCCCCGTGCGCTGCCAGGCTAAGCGGGTGCGCTCGGGTTGGAGGCCGGGATCAAAAAGTTCACTCACGCTAGCAGCTCGCCCACCAGAATCATCAGGCCAATGATGATGACCACACCAACAATTAACGCCAACGCCGGGCTTGCCGGGAGCGGACGCGCATGGCGCATCGCACGCTCAGAGGCACCCCAGTGAAACCACGCCACCGCCGGCAGGACGATGGCCACGATCAGCATGATGACGGAGACGACGCGAGTCAGCGTGGTGTTCAGCGGCAGCTCGAAGGTCTCCAGCGCCACACCACCGGCGATAAAGGCCAAGGACGTGCGGATCCACGCCAGAAAGGTGCGCTCATTGGCCATGCTGAAGCGCGGGTCGGGTTCCTCCCCTGTTCCATACACCGAGCCTGGGAAACGTGCCTTCGTCATAGGCGCCACTGTAGCGCCCCGCTCCTCACTGCACAGTGTGAGACTCCCAGAGCACGCCGACTAGGACTGCGAGAAGGCCTCCAGATCCGCAGGGCTGCCGGCGACGACGATGAGGTCGCGGTGGGTGAGCTCGGTGCCGTCGATAAGCGGGTGCCACTGGCCGGGCCCCTCGCAACGGGAGATGAGCTGGACGTTGTGTTCCTCCCACACCTGGTGAAGGTTGAGAGGACCCTTGCTTATCGACGCCGGCGGGGTCATCGCCGTCACGCCATAGTCGGTGGCGATTTCCGCAAAATCCTCGAAGCGCCCGCCCAACAGGTGCGCCACGCGGCGACCCGTATCGCGCTCCGGGCGGATCACGTGGTGCACTCCCAGTTGGCGCAGGATGCGGGCGTGCGCATCCGAATCTGCCTTGGCCCAGATATCGCCCACGCCCAGCTCCACGAGGTTGGAGGCCGTAAGGATGGAATCCTCCAGATCGGAGCCGATGGCCACCACCACGCGCTCTACTTCATCAACGCCCAGCTGGCGGAGGGCCTCGGCGTCGGTGGTATCCGCGGTCACCGCCTCGGTGAGGTACGCGGCGTGTTCGCGCACGTGCTTCTCCTCGGCGTCGATGCCAAGAACCTCCACGCCGTGTTCCATCAGCTCTCGGGCCAGGGAAGAACCGAACCGGCCCATGCCAATGACGACGACCGGCGGAATATTGATGGACGTCTTCTCGCGCCGCAGGGCGCTGAACATGTTAGCCAATGAACGGCCTTTCTTCTGGGTAGCGGTAGCGCAGGCTGACGGTCCGGGCGGCCAGTGCCGCCACGAAGGTGGTGGGTCCTACGCGGCCAACGTACATGATGAGACACAGCATGAGCTGCGATGGTGCGGACAAACTTGCGGTAATACCCGTGGACAAACCCACGGTGGCGAAGGCGGACATGACTTCGAAAGTGACCTGGTCCGCGGTGAACTCGGGGTCCCAGATGCGCAGCGTCGCCACGCCTACGGCAACGACGATCATTCCGGCGGCCGTCAGCGCGAGGGCCTGGCGAAACGTGGACAGCGGCAGGCGACGGTGCCCGATGGAGGTGTCTTCCCGACCCAAGAATTCAGAAATCATCGCCGCGCCCAGAACGCATGCGGTAGTCACCTTGATGCCACCCGCCGTACCGGCGGAGCCGCCGCCGATGAACATCAAGATGTCCGTCACCATCAGCGTCAACGGGTGCGCTTCCCCGTAGTCGATGGCATTGAAACCGGCCGTTCGGGGCGAAGCGCTCATGAAGAAGGCGTTGATCAGCTTCTGGCCCAACGGCATCCCATGCAGCACACCGGAGCCCTCGGAGAGGAAGAAGACCACGGTGCCACCCAGCAACAAGAACGCGGTGGCGCCCAACGTCATCCGGGCGGTCATGGACATACGGTGAATGCGCGGCGTGCCGCCGCGCCACCGCGTTAGCCGTGCGCGGGCCCGTCGCACGAACTCCGCCAGCATGGGATAACCCAAGCCACCGATGATCAGGGCGAAGGCAAGGGGAAGAAGAATCCAGCCATCAGCCGCGAAGGAGATAACGCTGTCCGAATAGGTACTAAACCCTGCGTTATTGAAGGCCGAAATGGCGTGGAACGCTCCTTCCCACGCTGCACGCCCAGGTGCTACACCGTGCTCGGTGGCTAGGCGCACGCCGATGAACACAGCGACGATGGCCTCGCAGATCAGGGTCATGACCAAGGTGAGCACGAGTGCGCGGCGAATGCCGCCGAAGGCCACGGCGCGGCCCTCCGCAGCGATGGTTCGGCGGGCTTTGAAGCTGATGCGGCCGGTCAACAGCATGCCCGACAGCGATGCCAAACTCATGATGCCGAGGCCGCCCAGCTGGATGAGCGTAATAATGACCACCTGGCCGAAGGGCGTCCAATAGGTACCGGTGTCCTCTACCACGAGACCCGTCAAAGAGACCGCTGAGGTAGCCGTAAACAGCGCTGGCAGGAACGGAGTCCACTGCGGAACGTTGGCGGAAATCGGCAGCATAAGAAGTACCGTTCCCACGAGGATGAGCAGGACGAAGCCCACGGCGGTGAGCCGAGCAGGGCCCAGGAAATGACCGCGTTTCACAGCGGTTCAGCTTACTGCTAATTGCTTTCGATGGGCAGTCCTCTCAGTCATAAATATCGCGATTTCATAATGCGAAACATCACAAGCAGCAGCCCAGGCGGTGGCGTCACAAAGTAGGCGCTACATCAGCTTGGTCTTGTCCAAGGTCTCCACCCAACCGTTGGTGAACTTCTCCAGCGGCTTGTGGAAGACCACACCCAGAATGAGCATCGGCACGGCAAAGAGCAAGAGGGCGAACAGGGAGAGCCAGAAATCACCGTGATAGGTTCCGGCGATGGCCGCGCGGAGTGCACGGATGGTGTAGGTCGCCGGCAGCCACGGGCTAATGTTCTGGAACCAATCTGGGAGCACCTGCAGCGGGTAAGCACCGCCCGACGAGGACACCTGAATCACCAGCATCAGCACCGCCAGCGCTTTGCCTGCGTTGGCGAAGGAGACCACGAAGGTATAGCAAATCAGCATAAAGATGAGCGAGCTAACCCAGCCCGCCAACAGCATGAGAATCGGGTGGGCAGGTTCGATCCCCACGAAGAAGATAAGGCCCAGAATCAGCATCGTCGACTGCATGAGACCAACCGCGGCAAACATTCCAAAGCGGCCGAAGAAGCGCTGCATCGGCGAGTACTTGTCCTTGTCCACCACGTCGGTTCGCACGCTCACCGCAGTCAGCAGCGCGCCGACCCACAGCGCCAGCGCCGTGTACATCGGCGTCATGCCGGCGCCGAAGCTCTTAACCGGGTAGACCGCTTGCCTGTCGACGTCCACCGGCGCCGCAATCGCGTGTGCCAGTGCGTCTGGATCGGAACCGATGAGGTCCGCCAACTTCTTCAAGTCACCAGACGCCGCAGCGGAGTCAATATCCTTCCGCAGGTCGCCAAACTTGTTGGCCTTGTCTTGCAGGCCAGAGGCGAGCTTCTGTACCGCATCCCGAGCATCCGTCAAGGAAGAGGAATCAATGGTGACGGGAGTCTTCGCGGTATCCAGGTCCGCGCTTACCTGGCCCAGGGAATCCTGCAGCGCGCGCAAGGATTCACGCAGACCGGAGGTGGAGATTCCCTCCACTGCCTTCTTGGCATCATCGAGGCTGGAGAGATCCGGCTTCGTGGGTTCGGGAGCGTTCGCGGCTGCCGTGAGGCGCGCGTGGAGAGTGCGCTGCGCGTCGATGGCCTCCTCGATACGGCTGAGCGCCTTCTCCTTATCCCCAGCAGGAAGCGGCAGGGCCTCAATGTGGCCGTGCAGGTTCTGGTACTGGGTAATCGTGCCTTCTACCTGGCCGGCTAAGGTATTGAGCGTGGCGACACGGTCGGCGCGGGAGGCGGAGGCGTCGTCGTAAAGCGCATCAATGCGTTGGCGTACCACGTCATAACTGGCGCTGGTGGCATCGAGGGATTGCTGCAGGGCGTCGGTGGAAACATTGAGTGAGGAAGACTGGATCTCCGGCAGCTCCAGGTCTGCCGAGTCCGCAATGCGCTGGGCGCTTTCCATGAGCGGAACCGCGGTATCCACCAGGCCCGCGAGGGAACGCGCGGTACGCGCGGCCATGTCCAGCTGGGTCTGCACACCATCCGCGCGCGCCTGCATCCGGTCCAACACAGCCTTGGTATCGCCCTGGCTCAAGAAGTCGGAGAGTGAGGTGACCAGATCGAAGGAGACGTCACCGACCGTCGTGGTGAAGGCCTCGGCCACCTGAGCCGACACGCCTTCTGCACCCTGACCAGTGATCTTCGGCGCCAGCGCATTCTTCTTCTCATTCGTATAGAAGGACAAGTCGGCGGGCTTGGATCCATCCGTGTAGAAGTTCATCATGTCGGTACTGAAATCTTCCGGCAGCACGATGGCTGCGTAATACTCACCGGACTTGGTACCTTCAATCGCCTCATCGGAAGTCGTCACAACCCAATCCAGCTGCTCGTTTGCACGTAGCTCATTGAGCACCTGGTCGCCGACGTTGATGGGCACCGGCAACAGATCGCTTTTATAGCCGGTGTCCTTGCTAGCCACCGCCACCTTGAGCTGGCTGGTGTTATCGAAGGGATCCCAGCTGGCCAGAACGTTAAACCAGGTGAACAGCATCGGGATAACGACGAGGCCCACGAGCATCACCGTGCTCATCACGTTGCGGCATGCGGTGCGCATGTCGTTGACGAAAAGATCGAGTGTTCCACGCATTAGTTATCCCCCTCCGTGGAGTCGGCCCCGATGCGAGCCGGATGTTTGATGTCATCCTCATCCAACGTCACCAGCTCTGCGGACTGCTTCAGACTGATGCGTAGGTAGTCCAGGGTGACCGCGGCGATAATGATGAGGAAGCACCACGCCGTCCAAATAGCTAGAAGCAGCGGCTTCTGGTCGGGCAAGAGACCGGAGACGACGATGAGGATCACCACGCCGATAACGCCGGCGATGGCCACCAGCTTGAGCCAGTAGCCCCAGTCATGTGCGCGGCGGTCCAGATCCTTCTTCAGACCACTGCGGCTATCCAGCGCCTGGATGACATCCGCGATGCGGTAGCCCGAGCCGACAACCTGCACGTTTTCATAGTCGAAGAGCTCGGTGTCCCGCAGCTCGCGGTTGAAAATGGCATTGAAGTGCGCCAATGCCTTGCGCAGAAGCAGGCCGAAGACAAAGAACAGAATGAACATGAAGGCGAGCACGCCCATGTTCTTGAAGTAGTGGTTGCCGTAGAAGCCACCGATGGTTTCACGCATGGCGTCGATGCCGTACGTGAAGGGCAGCAATGGGTAGATGGTGTGGAAGAAGTTGGGCAGCAGCTCAATCGGGTACAGGCCCGAGGCACCCGGAATCTGGATAATGACAAAGACCACGCAGACGCCACGTCCCAGGTGTCCCAGGGATGAGGACAAGGCGTAGATGATGCTCAGGTAGGCCAGCCCCACGAGCACGCCCGTCAGAATGAAGGCCGGTGCGTTCACGGTTTGCACGCCGATGAGCAGATCACCCACGGTCACCGTGACGGCCTGGACGATGACCATCAAGGCCATGAGGAGGAAGCGGCCCAAATAAGCCTGGCCCACCGTGACTCGGTCGAAGCCTTCCTTATCCACCTCAACCCGGAAGATCACCATGAGAACGAAGGCACCAATCCACAAGGAGAGGTTGGTAAACAGCGCCGCCATAGCGGAGCCGTAGCTGTCCACCGGGTACACAGTTTCGGTCTTCAGCTCGATGGGCTCGGCAAAGAACTTACCGATTTCTTCCGCATCCAGCCCGGTGACATCTTGAACGACTTTGGAGTTCATCGCGGCACGCAGCGAGCCCACATCGCCCTGCATAGCGCGCAGACTGTCCTGCAGGGCAAGGAGGTTGGCATCGAAATCAGACAAGGTGTCCTTCGTGGCACGCAGCTGCTGGGCAACACCATCCAGGAGACCATCTGCCTCCTGCATGGTGCCCTTCTGAGCTTCCAGGGTGGAGCTCAAAGCACTTGCCATGGAGCTCAGATTGCTCATGGCACGGTTGATTTCCGGCACGGCGGTGGTCACGGTATCGCGCAGCGTCTGCGACGTGGCCTTGGTATCTGCCGCTGCCTGGTTGATGGCCTCCGCGCTAGCCTGCACGTTGTCCGCCGCGGCCTGGGTATCCTTGCTCAGCGCATTCAGGTTTCCCACCAATTGGCGGTTGGACTCATTGCCCTCATCGAGGCGCTGGATGGCGTCATCGATTTCCTTGGCCACCTGCGGTGAAAGCGTTGCGGAATCGCGCAGGGCCTTGAGCTGTGCAATCGATTCCGCACTCGCGTCAATGGCGGTGTTGGCCCGCTGCGTGGCGTAATCGAAACGGTCACCGGCCTGGTTCAGGCCCGCGGTGACATCCGCGATAGATTCCTGCGCCTGGGCGGTGCCGTCCGCCACCGCACTTGCACCGCTAACAAAGGCGCCGGTGGTCTGGTCGGTGAAGTCCCCTATGCCTCCTTGGGCCTGGTCGACCAAGGAAGAGACCTCGGCGAGGGCTGTTTGTGCGTCGCCGAGCGCGGCACTCACATCAGCCACCGTGGACTTGGCACCCAACGTGGAATCAGCAGCGGCGTCAAGCTTTCCCTGGATGCGCGCGAGGTTTTCGCGGTTGCCGTCGATCTCCTGCGCGGTCTCCCCGAACGCGGAGCTGGTGTTGTTCATCGCGCGCGTGACTTTTCGCTCGAAGTCAGTACCGGTGTCCTTGACGTTCTCCGCCGCGACGGTGGCCACCTGCTCCTTGAAGGCCGCCGTGATCTGCTTGTCCAGACCTTTGGCACCGGTATCCGTGATCTTCACGGCGATGGCGTTGTTCTTCTCGTTGACGCGGTAAACCAGCTGCGGCTGCGTGAACTTCCCGTCGAGCATGCTCACGAGGTTCTCGCTAAAGTCCTCCGGAATCGTCACCGAGGCATACACGTCTCCCTCTAAAAGGGCTTTCTCGGCTTCGTCGCGCTCAAGGAATTGCCAGCCTATCTGGTCATTCTTTTTGAGTTTCTCAATGACCTCGCTGCCGACATCTATCTTCCCCGTCAGCTCATTGTTAGCACCCTTATCCTCGTTGACCACGGCCACCTTGATGTTGTTGGTATGGCCATAAGGGTCACGAAAAGCCGCGATGTTCACCCATGAATACAACGCGGGGGTGATGACGAGCCCGATGAGAATGATCCACGCCCTGGGGACGCGGCCAAGCCTGGCTACATCTCTGATAAAAATCTTCCAACTTTGGCGCACTGAAGGCAGTGTACCCGTTGCACCTCCCTGTCTCTAACCAGCCAAAATACATAAAGTAATTTAAATAATTAACAAATAAACTTTAACATGGTTTGCCGGATCAAACCCCTGGCTTGAACATATGGCGATGAAAACTAGACTTCAAGTAGTTGAACTTTTGGTATGGAGATGCCTATGCGTAAGACCTTAATCAGCCTCACCGGCCCCGCCTTCGTTGCTGCAGTGGCTTACGTCGACCCCGGCAACGTAGCCGCCAACATCAGTGCCGGCTCCCACTACGGCTACCTCCTGGTGTGGGTACTCGTCGTGGCCAACCTCATGGCCATGTTCATCCAGTACCACTCCGCCAAACTGGGCCTAGTCACCCACCGCTCCCTGCCGGAAATCATGGGCGAGCGTCTCTCCCGCCGCGCGCGCCTAGGCATGTGGGCCCAGGCCGAGCTCATCGCCGCGGCCACCGACCTCGCCGAAGTCATCGGCGGCGCCATTGCCCTGCAACTCCTCTTCAACCTCCCCCTGTTCGCGGGCGCGCTCATCATCGGCGCGGTCTCCATCATTCTCCTCATCTTCCAGAAGAAGAACCAGTGGTTCGAGGGGCTTGTCATCGGCCTGCTCCTGGTCATCTGCATCGGCTTCCTTGCCGGCCTCGCCATCGCCCCGCCCGACCCCGCCGACGTGGCCGGCGGCCTCATCCCCCGCCTAGAGGGCAAGGACAGCATCCTGCTGGCCGCCTCCATGTTGGGCGCCACCGTCATGCCGCACGCCATTTACCTACACTCCTCCCTGACCAAGCAGCGCTACCCCGACCTGGAAATCCCCCACGTGCTGGCCGGCACCCGCGCGGACATCGCCGTGGCGCTGTCCATCGCCGGGCTCGTCAACGTGGGCCTGCTGGTCCTGGCGGGCTCGGCCCTCTACGGCGTGGACGGCACAGAGACCATCTCCGGGGCCCACACGGCGATTGCCAGCCACCTCGGCCCGCTGGCCGGCGTTCTCTTCGCCATCGGCCTGCTGGCCAGCGGCCTCGCCTCGACGTCAGTGGGCGCCTACGCCGGCTCCGAAATCATGGACGGCCTGCTTCACATCAAGGTCCCCCTACTAGTCCGCCGCCTGGTCACGCTCATCCCGGCGCTGGTCATCATCGGCTGCGGGGTCGACCCCACTATGGCACTGGTGGTCAGCCAGGCACTTCTTTCCCTGGGCATCCCCTTCGCCATCATCCCGCTTTTCCGCTATGCCGGCTCCCGGGACGTCATGGGTGAGTTCGCCGCGAAACCCTGGTCTATGGCCGTGGGCTGGACGCTTGCCGCGCTGGTCATCGCACTCAATCTCGCCCTCGTGCTCCTGCCGCTGCTCTAGGCCGCCTACAATCAGCAGCCATGATTGAAGTAGCAGCCGTCGTCATCCGCAACCCACAAGGCCACGTGCTTACCGTGCGCAAGAAGTCCTCCACCAAGTACCAGCTGCCCGGCGGCAAGCCTGAGGCGGGCGAAGCGCTTGTCGACGCCGCCCTGCGCGAAGTCGCCGAAGAAGTAGGCCTCACTCTCGACGCCGAGAGCCTCAACGAACTCGGCACCTTCGACGCCCCCGCCGCGAACGAACCGGGCGAGGCCGTCGTCGGCACCATCTTCACCTGCACCCGCACCGTCACCACCGACGAACCCCACGCCGCCGCCGAAATCGGGGACACCGCCTGGGTCAACCCAACAGCACCCGACCGCGAGCTTGCGCACCTGTTGCGTGACCGCGTCTTCCCCGCGCTGGCTGGGTAGGTACGTTTTCGTAAATTGCATCTCGAAGCCACAGGCCGCATCGCCTGTTTCTACGCATCTGTAGCAGCGCACCTCCGCGCCCATTTTCTCGGCTCATCAACATAAGACAGAGGCAGGTCCGCTGAAATACCCACCCCTACTCAGGCATTTACTTCTTCCCGCTGGGAAGAAACACAAGGACAATGACCAAAACTGCTAGAGCAATCGTGACAGCATACGGCCATTGAACATAAACGGAAAGCGTCATCAGAATAACGCCAATAGTGGCCAAGATTTTTTTCCACATAAATTATTCTCCCTAACCGGTAGATTCTCTTTGACTGCTCTCCAGACAGTTCAGCAACGTCCATATGGCGAAATTCCAAGCACGCTACCCTAAAACCTTCGCCATTTAGTGCAACGATAGTTTTCAAAAACCAACCCGCTGAGGAAGTGCTTTAACTGGAGCGAGAACTGATACTGCCGCAATCAGCACTACCAGAGGCGCACATTTCTTGGGGCAATACATGCCCTTATCCCTTTCGCGAGAAGATGGCCGAGAACTCGGACACCCCCTAGAGTTACATGTGGTAGACAAATTTGGAAGCAAAAAATGGAAACCGTAGACGAACGTATACACTTCCCCAAAAATCCTTGCGAGAGCCCGCAAGAGGGCGTATCTTGCCGCAATTCGCCCTGCTGACATTTAGCCTCCTTTAGGCTTCGGCCTACCTGCTGCTTCTGTCATTGTCGGCACCATCTTCACCTGCACACGCACCGTCACCACCGACGAGCCCCACGCCGCCGCCGAAATCGGCGACACCGCCTGGGTCAACCCAGCTGCACCCGACCGCGAACTTGCGCATCTGTTGCGCGACCGCGTCTTCCCCGCGCTGGCCTAGCGCCAACTGTCAACACTTCGGCGTCATTGACCCCGAAGCCATCAAGAGCTACCCTTTTGAACATGTTCACTGAACACGTTCACCCATCGCGTTCGGCCGCCAAAGCTGGCACCGACAGCAAGGTCCTGGCCACCGCCTACGATCTCTTCCTCACCCAGGGCTACGCCACCACCAGCATCCGGACCATCGCATCCGAGGCTGGCGTCAGCGTGGGAACCGTCATGGGAGTCGGCGACAAACAAACGCTGCTCATCCGCACCATTGGCCAACACATTTCAGAGCTCCACGACGAGATTCGGGGGCAATCCGATAGCCTCCTCGATGTCCTCAAGCCATTCCTCCAGATGTTCACCGGCCACGAAGAACTCTCCCGTGCGTTCGGCGCGGCACTCATCCAACAAGGAAATCAAGGCGAAGCACTCACCGCGCTCAAAACACTCCTGACCGATGAAATCACCCTGCGCCTTGGCTCCAGACTCAACAGTGACGATGCAGCCGAGTACTCCAACCTGCTATACAACGTCTACCTCGGCTTTCTCATCGGGTGGGCCGCGGGCCTCTACGACACCGAACAACTCACCTCCCAAGCCGCCTCATCCATCGAACGCCTCAACACCGCATTCGGAGTAACCCAATGATCCTAGAATCCTCCCCCGCTTGGCCCTCCCTGCTACTGGCTGCCATCCTGCTTGGCGACGCCGCCCTCTCCCTCAAACCAGTCCCCTTTATCGAAGCCTGCCTCAGCGGCGTCAAACTCCCCAAGGACTGGTGGTGGGCGCTCATTGTCATCAAGTATCTCGCCGCCGCAGGACTCATTGCCGGCCTCTGGTTCCCCGGCGTAGGAATTGCAACCATGGTTGGCGTCATCGCATACTTCTGCGCAGCCGCAGCAGCCCATGTCCGCGCCCACTTCCTCGGTAGCGCATTCTGGATCAACTGCTTAGGCATGCTCGCACTCTCCATCGGAGTACTGATCCTGACGCTCGCACTGAATTAAGACACCAGTCAACCTTTCACGGCTTCCTGAAGGCAGATGCATCATTGCACCCCTTGATTGATGACTTGATGCTTTCTACTCTAAACGTATGCGCACCAGGATAGACCTCCCCTCCTTCGATTGCGGCGGACCAGCTCTAGTTGATCTCAGCGACAAGGAAGCCGTGTGGGCGGCGCTCGATGATCATTCCTGATGTCAACATTCTCGTTCATGCCTTCCACTCCGCAGCACCACAACATGAACCCGCTCAACAGTGGCTAAGTAGTGCTCTGAATCGGCATGAAACAATTGAGCTCCTGGATGTTGTGGCAACAGGCACCTAAAACTCTGCCATCAGGCTCAATGGTAACTTGGCAAATCCCCTGTAAAGTTTGACGCTTATTTCCACTATCCATATCTGAAAAGGCAGACAACGCAGCACGAAAACTTGGTTCCTCAGAATACTCTCTAATTTTCTCTGGGACTGCAGTAAACGAACGCCAGTCTCCAAGTTCGTTCGTCAACTTCATCACCTCATCAGCCGATAGCTTTCGCTTAAGACCTTCGGAAGGATCTCTGTCGAGCCTCTGTTTATATTGACTAGCTTTTGTTATTTCCACCCATCTCCAGATATTTCAAAATCACGGTCTTATATTCCGGCAAGAGATTTTGCAAACCCGAAATCTCATCCTTTCCAAATAAACCTAGCTTTTCATGCTCGATGCTTTCACTAATATCAATCCCTTCATTCAATGACACGGTGACCCCATATGCGATAATCGCAACCGGATTTTCCACTTTCGGATCTCTTAGAAGAAACGCATCTACTAGGGTATCGGGGAGAGTCTCTAAATTTGCCTCTTCTTTCAACTCGCGCTGAGCTGTCTCGCGAAGCGATAAGTCTCCCCTGTCCGGCCAGCCTCCGAGTAGCTCCCAATCCCCCCTAGGATTAAGCCCCAATAGCACCTTACCGCCGAGGACTGGAATAACCTTCACACTAGCGTGAACAAAAAACCATCCAGTTTGAGAGTCGATCATTTTTCTCCTTAGATCACGTTATTGAATGCTTTTGGGGACAAAAAATCTGTAGCTGAGCAAATTCCCGTTACCAATATTACCGAAAGCACGAATGGGTATCCTGCAGAAGAAGCTTGCGCTAAAGCGGCCCTTCCGGTTTTAGAGTGCCTCGCAGCCACAGGACGCAAGTGCTGAACTAGGTGACCAATAATTCTTCGGAACCACCCTGCCCCCATTTCGCCATCAAGCACATTCGCCCGATAATTACTTCTTTTTCATCCCCCACCTCACTACGCCGTTCGTTGCTTCGGGAAGTGGCTGCAGGGAATAGCACTCATGGATTTTGGAAAGAACAAAATATTTGGAGAAAGGGATTTGTTCACAATGGACTTTAAGTTTTGAATCCCACGCGAAAGCGTCCAAGCCATACCAAGCCTTGAATTGTCGCTGCAGGCAGTCGAAACCGTTAATTCCAAAGAAACTACACAGCTCGGCAATAGTAAATTCAGCTACAACGCTGTCTTCATGCAGCCTAATTCGAACAAAGCTCTCATCGGGATCGATGTTCACGTTACTTTCCACATCCCAGATTGGCTCATTTGGTAACTCCATGACGCTCCCAGCCAGCACAGATTAAGCTCAGTGCCTTCATTCTAAGTTCTCTGCTCACAGGCTGCCGACATACGAAGCGACTGAAAACGTAGAATCCCGAGCCACCGGTAAAACGATGACTCGGGTTCTGTAGTTTGCGGAGACGAGAGGATTTGAACCTCCGGACCTACGCAAGTAAGTCAACTCCTTAGCAGGGAGCCCCATTCGGCCGCTCTGGCACGTCTCCAGCGATTCGCAATGAATCGTCCATCACTCTACCTGAGTGCTTCCCCTATGGACAAAATGGGGCTTCCCTATTCTTTCCCTGAAGCGCCGCATGCAGCTTGAGGGCCACGTAGAGAGCCGCGCAGCGCCAGCCGTCATCGAGCACGCCGGGCCCGAGAATCTCACGCACGCGGTCTAGGCGGTAATGCAGAGTAGCGCGGTGAATATAGAGTGCATTAGCGGTCGCAGAGACATTGCGGGAATGCTCAAAATAGGTCAGCAGGGTGTGCCAGTAGGAGTTGCGGAGGTCGTCGAGAAGCACCGCGGCATCCGGGCTCATCTCCGCCACCGTTGCTGAGGTCAGCTCCCATCCGCGCAGCAACCGCCACGCGCCAGCCTCCTCCCAGCGCAGTAAATCCTGGCCGCAGAGCTTGGCCACGTCCGCCATGAGTCGCGCCTGCGGGGCCGTCGGCGCCGAGCCGCGGGCTACCACTTCGGCGCCGGCGACGAGCGCGGCACTCTGTAGCTCCTCCATGAGAGCCTCGGTGTCCTTGTCATCGCGACGGCACTCAATGAGCACGAGGGAATCGTGAGAATCCGCAACCAGGAAAGGACGGCGCACCAGCGGGCGGGCAAGCTCCACGGCCACCGCGCGCTGATCGCCCTCCACCAGCACGCGATGCACGGTCAGCTCACCATCGGAGGGCAAGAGATCGCGCTCACGCGCCCCAGCCAGCGCGGCTGGATCACCGGTGAGCACCTCGCGGGCCAGCTCGCCGAGCTGTTGGGCGCGGGCGGCGAGGGGCGCATCGCGTTCGTCGATAAGCCTGGCTAGCGGAGCCGTTAAAGAACCGAGGCGGACCAAGGGGGCATCACCCAGCGCGGGCTCATCAATAATCCACAGATAGCCCACGAGCCGATCCTCATGACGCAGGGGGATGACCACGCGAGGCAGCATGTCATAGCGCGGGTTGGCGGGCAGGCGAACCGGCAGAACCGCCTCTTGAATACCGAAACTCAGCATCCACGGAATCGGCTCCGGGGGCGGGGTGCGATTAAGAATAGAGGCCGCACGGTTCTTATCGATGGCACCAATCTGAGCACTGGCCGCGATCACCGCGATGGCGGGGGTAGTCACCTCAACGGAACGCTGCAGGATCTGGGCACAATCGTCGACGATGTCTTGAATGTTCATCAGCTGCGGGGGCGGCACTTTTGACATATGTCAAAGATACTTAAGAATATTGTCTAGTGACAAACAAAACTGTGCTGCGCAATAATCTCCTACAGCTAAATGACCCATGTCACACATATACGTTCATGAAGGGCGTCTTTATGACCACAACCAATAATTCCGTCAAAGCACAGGACGTTGTCGCCAGCGACAACACGAGTGCAGACGACGGCCTGCAGCGCGGCATGAAGTCGCGCCACCTGCAGATGATCGCTTTTGGCTCGTGCATCGGCACGGGCCTCTTCTTAGGCTCAGGCGCCTCCATCCAGGAGGCCGGCCCCGGCGTTATCGCCGCCTATGCCATCGGCGGCTTCATCATCTTCCTCATCATGCGCATGCTTGGTGAGATGGCCGTGGAGCACCCCGTCGCCGGTTCTTTTAGCGCGTATGCCCGCGAGTACATCGGCCCCATCGCTGGCTTCGTCACCGGCTGGAACTGGTGGTTTACCACCATCGTCGTCGGCATGCTGGAGCTCACCGCTGCCGGAACCATCATGGACTTCTGGTTCCCCGGAATCCCACACTGGCTGACCGCTCTCGTCGCGCTCGTTATCGTCACCGCCATCAACCTGGTGCACGTCGGCGCCTTCGCCGAGGCGGAATTCTGGCTCTCCCTCATCAAGGTTGCCGCGCTCATCCTCATGATCGTCGTCGGCGCGGCCATTGTCTTCGGCCTCACCCCGGAGCCCGCCCTGGGCTTAAGCAACATCACTGAGCACGGCGGCTTCTTTCCTAACGGCGCTACCGGCATGCTCTTCTCCCTCGTCGCGGTGTTTTTCTCCTTCGGCGGCATCATCTCCATTGGTACCGCCGCGGGCGAGGCGCAGGATCCCGCTAAAAGCCTGCCCAAGGCCATCAACAACGTCATCTGGCGCATCCTCATTTTCTACGTCGGCGGCATCAGCATCATCGTGCTGCTCGCTCCGTGGAATGAGCTCGATACCTCTACCTCCCCCTTCGTACGCGCGCTGAGCACCCTAGGCATTACGGCCGCCGCCACGGGCCTCAACCTCATCGTGCTCGTCGCCGCCGTCTCCGTGTTCAACACCATGACCTTCTCCGGCGCGCGCATGCTGCGGGATCTTTCCCGCGGCGGCCAAGCCCCGCCCTTCTTCAACTCCGTCAGCGCCAAGGGCGTGCCGGTTCGCGCCTTGCTCTTCAACTCCCTGCTCATGGGTTCTGCCGTGCTGCTTAATTTCCTCTTCGAGGGCAAGATCCTGATTGTTCTCCTCGCCATCATCGTCGGCGCGGAGCTCATCTCCTGGTCCGCCATTGCCATAGCACACCTGAACTTCCGCAAGCGCTGCCCGGATGCTGCTTTCCGCGCACCCCTCTACCCCATCGCTAACTACTTGTGCTTGGGCTTCTTCGCCCTCATAGTCGCCTTAATGTTTACGCTGCCCGACTACCGCACCGGCGCCATTGTCCTACCCTGTTGGATTGTGACCTTGGCCCTCATCTGGCTGGGCAAGAAGCGCCACGACGCCCGAAACAACTAGAAAGGACCCTCTCATGCAGACCACCATTGGTGATTTCATCCTGGACCGCCTCAAGGCCATCGGCATTACTGAAATCATCGGCGTGCCCGGTGACTTCAACCTGAGCTTCCTCGAGCAGATTGAGGCATCCGAGGGCATCCGCTTCGTCGGCGCCTGCAACGAGCTCAACGCCGCCTATGCTGCCGATGGCTACGCCCGCCAACGCGGCGTAGGCTGCCTGCTCACCACCTATGGCGTGGGCGAGCTTTCCGCCCTCAACGGCATCGCCGGTGCACGTGCCGAACACGTCCCGCTGGTGTCGCTGGCGGGCGCGCCGCCGCAGTACGCCACGGAGTTCCGCTGGAACCTGCACCACTCGCTTGCCGACGGCGACTTTGCCAACATGCTGGATTCCTTTGCACCCTTCACCGAGGTGGCCACGCGTGTGTCCCCCATGAACGTGGTCGAGGAATTCGACCGCGCCCTGCACACCTGCCTGCGCGAGAAACGCCCGGTCCACATCCAGATTCCTTCCGATATCACGCACCTGAGCATCGAGGTCCCCGACGAGCCTTTCTCCACCGAGCTGGCGCCCTCCGATCCGGAGCGCCTGAACGCCGCTGCGGACTACGTGCTGGAGCACCTCGCGAAGGCCAAGGACCCGATCATCCTCATCGATCAGGACACCAACCGCCACGGTTTCACGGAGAAGTTCCGCGCCATCATCGACAAGGCCCAGCTGCCCTACTCCCAGCTCTCTTCTGGCAAGGCCATCTTGTCTGAGCGCCACCCGCTCTTCATCGGCACATACAACGGCGCGGCGTCGGCACCGGGCGTGCAGGAGCGCATCGAAAAGTCCGACTTCCTGGTCACCACAAACCCGCGCTTCATCGAGGTCAACTCCGGCTCCTTCACCCACAACCTGGCCGATGCCCGCGTCTATAACTTCGGCGACCAGCACCTCAACGCTGACGGCGAGTACTTCGTGGGCATCAATACGCTGGAGCTTCTCGACGTCCTCCTCGACCGCATCCCGGAAGCTGGGGCATCAACAAGCGCGGCTTTCGAGCCCGAGCCCTTCGAGCCGAACCCGGATGCCCCGCTGACCCAGGAGCGCATCTGGCCGCAGATGCTCGGCTTCATCCAGGAAGATGACGTGGTCATCGCCGAGGCCGGCACCTCCAATATCGGCCTGGGCCAGCAGCGCATGCCCGAAGGCGTGCAGTACATCAACTCCACCATTTGGGGCTCCATCGGCTTTACCCTGCCGTGCGTCCTCGGCTCGCAGCTGGCTAACCCCAAGCGCCGCCATGTCCTCTTCATTGGTGACGGCTCCTTCCAGCTCACCGCCCAGGAGCTCTCCACCATCCTGCGCCAGGACCTCAAGCCCATCATTGTGTTGGTGAACAACGATGGCTACACCATCGAGCGCTACATCTTGGGCATGGAGCGCGAGTACAACGAGATCCAGATGTGGGATTACACGGCTCTGCCGAAGGCCTTCATGAAGGACACCACGATGGAGTCTTACGTGGCCTCAACCGAAAGCGAGCTGGCCAAGGCCCTAGACGACATCGCTGCCCACCCAGAGCGCGGCGCCTTCCTCGAGGTGCGCCTTGATGCTTTCGACGCGCCGAAGGGCCTTCAGGCCTTCGGCCCGCAAACCGCTGACTTCGACTTCGGGCCCCGCGGCCCGCGCAACGCCTAAGGTGGAGACCATGATTCGACCAGACCTTTCCTCCCTGCCCGCCTACGTTCCCGGAAAGAACGCCGAGCACGCCTTGAAGCTCTCCTCCAATGAGGCAACTCAGGAGCCGCTGCCCGGCGCGCTCAAGGCCATGGAAACTGCAGCCGCACACGTCAACCGCTACCCGGATATGGGCGCGGTGGAAATCCGCAAGGCGCTCGCCGAAAACCTTGGCGTCACCCCGGAGCAGGTCACCTGCGGCGCGGGTTCCTCCGCGATATGCCAGCAGCTGGTGCAGATCACCTCGGTGCCCGGTGATGAGATTGTCTTCCCCTGGCGCTCCTTCGAGGCTTATCCCATCTTCGCGCAGGTCGTGGGTGCTACCCCGGTCAAAGTCCCGCTCACGGCGGATCACCGCGTCGACTTGGAGGCCATGGCGGCTGCCATCACGGATAAGACCCGCCTGATCTTCGTGTGCAACCCGAATAACCCCACGGGCTCCATCATCACCAAGGAGGAGCTCGACGCCTTCCTGGCCAAGGTCCCGAAGGACGTCATCGTGGCGCTCGATGAGGCCTACATCGAGTACAACCGCAACGACGCCGTCCCGCTGGCCACCGACTATGTCCACACCCACGACAATGTCATTGGCCTGCGCACCTTCTCCAAGGCCTATGGCCTGGCCGGCATCCGCTTGGGCTATGCCTTCGGCAACGCCGAGATCATCGAGGCCTTAAGCAAGGTATCCATCCCCTTCTCCGTGAACTCGGTGGCACAAGCTGGCGCTGTGGCCTCGCTGGCCGCCCAGAAGGAGTTGCGCGAGCGCACCGACGAGACCGTTAAGCAGCGCGACCGCCTGGTGGAGCACTTCGCGGACTTTGGCGTTCCGGAGTCCCAGGCCAACCACATCTGGTTCGCCGCCGACAGCATTGCGAAGCTGGGCTCCCCGCAGGAGGTCGCCGCACAGCTCGCGGAGAATGACGTCCTCGTCCGCGCCTTCCCCGAGGGCGTGCGCGTCACCGTCACTACGGCGGAGGAGACCGAGACGCTGCTCAAGGCCTGGGACGCGGCCTTCGGTGCAGAGGGCTAGTTTCCGCGTTAGAGTGCAGTTGTGAAGACATTTATCAATTTTGCACTCAACGTCATTGCCGTCGCGGTGGCCTTCTGGGCCGTGGTGGCGATTGTCCCCGGAATCGACATTGTCCCTGCGACCACCCAGAATTTCCTGCTCATCGCGGCGGTCTTCATCATCGTCAACGAGGTCGTCACCCCGGTGCTCCGCTTCCTCGGCGCACCGCTGACCTGCCTAACACTGGGCCTCTTCGCGCTCGTCATCAACGGCGCGGTCCTGCTCCTCGTCAGCGCGCTGATGGACTCACTCGTCATCGACGGCTGGGGTGCCGCCATCATCGGCGCGGTTGTCCTCGCCATTGTTTCCAGCGTGGTGAACTTCTTCACCAGCCCGCTGCGGGTCCGCAACTAACCCCCAGCAAAAGGCGGGAGAACGTCGACTCGGGAGGCGTCGGCAAGCACGGCGTCCTCGGTAGCGCTCGCGCCATCCACCAGGAAGGTGCAGCGCTCCAGCACCTCCGCAAAGCTCATGCCGGCCTCGGTGCTGCCAGTATGCCGAGCACGCAACACGTCCAACAGCTCCCCCAAGGTCGCCGCCTGCGCCGTGTCTTGCGCGCGCCCCGCAGCAGCGCGGGCTGCGGCAAAGTAGTGTATGTCAACCATGGTTGCCACTATGCCAGCCTCTGTGACAGGAAGGAACCCGATGCGCACCTATGAGGAACACCTCGCCGCCGTTCGCGCGGCCCTTCCGCAGCCCCGGGTGGTCTCCACTCCCCTGACCAGCGCCTTCGGCCGCCGCTCCGCCGCCACGTACCGCGCGGAACACAACCTTCCACCTTTCGATAATTCGCAGATGGACGGCTATGCGCTTTCCACATGTGACGGCGGCGCCTTCACCGTCGGCCGCACCATCGCGGCGGGTGATCCTCCGGGCTCGCTCGAGCACGGCACCGCCCTCCCCATCATGACCGGCGCGAAAATCCCCGAGGGCACTGCCACCATCGTCCCCGTCGAACACTGCGAACCCCCGCACTTCCCGGAAGAGGGCGCCACGGTCACCGTGCCGGCAGCCCCCGAGCAGTTCATCCGCCGTGCCGGCTCCGATGTCCAGGCCGGCACGACCCTCATCAACGAGCACGCGCTTCTCGACGCCCCCTCCATCGCCACCCTCGCCTCCCAGGGCCTGGCCGAGGTCCTCACATACGCGCCCGCCCGCATCCTCATCTGCACCGGCGGCGCGGAAATCGGTGGCACGGGCGAGGCCACCATCCCCGATTCCAATGCACCGATGCTCGCGGCCTTGGCTGCGCAGTATGGCATCGACGTGGCCGGCTTCGTGCGCACGAATGACGATCCTTCTGCCCTGCGCGCGGACCTCGCCGAAGCGGTCATCACCCACCGCCCCGATGTCATCGTCACCTCCGGCGGCATCTCCCACGGAAAGTTCGAGGTCATCCGCCAAATCTTCGAAAAGGACGGCTGGTTCGGCCACGTGGCGCAGCAGCCCGGCGGCCCGCAGGGCCTATCACGTTTAGGCGAGGTGCCCGTTGTCTGCTTCCCCGGCAACCCCATCTCCACGCTGGTGAGTTTCCGCCTCTACTTAGCGCCCGTTATCGGCCACGCTCCCGCTCCATTTAGAGCACACCTTACTGAGCCCGCCGAAGGCCTCAACAACCGCGAACAGTTCCGCCGTGGAATCCTCAACATTTCCGATGGCATCACCCAAGCCTCCTTCCTCGGCGGCACCAGCTCCCACCTGATGTCCCAGGCCATCGGTGCTACTGCCCTCATCCGTATCCCGGCTAATACGCAGCTTTCAGCCGGCGACCTCGTGGGGGTATTCCCACTCTCATGACCCGCCGCGCACTCGTTATTGTTGCCTCGACCCGCGCCGCCGCCGGTGAGTACGAGGACCGCTCCGGACCCATCCTGGTGAACTTCCTTCGTGAGCAAGGTTTCGATACCCCGCAGCCCCTCGTCGTCGCGGACGCCGATATCGACTCAGCCCTCGCCACTGCCTTCGCCGATGCACCCTCCGTCATCCTCACCTCCGGCGGCACCGGCATCACGCCGGATGACCGCACCGTCGAAGCACTCACCCCACATCTTGACCGCGAACTGCCCGGCCTGGCCCACGCCTTCTATGCGCACTCGGCGGCCATCCCCACCGCGGCACTCTCGCGTACCGTTGCGGGCGTTTCTGGTCGGACTTTCGCCATGGCCCTCCCCGGCTCTACGGGTGCGGCCAAGGACGGCTGCGCGGTCCTCGAACCAGTTCTTCACCACATCATCAACCAGCTGGAAGGCATCAATGAGCACTAACTTCGGCCTACTCGGCGCGCACATCAGTGCTGAGCCCATCACGGCCCCCGACATCGCCACCGCGGAAACGGGTGCCGTCGTTTTATTCGACGGCATCGTGCGCAACCACGATTCCGGCCGGGGCGTTAAGCTCCTGACCTACACCGCGCACCCCTCAGCCCAGCAGGAAATCGAGCGTGTCGCCGGCGAGGTCGCCGCCGCTTTCCCCGCCGTCCGCCTGTGGTGCGCGCACCGGACTGGAGCACTAGAAATCGGCGAATCCGCCTTCATCGTCGCCGCCGCCTCCGCGCACCGCAAGGACGCCTTCGAAGCGGCGTCGACCTGCGCCGACCGCGTCAAGGCGGAAGTCCCCATCTGGAAAGAACAGCTGCATACCGATGACACCACCACGTGGGTAGGCCTGGAATGAGCTCACGTTATGCACGCCAGGAAACCCTGTGGGGAACCTCCACACAGGAACGACTTCGCGCCTCCACCGTCGCAGTCATCGGCGCCGGTGGCCTGGGCTCGCCTGCCCTGCTCTACCTGGCAGGCGCTGGCGTGGGGCGCATCCTGCTTTTCGACGACGACACCGTCTCCCTCTCAAACCTGCACCGCCAAGTCATCCACAGCACAGCAACCGTGGGCCAGCCCAAAACCGAATCCGCCGCTGCGGCTTTGAGTGCCCTCAACCCGGAGTGCACCGTCGAGCAGTTCTCACGCCTGACACCCGATACCGCCCTCGACCAGCTGCGCGGCGCTGACCTCATCATCGACGGCACCGATAACTTCTACTCCCGCCACCTTGCCTCCTGGTCCGCCCATGAGCTGGACATTCCGCACGTGTGGGCCTCGCTTCTGGGATACGACGCGCAGCTCACCGTCTTCCACTCCGGCCACGGCCCGGTCTACGAGGACCTCTTCCCCACCGATCCGCAGGTGCCCTCCTGTTCGCAGGCCGGCGTGCTGGGACCGGTCGTCGGCGTGGCCGGCTCCGCCCTGGCTGTCGAAGCGCTCAAGCTCCTCACGGGCATCGGCACCCCGCTCATCGGCACGCTGGGCTACTACGATTCCCTCGCCGGGACCTGGGAATACATCCCCGTGCGCGCGAACGGCGCCACCCCGGCGCGCCCCGACAACCCCACGGACATCCGCGAGATCCCAGAGGACGCCACGCTTATCGACGTCCGCACCTCCCCCGAGCGCGCCGCCTCCCTCATCCCCGGCTCGCAGCACCTCCCGCTCGATGAGATCCTCGCCGGCCACAACCCGACCCTAGACCCCGCCGACCTTGCCGTCCTCTACTGCGCCAGCGGCCTGCGCTCCGCCCAGGCCGTCGAGGCCCTGCGCGCCCGCGGCTTCAGAAACGTCTACTCGCTGCGCGGCGGCATCGACGCCTGGCAAGAGCACATCTCCGAACTCTCGGCCGAAGCCGACGCCGAGGCGAGCTAGAGACCATTTCTCTCGATGACCTAGAGGCCGAACGTAGCGTGGAGAATTAACTTCACGCCGCGCGGTGCGAAAGCCTTCCGAAAGCTAGCCAGGCCAATGCAGAAGAGAGTCAGCAGGTTTCTTCGCGAAGTCTACGATTAATCAGCCAACGGGTCGGTTCCGCCGAGCTTCATCTCGAAACGCTCGTAGTCCTCTAGGTTCGCAAAGTGCCGCGAGTAGAGATCACAATCGCGGTCTACATAACCATAGAGGGCTGGCGCGACATCCACGATATGCCGTACCTTCACGTCCTCACCATCGGCCTGCTCGTTCGCCATCGCTTCAACGCGCTCTCGAGCCTTCTCTTCCGACTCCGCATACACAATATAAAAGTCCTCGCGGAAGAAGCTTTGGGCAGATGAACTGGACTTTTTAGCAAGCTCCATCACGACAATTCCAACATAAGGTTCCATTGCCGGCTACTGTCCTTTCCGGTTCTTGGTCAGCTTGGGCTCGACTCTACCTGCTCACCCAGACCACGTAGCGTGGAAAGAATCAGCCGGTCGCCCTTTAAGCACATCTCCAATGAAGATCCATTCCGCGCCCACGGCTTCAGCAGCGTCTACTCGCTGCGCGGCGGCATCGACGCCTGGCAAGAGCACAACGACACATAGCCCGCACTCTTGCTCAGTCTCCTCTGCTCACATGGCATCTTGTAAAAGGCATCAACCAGAAGGCGTTTTCAGAGCCAAAAACGCCTTTTACCCCCGCGCAAATGGCGTTTTAATCCCAAAGATGCCTTTTGACAGATGCCTTTTGCCAGACGCCTTTCGCAGAGGTCCTCGGCCGGTCGCCTTGTAAACTCACTGCCATGAGAAGCCGCCAGTATTACGTCGCTACCGCTGTGGTGTGTGCTCTCACGCTGGTGTACATGCTGCTGCGCTGGGATTCGGTGCCTGATCCCATCCCGGTCCACTTCGATGGCTCGGGCAACCCGGACCGCTTCGAGCCCAAATCTTTCCTCAACGCAACGGTCCTGGTGTGGATCGGCGTTGTGTTCGCCATTGCGCTGCCGCTGTGCGTGCCGCCGATCTCGCTGGCTCGAAAAACAATGGATGTTCCGGCAGAGTCAACTCTTCCGTTCTCCGAGGCCACGGCACAGCGCGCGGAGCTGCTCACTGGAAAGACCTCCACGTTCATTGCCCAGACAGTCCTCACCATGACGGCCTGCGTGTGCCTCACTGCGGTCTGCACCGTCATTCCGGATATCCCCTTCTCGGGCTTTCTCCTCGTGGCCGCGTGGATAGCCTTCACCGTGTTCATCATGATTCAGGGCGTCCGGTTAACGCTGACATCTGCGAAGGCTGTGAAAGCCATACCAACCGACGATGATGAAAAGGTTCGCAACGAAGCACTTCGTTTTGCCGGTGGCATGGGCGTCTACAACGAGCCCACAGACCCCATGTGCATGGCAGTCTTCCCCACGAATCCATCGAAGCTGCAGATCAACACCGCGCACGAACCGGGCCGGCGCTACCTGTGGCGCATGGGCATCGCCCTCACTGCATCCATAGCATTCTGCGTGCTCATCGCCGTACTCTAGGCATATGGAGCACCTGTTTGAGCGCGCACACTCGATTCTTTCTGATGCCACCCACGTCGAGGTGTTCACCGGCGCGGGCATGAGCGCGGATAGCAGCATCGCCACGTACCGCGATGCGCAGACGGGCATTTGGGAGAACGTGGATCCGGTGGCGATGGCGTCGATAAGCGCATGGCGCAATGATCCTAAGCCCATGTTCGCCTGGTACCTGTGGCGCGCCCAGCTGGCGCAGCGGGCCGCGCCCAACGCCGGGCACCGCGCAATTGCTGCCGCACGCGGCATGACGGTGACCACGCAAAACATCGATAACCTGCACGAGCGCGCCGGAAGCCAAGACGTGGTTCACCTGCATGGCTCCTTGTTCGCATTCCGCTGCACCGACTGCGATACGCCGTATGACGAGGACATTGCACTGCCGAGCGAACCGGTCGAGAGCATCACCCCACCCGAATGCCCCGTGTGCGGCGGGCTCGTGCGCCCGGGCGTGGTGTGGTTCGGCGAGGCCCTGCCCGACGACGAATGGGCCGAGGCCGAGCGCCGCATGTCCACCGCAGACGCGTTGCTCATCGTGGGTACCTCCGGCGTGGTCTACCCCGCCGCCGGCCTGCCACAGATTGCCCATGCGCGCGGCATCCCCATCGTGGAAGTCACCCCACAGCCCACGGACCTCTCGCCGCTTGCCGACGTCGTGGTCACCGCCACCGCAGCAGAGTCGCTGCCTCGCATCCTAGCGGGGCGGATCGGATAAACAGCAACCCGACATCCGCAGCCCTTGCCCTCCAAAATGTACAAGATGTACATTCGTCGTATGAAAACAATGTCAGTGGCATCCAGTCAATTCCGCCAATCCCAAAGCCAAATTCTTGACGAGGCACAGCACACGCCCGTCGCCATCACTAGTCGTGGAAGCCGTGTTCGCGCTTTTGTCGTCTCTCCTTCATTTTTCGCCCGCGCAGTCGAAGCACTGGAGGATCGTGAGGATGTTCAGACCGCAGAGATTGCCCGAGGAGAAGCCGTAGAGATTTCACACGAAGACCTCAAAAAAGAACTCGGACTCACCTAATCGCCTTCTATGGCTGACTCCACTTATCACATCACCTATAAGGCATCCGCAGCCAAGGAGCTACGCAAGCTCGACAGGCCGACACAGAGGCGACTACTTGCTGCAATCGAAGACTTGGCCGTTACCCCTCGCCCGGATGGAGTAAAGAAGCTAAAAGCCTCGGACGACCTGTATAGAATTCGAGTCGGACACTATCGCGTGGTTTACGAGATCTTAGACGGAAAGCTCGTGGTGCTCGTGCTACGCGTTGCTCACCGACGAGATGTTTACCGGAAATAGGCAAAATTCCTCTCAGATAAACAAAACCGGTTCCACCCTGCTAGAAGGTGAATACTCCACTTCGATCGGAAGATAGTTCTTAGACATCTAGATCGATGTCGTGCTCCTTAGCCTTTCCGTCCAGCACTTGCTCGTAAGACTCCAATAGCCGGCGAGCATTGACTGGGGAGCCGAAAAGATAATCAGTCTCTACCCACGCCGAATAGTTATCCTCTGACATCACGAAACCGCCTTCCTTACCACAACCATTATTCCCCCCGAGAGGAGATGAATCCATGCTCTACCTTGTTCCAGGAGCCTTAGCGGGAATCGTCTTTTACGCCATTCTCACAGCAGTGAGCTGGGCCATCGGGAAAGCCTGGCCACAACGACGTCTAAGCGCACATAGCCGGTTGACCATCCACTGCGTAGCTGCAGTTGCATTTTCGATTTTTCTCGCCGTCGCTGGCGGCGGAGGAAACTGGGCCACCCACCTGCAAATTAGCGGATTCCTACTGGCAGGATGCGTTCTGAGCTTCGTTACAGCCGCGCAGGACAAGAAGCAGAGCCTGAACAAATGACCCCCAAAACAATTGGCGGAGGCGGCGGGATTTGAACCCGCGGTGAGTTTCCCCACGCTGGTTTTCAAGACCAGTGCATTCGGCCGCTCTGCCACGCCTCCTCGTCACGCGTCAGCATGCACCGCGCGCAACACGTTCAGAGTACTAGACTCCGCCACGGGAGAAGAATTCGCCTCATCACGTTGCACAAAGCGCCTGCCACAACCTACTGAAAACCATTGCCGCACGCACCTTGCTCTGGTTTACTCGGGCCCATGCAGACAGTAGATACCCTCATCATCGGCGGTGGCGCGGCCGGCCTTCAGGCAGCCCTGGTCATGGTCCGCGCCCGCCGCAGTATCCTCGTTGTTGATTCCTCCACTCCCCGCAACCGCTTCGCCCACGAAATCCACGGTGTCATCGCCCTCGAGGGCACGCCACCCCTTGAGTTCCAGGAGCGCGGCAAAAAGCAGCTGCGCAGCTACGGCGTAACAATCGCGAACGCCACCGTAGATTCCGTTACCGATAATGACCGCACCCTCACCGCCACGTTGAGCAACGGGGAGACCGTCGCGGCCCGCTCCATCATCGTCGCCAGCGGCGTGGACGATGTGCATCCTGACATCCCGGGCCTCGAAGAAAACTGGGGAAATACAGTCCTCCACTGCCCTTATTGCCACGGGTTCGAGGTGGCGGACAAGAAGCTCGGCGTGCTCTGCATCGGCGAGTTCTCCCTGCACCATGCGGCACTCCTGCGCCAGTGGTCCAAGGACATCACCTTCTTCACCAACGGCATGGAGCTTACCGAGGAACAGCGCGCGGACCTGACTCGGCGGGGCCTTGCGCTTGTCGACGGCCCCGTCACCGCCTTCCAAGATGGAAAGGTTCTGGTTGGGAGCACACCCCATGCCGTCGATGCGCTGTTCTACATGCCTGTCCCTCACCCGCACGATGAGTTCCTCACTGACCTCAACCTTGAGCGCCACAGTCCGCCACCTGCGATGGGCGGAAGCCTCATCAAGGTGGGCCCAGCCGGTGCCACCAGCCACCCGCGCGTCTGGGCCGTGGGCAACGTGGTTAACCCGCCAGCGCAGGTGGCAGTGGCGATGGGCGAGGCCAACGCCGCAGCCATCGCGGTCAACGCGTTTCTCGTCGAGGATGATTGGATTTAAGTACGGTGGTGTGGCATGAAAGCCATCATTCAGACCAACCTGGAAGACCCACACTCGCTGGAGTTGGGGGAAACCAATAAACCACAACTCCAAGACGGCGAAGTCCTCGTTAAGGTCAAAGCCGCCGGCGTAAACCGCGCCGACCTGCTCCAGGCCCGCGGGCACTACCCACCGCCGCCGGGCGCTTCGGAGATTATTGGTCTCGAAGTCGCAGGCGAAGTCGTCGACGCAGGCGACACCGACATCGAGGTTGGATCCAAAGTCGGCGCACTGCTGGCCGGCGGCGGCTACGCCGAGTACGTGGCCGTACCCAAGGGCCAGCTGCTACCCATCCCCAGCGGCTATTCCTTTGCCGAGGCCGCTTCCGTCATCGAGGTGGCCTGCACCGTGTGGTCCAATATCGCGATGGAGGCAGAACTAGATAAGGGCCAAACCATCCTCATCCACGGCGGCGCGGGCGGTATCGGCACCTTCGCTATTCAGGTGGCGAAGCAACTCGGCGCCACCGTCGCCGTGACGGCAGGATCCGCAGAAAAGCTCGCCACCTGCAAGGAGCTCGGCGCGGATATCCTCATCAACTACAACGAGCAGGACTTCGCCGAGGAACTGAAGAACCAGTGCGATGTCATCCTCGACATCATGGGGGCGAAGTACCTCAAGAAGAACCTCATCGCGCTAGCTAAGGGCGGCCACATGGTCACCATCGGCATGCAGGGCGGAACAAAGGCCGAGCTCAACATGGGTGTCCTCCTCAATAAGCGCCTGACCCTGCAGGGCACCACGTTGCGCTCCCGCTCGCTGGAGGGCAAGGCCGCCATCGTCGCCGACACCGTCAAGAATGTCTGGCCTTGGCTGGAGGACGGCAGCGTCAAGCACCACCTGCACGCCACCTACGCGCTTGCTCGCGCTGCCGAAGCCCACCAAGCCCTCGACTCCGGCAAGGTCACGGGCAAGCTTGTCCTCGAGGTCTAAGCCAACGACGCAACCACGCGAGTGAGGTGCTCGACGTCGTGGTAAGTGCTGAACGGGCTCAGCGAGACCGTAACGGCACCGCCAACCTCTTCCACGCCCATCTCCGTGAGCAGCGGGGTGTGCGGGGCGATGGTAGTCACCAAACCATTATCGAAGAGGCGGCGGTGGATCACGTCCGCAGGCACATCACGCACGGCAAAGGTGAGGCGTGGGAGGCGGTCATCGGAGGCGTCGGCAGCCGCCTCACCCGTCACGCCAAGGATGTGGACGGCCGGCAGCGTACCCAACAAGCTGTAGAGATCCCCGGTGAGTTCCTCCATATAACCGGAGAGAGCTTGCATCGAACGCGTCAGGCGCACGCGGCGCGAACCCCGCTCCCCGCCGGCGAGTTCTGCTAGATGATCCACTAGGGGACCAACACCACCCGCCAAGCCTGCGGAAACCGGGCCAACGACAATCTCATCGAGGCGGCGGAACATCGCGGTATCGCGGAAGACCAGCGCCGCCATCTGCGGGCCACCCAGCGCTCCCACATCCACGCCGAGAATGTCCGCCCCAATCGCATCAAAGTCGAGGAGACGGTAGGGGGCGATCGATGAGACGTCGACAAGCACCCAGGCGCGCGAACGCTCATGGACCGAATCAATAATCTCCGAGGCCGGCGTGACCGTGCCCAGCAGCTCGTGGGCGCCAGAAAAGGCGACAAAACGCGTCGAGCCATCAACCAGATCAGCGTATTGGAATGCCGGCAGCTCGCCAGTTCCTAAGTCCGGCTGTGCCCACCGAATATCAGTACCCAGCTGTGCGAACGCGCTCGTAAACTCCGGAGAATCAAAACGGGAGAGCACCACCGAAGACTGCCGGCGCAGCAGCGGGCGCAGTGCAGCGCCCAAAGCCTGGTACAGCACCGGCAGCGACGGGCCCAGGATGACCCGCTCCGCTGTCGCCCCCGTGAGATCCGCCACCGCCCGGCGCGCGGAGGCATACATGTCCGCCGCGTGGAGCTCCCCTGGGTCGTGATGCGCCGAGTGCGCGCCCACGGCGTCCTCCAGCGGCTTCACCGTGGCGGACATGCGGAAAGAACGGGCCACGCCAGAGGCCACACGTTCCGCAATCTGCGGCGCGGCATGCGCGTTCAGGTAGGTCCAACCATCGGACAGACCAGTGTAAAGACCTCGCACGCTGGCGACGTCATACTGTTCCGTCATGCTTCAACCCTTCCTCCCGATGCGGATGAACGCTCCCTACTCTATACGCCCCACGTAAATCTTTCCTAACCCTCGATTTCCCCAGCTCGCACGTGTTTTCCCAGGTTACGGGCGTGTGTGTAGGTGTTTGCCGGACGTGCGCGCTAGGGTGAAGGACGTGCAAGACAAGAAAAACCTGCGTGACGACGTCGCCCGCATGACCTCCGCGCCTGCACCCGGCGAGGAGCCGGCCTCGCGTTCCATGACCATGTCGGCGGCCTTCGCCGATCTGTTGCAAGGCGCTCGCCAGCGCGAGCTGTGGTTCAAGCTGGGCATCCAAGACATCAAGCAGCGCTACCGCCGCTCGGTGCTGGGTCCGTTCTGGATCACCATCGCAACCGGCGTGATGGCTGCGGCCCTGGGCCTGCTGTATTCCATGCTCTTCCAGATCCCCGTGGCGGAATTCCTACCCCACGTGACCGTGGGCCTGATTATGTGGAACTTCATTTCGGGCGCCATTAAGGAAGGCTCGACGGTCTTCATCGATAACGAGGGCTTGATCAAACAGCTGCCCGCACCACTGTCGGTGCATATCTACCGGCTTGTCTGGCGGCAAACCCTCTTTTTGGGCCACAACCTCATCATCTGGCTGTTGCTCATTCTTATCTTCCCGCGCCACCTGGGCTGGGAGTTCTTCCTGTTCATCCCGGCGCTAGGACTCTTCCTCGTCAACGGCGTGTGGGTCGCCATGTTCTTCGGCATCATCGCCACGCGCTTCCGTGACGTTGCCCCGCTGCTGGAGGCTCTAACCCAGCTGCTCTTCTACGTCACGCCTATCGTGTGGATGACCAACACCCTGAAGGATCAGGGAGGCGCTGTGGCTAGCCGCGCGCGCATCGCTGAGATCAACCCGCTGTATCACTACATGGAGATCATCCGCGCCCCCATGATCGGCGAGCCCGTCGCCGGCTACCACTGGCTCATCGTCATCGGCTGCACCGTCGCCGGCCTACTCATCGCCGGCCTGGCCATGCGCCAGTGGCGCTTCCGCGTCTCCTACTGGGTCTAGAAAGGATCGTCCATGGTTTCCATTGATACGTATAACGCTTGCGTGGACTTTCCCATCTTTGATGCCAAGTCCCGCTCCCTCAAGAAGGCGATGCTCTCCACGGCCGGTGGCTCCATTGGCAAGAATGACCAGAACGTGGTCATGGTGGAAGCGCTCAAAGACATCAACCTCCACCTGCGTGAGGGCGACCGCGTCGGCCTCGTCGGCCACAACGGCGCGGGCAAAACCACTCTGCTGCGTTTGCTCTCCGGCATCTACGAACCTACGCGCGGTGCTGCCGACGTCCGCGGGCGAGTTGCCCCAGTCTTCGACCTCGGCGTAGGTATGGACCCAGAGGTTTCCGGCTACGACAACATCATCATCCGCGGCCTCTTCCTAGGTCAGACCATCAAGCAGATGAAGGCCAAGATGGATGAGATCGCGGAATTCTCTGAGCTGGGTGATTACCTCTCCATGCCGCTGCGCACCTACTCCACCGGTATGCGCGTGCGCCTAGCGCTGGGCGTTGTGACCTCCATTGAGCCGGAGATCCTGCTTCTCGACGAAGGCATCGGCGCCGTCGACGCCGCCTTCATGGCCAAGGCCCGCGTCCGCCTCCAGGACCTGGTGAAGCGCTCCGGCATCCTGGTCTTTGCCTCCCACTCCAATGACTTCCTGGCGCAGCTGTGCGATACCGCCCTGTGGATCGACCATGGCCAGATTCGCTCTGTGGGCGAGGTCTCCGAGGTCGTCGGCGAATACGAAGGCCCTGAGGTGGGCCAGTACGTGCGGGACTTGCGCAAGCGCTTCGACAACGAGGAGAACGTTTAGAGCTAATACCCAAGCATTTCGCGCAGCTCTTCACTCATCCCAGCCACAGTCACTTCCGGCCCCGGCTGGTAATCCTCTTTGCGCAGCACGGCCTTGTTGCCTTCGATGGCGAAGCCAAGCTTGCGTGATACAGCCTGGGAAGCCTCATTGCCCGGCTCCCACTCAGAGCGCAACCGATGAGCCCCCAGGTAATTAAAACAAAAGACCGCAGCGGCGTGGCGGACCTGCGTACCTATCCCGCGGCCCTGAAGACGGTGGTAGAGCCACGATCCGGTTACGACCTCATGGTTATCGGGAAAATTCTGCGCCCGCAGATCCACCGAACCAATGACTTCACCGCCAAGGTGCACACCGAAGTCCAGCGACCATTCTTCCGGAGACATCTGCGCACGATGCGCCCACCGAAAACTCGGATCAGGCTTCTGCTTCAACCACGGGAACGTGTACTCCGGAAGCGGCTCACCAAAAATCTCAGCGGCGGTGACTCCATGAATCGCGGCGATGTCACTGTCACGCAGCACCCGCAGGGTCAGGTCACCCACATGGATGGAAACCCTAAAAGGAGCCCACATTTCTTCAACGCTTCTCTCGGTCATGAGATCACTGTACTGTGTGCAGCGTCCTTAAAATAGCCTGCGATAATGCACCGGCATAGACCACGATTGCTTTTCAGTTGAAAGCACCTAGCACTAAACCAAAACACCTCTTTTAAGCCCATGCGCTGGAAGAATGCATACCCCTGTATGGGTGCAGCGCGATAGATATTTTTACGATTTATTCTTTTTCTTAGGTCCTCTCAACTCAAAATTTTCGCGAGCCTGAATCACAGGCACCGTTCTCTCTTAACTCTAAGGAGCCCTATCATGAAGCGTTTCGCTGCTGGCGTTGTTGCCGCCGCTACCGCACTGTCCCTGTCCACTGGTGTTGCCTCTGCTGCCGGTGACCCGAATGCTAAGAACGGCTCTTCCAACGACGCATACACCACTGGTTACGTCATCGGAGGCATCCTGAAAGAGGCAGCCGGTCAAGACGGCATGACCTCCTCCGTAGAGAATATTCTTGAAAACCGCGAGGACGACCAGAGCCGCACTCCCCTTTTCAGCTCCTTTAAGGCCGACGCGGCAAACGGCTGGACCGTTGGCACCACCTTCGACATTCTTTGGTGAACCGGTGTTGCAGTAGCCGTCCTCGGCGCTGCTTACACCGCAGTTCAGAACGGCCTCATCCCGGGCGTTTCCCTTCCGTTCTAATCTGAACGCATCAAGCTTTTAGCTTTGAATTTCTAGCTCCAGTCCTTTGTGGGCTGGAGCTTTTCCATATCACGAACGTTTACACAATCCCTTCCTTTACTTCCTCATAACTACTTTTCTCTCAAGGAGTACCTCCATGAAGCGTTTCACTGCTGCTGCCGTTGCTGCCGCTACTGCATTGTCCCTGTCCATTGCCCCGGCAACTGCTGCTGAGAAGGGATCTTCTGAGGTCTCCGAGGGCGAGGTCTTTGGCTACATTCTGAAGCAAGGACTCAAGGAAGCCGTCGGCGGCGATGGCTACGCCTCCTCCGTGAATTACGGCATTGAAAAGGGCGCTGAAGCTATCAGCAGCAAGGGCAGCAGCACCCCTGAGGAAATCAAGGAGGGCCTTGAGACTGCCGGCTCCGCCAAGGAATACCCGGTGGGCACCACCGCCGAGATCCTCGTTGGCACCTCCATCGCCGCAATTGTGCTCGGCCTCATTGCTGGTGTGGTCAATGCTGTGAACTCCGGCCTCATCAAGGTTCCGGGCTTCAACGCCTAAACCTTGGTCACCTCCATGTCACGCACCTGAGCGCCACATGCGAGTGGCACAATAGAACCCATGACTGCCACTCTGTCCCAGGCCGGAACGACGGCCGCTGTGATCGTCACCCACCAGCGCGTGGAGCTGCTGCGCGCCTCCCTTGAGCAGGTGGTGAACCAGACACACCCAGTGCAGTGGGTGATCGTGGTGGATAACGGTGCGGAAGCAGCAGTAGAGGATCTCCTCCACGAACTAGCTGGTGAGCGCGCCGTCTACGTGCCTTCCGAAACCAACCTGGGCGGTGCGGGAGGCTTCGCGTTGGGCTTCCTGACGGCGCTGGCCCTCGGCGCGGATGCGGTGTGGTGTGCTGACGATGACGGCCGCCCCGCTGACCACCACGTACTAGAGGAGCTGTACCGAGTTGCGGAAAACAACGCACTCCACGAAGTATCCCCCGCCGTGTGCAATATCAATGAGCCCGCCAAGCTGGCTTTCCCGCTGCGCCAGGGCTTGGTGTGGCGGCGCTACATGAGCGAGCTGGAAGGGGATTTCCTCCCCGGCATCGCCTCCCTCTTCAACGGGGCGCTTATCTCCGCCGAAGCCATGGAGATCATCGGCGTACCGGACTACCGCCTGTTCATCCGCGGCGATGAAGTGGAATACCACCGCCGTCTAGTCAACTCGGGCCTAAACTTCGGCACCGCGCTGACCACCAGCTACCTGCACCCAGATGGCTCCGATGAGTTCAAGCCCATCCTCGGCGGCAAAATGCACACGCAATACCCGAAGGGCGAGTTCAAGCGCTTCTTCACCTACCGCAACCGCGGCTATCTTCTATGGCAACGCGGCATGCGCAAGCTCCTGCCGCAGGAATTCGCACGTTTCGGCTGGTTCTTCATCGTGCAGCAACATGACGTGAAGGGATTCATGGAATGGCTGCGCCTGCACAACCGCGGCCGCAAAGAAGACTTCCGCCGGCCCTAAAACTCAAAGGACTTGCGCGTGCTGCGGAAAATCACCCACCGCTGCACAAAGAAGTTAATCAGCGTTGCCGTGCCCTGGGCAATCACGAAAGCCACCGCCAACGCCCAGGACGAAGGCCAATCCAGCGTGTGGTCAAAGAAGGGGAAGGCCCAGCGATACAGCACAATGTTGATCGCATAGGTCATGGCGTAGGTGGCAAACACGGCAGCAAAGCGGCGCTTCGATGCCCGCGCGTTGAAGGTCCACCGCCGATTCAGCAGGTAGGCCACGAAGGTACCGGCGGAAAAGCCAACGGTCCGCGAGGCCACATCGCCGAATACCCCTAAGCCAATTTGAAAGAGCCAGGTCAGGGAGACGTCGATAAGCGCGGCAATAGCTCCCGTGATCGCGAACTTCGTGCCCTGCGCCTGCAGGGAATTTGACCGTGAGAGGCGTTCGGCGCGACCGGGCATGGTTACTTTCCTTTGAAGATGAAGGCGCGCTGAATGGCGAAGTTGGTCACCGTGGCCACGCCCTGTGCAATGACGAAGGCGATGGTGTCCTTCAGCGCGCCGTCGAAGCCCAGGCTGATTAGCGGAGCGTTGAGCACCCAATACAAGAAATTCTGCACGGCGAAAGTAGACAGATACAACAAGCCCACCGCGCCGGCGGTGCGACCAGAAACTTGGGCTCCAAAAGTCCACCGGGCATTCGCCACATAGGCGGCGATGGTGCCGAAGACCCAGCCAATCGCCTTCGCCAAAGAACGGTGCAGGCCTAGGTACGTCAGAAAGAGGGTAAGGCCATAATCAATCGCCGCGGTGAAAACACCGACGGATACGAAGCGCACGAGTTGGGTCTTCATGCTAGAGGTAGGTTCAGTCACGGCGAAATACTCTACCCGCGGACAAGGGCGCGGTAAATGTCCAGGCGGTCCACGGGTGCGACGGCGTTTTCACCATAGGCGCCGAGAGAAGAAAGCACCTTAAGCGAAGCCGAGCACAGCTCCCGGATCGCCGAACCATGCAATTCCTCCCCATCATCGTCGACCCACCCCAGCGCGGCCATGGACGTCTCCGCTACGGAATCGGTCAATTCGCGCCCGCCCATGCAGGATAGCGCTAGAGCCATGGACCAGAAAGCATCCTTGCCCTCGTTCGTCACCTCACGCGGCAAGGTGCGCAGCTGGCGAAACACCTCAGCCTCAATGCTGACCTCACGCTTCAGGTCCAGCGCTTGGAGGAGCGGAACAAAATCGCACAGCCGGGTTCTTTCAATCAGCGCGCGAACGGGACTAGCCACAAGATCCAGAACCTCATCAATGGTTTCCTGGCCAGTGAGCTCCGCATTCACGGCGGTGAGATCAAAAGGTGTCTGGAAAGAACCGGAACCGCCCACACACAGGGCCTCCGGCGTGCCGCTATCGCGCGGGTAGGTCTCCACCACAACGATCTCGAAATCCCACAGCCCCCAGGCGTAATCAACCTGCTCGCCCTCGCGGCTCAAAAACTCGCGCACAGTGTGGCTTGGATCGATTCGTTGGCCACGGGCTTCGGTGTGCTCAAAGAAGTGCCACGGAGAATCCTCGTGCGGCAGACCGAAGCAGATTTCAAGAATATGGTGGAGCTCTTCCAACGTGAGCGCATCAGAGAAACCGATCTGACGGTGAACCTCCGCATCTGCGCGGACGTTAGATACCTGGCACAGCAGGGTTCGAGCAGAATCACCACGATTGGCGCGGACCTGCGCCAAATCTGTGACCTTTGAGCTCATGTGCCCCACCATACGCATTTTTAGTTGCGGGCGGTGAGCTCACGTGCTTCAAGCTCGCTGAGAATGAAGACGATGGCAGCACTGATTCCGCCCCAGACGGTCCAGGGTTTTGCCACCCCGCGGCGACGAATAAATCGCACCACGCTGCGCTCAGTCTTTACGGTGATCCATCCGCCCAGCAGCAGAATGCCGAAGGCAACCGGGATGGCCCACACGGGAACGTCGGGAGTCTCCGGCTCCGGCCGGTCCTCGTGGCTCTCGGCATTAGTAATGGCCACCAGCGCGCCGAACCCGAGGAAGGACAGCACATAGGCGAAAACGAGCGCAGTCTTATTCTTAATCCAGTCGGGGAATGCGGTCATGATGCCCACGGCCGCGGCTTGGGTGATGCGTCCGGCGAGGGTGTCATCCAGCGCATAATTATCTTGCTTGGGAGAGGTCATACCGCCCCACTTTAGGCGGGCGGTAGGCTACCGTGCATGTACTCCTCTAAAAAAGAGCATCTCACCCCGGCACAGCGAGCAGCGCAAGATGAGCGCGCCGAGGACGACAAGCGTCACGGCCACTTTCTGGCGACCGAACACACATCGCTGCCGCTCAATGGTTTTATGACGCGGCTCATCGCCGAGGAACTTCCCATCCTCGATTCCACTTCGCGCGGCCGCGTCTATGAGATCCTGCGCGCCTACGAAGGTCCAGAGATTAGCTCCCAAGAAGAACTGCCGGAAGAAATCCGCGAGATCATGGATCTGTACTAATTCCGAACTAAAACCACAGACTCGGGCAATATAAACGTTCCGTTTACTTGGCTTTTGTACCTAATCTCACGTTTTCACTCCCGCCACAGGCACGACCGCCTAGGTAGTGTAGAAAACCGACCCATCACATCGAATCAAAGAGTAAGAGATGGAACTGCATACTACTGAGAAGTCCCTCCACGGTTGGGGCCGCACGGCGGCGACAACCGCCCACGTTTTGTCCACCCCAGACGTCGACGTCATCAAGACGGCCGTCGCCCAGGTGGCTGAGGACAATGCTGATAAGCCTTCCCACCTGCGCCGCGGCGTCATCGCCCGCGGTATGGGCCGCTCCTATGGCGACCCCGCGCAGAACGCCGGTGGCCTGGTCATCGACATGCAACCGCTCAACAAGATCCACTCCATCGATCCGGAGTCGGGCATTGTCGACGTCGACGGTGGTGTCACCCTCGACCAGCTCATGAAGGCCGCCCTGCCATACGGCCTGTGGGTTCCTGTTCTGCCGGGTACCCGCCAGGTCACCATCGGCGGTGCTATTGGCCCGGACATCCACGGCAAGAACCACCACTCCGCCGGTTCTTTCGGCGACCACGTCACCTCCATGGAGCTGCTCGTGGCAGATGGCCGCGTACTGCACCTAGCCCCGGAAGGCTCTGAGGATGACCCGAGCGGCGATCTTTTCTGGGCCACCGTCGGCGGCATGGGCCTGACCGGCATCATCCTGCGCGCCAAGATCAAGATGACGAAGACGGAAACCGCCTACTTCATCGCGGATACCGACCGCACGGATAACCTCGATGAGACCGTGGCCTTCCACTCCGATGGCTCGGAGCACAACTACACGTACTCCTCCGCATGGTTCGACGTCATCTCCCCGGAGCCAAAGCTGGGCCGCTCCACTATTTCCCGCGGCTCCCTGGCCACCCTGGAGCAGCTGGAGGAGCTCGCCCCGAAGCTGGCGAAGGACCCGCTGAAGTTCAATGCCCCGCAGCTGATGACGGTTCCGGATATCTTCCCGAACTTCACCATGAACAAGCTTTCCCTCATGGCCATCGGTGAGGCCTACTACCTCATGGGCGCCCCGGCACGTAACCAGGTCAAGAACCTCACGCAGTTCTACCAGCCGCTGGATCTCATCGGCGAGTGGAACCGCGGCTACGGCTCCAACGGCTTCCTGCAGTACCAGTTCGTGGTGCCGACCGACGCCGTCGAGCCCTTCAAGGACATCATCCGCGATATGCAGAAGTCCGGTCACTACTCCGCGCTCAACGTCTTCAAGCTCTTCGGCCCGGGTAACAAGGCCCCGCTGTCCTACCCGATGCCGGGCTGGAATGTCTGCGTGGACTTCCCCATCAAGCCGGGCTTGGGCGCCTTCCTCGATGATCTGGATAAGCGCGTCATGGAATTCGGTGGCCGCCTCTACCTGGCCAAGGAGTCCCGCACCTCGGCGGAAAACTTCCACAAGATGTACCCGGGCCTCGAAGGCTGGCTCAAGACTCGCAACGACATCGACCCGACCGGCGTCTTCGCCTCCGATATGTCCCGCCGCCTCGAGCTGCACTAGAAAGGAATCACCTCATGCTGAATGCAGTAGGCCAAGCACAACACATCCTCCTTCTCGGCGGCACCTCCGAGATCGGCCTCGGCATCGTCGAGGAATTCCTCGAGCGCGGCCCGGCCAAGGTCACCCTGGCGGCTCGTGCGGACTCCCCGCGCATCGCGGATGCCCGCGCGACTATCGAGTCCCGCGGTGGCGACGTCGAGGTCATCGATTTCGACGCGACTGACTTCGAGGGCCACGGGGACGTCGTCAACCGCGCCTTTGAGCGCGGCGATGTCGACGTCGCCATCATTGCCTTCGGCACCCTCGGTGACCAGGAGGAACTGTGGCAGGACCAGGCCAAGGCAGTTGCCTCGGCCCAGACTAACTTCACCGCACCGGTCTCCCTCGGTGTCCTACTCGGCCAGAAGTTCCAGCAGCAGGGCCACGGCACCATCGTGGCGATCTCCTCCGTCGCCGGCATGCGCGTGCGCCGCTCCAACTTTGTTTACGGCGCCTCCAAGGCCGGTGTGGACGGCTTCTTCATCAACCTCGGTGAAGCCCTGCGCGGCTCCGGCGCCAAGGTACTCGTGGTTCGCCCGGGCCAGGTGCGCACCAAGATGTCGGCGGAAGCCGGCGAAGCTCCCCTGACCGTCAACGTCTCCGACGTGGCTAAGGCCACCGTCAAGGCAGTGCTGGATGGCAAGCAGTCCATCTTCGTGCACCCGCTGTTTGAGTACGTGTCCTTGGGATTCAAGTTCATCCCGCAGGCGATCTTCCGGAAGCTGCCTTTCTAAAGTTCCGCTAAGTCCACGGCGTGTGGGAAACTACTTACATGACTGAGTCTCCCACCATGTCGTCTCCCACCATTGAATATGAGGCCGATCGCCTCTCACGTCGCGCCAGCCTCGTGGGTATCGCCGCCGCCGCTTTAGGTGGCGGCCTTGTTACGCTCATTGGCTTCTTCACCTTCAAAACGGTCTCCCTCCCGGCGTTCAGTACGTCGATGGTGACCCGTGCGTTGAGCACGGCGGGAACTGCGCTCACCGTTCTGTTGGTGGGCGCTCTGTGCGCGTGGTGGGTGATCGGCGCTTCGCCGCGCCCCCGTTGGCGGACGTGGCTCACCACCGCTGTGTGCTACATTTCGCCCGCACTGCTCACGCTGACCAGTATCGGCTTGCCCCTTTCGGCCTCCCGCCTGTGGCTCGACGGCGTCCAGGTCGACCAGGTATTCCGCACCCAGTTCCTCACCCGCGCCGCAGAGGCCAGCTCCTATGCGGACATGAATTACGAGGGCCTGCCTACCTTCTACCCGTTGGGCTGGTTCTGGATGGGCGGGCGGCTTGCGAACCTCCTTAACATGCCGGGCTGGGAGGTTTATCAACCGTGGAGCCTTATCTCCCTGGCCGTGGCCGGGTGCATCCTAGTTCCCCTGTGGCAAAGGCTCAGCGGTTCGCTGCCAGTCGCCACCGCCATTGCCTTAACCACCATGGCGGTGACCCTGACCATTGGCGCTGAGGAGCCCTATTCCGCCGTCATCGCCATGGGTGTCCCAGCGGTGGCCGTCCTGTGTTCGCACGCTTTCTACAGGGCTTCCTGGTTCTCCACTGCGGCAATCGCTATCTACCTGGGAGTCTCTGCCTGCTTCTACACGCTCTACACGGGCGCCGTTGCGCTCACCATCGTCAGCCTCATTGCACTGGTCACCGGCGTCGCTGAACGTACATGGGCACCCCTCGTGCACCTGGTCACCATCGCGGCCGGTTCCCTGGCCATCGCCGCGATTGCCTGGGGCCCTTACCTCTACGGGGTGCTGCACGCCGCCGCCCCGCTGGAGTCCACCGCGCAGCATTACCTGCCGGAAGAGGGCACCCAAATCCCCGCACCTTTCCTCTCTTTGTCCGTCATTGGCATCCTCAGCCTGATCGGCTTGATTTACCTCGTCATGCGCATCGACGAGCCCGAGATCCGCGCTCTGAGCACCGCTCTTGTCGGCACCTACCTGTGGACCTTGGCCTCCATGGTCATGACCCTCGCCGGCAGCACGCTGCTGGGCTTCCGCCTGGAGCTGATCGTCGTGGTGCTTTTCGCTACGGCCGGCATCCTCGCGCTGGCCGACGTCCGCCTCATGGGCCTGCCCACGCTCTACCCGGAAGGGTTCAGCGAAGCCACCAACAAGCGCGTGACCCTGGCCTTTGCCATCCTTATGGGGCTTGGCGGTGTTTACTATGCCCAGCAGATCCCGGCAACGAACGTGACCGCCTTGGACCACGCCTATACCGATACCGACGGCTACGGGGAGCGCGCGGACCGCTACACCAGCGATTCTTCCGCTAATTACGGCCAGATCCGTGAGTTCATCGATGCCCAGGGCTACGAGGCCAACGACACGGTTGTCCTGACCGATGAGAAGCTCTTCATGGCCTATAACCCCTATTACGGGTTCAACGCCTTCACCAGTAACTACGCCAACCCGCTGGGAGAATTCAGCACCCGTAACCTGCAAATCGAGGAGTGGGCTTCCAAATCCTGGGAACAGACTCCGGAAGAGTTTGCGAAGTCACTTGAGTCCGCACCGTGGCGCGGGCCGGACGTCCTCATCTTCCGCGGCGATCTAGAAGAGCCCGGCGATGGTTATAAGACGCACTTGGCTGAAGACATCTACCCCAACCAGCCCAACGTGCGCTACCGCGCGGTGTTCTTCAACCCGGAGGTCTTTGAGGAAGGCTGGAACACACAACAAATCGGCCCCTTCGTCGTGGCGGCGCGATCTTAAGAAGCCAAGGCGGTGACGTAGACTGATCGCCGTGTCAGATCGGAAAACCTCTTCATTACGTGCACCGCAGTCCCTGCGACTCACCGCCATCATCGCTGGATTCATTGGATTCCTGTGCTTCGTGGCGACGCCGCTGCTGCCGGTGAACCAGACCCAATCCTCCTTCGATTGGCCCCAGCAGGGCTCCCTGCAGTCCATCAACGCCCCGCTCATCTCGGTGGCGCCGGAAGAAATTGATGCAGAGATCCCCCTGGAAGCCGTCGACAAGCTGCGCGATGGCCAGGACCTGCTCTACGGCACCGTGCCCCCGGAGTCCAAGAAAGCCTCCAACCGCGGCATGTTTGTCCGCGCCGGCGAGGATGGTCTCTCGGTGACAAGCCTCGATGAGGTCATTTTCTCTCTCACGGCCGAGCAGGTGGCGAAGCTGCCAGAGGACGCCACCCTCAGCATCGCCTCCACGGAGGACGGGACCACCGTCTCCGTGGGCAAGCACAAGAAGACCACCGAGGAAGATCTGCGCCCGCAGGTCACCGGCGTCTACACCGAGATCGACGACACCCCGGAGAACCTCGCAGAGCTTGGCGACGACCTCCGCATCCACGTCGAAATCAACTCCCGGTTTACCTCCTCCCCGACACCGCTCAAGCTCATCGCCATGTGGCTGGGCCTGGCCATGGTGGTCATCAGCCTGGTCTGCCTGTGGCGGATTGACCGCCTCGATGGCAAACGCCTGGGCTTCATGCCCGAAACCTGGAAGCAGATCCGCCCGCTCGACGGCGTCGTGGCAGCTGTACTCGGCTGGTGGTATGTCTTCGGCGCCAATACCTCCGACGATGGCTTCATCCTCACCATGGGGCGCGTTTCCGATCACGCGACCTACATGGCGAACTACTACCGCTGGTACGGCGTCCCCGAGGCCCCGTTCGGCGCGCCGTACTACGACCTCGTGGCATGGCTGGCGCAATTCTCCAGCGCCTCCATCATCGTGCGCCTGCCCTCGCTCATCTCGGCGCTCATCATCTGGTTCGTTTTATCGCGCGAGATGCTCCCGCGCTTCGGTGCCCGCGTGAACGAGCGCCGCCTCGCGCACTGGACCGCCGCGTTCATGTTCCTGGCTTTCTGGCTGCCCTATAACAACGGCGTACGTCCAGAGCCCATCGTGGCCCTCGGTGTCATGCTGACGTGGGCTTCCTTCGAGCGCGCCATTTCCTCCCAGCGTCTCCTGCCGGCAGCGGTGGGCACCATCATCGCCACCATCACCCTGGCCGCTGGCCCCACCGGCCTGACCGCGGTGGGCATCTTCTTGGTCTGCCTGCCCGCACTGTTCCGCATCATGGGCACACGCGCCCCCGAAGTCACCTGGCCGGCACTCATTGCCCCGTTCCTTGCCTGCGGCACTGCGGTCATGGTTGCCGCCTTCGGGGACCAAACGTTGGCGTCAGTCATCGAATCCACTCGCGTGCGTTCCGCGGTCGGCCCGTCCCTGCCGTGGTACTCCGAGTTCGTGCGCTACTCCACGCTCTTCGAGCCCTCCGTGGATGGCTCCCTGACGCGCCGTTTCGCCATGTTCACCATGCTTTTCTGCTTGGCGCTCATCATCTACGCCTTCATCAAGAACCACCGCGTCGTCGGTGCGGAGGCAGATCCCACCAAGCGCCTGTTGGCCATCATGGCGCTCTCGGCCTTCTTCCTCATGTTCACGCCGACGAAGTGGACGCACCACTTCGGTATCTACGCCGGTATCGCCGGCGTCATCGCCGCGCTCGGCTCGGTGGTCCTTTCCCAGATTGCCATGCGCTCCCCGCGCGCCCGGACCTTCTCCATCGCCGCGGTGATTTTCCTCCTCGCCATCTCCCTGGGAGGCTGGAACGCGTGGTGGTACGTGTCCTCCTTCGGTATTCCATGGTGGGACCGCACGGTGCAGTTCAAGGCCATCGAGGCCAACACCGTGGTTCTCGCCATCGGCATGGTGGTCCTGGCGATTGGCCTCTACCAATCTCTCGTCCACAGCTACCGCAAGAACAAGGCTGAGGCCGACGGCACCCTCGCGGAATTCGAGGCAGCCAACGCCGCCAAGGTTTCTCGCTGGGCAGGCGCCATGTCCGCACCGATTGCGGTGGCCTGCATCCTCATCGTGGCCTTCTCCTGCGCCTCCTTTGCCAAGGGCTACGTGGCCCAGGCGGATTCTTATTCCGTGGGCAAGGGCAACCTGGCGTCCCTGCGCGGCGATGTCTGCTCGCTCGCGGATGCCACGTTGGTGGAAACCAACACCAACGATTCCTTCCTCACTCCGGTTACAGGCGAACTCAAAGACTCCCTGGTGGATCCGAAGGAAGACAATTTCGGTTTCGGCCCGAACATGATCAAGGAAGATATTGAGCCGGAGAACCTCAACTCGGCGTCGGTAGGCGCCATTGCCAACACCACCGGTGATGACTCGGCTGCGTCCAATGAACAGAAGGAACTCACCGAATCCGAGGAAAAGGCAACTGAGGTCACCGACTCTTCCGCCGGTGGCGTGCGCGGAACCCTGGGCGTCAACGGCTCCGAGATGCACCTGCCCTTCAACCTGGATTACACAAAGGTCCCGGTCATGGGCTCCTACGATGAGTCGCAGCGCTCCACCGCCACCATCACCACCCAGTGGTACAACTTGCCGGAACCGGGAGAAAACACCCCCATCCTCGCGGTCTCTGCTGCCGGCAAGATTTACCACCATGACGTCAACGGCGTGGAGCAGGAAGGCACCGAACTCACCTTGGAGTACGGCACCCTCAAGGACGGCAAGGTCACCAACAAGGGTGAGGCGGAGCTTTCCGACGTCGGTGCGACCCCCAAATGGCGCAACCTCCGCATTGCTTTGGACGAGCTCCCAGAGGAGGCCAACGTTGTGCGCCTCGTTGCGGTAGACGATTCCACCGATGAAGACGACTGGATGGCGTTTACCCCGCCGCGCGTGCCCGAGCTTGCCACCATCAACTCCCAGTTCGATTCCTCCACCCCGGCACTCCTTGACTGGTCCGTCGCCCTGCAGTTCCCCTGCCAGCGCACCTTCGACCACTACGCCGGTGTGACCGAGATTCCGGAGTTCCGCATTCTTCCCGACGCCGCCGCGCAAACCTCCCTCACGGACTTCCAGTCCTTCTCCGGTGGTGGCGCGCTGGCAACCGCGGAGGCAGTGAACTACTCCTATGAGATCCCGAGTTACCTCAACAACGATTGGGCGCGCGACTGGGGCGCTATTGAGAAGTATGAGCTGCGCACCAACTCCCAGGGTGAGGAACCGCTGAAGGCGGATATCGACCAGGAAATCATCCAGCGCTCTGGCTTGTGGAAGAACTCCGAGATGAAGATTCGCCCGGAGGGCGAGCAGTAGGGATTAAAGAAACTCGGCCGAATCTTTAATCCGCTGACGCGCCACGGCCGGAGTAGAGATCCGGTGCATTGACACGTACTCCGCGGTCTGTGCACCGGGAATCTCCACGCGCTCCGCAATCTCATCCTGCGTTGCGGTCTGGACCAAGATGTCAGAATAGGCCGCTGGCAGCGCCGCCTCGTCGAGGGCGTACTCACCGCGGATCTCCTCCGGGAGCTTGGCCAGCGCGCCGAAGTCTGGGAAGGTGAGGAGGAGGGCATCGGCAGGCACCAGCGCCGCGAGCGCGCCGCCGGAGGAATAGCCCCACACCGTCACGCGCTCGGCACCGTGTTCGCGGGCATAGTCAACGGCCGCCTGAACCGACTGAACCATCTCCGCCACGGTGTGCTCCGGCGCCAACGGATAATCGACATCAATGATGGTGGTTCCGGACAGCTGCGCCGCAGCAGCCACTTCGGGCCGCCACTGCATTTCCAGAGCCTTGCCGTCACCACGCCACCATCCACCGGAGTGCAACGACACCGCCCAGCGTCCATTCTGCTCTGAAGGAACAAAAATCGCTCCCACCTCAGAGTTCTCAACGCTCACGCCTTCCGTGAAGGCGGTGCCGGGCAGCGAGTGATCCACCGCGGAGCCCAGCACCATCATGGAGGCCTGCACGATGCGGTCCGGGAGCAGCGCACAGTAGCGGTCCGCATCCGGCGAACCTCCACCAGCCCACGGCGGGCGGAAGTCCGGCAGCGGGTAGTGCACCTCCATGTAGGAGGAAAGCTGCTCGAGCTGTTGTTCAGGGCTTAGCTGGTACTCACTCATGGCCCCAAGGGTACTACCAGATGATGACGCGCTCCTCCGGTGCAAGACCACCCTCGACATCAAAAGCCTCGTAGAACTCGTCAATGTTTTCCGCGATGATGTTGCAGCGGAACTCCGCCGGCGAGTGCGGGTCAATGGCCAGGTACTGCGTGGCCATCTCCGGACGAATGGCAGTGCGCCACACGCGCGCCCACGCCAGGAAGAAGCGCTGCAGACCCGTGTACTCGTGCTCTGCCAATTCCGGCTCAGCGCCCTCGGCCTCGAACGGTGCTACCTGACCGTTGATGTCCAGGCCCTTGTCGGCACAGTAGTTCTTGTAGGCCACCACGGCAATGCCCAATCCACCCAGGTCACCGATGTTCTCGCCCAGGGTGAAGCTGCCGTTGACGCCCGCGGAATCGGTGCCTTCCAGCACCTTCGGCACCTGGCCCTGGAACTGGTCCACCAGCTTCGCGGTCAGCTTCTCGAAGGCCGCGCGGTCCTCATCCGTCCACCAGGAGTTGAGGTTGCCCTGGCCGTCGTACTGCGAGCCCTGGTCATCAAATCCGTGGCCAATCTCGTGGCCAATCACCGCACCGATAGCGCCGAAGTTCTCCGCCGCGTCCGCCTCAGGGTTGTAGAACGGCGGGCGCAGAATCGCTGCCGGGAAGGTGATGTCATTGACCACTGGATTATAAAAAGCATTGACCGTCTGCGGGGTTGCGAACCATTCATCGCGGTCCGCCGGCTTGCCAATCTTGGCCAATTCATAATCGTGATTCCACGCATTACCCGCGCGCACATTGGCCACCAAGTCCGCACCCTTCGGCGAAAACTCCAGGTCAGAATAGTCGCGCCAGGTATCCGGATAGCCGATTTTAGCTTTGAACTGGGAGAGCTTCTCCAGCGCGCGCTCGCGGGTAGCCGGGGTCATCCACTCCAGCTGCGAAATCCTCTCACGATAAGCGGCGGTAAGGTACTCCACCAGCTCATCCATCTCGGACTTCGAGGAGGGCGGGAAGTGCTTGTCCACGAAGACCTTGCCAATCTCCTGTCCCACCATGTTTTCCGCTAAGCCCACGGCGCGCTTCCAGCGATCACGCTGCTCCGTGGCGCCAGAAAGCTTGGTGCCGTAGAACTCGAAGTTCTTCTTACCAATCTCCTCGGTGAGGTAGGGCGCGCGAGAGAGCAGAATGCGCCACGTCGCCCACAGCTGCCAATCCGCCATGCGGCCAGCAGTAAACAGGCCCTCGAGGTGCTCAAAATAAGACGGCATCATAGCCACCGCACGGTGCTCGGGCAGTCCCCCACCTTGCAGGATGGCGCGGGTGATGCTGGGCAGCTTGGCGACGTCCACCGGGTTATACGTCTTCACCGCATCACGCGAGGCCACGACATCCCAGTGGCCGGCCGCGATTTCCTTTTCAAGATTCACGATGCGCTTTGCGGCCGCATCCGCACCCAGCCCGAAGAGGCGGGCGGGGTCTAAGAATCCCAGCATCGCCGCAACGTGCTTCTCATAGTCAGCGAGCGTCTCCGCGTGGGCCTCCTCGCGGTAATAAGCCTCATCCGGCAGGCCCAAACCAGATTGAATAATGTAGGCCACCGCCTCCTCGGAGCCGGAGTCCTTTTCTACCCAGAAGGTGACCGGGGCGCCGACGCCCTCGCGCTCCAGCACACCCAAGTTATGAGCCAGCTCCTCCGGGTCTGCTGCCACCAACTTGTCCAAATCCTCGGAAAGCGGCGCCGTTCCCGCAGCATTAACTCCTTCAACGTCCATGTGGGAGGAATACACGATCCCTGGGCGGCCCGTGTCTTCCTTAACGATGTCGTGGACGAGCACCTCGGCTTCGTCGCGAAGCGCGTGAAAAGTGCCGTCGACACCGCGGTCATCGGGAATAACGTGAGACTCAATCCAAGGGCCATTAACAAACTGATACAGATCCTTCATGCACTTCACTCTATGTCAGATGCGCACGTTAGTGTGGTGTGCATGACTTCTTATCGTTTCCCGCCAGCGAGGATGACGGGACCGTTTTTCGCTGTGCTTGGGGCCACGCTCCTCGTGCTGGGCACGCCCGCCGTCCTCAGCTTGGCGCTACCGGAGCACGAGCCGGAAATAGAGCCGGTTGTCCTCGATGATCCGGAGTGGCGCCAGCCTATCGACGGCGTCGAGTGCAGCGTGAACTACGAATCCGTGGCCAACCAAGCCTGGGATTGCGGCGATACCTTGGTCGAGGCCTACCTCACCTCTGATGTCGACGATGATGAACTGGCCCTGCGCCGCGCGGTGCGCGCCACGACCTTCGGGTCGATGCCGAAAGAAGAAGTAGAAAACCACGACGGAATCCTCGTCCTGCGAACGTATACATATATCCCCGTCGTTGCCTTCAGCGTGGCCAAGGACAACCTCAACTATGAGCTCATCTTCTCAGAGGGCAACCCAGAGGAACTCGCCGATCAGTTTATGGAGGCCTTCAAGTGAGCAAGATTTTCCGCGTGACGCTGTGGGTCTTCATTGGCGTGTGCCTACCCGCAGCTCTGATCAATCTGCTGGGTTCCTTTATCGTTGCCCCGCTGCCGGGCCTGATAAGCCTGCTCATCGGGCTAGCCTTCACCGCACTAGGCCTATACCTGTGGCATCTCAGCCCAATGTGGGCGTCACCGGCCAAGGGCTGGGCCACAGCCAGCGTGTTGTGGGGAGCCGGCACCGCGGTGTCTTTGGCTCTCCTCTCCGCGCTTCCGTTCACCTCCCTCACCAAAGGAGTGGGCTGGGAGGAATCCATGATGTCCTGGTCCGGCGCTTATCCGGAGGAGTTCGCCAAGGCGCTGGGCGTGGTCTTTGTGTTGCTCAGCTTCCGCCAACTCAACCGACCCTGGCACGGCTTTCTCGTTGGCGCACTCATAGGTTGGGCTTTCGATGTCTTTGAAAACGTCCTCTACGCCTCTCTCGGTGCCGTGATGCACCCGACCTCTGATTGGATTGGCATGCTGCAGATGTGGGGGCTCCGCCTCGTGGCGGGACCAGGCCTGCACATGTCACTGACGGCCATTGCGGGCTTCGGCATCGGTTGGGCCATTTACGCTGCCCATAAAACCTGGTGGTGGCGTCTCGGCGTAGGTGTGGGCGCGCTCTTTGTTTCCTTCTGTCTCCACTTCGCGTGGAACTACATGTGGGATGAGACGTGGCAGTTGGTCACGCAGTATGTCGTCGTCGCACTCATCCTCTACCCCGCCGTCATCACTCTAGGGATTCGGGCCCACCGTCTGGCTAAGACGGACGATACCTACTCACACTCACCCGGCGCTACTAGCCTGCAGTGATTTAGTAGAGGTGCCCCTGTACTCACTCACAGCTATTTTCACAATGGCTACGCTAAGCTGGGGTTGCCCGCAAATCGTGGACACGTAGTGGAGCTACCTAGTGGTTAGGCAGCTATTTCTTTTCTGCTGTTGATTGCGCCGGCGTGGTTCTCGAAGTCGACGGGGCTGACCATTCCGAGTGCAGAGTGCCGGCGCCGACGGTTGTAGACGACTTCAATCCAGTAGGCAACAGCCTTGCGTGCAGCATCACGGCTCGCCCAGCGCTTACGGTCGTAGAATTCAGTCTTTAGCGTCGACCAGAACGACTCAGCCATCGCGTTATCGAAGCACACACCAGTACGCCCCACAGACTGAGCAATGCCCAGTCTGCTGCAGACCTCCCAGAGCTTCTCACTGGTAAATTGCGTTCCGCGGTCAGCGTGAAACACCAGCCCATCAGGAACATCACCGCGCAGTGTATGCGCCATCCGCAGGGCCCGTTCGACCAAACTTGTGTCTTGCACGCTATCCATAGCCCAGCCCAATACCCTGCGGGAATGACCATCGCGGACCGCGCACAAATACAGCCAGCCCTCACCGGTGCGAAGGTAGGTAATATCCGACATCCACACCCGGTTGAGCTCACCAGTATCAAACATGCGCTTGACCAGGTCAGGAAGACTCGACTTACGCTTGGCTTGGATTGTAGTCACCGGGACAAAGGCACGCGGTGAAATCCCTTCAATGCCCATCATGCGCATCCGCTTCGCCACAGTCTTACGGTTAAGCGAAATGCGGTAGCGCTCGGCGAGCTCTGCGGTGATCCGCGGAGCACCATAAACCTCATCAGAGTCTTTCCAAATCTGATGAATCTTACGGTCAACATCATCGTAAAATGCTGCCCGATCATCCTTTCCGGATAGTCGTTTCTGCTGCACATGGGCCCATTTGTAGTATCCAGACCGAGATACTTTTAATAGTCGTGCCATGCGCTTGATGCTGTAGTTCGCCTTCTCCTGCTGCATTAGTTCGAACTTTTCTGCTCGCGTTGCTTCGCGGCGAAGAAGGCTGTCGCTTTTGACAAAAACTCGTTATCCATCTTGGCTTCCGCCAACTCACGGCGCAGACGAGCATTCTCAGCACGAAGATCAGCCTCACTCATCCCATCCGAGGCTCCTCGGCGTTCACGCTCTAGTTTGACCCACCGGCCTAAAAGCCCGGCGGAAACACCAATCTCTTTAGCCACATGGGCAATCGGGCGCTCTGACTCGATTACCAGGTTCGCGGCTTCACGCCGGTACTCAGGCGTGTACTTCTTGCGCTGTTGACTCACAATGAACATCCTCTCTTACGGACACAAGATCCGTACAAATAGGGTGTCCACTAAACGAGGGTAACCTCAAAGCATGCCTGCGAAGAGCTCGGCACAGCCCGCTTTAGTTCCGCACACGCTCTATCGCGCGTCCTGTAGGGGCGTCGGCAAGCCTGGCACCTGTGGTGCAACCTCCACTGCACCGAGAACATCCGCACTGAGATCCTCCGTCGCCGCCGTGGGACTTTTCCAGGATCGAAGGTCAGTGCCTGGGCAGAAGGCGCGGTGACGGCCGCCAGGACAAGGCCAACAATAAAGGAGCAGGACTTAAACACTTGTATAGGTTGCCTCAAGTCACAGCTTTAACAGTCCTGATTGGAGATTTGACACCCTAACCCCCATCAGGGATCTCGAATGTTTGTTTTATCCGGCACTTAACCCACGCAGAGCGCAGAACATCAATTTTCCCATTTAACCCTTTAATCACAACTTCTATCCGCGGTATGGACTTTCCCAGATATACCGAATAAGCTCTTATTTCGAAAAGGGTTTCGAACGGTGGGGTTCGTCCCTTCGCAGTAACTCGACCAACAGTAGGGGGGTTGAAGTGTCTTCCACTTCAGACGTTGTTGTTTCCTATTTTTCTCATTCCAATCCGAACGACCCAGTATGTATGAGAGGCAAGGACATACGCCAAGCAGACTACGAGTTCTGGTCTAGTGTTCTTCCTGCCTTGGACGAAGATTCAGACACAGCGTGCATGCGCCTTGGGTTAAAGACCGGCAAAACGGCCGGAGCAGTTGCTCGCATAGTCATGGGGATTTACCGCCTTAGAGAACTCCCCCAGCTCAAAGCCCTGCAAGATACTTGTTATTTGCTGGACCTACCTGCCTTGATTGCCATCGACCAGGTCATGGCTAAGCTGGGCCAACCTTCCGCAGAGGTAGTGGCTTCCATTGATACTTCGTTGGCCCGTTGGTTTACTCCTACGAAGCCCAATCAGGCGTTTCCCACCACGTCACAGATTCGCCGCCGCATGCGTGATCTCGTCAAGGTTCATGATGACTCCATCGCGGTGGAAGATACACGCCCGAAGAACCGGTATTCCATACTCACCCGCGCCCAGCGCGCCACCATCGAACTAGAGGTTGACAGCAGTGTCGGGGTCATTATTCATGAGGCTATTAAGGCAGCGGCGGAAAAGCATGAGGTTTCTATGGCCGAGGCACTCATCCTCCTCATCACTGGAAAGGTGGAGCCAGAAGCTGCCCGAGTAGTACTCCACACCTATCAAGCTAATGACGTCGAGGATGCACCAGTATATGTAGAAGGTCATGGCTGGCAGGCCGGCAATATCCCCGCACGAGCGGTAACAAAAAGGGATTTGAGCACCAAGCCGGAGGCCTCCAAAAGTTACGGACCAAGCACGATGGTGCGCAAATACGTTGAAGGCCGCGATGGCACCTGTCGTGCAGCTGGCTGCGGAATGCCTGCGTGGCTATGCCAGTTGGACCACCGTATTAACTACACCGATGGTGGGCCAACGCACCCAGACAACATGGTCGCGTTATGCCAGCATCACCACAACATGAAGACCGACGGACGGGCCTTTTATATTCTGGACCCGGATACCGGCGATGTGGTCTGGCTTTTTGAGGATGGAACGTGGGCAATCACCGAACCTTCCGGGCCACTAGCCCCTAAAAATAAGCGTTGGGCGCGAAGTGTGGCACAAGATATTGAGGGCTTCCGCGCCCGGAAACACCGTGAAGCCCAAGAACTTAAAACTGAGCTAGACAAAGAACAACAAGAAGCCGTACACCACGCACACACAGAAAAGGCAGAGAACAAGGAATCTGAAGGCGGAGAGGAGATCCCCTTCTAAGAAAGGTCCGTCGTTTAAAACGACGGACAACATTGCCACTCGGATTATGCGAGATGTTGTAGATCCGCTGCATCCAGCCCACACTCTGAGAGGACCACGCGGTCGCCGCGATGCGGGACACCTTCTTCTTCCCAATGGACTTGGGCGGCTGAGGTATGGGCGCGGCCAGTGCTGTTGACCACCCGCCACCAGGGCAAGCCGGCGCTTTTCGACATCACCCAGCCCACATACCGCGCGCCGACCCCCACCACTTTGGCGATCTCTCCGTAGGTGGAGACGTTGCCAGGCGGAATGCGGAGAACGACCTCCGTAACCCTAGAGCTCGATGGGTTCTTCGGGGGCATCCTCAACCTCACACAAGGTGAGCGCGGCACCGGTGGAATCTTCGATCAGGCAGAGGCGGCCGAATGGGGAATCGTGGGGCTCACGAATGATCTTTCCGCCGTTATCCACCACAGCCTTCGCTGCCTGGTCAATGTCCCGCACGCCCAGGTAGGTTTGCCAAAAACTCGGCAGACCTTCCGCGTGCCAAAATCCTGCGAAGGCAGCACCTTCTTCTTCTGCGACTGCGTAGTGCTCATCACCACGGATTTCCCAGTCGAAGAGCTCACCATAAAAGTCCATCGCTGAGTGGAAATCCTCTGAAACCGTCAGCTCGTGCCACACCGGAGTACCAGGCTCACCACCAGCGACGAAGCGGTCGAGCTCCGGCTGCGTCAAACCAAACATGGCACCGGACTTGTCGAGTACGAGCGCCAGCGGGGCACCTAAAGCGAGGATTTTTCCGCCGAGTTGTTCAACCCGGGCGCAATCGGCTTCCAAGTCGCGGGAGAGGAAATAGGTAGCCCAGGTGTCCTGGCCCGGAACAATTTCTGCGATGGGAAGGCCCTGCAGCCGGGCAATGCCGTCTTCGAATTCCCAGCCAAGCACCGCCGAGTAAAACTTCTCGGAGGCTTTCACATCAGAGCTGGCCAGAGTAATCCAGTAGGGCATTCCTACTTCAGCTTCAAATGCAGGCATTAAAGGTTCCTCCACTTCTCCGGGTCGAAGTCATCATCGGCGGTGGCCTCATCAAAATAATCGTCGTCGTCTTCGACGACGCGGGCGCAGGTGTCGGAGACGCAGATGACGTCGCCAAGCGCGAGCGTTGCACCGCGCTGCTTAGTGACTTCCCCATTGACGGTGACCTGGCCCTGCTCGATGAGTTCTTTGGCTTCTCCCCCGGTGGCGACCAAGGAGGCCAGTTTGAGGAACTGGCCGAGCTTAATGGATTCTCCCCTAATTGAGACTTCTAGCATGTTGACCAGCATACCCAGCTCAAAGCGCAAGAATTCCCTCTGCCAGAATGATGACGCCAAGCAGGGCAAACACTATGCCACTAAAGATATCGACACTGGCGGAGTTCTTCGCCATCCACTTCGACACCGCACGAGTACACAGCGCAACGCCTACAAAAATAATGAGGCTTTCCACGATCAGAACGGAGCCCACCGTGGCATTGGCGCTTAAGCCCATGCCCGGATCGATGAAGTTGGCGAAGATAGCGCCGAAGAAGATGAGCACCTTGGGATTAGAAAGATCGCTGACGAGCCCCATGCGGTACGCCGTGCCGAGTCTGATGATGCCGTCCGGAGTGAACCCGCGCGGTTGGGGATTCATAGTTGCCGGTGCGCGGCGCTCTTTAATGCCGCTGCTTATTGCAGAAAATGCCATCCACAGCAGATAGCTACCGCCGGCAACCTGCAGCGCCACAAGGATTTCAGGATGGGCCGAAATCAGTGCGGTAAGCCCCGCCAGCGAAGCAACGGTCCAGATCATCAAGCCAGTTGTACTGCCTATTGCCGCCCACACCGCCGCGCGCGTGGAGCGTGCGCCCAAACGAATAATCTGCACCACGTCTGGTCCCGGCGAGGCCATCGCCGCGAACCATACACCCATCAAGGCCACTATGGCACTGAATGCCACCTAACACCCCCATACTCACATGCATTATTACTAACGCATGCCATTATAAGAGGCGTCTCACCTGCAGCGAAACAGGTAACCTGGCCCCTTCGACACAATAAGCGCTGTACTGGCGGCAGTACAGCGCTTAGAGGATGTAGCACAAGGCTAAATTAGTGGTCAGCACCCTTTATGGAATGCTTGTGATCTCGCACGGCCTCGCCCTCAGCGTAGAGCGGCATATCAGTTTTGGCCTTGTACCACTTGGCGTTGTTCGGTGCGAGTGGGGTGCGGCCAGCAATAAGGTCGGCAGCTTTCTCGCCCACCATCATCGTTGGGGCATAAATATTACCGTTCGTAACAGACGGGAAGACGGAGGCATCAGCGACATAGAGGCCTTCAACGCCCCACACACCCATGGTGTCCGGGTTAACCACGGCCATCGGATCGGACTCAGCCCCCATCTTGGCGGTACAAGAGGGGTGCAGCGCGGTTTCGCCATCGTTACGGACCCACTCCAAGATTTCTTCATCAGTCTGAACGTCTGGGCCCGGACTGAACTCGCGAGCACCAACCTCCTCCATAGCTTTAGTGTCCAGCAGGGAGCGGGCAACGCGCACGGCCTCGACCCACTCGCGGCGGTCCTGGTCAGTCTTCAGGTAGTTGAAGAGGATGGACGGCTTCTCGTGGATATCGGCGCTCTTAATGTGAACATGGCCCTTAGTATCGGAGAACATCGGGCCCACATGCCACTGGAAACCGTGCTTCACATCTGCCTTCTGACCGTCGTAACGCACGGCCATGGGCAGGAAGTGGAACATGAGGTTCGGGTAATCCTCGTTCTCGTTGGAACGCACGAAGCCACCACCTTCGAAATGGGAGGTGGCAACAGGCCCCTTCTTGTTCAGCAGCCACTGCAAGCCCATGAACGGCCAGCGCCACTTATCCAGGTACGGCTGGGAAGACGCCGTGGACTTGGTGGTTTCGTACTGGATGTAGACCTCAAGGTGGTCCTGCAGGTTCTCACCCACACCAGGCAAGTGCTTGACGACGTCGATGCCGTGCTTCTTCAGAAGCTCACGGTCACCGATGCCGGAGACCTCAAGCAGTTGCGGGGTATTGATAGCGCCGGCAGAAAGAACAACCTTCTCGGCGTATACACGGTGGACGCCGCCTTGCCACTCGTACTCGACGCCAACGGCCTTCTGGCCCTCGAAGAGCACCTTGGTAGTGAAAGCGCGGGTGCGGATCTCCAGGTTTTCGCGCTTCTGATTCGGGTAAAGGTAAGCACGGGCAGCCGACCAGCGCTTGCCGTTTTTAATGTTGCGATCGAACGGGGCGAAGCCCTCTTGGCGATAGCCATTGACATCGTTGGTGAGGTTATAGCCAGCTTCTTGAACAGACTTGAACAATGCCTGGAAGAGTTCAGACGTAGCCGGACCGCGGGAAAGATACAGCGGGCCTTCATGACCGCGCCGCGGATCATTCGGCTCCGCCGCAGCGGCAGTCTCCATGCGATTGAAGTACGGCAGGCAGTGGGCGAAGTCCCACTTCTCCATGCCCGGGTTCATGCCCCATTTTTCGTAGTCCATGGGGTTACCGCGCTGGAAAATCATGCCGTTAATAGAAGAGGAACCACCGAGGACCTTTCCGCGAGCGTGGTAAACACGACGGCCATTCATCTCCGGTTCGGGATCAGACTCATACATCCAGTCGTAGTTCTTCGCGCCAATCGGGAAAGAGAAGGCAGAGGGCATATGGATGAAAAGGTCCCAGAGGGAATCCGGGCGGCCTGCCTCAAGGACCAGCACGCGGATGTCTTTATCCTCGGTCAGGCGCGCAGCGATGACGGAGCCTGCAGAACCTCCGCCAACGACAACCACGTCGCATACTTCATCGGTGACCTTCTTCGCAGAACGCTTCTTGGTCAACTTGTTCAAGATACCCATAAATCCCCTTCTTTCCGTGATTCGTATCGCATTTCCGTGCCACGCTCCGCGAGTGGATCAACTGTAATTTATACAGCGATCTGCAATTATTCACCTCGCTTCTTTCGCAGGGCCGCTCCCCCAGCGTACACATCCGGTGGAGATTTTCCCAGATTAAGGTATATTTGCGTTGTTCGGATGGACGTCTGAGGAGATGAAATCCGAAGTCTCGACCGCATAGCTACCCAAATATGATTCATTTCACTCATCTATCCCTCAAGGATCTTGTGAGCAATTAAGGGCCCAGCAGCTAAGAGACTCGGCATAAATCAACCAACGATAGGAGAAGTAGATGGCTAAACACGGCCCTCTCGACTCTGGGGAGCCTTCCACGGCGCACGAGAGCAACTCGCTCGCCACGCAGGCCAGTGACACCCCCACTCAAACCAAAGGAACCAAGCGGCGCATCCCGCGCTATCAGGTACGAGCCCTCGTCGGCAGCTACAAAGCAGAAACCGGCGATGACGTGGGTGCGGGCGAAGTCCCTGTACCCAAGACCAACTGGCCAGTATTCGCTATATCGGGCCTACTCATCATCGCCATGGTGCTCTATGCCGGATTCGGCCGAGAATCCGCAGCGGAGACTTTGGCCGGGGTAACCGGATGGATCGGAAACAACCTCGGCTGGTTCTACGTACTCACCGCCACCATCGCCGTGGTCTTTGTCCTGTATGTAGCCCTATCCAAGGCTGGCAACATTCGCCTAGGGCCGGATCACTCACGCCCGAAGTTCAACACCTTCTCCTGGGTGTCCATGCTCTTTGCCGCCGGCATCGGCGTAGACCTCATGTTCTTTGCCGTCGCGGAACCCGTCACCATGTACATGGCACCACCGGTGGGCGAAGGCGAAACCATGGAGGCTGCGAAAGAAGCAGTGGTTTACGCTATGTTCCACTACGGCCTGACCGGCTGGGCGCTGTACGCGCTGATGGGCATGGCCTTCGGCTACTTTGCTTATCGTCTGAACATGCCGCTAGCCATTCGCTCGGCGCTGTACCCACTCATCGGAAAACGCGTGCACGGCCCCATCGGCTCCGCGGTAGACGTTGCCGCCATGCTAGGTACCGTCTTCGGTGTCACTGCGTCCCTCGGCATCGGCGTGGTTCAGCTTTCTTACGGCATTCACCTCATTTTCGGCTTCGAGCAGGGATTCGGCCTCCAGGCCGCGCTCATTATCATCGCCATCACGATTGCGACCCTGTCGGCCGTATCTGGCGTGGATAAAGGCATCCGCTTCCTGTCTGAGCTCAACGTATACCTAGCCATTGCGCTAATGATCTACATAGTTGTCTTCGGGAAGACCGCCTACCTCTTCGACGCCATCGTGACCAACATCGGTGACTACGTGTCCAAGTTCCCCTCCTGGACCTTGGAGACCTTCGCCTTTGCCGAAGACCAAGCCAGCACCGATGCCTGGATGCAGGCCTGGACCCTATTTTTCTGGGCCTGGTGGATTGCATGGGCAACCTTCGTCGGTCTCTTCCTCGCCCGCATTTCTCGCGGCCGTACCCTGCGTCAGTTCATCTTCGGCACCCTCACCTTCCCCTTCCTGTTCATCTTGATGTGGATGTCCTTCTTCGGCAACACCGCACTGGACATGGTTCGCTCTGGTGACTACCCCGAGTTCGCAGAAAACGCGATTAACGTTCCCGAACAGGGGTTCTACGACATGTTGCAGGAGTTCCCGGGCTCTACCATCGTCATCTTCTTGACCACCTTCATTGGTCTGCTGCTCTACATCACCTCAGCTGATTCCGGCGCCTTGGTGATGTCTAACTTCACCTCCCGCATTACTGATAACCGGCAGGATGGTTCCCGGTGGCTACGCATCTTCTGGTCTGTCACCGTCGGCGCGCTGACCTTAGCCTTGCTGCAGATCGACGGCATCGCGACCGTTCAGTCCGCCACCGTGGTGATGGGTCTGCCCTTTGCGTTCGTGGTGTATCTCATCATGTTCTCGCTGTGGAAGTCCTTGCGCCTAGAAAGCATTCAGGCCGATGCCCGGAGCACCGCCCTGCACGGCGTCATCTCTAGTCGCACCGAGCGCGAACCTGCCGATTCCAACCGGTGGAAAAACCGCTTGGATCGCGCCAACACCTTCCCTTCTAAGAAAGAGATGGACACCTACCTGCGCGATACCGCTACCTATGCTCTTGAGCAGGTGGCCACGCACATGCGCACCCGCGGCTACGACGCCATCTTGCTCACCAGCGAGCTTCCCGACGTCGAACTGCCACAGCTTGATCTCGAGGTTCGCCTGCACAACGAACGTAAGTTCCGTTACCAGCTCTTCCCAGTCGCCGCCGAGCGGCCAGACTTCATCGAGGGCGGGGAAGACGAGTACTACCGCCTTGAGGTCTATGACATGACCGGTTCACTGGGGTATGACGTCTACGGCTACTCCGAGAACCAAATTATCAATAACGTCCTAGATCTCTACGAGCGTCACCTGGCGTTTCTCTACATGCAGCAGACTCAACCTGGCGAATCCGATGTCTCCGATGGCGCCGAGCCTGAGCGCACGTGGCGCGAAGATAGCTAAGCTGGCAAATCTATAAGCCTCTATGAAAGAAAGGTTGCTTTTCACTTGAGCACCCAGAACACATTGTTCGACCCCACCCAGACCGAACTACTGAAGGGCGTACATGCCGACGGCGCACCCAAATCCCTTTTCATTAATGGCCAATGGGAAGCTGCCCAAAATGGCGACACCCGAACCATCATCTGCCCAGCCGACGGCACCACCGTCGGCCTCGTCTCTGAGGCTTCCGACGAGGACACCGAACGCGCTATCAAGGTAGCCCGTGAGACCTTTGACAAGGGCGAGTGGGCCACTACCCCGGCCGCCGAGCGCGGCAAGCTGGTCATCCGCGTCGCTGATTTCATCCGCGAGCACAAGGAGCTCTTCGCTCAGGCAGAGTCCGCCGACACCGGCAAACGTTACGAGGAATCCTTGGGCGATATGGATGACATCGCCAACGCCTTCGAGTTCTTCGGAACCCTGGCCCAGCACCAAGCCGGCCGCGTGGTCGATCCGGGTGACTCGAATATTCGCTCCCGCATCGATGCTGAGCCGGTTGGCGTCTGCGGCCTCATAACGCCGTGGAACTACCCGCTGCTCCAGGTGTCCTGGAAGGTGGCCCCGGCACTGGCTGCTGGCAATACCTTCGTCCTTAAGCAGGCGGAGCTCACCCCGCATACCGCCATGCTGCTCATGACTGCCCTCAAGGAATGCGGCCTGCCAGACGGCGTCGGCAACCTCATCACCGGCGCGGGCGCTAACTGCGGCAACCCGCTATCCAAGCACCCAGACGTAGATATGGTCTCCTTTACCGGTGGCTTAGTCACCGGCAAGATCATCGCCAAGAATGCTGCTGAGACTGTCAAACGCACCGCGCTGGAGCTCGGCGGTAAGAACCCGAACGTGATCTTTGCCGATGCCAACTTCGACGTCGCCGTTGACAACGCCCTCAATGGTGCCTTCTTCCACTCTGGCCAGGTTTGTTCTGCAGGTTCACGCATCATCGTCGAGGAGTCCCTCCACGATAGGTTCGTTAACGCGCTCGTAGAGCGTGCCAACAACATCAAGATCGGCGGCCCAACCGATGAGAAGGCCGAGACCGGCCCACTCATCTCCGCCGAGCACCGCGACAAGGTAGCTGCCTACGTAGACAAGGCACGTGAGCAGGGTGCCAAAATTCTCACCGGAGGCCGCATTGCCACCAGCGAGGACACCAACGGCCAGCACGGCACCGGTAATACCGATTTGGGCGCAGGCGTGTACTATTTGCCAACCATCATTGATGGTGCAACCCGCGAGATGGACTGTGTCCACGACGAGGCCTTTGGCCCCACCGTGACCATCGAGACCTTCACCACCGAGGATGAGGCCATCGCCATCGCGAATGACACCGAATACGGTCTGGCAGGCGCAGTCTTTACTACCGACGCTGGTCGCGCCGAGCGCGTTGCTCGCGCCCTGCGCCACGGCACCATTTGGATCAACGACTTCCACCCGTACTTGCCGCAGGCAGAGTGGGGTGGTTACAAGCAGTCCGGCAACGGCCGCGAGCTTGGTCCCACTGGCCTTGCCGAGTACCAAGAGCACAAGCACGTGTACCAGAACCTGTCCCCGGCGGCGTGGGACCAATTCGGCCTGCAGTAACACGTCCCGGACGCCGTTGAGGCCCCGCAGGGCCTCACACCGGGGTCTTAGCTTTGCGTACGCGGCTTAATAGTCATGGTGTCAATATTGACGTGCTCCGGCAGGGACGCCACCCAACGCACTGCCTCAGCGATGTCTTCTGCGGTGAGGTTGAGCTCGCCGTCATAAACCTGTGCGGCGCGTTTGGCGTCGCCCCGAAAACGATTGAGGGAAAACTCCTCCGTGGCTACACGGCCCGGGTCAAGTTCGGTAACGCGAACGCCGTGCTCCTCAATACGCAGTGCACGAGAAATCACGCGCACGCCATGTTTGGCGGCGTTGTAGCCGGAACCGCCCTCGTAGACGTTCCACCCGGCAACGGAGCCCATATTGATAATGAGCCCGCCCCGCAGCTTCGGCATCAGAGTCTGGATCATGCGGACGGTGCCAAGGACGTTGACCTCGTACATCCACTGCCAATCCTCAATGGTGGTATCCACGAGGGGCTCCAGGCCCTTTGCGCCACCGGCGTTGTTGACCAAGAGGTCAACGCGGTCGAGGTGGGAAACGAATTCGGCTACGGATTCGTCCGAGGTGACGTCGAGGGCATATGCCTCGCCGCCGATGTCGTTCGCGAGAGCCTCAAGGCGCTCCACGCGCCGCGCGCCGACGACGACATGCCAGCCGTCAGCCGCCAACGCTCTTGCCGACGCCTCCCCAATCCCCGAAGACGCTCCTGTAACGACTGCTACTTTTTCCATGCGCCTTAGAATAGGGCTTCTTCGAGCTCTGCGCAGATGTTTTCGACGATCCCGGCCTTGAAGTCGGCCGGGGTGAAGGTGCCATCCTTCATGTCGGTATTCAGCGAGATATCCAGCTGGGTGCGCAGCTGCTTCATAGAGAAGTTCGCCATGATGAGGCGCCATGCCTCAACCGCGCGGATACCGCCGCTGAAGCTGTAGCCCACGTAAGCAATCGGCTTGGCTACCCATTCAGCGCCGAGGGAATCGACGGCGTTCTTGAAGGCCCCCGGCACGGAGTGGTTGTACTCCGGGGTGACGAAGATAAAGGCATCGCAGGAATCGATGGCTTCGGACCAGGCCTGCACATTCGGGTCCTCATAGTTTTTGTTTGCCGCCATGGGAACAACGGAGGAGGTGAGGATCGGAACGTCGAAGGCCTTCAGATCAATGAGCTCGTAGTCCACGTCGCGGCCCTGAGCGAGGTCGGTGACCCACTGGGCGATGGCCAGCCCGGCGCGGTCGTCGCGGGTAGAGCCGAGGATGATGCCGATTTTCGCCATAAAGATGCCTTTCATGATTTGTTAACACGTCAACGTCTGAGGGTACGCCGATATGTCGACGCAATCGACATTTCTGCTCTACATGTTTATCCTTTTGCCATGTCACAGGAGAACTTGGCGGATCACGGATCCTTTGAACGCATGACCAGCGGGCAGTGGTTCATGCCCGGCGTCAACGAGGACGTCAGCGCCGAACATCGCCGCGGCTTCCTGCTGGTCAAGGAGCTCAATGAGCTGCACAACACCAACCCAGAGCGCGCGAAGGAGATCCTGCGTGCGCTGTTATCGCCCGAGTCCGAGGTTCCCGGGCTGCACGCGCCGCTCAACTTGGAGTATGGCTGCAATGTAACCATCGGAAAAGGCGTCTTCATCAACTTTGGTGCGACGATCCTGGCGCAGGCGCCTGTAACCCTCGGAGATCACGTCATGATCGGACCGAATTGCTCGCTCATTACCGTAGGGCATCCTGTCAACGATCATGAGATGCGGGCGGACGGTTGGGAGATTGCGAAGCCCATTAGCGTCGGACGCAACACGTGGTTCGGCGCCAACGTCACGGTCCTGCCTGGCGTGACAATCGGCGAGGATTGCGTCGTTGGCGCGAACACGCTGATCACCACAGATATCCCAGATAAGTCACTGGTGCTGGGCCAGCCAGGTCGTGTGGTGCGCACGCTGGAGGACAACGAGAATAGGTGGGAGCGCCAGGATCTCGATGTTTGATCTCAAGGCGATCGGCAAGGGGCTTCCCGTCCTAGAGACCATTGATTCGCTTCCTTCGGACGGCCACGTCGTCGTCCAGGCTCCGCCCGGCACGGGTAAGACCACGCTTATTCCACCGGCGTTGGCTAACCAGGTGGAGGGAAAGGTCCTCGTTACCGCACCACGCCGCGTGGCGGTGCGCGCTGCGGCCAACCGCTTGCAGGAGTTGTCAGGCCAGCGCATCGGCTATGCGGTGCGCGGTGATTCCCGGAAGGGTCAGGACGTTGAATTCGTTACCCCCGGCGTTCTGTTGCGCCGCTTGCTGCGGGATCCGGAGCTTGAAGGGATTTCCGCCGTGGCCATCGACGAGGTCCACGAGCGCCAGCTCGATACTGACCTCGTACTCGGTATGTGCTTAGAGTTGGCGCAGCTCCGCGATGATTTTCGGGTTATTGCCATGTCCGCGACTGTCGACGCCACCCGCTTCTCCCAGCTCATGGGGAATGCGCCCATCCATTCGACCGAGGCCGTAACGTACCCGCTCGACATTTCCTATGAACCGATTCCGGGGCGCGCTGCGGGAGATCGAGACTTTTGGAAAGGCGTGGCCAAGGTCGCCGCGCGACAGCACGAATCCACGCTGGTCTTTGTGCCGGGCGTGCGCGAGGTCAACCTGGTGTGTGATGCCTTGAGCGGCCACAACGTTTTTCCGCTCCACGGCCGCCAGACCACGCAGGAGCAGGACGCTGCGCTCTACACCAGAGAGCAGCGCATCGTGGTAGCGACGTCCATCGCAGAATCTTCACTGACCGTGCCGGGTGTACGCACCGTCATCGATGCCGGGTTGTCCCGCGTGCCCAAGCGGGATGCGCAGCGCGGGATGAGTGGGTTGGTGACGGTGTCGACGTCGAAAAGCAGCGCCGATCAACGCGCCGGACGTGCCGGACGTGAGGGGCCCGGTACCGTCATCCGCTGCTATTCACAGGAGGACTACCAGCACTTTTCTCCGCACGTGATTCCAGAAATCCTTTCCGCGGACCTCACGCAGGCGGCGCTGTTCATGGATTGTTGGGGCGCGGGGCCGGACTTCCCCTTGCTTGATCAACCGCCGAAGGCCGCGCTTGCCGACGCCCACCGCACCCTAGATCTGCTCAACGCTGGCGAAGAGCTGGCGCTGCTGCCGACGCACCCGCGATGGGGCGCGGCACTGTTGAAGTACGGTGCGGGGGCAGCACGCACGATTGCCCGCCTGGATGATTCGGACCCGAAGCGTCTGGCCCGCCTGGTGCCCAACAAGGGCCCGGTGGACCCAGGCGTGGTGGTCGCTAGCGCCTTCCCGGAGTTCGTGGCCAAACGCGTGGGCGACAAGGAGTACTTGTTAGCGAGTGGTACCCGTGCGCGGTTTTTCGAGGATGGTCACGGCTGGTTGGCTGTGGCAGAGGTGTCGTTGGCGCAATCTGGAAACGCCATCATTCGGGAAGCAGTGCCCATCGCGGAGAAGGACGCGCTCGACATCATCGGCGTCACGGAGGAAACCCGAGCTTTTCTCGACGGCCCCACGGTGCGCGGCGTGCGCGTGCGTGCGGCAGGCGCCATCGTGTTGTCAGAAACCCCCGTGAAGGTCTCCGGTGATGAGGCGGTGGAGGCACTCCGCAACTCCGGACAGGGTTTAAACCTGTTTCACTTCAGCGACAAGGCCCAGAACCTGCGGGAACGTATGCGGCACTTACACGCTGCATACGGTGAGCCATGGCCGGACGTGGACGGCGATGATCTGAGCTGGCTGGAGCCGGAGCTGCATGAGTTGGCTGCTGGGAAGCGCCCAGACATGTACCCGGCGCTGCAGCGCCTGCTCCCCTGGCCCGAAGCTAGCCGCTTGGACGAGCTCGCACCGGAGCGACTGCCGGTACCGTCCGGGCGTGCTGCGCGGATCGATTGGTCCGGCGAGCGCCCCGTGGTCTCCATCAAGCTGCAGGAGTGTTTCGGGTTAGCGGAGTCCCCCGAATACTGCGGCCACCGCGTGCAATTCCATCTACTGTCTCCCGCCGGGCGGCCGCTCGCCGTCACCGATGATCTGGCGAGCTTCTGGTCTGGGCCCTATGCCGGGGTGCGCGCCGACATGCGCGGGCGCTATCCCAAGCACCCGTGGCCGGAGGATCCGTGGAATGCGGTAGCAACCGCAAAGACGAAGAACAGGCTTTAACCCCACTGCTGCCAGGCCAGGTACACGCTCATCACCACGACGAGAGTAAGGAGCGCATAACGGATGAGCTTCGCACCGCCGCCGAGCACTGTTCGCGCACCCAGCTGCGCGCCAATGATATTTGCTGCTGCGAGAACGAGTGCTAGGCCCCATACCACGTGCCCGCCCACGATGAAGACCACGAGCGCGCCAACGTTGGTGCACGTGTTGACCACTTTGGACATCGCGGCGGAGGTAAGGAAGTTCTGGGAAAAGATGGCGGTGAAAGCCATGATGAGGAACATACCGGTGCCGGGACCAAAGATGCCGTCGTAGAAAGCAATGGCTGCTACAGCGGCTAACCCCGCCCACGTGCGCCAGCCGCCGCGGATACCGTTTCCTTCGCCGCTGCCAAAGTCTGGGCGAAAGGCCACGAAGAGGCCGACTGCCACCATGAGCACGATGATGACCGGCCGCATGACGTCCTTGTCCATGAGTGCGGCTGCTGTGGCGCCGAGCCCGGAGCATAGGAGGGCGATAAGGCCCATACGGATGAGCTCGCCCTTCGGCGGGCGGACTTTCTTGACGAGCGTAATGGCCGCTGACGCTGTGCCAGATACCGCCGCCACCTTGTTTGTGGCTAGGGCGGCGGCGGGAGCAAGCTGCGGTGCCACCGCCATGATGAGCGGAATAAGGACGAGGCCGCCGCCACCAATAACGGCGTCGATCCATCCGGCCACGGCAGCTCCAATAGTGAGAATCGCCCAACCACTCAATCCAAAGCCCATGACCATCATTAAACTCGATTGCATGTCTGTGCGTGCAAGGTGGGCCATCGTTGTCCCGGGATCTGTGGCTCTCGGGGCAGTATTCAGCTACCTGCACGTGCCCGCCGCCTGGATTCTAGGCGCCATCGTGGTCTCCGGCGCCATGGCACTGACGACGGGCAAGGAGCTTTCCGTCAACGATCGCTTCTATGCTGTCGCTCGCGGTTTCATCGGAATGATGGCGGGCATACCGCTGACCCTTGTGCCTGCCTCCACCCTCATTGGCTTTGTGCCGGCTGCGGTGACGATGTCCCTTATCACCGTGCTTATCGGTGTCGCCGGCGGTGTTCTGCTACACCGCTCGCAGCCGAAGGATATTTCCTGGGAGACGGGCATTTTATCCATGCTGCCCGGCGGGGCCTCGCTCATGCCCGCGCTGGCTAGCGAGCTGGGTGCGGACTACCGCTACGTGGCGCTGACGCAATACCTGCGCCTTCTGACGGTGTCGGTATCGCTCCCTTTGGTGGTTTCTTTATTAGATGCTCCTGCGGGCGAAGGCGTTGACATGAGCGTTGACGGCGAGGTCACGTGGTGGGTTGTGCTGCTGACCCTCGCTATCGCCGTGGTTGGTGAGAAGCTAGGCAAGCTCGTGCGTTTGCCTGCGGCTGCGGTGCTAGGTCCGCTCATCTTGACGGTGCTTGTCGCGCAGGTTATCCCAGCCGGCCACACTTTGGAGCCGCTCTACGTGTTCAAGATCATGGCTTTCATGTCCATCGGCTGGGTCTGCGGTGGCGGGCTTTCCGTGCCAGCCTTGCGGGCCTTCGCCAAGCAGCTGCCCGCGACGATCCTCTTCATTGTCGTGGTCATCGGCGTGTGTGCGCTGACCGCCCTGCCATTGACCGCATGGCTGGACATCACCTACTTTGAGGCTTACCTCGCCACCTCGCCCGGCGCGCTGGAGACGGTTCTCGCGCTGTCCGCAGAAGGAGGGGCGGGACCAGCCGTGGTGGCCGTGCAGATAATCCGACTCATCATCGTGCTCGTCATCGCCGGCTACCTGCCGCAGATTCTGGGGCTATTCCGCCGATAGTGGATAAATCACAGAGTCACTAGTGGATAAATCCAAGAGTGAGGTGTGGATAAATCCAAGAGTCTAAGAAGCGACCTGGGTTTTTAGTCCAGAATTGTCTCACGCAGGATCGACATCGGCACCGAGCCTAGGGCCAACGCCTGGGAGTGGAAGTCACGTACGTCCATCCCTTGTTCAACTGCGGCGTCGCGGGTCTGCTGCCACAGGCGCTGGCCCAAGGCATAAGACGGTGCCTGGCCCGGCCAGCCCAGGTAACGGGTGACCTCGAAGGAAAGGTTCGCGTCATCCATCGCGGTGTTCTCACGCATGAAGGTCTTGACGTGGGACTTGTCCCAGACACCAGACGCGGTGCAGTCCGGCAAGGGCTTACCCAAGTGGAGTCCGATGTCCACCACGACGCGGGCGGCGCGGAAACGTTGGGCGTCGAGAAGCCCCATGCGGAAGCCCGGATCATCCATGTAGCCCAGCTCCGCCATGAGCGCTTCCGCGTACAGGGCCCAGCCTTCGCCGTGGCCGGAGTTCCACGTCACCGCACGGCGCCAGAGGTTAAGATCCGGCTGCGTCAGCGCCGCACCAATCTGCAGGTGGTGGCCCGGCGCGCCCTCATGGTGGACGGTTGTGAGCTCCTGCCAGGTGTGGAAAAGCTCCTGACCAGCCGGCACGGACCACCACATGCGGCCGGGTCGGGAGAAGTCATCAGACGGCGAGGTGTAGAAGATGCCGCCGGTGCCTGCCGGGTCGATGCAGCACTCGATCTCTTTAGCGGCCTCCGGAATGTCGAAGGCGGTGCCATCGAGGTCCTTGATGACGCGGTCCGCAGTGGACTGCATCCACTCCACCAGCGCGTCGGTGCCGTGGAGCTGGTAGCGCTCCTCCTCGTTGAGCTTGCGCATCGCGGCGCGGACCGTCACGTCGGAGCCATAGAGCTCGTGGGCGATTTTTTCTTGCTCCGCCTTGATGGAGCGCACCTGGTCCAGGCCCCACTCATAGGCTTCGTCGAGGTCCACGGTGTCACCGACGAAAAGCTTGGAAAAGCGCTCGTAGCGCTCGCGTCCCACCGCGTCCTGGGATGGGGCCTGCGGCTGCAGCTCGTTGGAGAGCCAATCGGCGAATTCACCGAAGGCTTCCTTGGCGGCGTCCACCTCGGGGCCCTCGACGCCGAGATCCTCGAGCATGGAGCCGGCGTCGGCAAGCCGCTCGCATTGCACGAAGACATCGGAGATCTGACGCTGCGGGGCCACCATGCCACGCGACGCCGCCTCGGTGAGGGACTCCTTGTAGCCGTTGAGGGAGGCCGACACCTTCGACAGGCGCGAGCGCAGGGCGTCGAGCTGTTCCGGGGTGTCCTTCGGCATGAGCATCAGGGTGTCGCGGATGGTCTGCACCGGCGAGGCAATGTTGTTAAGACAACGGATGTCCTCACCAGCATGGTGCAGGTCAAGATCCAGGCAGAGACGGTCGCGCAGGACGGCGGCGGTGACGTAGTCCACCTCGTCGAAATCGTCGTCATCGTCGGATTCGTCGGTGGTGTCATCGAGTGCATCGAGATCCGCCATCATCTCACGGGTGCGATCCGCCACGGAGGAGTAGTACTCCGGGGAGAAATCCTCCAGCTCCCCATCGAAGCCGGGGATTCCCCACGCGGTGGCATCGGTGGGCGTGAGCTGCGCGAGGTCGTGGACGAAGTTATCGCACGACGCGTCCAGCAGCGAAGGCTGGCGCTCTGCGTTCTGGTCAAAACTCATAAGGGCGAAGTCTAACGAAGATCTGGGGCTTTGGGCCAACCCGGCGCCGCCTTATTTACCAGGTTGTTAGCTAATTGTTGCTCCACTTGCTACCCGGGCTCACCCAGGATGCGAATTCGTTCAGCACTTCAGCTGGATCGGCATTGACCACGAGCGCATCGAGGAAGCGTTTTTGAACAAACCCCTCCTGCACCATTGCGGAGTACATTTTTGTAAACGGCTGCCAGTAGCCGTTCACGTCTACGAGTCCCACCGGGCCATCGATGTTCCCCAACTGCTGCAAGGTGAGGACCTCGGTGAGCTCCTCCAAGGTCCCCACGCCACCCGGCAGGCACACGAAGGCATCGGCGAGCTCCTCCATGCGCGTCTTGCGCTGGGCCATGGTGTCGACCACCTCGAGCTGGGTTACCCGCTGGTGGGAAAGCTCGTAATCGACGAGCTGGCGCGGGATTACTCCAATGACGGTTCCGCCGGCGGCAAGGCAGGAGTCCGCAACGATACCCATCAGGCCTACGTCACCACCGCCATAGACCAGGGTGAGGTTTCGGCGCGCGAGCTCCTCCCCCAAATGGTGCGCGGCTTGGCTATAGGCCTCAGAGTTTCCGGCGGCGGAGCCGCAGTACACAGCAACAGAATCCATGGGTATCACTCTATCGCAGGCGCATTTCTAGACCATGATGTCTACTGAATCCTAATTTCTATTAGACAATGCGGTCTGGTGAATTTATACTTGACGCCATGATTAAATCCGGTCCCGTGTTCACGCGCCCCCGCACCCCAGCGGCGAAGTGCCTCCACATCATTCGACTCAACCCCGTTGTCACCCGCAGTGAGCTTGTCGAAGCCACGGGACTCTCCCAGCCCACAATCACCCGCGCCACCGCCGCGCTTTTGGGTGCTGGACTGATCCGCCAGCGCACGGATTTGACGCAGTCCCGCGGTCGCGGGCGCCCCACAGTGCCCTTGGAGGTAGCGGATAATGACTGGATGCTGGCCGGCATTGCCGTCGGTACCGCCTTTACCCACATCGCCTTCTTTGACACGCAAGGACGCACGCTCCGCGAGGAAGACGTGGCTACACCGGTTTCTCGCCTGAGCGCGAGTGACGTCATTGAGCACATCATCGCAGGCGTTAATCGCCTCATGGCCGGCCTGGATCGCCGCTTGGTGTCAGTCGGCGTGACCACCTCCGGCAGCGTCAACGAGGCAGGGCGCATCACCGCCCACAACCTGGGGTGGGACGAAATGGACATCGCCAGCCGCCTGGAGTATCAGTTCGGTGTTCCGGTAGTTGTGTCTTCCGTCATCCCGGCCATCCTCGGCTCAGAGACGCAGTCGACGGAGATGGGAGCGGAGAAGCCCGTCATGGTGCTCTACGCGGATGACTCCGTTGGCGCGGCGCTCACAGTCGGCGATGAGATCGTGCAGCTCGACATCGATGACCCTGACTCTCTCGCTACGCAGGCGGTGCTCGATGTGACAGGTGAGGAGTCTTTCCCAGACGTGGTTGCGAACGCTGACGATGAGACGCGAGCGCTTCTCGACGACCGCGCACGCTCCCTCGGCGCCACTGCCGCTGAGCTTTTGGCTGAGCATAAACCGGACACCCTCGTGGTAGCCGGCGGAGCCTTCTCAGATGATCCGGCAGCGCCGAAGCTCTTTGCTTCCGCTGTACGCCAGGCCACCGACCACCCGGTGGAGCTGCGCATGGTTCCCTCACACACCGAGATTGTTCGCGCCTGCACCCGCGCTGTGGCGCTGGATCCTCTGCTGCGGGTGCCGCTCGATCTCGGACGCGAGGCCAAAGCTGCCTAAAAGGGGATTGAAGTAATTCCCGTAAAAAGGTGGGCCTTGAGCCCAAGGTGCTGAGCACCGGCGACGAAGTCCGGCCGATCGTCGAAGAAGTGGGTGTCCTTGGCCTGGGCCCCGAGGGCATCCACGGCCACGAGGTAGGCTTCCGGATCCGGCTTGGCCACCCCGATATCGCAGCTCAGCGTCACGGCGGCGCATTCTTCCAGCCAAGGCTGCGTCTGGCGGATCCTGGTTCCCAATGCCGCTGGCACATTCGCCAGGATGCCAACACTATGGCCTTGGCCAATAAACCCTAGGACCGCACGAACCATTTCTTCGTCGGCTACCAGCAGGTGCTCGGTATCCAATTCGATGGCGTGACTGACATCAAAAGGAGCGAGACCGGCCAGCGCGCGAATGCGGCCCCAGTATTGCGCATCGCTCAGGTGCCCAGCGTCATATGCAGGGCGAAACTCCTCATAAAGAGACCAAAAGTGCTCTACATTGTCGGGACGGAGGTAATCCTCCAACTCAGAGTTCCCGGCGGGCCGCATGAGCACGCCATAAAGGTCGAAGAGCAAACTTGCCATGCGCCCAGTGTAGCCAGACCGCGCTTGCTCCAGTCAGCGTGCCCGCCACGAAGAGCGGGAGCGACAGCGTGCCGTGCGCCCACAACGTCGAGATGGCCCCCACGAGGAACAAGCCGCCGACGCTAAACAGGGAGCGGCTCAGCGCCGTCGATGCAGCAGCGGCGCAGAGCAACAGTGCTAGACCCGCGAACGGGCCGAGCATCACGGCGAGAGCGAAGAAGAAGGTTCCCAGCGCCATATTCGTTGCGGCCAGCCACGTGCCGCCGACCAATGCGATCACAAGGCCGGCCAGGGCACCGCAAATGAGCATCAGGCGCGTTGTAGTCATAAAAGAAATTCTCCCACCAACCGCAGGGGGCTGTGGGAGAATTCCTAGAAACTATATGGCTTCGTTACCGTTGCGCCAACGAACCATCGATGCGCAGCAAGCCCGAGCCGTCATTGCCCACGAGCTTGAGCTGATCAATGATCTCAGACACGGAGGACTCTTCCTCCACCTGCTCATCCAAGAACCAGTTGATGAGACCGCGGGAATCAAGATCCCCAGCCGCATCTGCGGTGCGGGCGATCTCCCGGATCTGCTCCGAGACCTTCTGCTCATGCGCGAGGGATGCCTCAAAAGCATCGAGCGGGGTGGCGGCCTTGACGGAGCCGACCTGGATATCCTCCAGCTCGACGCGGTAGCCGCGGTCCAGCAGGTGCTCGGCGAACTTCTGTGCGTGCTCGCGCTCTTCCTCTGCCTGCTTGAAGAACCAATCGCGCATGCCTGGGAAGGACAGGTTGTCCATCTCGTAGGCCAGCTGAGTGTAAATCAGGGCTGCGCCGTGCTCATTATTGACCTGGGCGTTGAGGAGCGTTTGCAGTTTCTCATCCATAAGAGTTATTCCTTTCGTGTGTTGTTCCCACAATACAGAAAAAAATCGGGCGCGCTAGCAAGGTGATCTTAAGCAAACTCGCACGTCATAACACTTTTTCTGGTAGGTTTACCTAACCCAAATCTGAGATCCGCTGGTAACGCGCGAGGCTCACACCATCAAGGCCGCGGAATTCCACCGCTATTCCACGGCTTGCGTACTTGCTTTCCACAGCCTGGAGTACCGCCACGGTTGAGGCATCCCAAATATCGGCCTCTGAGAAATCCACGATGACCTTGTCCACCGGCAGGGTGTAGTCAAAGGCATAGACCAGATCGTTCGAGGAGGCGAAGAAGAGCTGGCCGCGCACGGTATAAACATTGCCCTCCAGCTCCACTGACACGAGGTGGGCGACGCGGCGTGCAAAGGCCACCGAGGCGGTAAGGACACCGAGAATCACACCGACCGCTAGGTTATTCGTGGCCAAAGTGCCAACCACCGTCACCAGCATGACGAGGGTTTCGCTCAGAGGCATGCGGTGAATCGTGCGCACCGAGCGCCAATCCACGGTGTGGAAAGACACCATGAACATGACCGCCACGAGAGCAGCCATGGGGATTTTCCCTACGGTGTCCCCCAACACGAGGATGAGGACGAGGAGGAAGACGCCGGCGAGGAACGTCGACAAACGCGTGCGCGCCTGGGATTCCTTGACGTTGATCATGGTCTGGCCGATCATCGCGCACACGCCCATGCCGCCGATGGCTGCGGCGAGCATGTTGCCGATGCCCTGTCCTACGGATTCGCGTGTCTTATCGGAATGGGTATCCGTGAGGTCATCGACAAGCTTGGCGGTGAGCAGAGATTCCATGAGGCCGACCAGTGCCACGCCCAGTGCATAGGGAAGGCAGAGGAGGAAGGTCTCGCGGGTAAACGGCACGTCTGGAATGACGAAACCGGGCAGGGAGGTCGGAAGCTCACCTTGATCCGCGACGTCGGGAACCTGCCACCCAAAAATTACAGTCAGCACGGTAACCACCACGATCGCCACGAGCGGGGCGGGGATCACCGTGGTGATTCGGGGCCATACCACCATGATCAGCAGGCCCAATGCGACGAGGACATACACCAGCCACGGCACGTTCCACAGGTGGCTCAGCTGCGCGGTGAACATGAGGATGCCCAGGGCGTTGACGAAACCCAGCATGACGCTGCGGGGGATGAAACGCATGAGCTTGGCGACGCCCAGCACGGCCATCACCACCTGCAGAATTCCCGCCATCCAGATGGTCAGCAGCACGTATTGCAGGCCGTGCTCGTGGGCAAGTGGTGCGATGACCACGGCAACAGAGCCAGCTGCAGCAGAAACCATGGCCGGGCGCCCGCCGGTCACGGCGATGGACATCGCCATGATGACGGAGGCGAAGAGCCCCACCTTGGGGTCGAGCCCGGCGAGGATAGAAAAACTTAAGACTTCCGGGATGAGGGCCAGCGCAACAGCAAGCCCGCCAAACACCTCCTTGCGGAAGCGGGCGGGCGAGCTGAAGGCCGCGCGGAAAGAACCGGCGGAGGCTTCTGGCATTAATGTCCTTCCTGGAAAGAGCCATCGCGCGTGATGACTGGCAGGACGGACCACGCGAAGTTGATCCACTGGTCGGTCTTCTTCCACGAGAAGTCCGGCTCAAAGATGGTGGTCGGCTTGGTGTAGATCACCGCGGACTTGACCTCGGAAGCGGTCTGTTCCAAAAGGTTGACCACGAGGTCGAGGGTCTTGCCGGAATCCGCCACGTCATCAACGACGAGGACCTTCTTGTCCTTGAGCGAGTCCGTATCCAGCTGCGGGTTAAGAAGAATCGGCTCTGGGAGGGTCTCACCAATATCGGTGTAGAACTCCACGTTGATAGCGCCCATCTCCTTGACGCCGATGGCGTAGCCAATGGCGCCGGCCGGGATCAATCCACCGCGGGCCACGCCCACAATGAGGTCAGGGAACCAGCCCGAATCCACGATTTCCTGGGATAGGAAGCGACTGGCCTCACCGAAGACCTCCCAGGTCAGGTTCTCGCGTTCCGGGTTCCACCACTCCGGGGTGCTCATCGTCTAGGTCTCCTTCGCCAGATTGTGCATTTCTTTCAGTTTAATCATCTACCTCAGCGGAACGGAACCTCTGCCACTGTTCGCCGCAGTTTGCGGGTGCGCAGCCGCTCCGGATTCTCCGCTAGGGCCTCCACCGCGCGGACCGCGCACATGACGTGGGCCTCCTTGGAATTCGAATAAAAGGCCTGCGCTTGGGCAGGAAGTTTAGGCACGGCGTGCAATGGAAGATCGGACACGGATAGCAGTGTGCCGTACGGGATGCGGTAGCGGTAGCCGTTGGCGGCGAGGGTGCAGGATTCCATATCTACTGCCACTGCGGTGGAGTGGCGCAGCCATTCCCACAAATCCCGGGAGGTGCGCCACTCCCAGTTGCGGTCATCGGTGGAGAGCACCGTGCCGGTGCGCATGAGCGAATTGTCTTTCCCATACACCTCTTCGACGGCGGCCTCCAGCATGCGCTGGATCTCCGGGATGGCGGGAATCGGGTTGCTGGTGGTGACGGTGCCGTCGAGGATGTGGTCCTCGCGCTGGTAGGCGTTGCCCAGGATGAGGTCTCCGATGCGCATGCGGCCATCAAGCCCTGCGCAGTGGCCGATCATGATCCAGGCCTCGGGGCGCAGCACCGCGAGACAGTCCGTGATGGTTTTGGCGTTGGAGGGGCCGACGCCGATGTTGATCATCGTGATGCCATCGCCGCCGGCGGTGATGAGATCAAATCGCGGCATCTGGTAGCGGGAGGTGAGGGTGAGCTCATCGACGTCGAGAAGCACCGCGTCATTAGGGTGGATGGTCTCCCCCGTGGGCAGCACGAGCGCGGTGTAGCGGGAGTCTTCCCGCGCCAGCTCGCGCAGGCCGAACTTAACGAACTCGGTGGTGTGCATGGCGTAGTTGGTGAACAGGATGTACTTCTGCACGGTGTCCACCTCAATGCCGGTGTAGTGCTCGATGCGGGCGCAGGCGATGTCGAAGCGCTGCGGGCCAAAGTGAAAGAGCGGTTTGTCTTTCCCATGGAAGGCTTTCCATGCGCCATCGACGATTCCGTCGTGGACGGCGTCGAGTGTAGGCCGGGGGATATTACCCCGGTCCTGGGGAATGTGTGTAGTGCCCCGGATATATTCCGGTGGGATGCGCTCATCTGATTGGCCCACATAAAGATCACACGGGTAGTTGTTGCTAAGCCGCGTGAGCTGCTCTATGAGGTAATCACGAATCAGCCATGGTTTGGAAATCACTGCCGAGTAGCGGCCCTCTTGGTCCACGTAGCCGAAAGGTTCAGAGCGGTCGATGGGCGTCCACTGGCGAATATGCACGGTGATCTTCGGGTAAACCACGTGGCGGTAGGCGTCGTGGTCCCCTGAGGCCAATGCTTCACGTGCAAGCGCACAGGACTTGTCATAAAGCTCGCAGAGGCGAGCAACCGCTTCATTGACGGAATGGACATGCTGCAGGTCAGTCATGCTCGCGAGTGTATCCATGAAAGAAGCCCGCCGCGTGGAAGCGGCGGGCCCTATCCCCATGACTAATCCGGTAACGCGTGCGGTGTGGAGCTCACCGCCGGTCCGTATTAGGCAAGCCTTAGCTTAGTACGAAAGTTGGGGAGGGGTCAAGGGTAAACTGAAATTCCATGATCCCACTCCCCCTCGGCGCCCGCAGACGTGCGCGCGGCGTGTACGAAGACGACTGGTCCGCGCGCCCCACCGCCGAACGGCCTTGGCCGGTTGTTTTGATCCACGGAACCTGCGACAGCAAGGGGATATGGCAGGTTCTCGCAGACATGCTCCGCGCCGCTGGCTGGGTCACTTTCGCTCCTGACTACGGGACCCGCGCCACCGGTCCCCTGCAGGAGTCTGCCCGGCAGCTCGACGCCTACATCAACGCCGTCCGCACCGTTACCGGCGCTGAAAAAGTAATCCTCGTCGGGCATTCACAAGGTGGGTTACTGGCGCGCTACTGGATGCGCATGCACGACGGTGCGGAGTTTGTACGGCACGTCGTCTGTATCAGTGCGCCCAATCACGGCACGACCCAGGGTGGAATCGCCAGCCCCCTCTTTCGCAGCGAAAGGCAGGAGGAAGTGGCACGCTCGCTTATCGACGCCTGGTTTGGCCCCGCCGGAATGCAGCAAGTGACCGGCAGCAAGATTGTGGAGGATACGAACCGCGGCAGTGAGGTCGAGCCCGGGGTGAGCTATACGTGCATCGCCACGCGCTCCGATGCCATCGTGGTTCCGCCCAACACCTGTTTCCTCAATGGCCAGCAGGTACGAAATATCTATATTCAGGACATCGAGCGCCTTGCCATTATTCGCCACGAGGATATGCCCATGGATAAACGGGTCTGCCAGGTAATCCTCGAAGAACTGGAGCAACTCTAGAGTTCTAGCTCGTCCAGGATCGCATCAAAAGCCGGGCCCACTTGTGTGCGCCACAGGGTATCCACCCGGTCATCCGCGCGGCCTGGTCCGCCGTTGATGGTGGCTACGCGCTTGCCCTGTTTCTTGGCCTCCAGAACGAAGCGGAAGCCGCTCATCACCGCCAGCGAGGAGCCGGCTACCAGCAGGGAGTCAGATGCGTTGACCATCGCGTAGGCAGCATCTTTCTTGTGGGTGGGAACGGGCTCACCAAAATAGACCACGTCTGGCTTGAGGCGCTGCGAGCCGCACCGCACGCAGCCGGGCATGATGAATTCTTCCACTGCTTCCTCGCTGAGGGCGACGTCGCCGTCGGGGTTGACGTCGTCCTTGTTGACTGCCCAGCGTTGGAGGTACGTCGGGTTGGCTGTGGCCGCGCGGGCGTCGTAGTCCGCGCGTGCTTCTTCGTATCCACAGCTCAAGCACACGACGTGCTGCATGTCCCCATGCAGGGCAATAAGGTTGCGCTGCCCGGCTTCCTCGTGCAGGCCGTCGACGTTTTGGGTGACAACACCTTTAAGTAGTCCGGCGCGCTCGAGTTCGACCAAAGCGTAGTGCGTGCGGTTGGGGTGTGCGGCCTGCATGACCCGCCAGCCGACGAAAGCACGCGCCCAGTAGCGGTGCGAGGCCTGCGGGTCGTGCAGGAACTCCTGGTAGGTCATGGGGCGGTGGCGGCTGAGGGAGCCGTTCGGGCCGCGGTAATCCGGCACGCCCGATTCCGTGGATACGCCTGCCCCGGTGAGGACCATGACGTTGCCGTGGCGCAGTTGATCGGTGACGGCGTCTAGTGCTTGTTGTTGGGGAGTCGGCTCAGCGATCTCGGAGACAACACGGGAAATCGAGCGCAACGCAGACTGATGGGCGTGGGCAACGGCGGGATCCATGGTGCCCCAGCTTAGGGCAGAGCCTCCTCATAGAGGTGATCCGAGTCGAGCTCGCCGTGGCGCGAACAGTGCGCGTTCCAGCCGTCCGGGCGCACCTGAACCACCATGCGGCGCCCGCACAGCTGGCAATAGCGCGGGACGTCCAGGCCAGCCGCGGCCGCTGGATGCAAGGTAAAGTCCTCGCTCAGTGGCTTGCCGGTATTGGGATGGAACAGCGGCTCCTCGCCGGCAAGGACGGCGGCGGCCAGCTCCGTCGAGTTCTTCATTAGAGCGCCTTGATCGGCAGGTCGATGCGGCCGAGCATGTCAACGTCCTTTTCAATCTGCTTACCCAGAGTGGTCAAGTAGTTGCCGGCGATGATGGCGTTGATGCCGCCGAGGAGGCCCTTTTCGGTGCCGTCGTCACCGAGCGAGAGCTCGCGACCGCCCGCAAAGCGGAGGGTTACAGAGGGCATAGCCAGGCGGAAGGCGGCAACGGCGCGCAGCGCCTCACCGAGCGGGACTAGGGGGTAGTCCGCGAACGGAGTGCCCGGGCGCGGGTCGAGGAAGTTCATCGGCACCTCGCAAGGCTCAATCTGCGCCAGCTGGTAGGCAAACTCGGCGCGATCCTCGAGGGATTCGCCCATACCGATGATGCCGCCGGAACAAATCTCCATGCCGACAGCACGGACGTTCTCGAGGGTTTCTTTGCGCTCCTCCCAGGTGTGGGTCGTGACCACGTTGGGGAAGAAGGACTTGGAGGTCTCCAGGTTGTGGTTGTAGCGCTGGGCGCCCATGTCCTTAAGGCGCTGCGCCTGCTCGCGGGTGAGGGTACCTAGGGATAGGGAGATTTCGATATCGACTTCATCCAGGATGGCCGGGATGGCCTCGGCAACCTGGGACAGCAGGTTCTCATCTGGGGCCTTAACGGCCGCCACGATGCAGAACTCCGTAGCGCCGGTTTTGGCGGTCTTCTTGGCGGCCTCCACCAGCTCCGGGATGTTCAGGCGGGCGGCGCGTACTGGGGACTCGAACAGGCCTGACTGCGAGCAGAAGTGGCAATCCTCCGGGCAGCCGCCGGTCTTGATGGAGATGATGCCTTCCACGGAGACGTCCGGGCCGCACCACTTGAGACGGGTTTGATGCGCGATGTCCGCAATCTCTTCCAGCTGCTCATCCGGGATCTGGAGAACCTGCAGGAGCTCTTCTTCGTTGAGGCCGATGCCCTGCTCCAGGGCCTTCTCACGTGCGATATCTACGATGCTCATGCGGGAAACCTTACTTGAACACCGTTCAAGTTGTGGTAAATCGACGCACTTTATTGTGCACGGCTACCCTTTATGCCATGGATTCCACGCTCTACGACGACACCCTCACACTACTTCAGGAGCTTATTCGCAATGCTTGCGTGAATGACCTCACGCCGGACTCCGGCAACGAGGTTCGCAACGCTGACACCTTGGAGCGGTTTTTCGCAGGCACCCCAGTGGAGATCCAGCGCTATGAATCGCACCCAGGCCGCGTAACCATCGTGGTGACCGTTCCGGGTGACCCGGACAAGGAGCCACTGACGCTCATGGGCCACACGGATGTCGTGCCCGTCGACGAGCCCAAGTGGACCAAGCCGCCCTTCGAGGCGCTCATCGAAGATGGCAAGCTCTACGGCCGCGGCGCAGTGGACATGCTCTTCATTACGGCGACGATGGCGGCGGTAACAAGGGACGTCGCCAAGCACGGCAACCCGGGCGGCACCCTAGCTTTCGTCGGCATGGCGGACGAGGAGGCCCGCGGTGGCTTGGGCTCTATCTGGATGGATAAGCACCACCCGGAGGCTTACTCGGTGCGCAACTGCCTCTCGGAGACCGGCGGCAGCCACCTGCCCGGCGCGCTCGGCTTCAACGTCGGCGAGAAGGGCGCGGGCCAGCGCCGCCTGCACGTGCACGGCGATGCCGGCCATGGCTCGACGCCCTTCGGCAAGGACTTTGCCATCGTCAAGATCGGTGAGGTCGCTCGCCGCATCGCCGCCGCTGAGCCGCCCGTGGCCACAGACGAGGTGTGGCAGGGATTCGTCAAGACCTTCCGCTTTGACCCCGCAACGGAAGCAGCGCTTCTCGACGGCTCCGCAACCGCCGCCGACTATGAGAAGTTCGGTAGATTGTCCGCCTACGCCCACGCCTTCTCGCACACAACGATTGCCCAAACTGTCCTGCGTGCAGGTGGTGCCATCAACGTGCTGCCCTCCCACGCCTACCTAGAGATGGACATCCGCCCCTTTCCTGGCCAAACCCAGGAGGAACTTGATGAGTTCCTACGCGAAGCGCTCGGCGATATGGCCGAGGAGGTAGAGATCGAGCACCTTATAACTGAGGACGCCACACAGTCCTCCACCGACACTAAGCTCTGGCGCTGCATCGAAGAGACCGCTCACGAGTTTTTCCCGGATAAGGAGGTGCTGCCGGTGCTGGCAACAGGTGGTTCCGACCTGCGCGTGGCCCGCCGTCGCGGCGGCAACGCCTATGGCTTCGCACTGCATGCCGAGGATCGGGATATGGCTAGCGCGAACTCGCAGCTGCACAGCCACGATGAGCACCTCTACCTGGAAGACTTGGATTTGACTGTGAAGGCGTATTTTTCGCTGGTAAATCGTTTCCTGGCGCGTTAGCACTTGCACAAACGTGTAAAAGCTGTGGCACAATGTGGCGCATGAGAAATAAGCTTGTCCTCTGCTCCGTTGCTGCCGCCATCGGTCTGTCCGCTCCTACCGCCTCCGCCGACATGGTGGATGACTACTTGGCCAAGGTCCCGGCCGGCCAGATTTCCTGTGAGCAGGCCACCAAGTACTACACCAACCCGTCTGACTACAACAGCAAGAAGTCCCAGGCACTTGCTGCTGCTAACTTCCACCCGCGCGGCGGCGAGATCCGTGACGCCGTCGCGCGCGCCGACGAGGCCATCGCGCGCTGCGGCCTGAACGGTGGCGGCGGCAACACTGCTCCTGCTCAGAACGCTGCACCAGCTAACAACACCGCTCCAGCTAACAACACTGCCCCGGCCAATAGCGGCAATAACGCCCCAGCGAACAACGCTTTTCCGACCTTCCCAGTGACCATCGGCAACTTCACCTTCAACGTCCCGGACATTCTGGCGTACCTTAAGACCCTCGTCGAGGGCACCCCGCTGGCCCCGCTTTTGCCGTAGTTGCCTAGCTGAAATACGTCCCCGCGTGCAGCGCACAGCCTGGATTGAAGGCGTGCCCGCACGCGGGGCATTTATATGCCGAATATTCGGCGTAGGTCATTGTTCGGCCGCAGGCCCCACACATGACACACAGCTCGTCCTTCGGCATAGGCCCGAAGTCATGATCCGTTAATTCCGCATGACACAGCGAACACGCGAACCAGCCGCCGCAGGTGTGGCACTTGTTCGCAATGACGTCGACAAGCGTGTGCCAGTGGCGGCACCGGCCTTCCGCGTCGATGGCCCCTTGGATTTGTGTCACTAGCGCGTTAGCCCCCATATGATCTGCTCGTGCACGCGCGGGTCGTGAGGTAACTGCCCATGGTCGACGGGGGCGGACTCCACGTTGGCCACGTCCGCACCCGGAACAGCGCTCAGCTCCGAGGTCTGGTTCGGCGTCACGGTATTATCCGCCGGCGAATAAATAGACGTGTAGGTGACGCTGGGCGCGGTGTCCGGAAGCTGGTTGAGGTCCTCCATAAAGTCCCAGCCCTGCAACTGCTGGATGCCGGCGCTGGTGCCCAAGAAATCAACCACATCGGGCGCGATTTTTGCCGCAGTGTTGACGGGTGCTGCTCTGTCACCCCAGGTTGTCCCGTGGAAGTTCGCACCGATTGTAACCACTCGGTTCACTTCCTCTGCTGAGCCGTAGAGTTGCGTAAAGGTCTTGGTGTGCAGGCCGCCTTGGGAGAAACCGACGAGGTTTACCTTGTCTGAGCCAGTGACCTCACGGATGTGCTCGATGTGCCCGGCTATTTCGCGCCCAGAAGCATCCAGATCCGCAATGCCTTTCATGTAGTCGTAGGCGTTCTGATAGGTGACATCCTCGGCGCCGTAGTCGAAGGCCCACACGCACATGCCCTGCTCGGTGAGTTTTGGGATGAGGTCATTCCAATCGGCCGCGTTGGCTGAGGTGCCGTGGAGAAGGACGACCGGCTCGGTGACCGAACCCGTGGGCTTACAGTCAGGATCGTTGATACCGAGATCCTGCGCGGCGGAGGTCTCCATGGTCTGGGCATGCGCTGGAACAGGAGCGGCGGTGCCGAGGAGAATGGCGAGGAACGCGCGCTGCAGAAAGCCGTTTTTCATGAGAGACTAGCTTATCCTCCAAGGCTGGCCACCTGCTGTGTGATTCCTGTGCGGAATTGAGGTAGTGCCCATTAGTATGAGGAAGAGTAGCCAAAGGATCTGAAATGAAACGAATTCTCCCCCTTGCCGCTGCGCTCTTCGTACTCAGCGGCTGCACTTCTCTCGACGTCGAATCCACTCTTGAGAGTGAGACGCCACCAAGCACAAGCACCAGCGTTACTGAAACAGCAGAAGAGACCCCACACCCCACTCTTCCTGCTGCTGAGGAAAGCGCCGAAGATATCGGCGTGGATCAACCGCAAGAAGAAGTCATCGGCTTCACCGAGGCTCCCGGCGCGGCGCAGCCTTCTCCGATGGAGAAATCCATCGACTCCTGCGGTGACGTTTCACTGCACGAGACCGGAACGACATTCTTCAGCGATGGAACCTCTGGCTGGACGCAACAGTGCGCCGACGAAATGACGGCCGTAAATCCCCCAGTGCAAGAGGCCGCCGCTATTTATGAAGCACCCGCCGTACAACAGAACTACGTTCACCCCGGCGCGTATTGCAGTGGAGGAAGCGGCGTATCAAAGAAAGGTGTCCCGATGACGTGCGCACCCGCTTCTGATGGCAGGATGCGCTGGCAAAGCGCGTAACAGAATTGCCCTCATTCCGGCAGTTGAGGGCCTTTACCCTTCTTCCACAACGCAAAAGCGATGCCTCTGCGGATCAGTGCTGAAAGCCCTACGGGCAAACAGCACAGGAAGGGCAAAGCAATGAGCATCTGGCCGATCCAGCCGAAGAGACCGATCACCCCGATAACTACGAAAACGGCATCTAGGCGGAAATCTGTAATTTCCTTCCGCTGCATGGGCAGGGAAATAAGGTAGGCAATTCCCAGAAACACGAGTGCGGGAAGAACCACAAAGACCGCAAGGAAGCCACTTTCAGCATCAGTTCCTTGCGTATCGACGAAAAAGACGGCCACCAGCAGCCCAACAAACACGAACTCCACAAACGGTAACCGCAGCACTGGGAAATCTATAAGCCGCGGTGGCTGGGCGGAAGCGGGGCCGAACATACCGACAGTCTAGGCAAAACCATGTCCACGTGGGCTTCGCCAAAGCTTTTAGGCCTTGCGGAGCGTGAACTCAACAACGTCGACTTCGTCATCCCCAGCTAATCCGGGATAGTGGGTATCAAGCGCTTCGTGGAGCTCAGCAAGAGAACCAAAGCCATCCCTTCGGGCTTGTTCCTCCGTCAAGGACCTCCGCTGGGTAGAGACGACAGATGTGACCTCTGCGGGAATGGTGACAACCTCTCCAGATTCTTTCTCGAAGACAATCTGGGCGCTCCCTTCGTGGAAGGGGTCATCCACCCGAATTGTTTGTTGCTTTTCTCCGCTGCGAATTGATTCCTCGTAGCCTTCCCACATGTAGATGCGTTGCTCTTTGTCCATGTCGCGCCAGTTATATACGAACGGTAAGAGCTCTTCCACGGTGAGTGCTTCAAGCCCATTGCTTCCACGCACGATACCATTTCCCATCCAAATAGACGCCATGCCGGAATGAGAATGTATCCGGTTGCGGCGATCGTCCGCTTAGAAGACAATCTTCCCCGCACCAAGGCCCCTCTTGCCCCGATGAGACTTGGGGGCTAGGCCACTGTGTGTGGAACCCAGTAGTCCCGCCGCGCCCCGCGCTTCTTAGTCCGTTGCCAGTAATACCTCACAATGCCCTACTACGACTAAGAGGTTACAGCCAGTTCGCCAGTTCCTCCATTTTGATGGGCTGAGTGGGCAACAGGAAGGACCTCCTAATCCCAAGGTTATTCTGAAGTACGTAACTCTTTCGCAATTGCGAGAACCGAGTCGACGGCAAGAACGGCTTCTATACGGTGGACTGGCGTATCAGCCTGGGCCAGTTCCTCGCGGGCATTGGCAAGTCGGCGATACATATCTTCAATGACGCCATCCTGACCTGCGATTCTCGTGCCGATGCCCTTGGTGTATTTCAGCTTATCCCAGGCGATTAATTCCTCAGAAATATCAAACGAGGCATCATTGCTAAGCTGCTCAATCGCACCTGAAACTGCTCGAAGCTTGGCATCTCCACTCTCGGAGGAACGGAGAATGAGGAATACTCCAACTGCGATCGACCCCAGCGTTACTAAGGAAGCTAAAACGATAAGCGCTACACCATAAAGAAGGTATGCGAAGCAGCAAACAATGCCCCCGACCAGGAATAAAAGAGTTTGACGATCCGTAAGGGTTCCGTCATTGGTTTCAGAAGAGTTGTCTTTCACTAGCTTCCCTCACCAATCCTCGACGAAACCTGGCCACAGCAGGTAAGCAGCATAGAAGAGAAGCGCACCCACAATAATCCCAATGACCAGGATGATGATACCAGCGATTTTCGTGGTCTTTGGGTTTCGCACGGGGGTTGAGCGAAGCTCTGCAACTAAATCGCGCATCTGAGAACGTACATCGCTGTACTCTTCTTCGGTTTTCGCAAGTCTGCGTTGACGGCGCACACGTTCAACATCCTCAACGGAAATCGTCGGCTGTGTTTGAGCCGACTTAAACCGCGCCACGGGGTTCAGATTCATGCAAATAAAAATACCATGTCACGAAAGACCCCAGTGATACATGTTTCAGGAGGCAGTAACAGGCTTTATAGATCGCGGCAACACTTTAGCAATTGATGTAGTGATAAGGTACACCCCATTTTTCACCTTTTGATTGATACAGGTCTCGACCTTCTAAGCAGTGCGTATAGCCATAGTTTCCATCTGCCTAATGACTTCTTTAATCGCATCCTGCTGTTTGTCTGGCGGATAACCATTGAGCACTAGAAGGCGTTTTACGGGCCTGACCCCCGGAAAGTAGACACGTCGGGGGTTAGCTATGCTGCTTGGGTCAGTGTAGCTGATGTGAGTGCTTCGAAGTCATCGGGGGCTAGAAGATTGCACCAGTAGTGCCGTCTGCGGGTGTTGTAGCGCATGCACCATCGGAAGACTTCTTGGCGGCAGACGATGGGATTGTCAAAGAGTTTCCTATCACGCAGGACTTCACGCTTTAAGGTGGCGTTAAATGATTCTGCCAGGGCATTATCGGCACTCGTTCCCACGGCTCCCATGGATTGGCGCACACCAAGTTGGGCGCAGTGGTCCCTAAATGCCTGTGAGGTGTACACACTGCCATGATCGGAATGGAAAATTGCCCCGTTGAGGCTTCCGCGGACTTTTCTGGCATGAGATAAAGCTTCGATAACCAGCGATACCCGCATGTGATCTGCGAGTGCATGTCCGACAAGTTTGCGCGAGTAGACGTCGACGACCGTGGCCAGGTACATGTTTTTGCCGCCCTTACACGGCAGGTAGGTGATGTCGCCTACATAGACCTGGTTCGGCTTATCAGCTGTGAATCTGCGGCCTACTAAATCTGGCATGACGCGGTGACCAGGTTTACGCCTGGTAGTGACGCATCGGCGGCGCTTGGTAAAGCCTTTCAGCCCCATGGATTTCATGATGCGTGCGACCTTCTTGTGATTGATCGGGCCGAAATCCGTATCACTGTTGAGGCTTGCAGCGATGCGTTTAGCACCATAAAGCCCGTGCTCATCATCGAAGGTGGTCTTGATTTTTGCGCCAATAAGGGCATCGGAACACATCTTTAACCTGCGCTTTTCACGGGTTTGCACCCATTTATAAAACGAGGAACGATTGAGCTTTAACACGTGGCACATCCGCTTGACCGAGTATTCGGTTCGGTGGTCATAGACAAACTGGAAGCGGATCACCAGCGTGTCTCTTCGGCAAAATACTTCGCGGCCTTGCGCAGGATGTCACGTTCTTCACGCAGCTTAGAGACTTCTTTTTCTAGCTGGCGGATCCGTTCAGAATCAGTGGTCGCCTGGGCGTTGTCACGCAAGGTCTTCGTGCGGGCACGTTTGCCAGTGCCGTACTGCTTAAGCCAGGAATAAAGTGAGGAGCGATTGATTCCTAGCTCTGCTGCAGCCGTGTGAAGTGAGAGGTCCTCATTGTTTTCGTAGAGGGCCACAGCATCACGTTTGAACTGTTCGGAGTACCTAGGCATGGTGGTAGATTACCTTTCTTCCCAACCCAACCGGGCTGGATATCAGGTGTCTACCTAACAGGGGTCAGGTCCATCATCGAGTTCCCGACCAAACCCTTAAAACCCGACATCCCACAAGACTTACCAACGGATGGCAACCTCAACGTCGCAACCCGTAACTTGTACTCTTCAAGGCTAGAAGGCATTTAGCAGTATTCCCGAAGAGATAGTCGGAATGCGCCCCCACGGACTTCACCAGCAAGAATCGCTTTAGGGAAAATGTGATTGCTAGATAGGTATCAAGATAGAAGAAGTCATTATACGTGTATGCACGGATGTACACGTATGCATATGTAGCAAACGCAGAAGCTAACCACCTGCCGAAGAATTTTCCGGGTGCAGACACTCTATAAGGCGGCATGGTATTAGGTGTTCGCGGCACACTGCCCCCCTCCCTGTAGGAGGAAGCGTCCTAGACTACTCGCAGATGGTAAAAACTGGTATACTCATTACAAGCCTGAAAAGGCAGGGTATCTGTCGATGACAGCGAGTCCCGACCCTATTTTGGGCGCGCCCCACGTCAGTGGGGATAGCTCATAATTGGGCAGGCTGCATTCTCGGCAACGTACCCACACCCCACATCAGTGGGGATGCCCCACCCTCCTATGCCGCTCGTATGAGTATGGATAGGAGGGTTCTTTTAACCCTTAAGTCCGAATAAAGCATGTTTGAACACATTGTGTATGCGTCGACGAAAGCACAGGTGAAGTGACTATAAATAGAAAAGACGAAGCCTCCGAATTTTCGTATGACGAATTGGCGCGATGGGCTGAATCAGAAGAGTTCTTTGACGCACTGAAGTCTTCCTCCAAGTCACCGAAATCGACCGAGACTGCACTACAAAAAGCACAAGAGATACTCCATAAGCAGCGTGGAGAATTGCGGTGAGAGTCCCTAGGCGCGGTGGTGCGCGGTGGTGACCGGCTGGGAACTCTTTTTCTAGTGCGGCAATAGCTCTTGGATTAGTGGTGAGTGTCTAGTGGCTTTAGCTGAGGGCCGAAGACTGCTAGCGGTTCAGTTTTCTAGCGGGCAAATGTTATGGCATATGGCAGGTATTGATTCTATAAACCTAGGTTCTGAAGATGTTCAGCATTGTCGACGTGACGACGAATCAGTGAAGCGAGACCCATGATGTCGAGTGCGTCTTACTCACTAATATGCCAATTGAGTCGCGTTTCGTGGGCCGCAGGGTTACGAAAAGCAGAAACCACTCCTTCAGCTAGAAGCTGGGTGCCTGTTTGCTCGTTCCTGTCCGTTGATCTTTTTAATTGATTTATCTTCAACCGCGGGTTTCCTCTGCCGAAGACTGATTGGGCCAGCTTCCTTGCGTCCAAGTCCATTCCAGTAATAAGCGTAAGCGTTCGGCTAATCCTTTGATACTTTCAAAAGCGGCTTCGTAGTAGTCTTCCTTAAGAAGTTCTGGACGGCAGTGCCTCAAGACTTGTTCATGAGCGTCGCGTCCCAGGAGTAATGTTCGAAATTGTTCGCTTCGGAGCTTTGCTTCACTGAGCGTATTTGTTTTGGTGATCCATCTGGCTTTTCCCTCCTCTGAAACGAAAAGTCCGTCGAATGACATAATTATGTTCACCTCGCCTCGGGCTACATTTATGCCACATCCGGTCTTCACGGGGAGCAGATTTCGTGGATCGAATGCAACTGACGACAGTTTGACGAGTGGCCTGCCGTCATTCTGGCTAGCTTGTTGTTGCTCTACGGCATGTGCAATTCGCGCCCACTTAGTTGTTGAGCCGCCAAGGTCATATCGACTGATACCCGTTTCAGCCAAAACTTTGTTCAATTGACTTCCGGTATAAAATTCTCCGATGGGTCGTGGGTGCGCATAGAATGGTGCTCACCTGCGCCTGTTAAATTTCGAGTTGTTGTCCTGGGTAGTGCTTGCAACCATTGGTATCTTATTTACATGGATGTTTGGAGTCGGCGGGACAAAATCCTAGAAGTCGTCGTTAATTCTGGCGTAGATGTTGTTCAATTCTCAGAGCTTCGACGTGTTGAAGATTTGGAGGGTGAATACATTGATGACCTTCAATTGGATTTATATTGGTTAGGCCAGCGAGAGTTTATTGAAATTTTTGATAGTTTTCCCGGGGATATTTCAACGGTACGTGCGAAGCGTAGGGGAATTGATTTAGTAGAGCACGGGATTTCCGTCAAGGAAATCAGTCGTCCAGAAGCTAGGAGTTCTTTTGTGAGTAGTCAGGTCAATTTCAATTTGGGCAGTGCAATCAACATTCAAGGAGATGGCAATAATGTCAACCAAAATAATGAGTCTGAGCTCCTTAGAGAGATAATCTTGGCCTTGTACGCGAATGGTGAAACTGGGCGAGTTGAAGAACTTCAAAGAGTAAGTGAAAAAGAAGGAAAGAAAGGGGCGTTGAAAACTGTGAGAGCTTGGATGGCTGACAATGTCCTTGCGCCGGCTGCTAGCGCCGCGATTGGCCCTTTAGTGACTCAAGCTCTATTTGGCTCCTAAACGGCTAGATTGATGGAGTGATGTCCGCATGGGCAGCTTACAACAGTTAATAGATGATCTCGCTGATGAATCGGTACCATTGTCGCAATCGCTAAGGCAATTACTGACGTTTAGTTATCGTGCCGGAGCGGACACATTGCGAGCTTGGGTTCTAAATGAATTAAACGGTTATTCAAAAGGTAGTGAAGTACCGAACTATCGACAAGATGTCTCGTACTGCATCAAGATGTTCTACGTAGGCATGGGTGGTTATCAGAAGCAGACAATTTTGTCTCCCTCCGATCTTCCGCAAAGTCTTAGGTTTGATAGCGATGAGATGACTGCTGTAGGAGCCTCGATTTCGGAACTTGAAACGATCGTCAATGCCGAAGCGGTGCCCTCAATTGAGCTTCCAAAGAAATGGGTAGCTATGTACGCTCAGCTTTTCGAGGAAGGTCAAGCGTCCGGTTTTTCGATGATGGTCTTAGAAAGAGCGATGGTTCAATATTCAAAGCTGCAGTTTAGCCAGGTGCTTTCTAGGACTCGTACCGAAGCTCTCAAGCTATCACTGGAGCTAGAAAAGATTTCTCCCGAGATGCTTTCTCCTGAAGAAACTTCGAACGATGATCTAAAACGATGGGGTTGCCCGCAAATCGTGGACACGTAGTGGAGCTACCTAGTGGTTAGGCAGCTATTTCTTTTCTGCTGTTGATTGCGCCGGCGTGGTTCTCGAAGTCGACGGGGCTGACCATTCCGAGTGCAGAGTGCCGGCGCCGACGGTTGTAGACGACTTCAATCCAGTAGGCAACAGCCTTGCGTGCAGCATCACGGCTCGCCCAGCGCTTACGGTCGTAGAATTCAGTCTTTAGCGTCGACCAGAACGACTCAGCCATCGCGTTATCGAAGCACACACCAGTACGCCCCACAGACTGAGCAATGCCCAGTCTGCTGCAGACCTCCCAGAGCTTCTCACTGGTAAATTGCGTTCCGCGGTCAGCGTGAAACACCAGCCCATCAGGAACATCACCGCGCAGTGTATGCGCCATCCGCAGGGCCCGTTCGACCAAACTTGTGTCTTGCACGCTATCCATAGCCCAGCCCAATACCCTGCGGGAATGACCATCGCGGACCGCGCACAAATACAGCCAGCCCTCACCGGTGCGAAGGTAGGTAATATCCGACATCCACACCCGGTTGAGCTCACCAGTATCAAACATGCGCTTGACCAGGTCAGGAAGACTCGACTTACGCTTGGCTTGGATTGTAGTCACCGGGACAAAGGCACGCGGTGAAATCCCTTCAATGCCCATCATGCGCATCCGCTTCGCCACAGTCTTACGGTTAAGCGAAATGCGGTAGCGCTCGGCGAGCTCTGCGGTGATCCGCGGAGCACCATAAACCTCATCAGAGTCTTTCCAAATCTGATGAATCTTACGGTCAACATCATCGTAAAATGCTGCCCGATCATCCTTTCCGGATAGTCGTTTCTGCTGCACATGGGCCCATTTGTAGTATCCAGACCGAGATACTTTTAATAGTCGTGCCATGCGCTTGATGCTGTAGTTCGCCTTCTCCTGCTGCATTAGTTCGAACTTTTCTGCTCGCGTTGCTTCGCGGCGAAGAAGGCTGTCGCTTTTGACAAAAACTCGTTATCCATCTTGGCTTCCGCCAACTCACGGCGCAGACGAGCATTCTCAGCACGAAGATCAGCCTCACTCATCCCATCCGAGGCTCCTCGGCGTTCACGCTCTAGTTTGACCCACCGGCCTAAAAGCCCGGCGGAAACACCAATCTCTTTAGCCACATGGGCAATCGGGCGCTCTGACTCGATTACCAGGTTCGCGGCTTCACGCCGGTACTCAGGCGTGTACTTCTTGCGCTGTTGACTCACAATGAACATCCTCTCTTACGGACACAAGATCCGTACAAATAGGGTGTCCACTAAACGAGGGTAACCTCAACGAGGGAGAATGAGGACGGAAGTGTTGGTCCAACAGTTCATGGGAGATGTAACCTTCATGCAAGGTGCTTCGAACACAAGAGTCTCCGGTGAGTTAAACGACCAAAGGCAAGAAAGAAAACAAGTCAATTTTAACCACATGGAATCTGCAAACATGCAGGAATAAATATTATTAAGTTGACACCTGTTCCGCAGCTTCAACAGGTCAAAAGTAGAAAAGTTGGATTCTGAATCAAGACGGCGTTGAAATTCTCTCTAGGTGGGGCCTGATGGGGTTGGTTCCGTTTTGGGATCAGGGCTTATCCACCATGAACTCGTGGATGAAAACTTTGTCCGTATCGTGGTGGGATATGCGGATATTCAGGGGGTAAGGCAATTGCTTCAGTTTGGGGGCCACATCTGGGTCACCGATCCCCCAGAAGCAGTAAAAATCACTGCTGATCTAGCTAGTGAACTTGCGAAACGACATAGTGGGACCACAATTCCTGAATCGTAGAGACCAAAGATGGGCATCGGGGTGCTGTCGTAACAGGCCTGCTGAAAGCGGTAAGAGGTGCGTTAACAATCTAGGAGCTTAACGATTCTTGGAAGATCTTTGTCTTACATGAGGCGGCTGTACACCGGAATCTAGGGACTGGGACCTGACCCCTGTTTGGTAGACACCTGATATCCAGCCCGGTTGGGTTGGGAAGAAAGGTAATCTACCACCATGCCTAGGTACTCCGAACAGTTCAAACGTGATGCTGTGGCACCTCTACGAAAACAATGAGGACCTCTCACTTCACGCGGCTTCAGCAGAGCTTGGAGTCAATCGTTCCTCACTTTATTCCTGGATCAAGCAGTACGGCACCGGCAAACGCGCCCGCACGAAGACCTTGCGTGACAACGCCCAGGCGACCACTGATTCTGAACGGATCCGCCAGCTAGAAAAAGAAGTCTCTAAGCTGCGTGAAGAACGTGACATCCTGCGCAAGGCCGCGAAGTATTTTGCCGAAGAGACACGCTGGTAATCCGCTTCCAGTTTGTCTACGACTACCGAACCGAGTACTCGGTCAAGCGGATGTGCCACGTGTTAAAGCTCAATCGCTCCTCGTTCTACAAATGGGTCAACACCCGCGCAAAACGCAGGTTAAAGACGTGTTCCGATGCTCTTATTGGCGCAAGAATCAAGACTATCTTCGATGATGAGCACGGGCTTTATGGTGCTAAACGCATCGCTGCAAGCCTCAACGACGATACGGACTTCGGCCCGATCAACCATAAGAAGGTCGCACGCATTATGAAATCCATGGGGCTGAAAGGCTTTAGTAAACGGCGTCGATGTATCACCACCAGGCGCAAGCCTGGCCACCGAGTCATGCCCGATTTAATAGGCCGCAGATTCACAGCTGACAGGCCAAACCACGTCTACGTAGGCGATATCACCTACCTGCCGTGTAAGGGCGGCAAGAACATGTACCTGGCCACGGTCATCGACGTCTACTCGCGCAAACTCGTCGGCCATGCACTAGCCGATCACATGCGGGTATCGCTGGTTATCGAAGCTTTATCTAATGCCAGAAAAGTCCGCGGAAGCCTTAAAGGGGCAATTTTCCATTCCGATCACGGCAGTGTGTACACCTCACAAGCATTTAGAGAGCACTGCGCCCAACTTGGTGTGCGCCAATCCATGGGAGCCGTGGGAACGAGTGCCGATAATGCCCTGGCAGAATCGTTTAACGCCACCCTAAAGCGTGAAGTTCTGCGTGATCGGAAAGTCTTTGACAATCCCATCAGCTGCCGCCAAGAAGTCTTCCGATGGTGCATGCGCTACAACACGCGCAGACGACACTCCTGGTGCAACCTTCAAGCCCCCGATGACTTCGAAGCACTCACATCAACTACACTGACCCAAGCAGCATAGCTAACCCCCGACGTGTCTACTTTCCGGGGGCCAGGCCCCTGTTACGTGCAGCCTGGTGGGGAATCCAACGACGGGAAGATCAACGAATCGACGGGTGGTGTGGTCGCGTAGCTTGCCTGGCTGTCCGCAGTCCGGGCACACGCCGGTAACGGCTACTGGTGTGGCCTCAATGATGGTCAGTGGTCCGGCGTCAGCAGCACCGGTGATGGCAAGTCCGATTTCCGCAGTACGGCAGATGGTGTCGGCGACGAGGTTTCCAGTAGGCTTCGCTTCACAGCACGGGTCCCTGGTGGGTTTAGATGGTTGTGTAGGAACTTTCATCTTCACACCAGGGACCCCTATATGTTGTGGTGACCCGCTGAACCCGTCGTGTTCTATTTCACCCCACTACGCACCCCAAAACCGGAAGAGCCAGATTACCTTTCTTCCCAACCCAACCGGGCTGGATATCAGGTGTCTACCTAACGGGGGTCAGGTCCCCGTGCTGAGCGACGCTTATCTACTACGACCACCGTACCAGTGCTAGAAATTCCCCCTATTTATCTTGCAATGGAACGTTAACGGGTTCCGGCGAAGGGGGAACCACCATTTTCCCAATTCGGCGACAAATCATTGCCATCAGTGATTCAAGGGGGCCTTTCCCTACCGTGAAATACCACGCCGAAGAAAGAAGCATCATGGATACAATTTGGGCGAAAAACCATATAACGGCATGTTCATGAATGGACTCCAGGAAAGGAACGAACAACAACAAGTGGGAGACATACAAAGTCATCGCCATTGAGCCAGCGGTAATAAGAGGGAAAAGTAATCCCGATAGCGTTCGCGAGATCACAAGCAGTACCCCAATTACGAACAAGGCGACGCCTGCAGAAAGCATGATCGAGGGAGTTGTTTCTGTATGCGGACCACTAATCGCCAGCCACCATGCGGTGTCAGTGGGAAGGTGCCCATCGGGGCCGAATTTAAATATCTCTAGAATATCGTGTGCACCGTAACCATCGGTTTGCCCATATAGTTTCGCAAAACCGCCGCCGTAATCAAGCGCAAAAGTAGTGAATATGGCGCTAGAAGCAGCAATAAGTCCACCGCATACGGTGAGACGGACCTGAGTCGTTAACCATTTTAAGTTCATGCGGCACACTGCCATGCCTAAGCACAAGTACGCCATCCAAGTAACCACAGGATATGTCCCGCCGACCAGCAAGGTGATAACAACGTCGAGCGGAGTTTCAATTACGTCGTAGAATCCCGGATTAAGCGTGGTTAGATAAACCACCCTCGAATTAGTAGCGAAAATTACTAATGGACCAATAAAAGCAAACAGTAGGGAAAGCGACAAAAGGTGCCATATTCGCAGTCGAGTTAATGGGACTGCAAGAAGAAACATCAAGCCATAATAGGGCAAAATATTGTAGACATCTATGTCAAACTGGTCCAGTACTAGGCCAATTCCCAAAATAAGCAGAGCGCGGGTTATTAATGAAACACAGCTGCGACGCCACTTTATGCCCACATGCGGGTTATTAGCACCTGTCATTAAAGCTACGGATATTCCTGCGAGCACCGCGAAAAGTGCAGCAGAATTGCCAGCGCACATCTTCCAAATCGCGGTAGGTTCTCCGGTGTATTCATTAGCAGGGGGAAGAATATGTACGGCAATCATTCCGATAATGGCGACACCACGAGCAGCGTCAAGCCCGACGATTCGATTCGGGCTAAAACGTGGGCCGAAAGCGCGGTCTGTGCTCCATGTAGGGGGACCCGGATCGATTAATTCGGAAATGCTGGCTGGCAGCTTCTCTTTCTCTCCATCCCAGATGGGACGGACATCCGTGGGGCCAGGCGCGGGTCGTTTCTGTGTGGTTTCTGGAGGCGTGTTTTGTCCGGTCATAATGAACCTTTCTCTGCACGAAATGGAATTAGTCTGTTGAGGGGAACTACTTAAAAGTTTCAGTTTGGCTTCGAGATCAATTGCTCGACCGGTTCGTCCAAGGCAGAAATGGGGTTGCCTTGCCAGATCGTGTCCCGTGGAACTTCATCTTGGCGCAGCACCAAGGAACCTGGATGTACAGTGACACGCTCACCAAGTGCGGAGCCGGGAAGCATGAAACTATTAGCACCTAGCGTTGCGCCGCATTTGATGTGCACTTTTTCGAGTGCCATCACACGGTCATGAAACAGATGGGTCTGCAGGACGGTGCCTCGATTTACGGTGGCCCTATCTTCGATGGTGATGAGGTCAAATTCGGGCAACCACCACGTTTCACACCACACATGCTTGCCAATACGCGTCCCCATGAGGCGCGCCCACCAATTGAACAAAGGCGAGCCGAGCGACATACGGACAAGTGAAGGAACTGCAAGCATTTCAGTAAAGTTGTCAACAAGTTCACCGCGCCATACGAACGTGGAGAATAAGGTGTGATTTCCAGCTCGGAATTTTCCTACAAGAGCCCACTTTACAAGGATTGGCAGCAAGCTTGCAATAACGCCGGCAGCCAGAGGACCTGACCCCTGTTAGGTAGACACCTGATATCCAGCCCGGTTGGGTTGGGAAGAAAGGTAATCTACCACCATGCCTAGGTACTCCGAACAGTTCAAACGTGATGCTGTGGCCCTCTACGAAAACAATGAGGACCTCTCACTTCACACGGCTGCAGCAGAGCTAGGAATCAATCGCTCCTCACTTTATTCCTGGCTTAAGCAGTACGGCACTGGCAAACGTGCCCGCACGAAGACCTTGCGTGACAACGCCCAGGCGACCACTGATTCTGAACGGATCCGCCAGCTAGAAAAAGAAGTCTCTAAGCTGCGTGAAGAACGTGACATCCTGCGCAAGGCCGCGAAGTATTTTGCCGAAGAGACACGCTGGTGATCCGCTTCCAGTTTGTCTATGACCACCGAACCGAATACTCGGTCAAGCGGATGTGCCACGTGTTAAAGCTCAATCGTTCCTCGTTTTATAAATGGGTGCAAACCCGTGAAAAGCGCAGGTTAAAGATGTGTTCCGATGCCCTTATTGGCGCAAAAATCAAGACCACCTTCGATGATGAGCACGGGCTTTATGGTGCTAAACGCATCGCTGCAAGCCTCAACAGTGATACGGATTTCGGCCCGATCAATCACAAGAAGGTCGCACGCATCATGAAATCCATGGGGCTGAAAGGCTTTACCAAGCGCCGCCGATGCGTCACTACCAGGCGTAAACCTGGTCACCGCGTCATGCCAGATTTAGTAGGCCGCAGATTCACAGCTGATAAGCCGAACCAGGTCTATGTAGGCGACATCACCTACCTGCCGTGTAAGGGCGGCAAAAACATGTACCTGGCCACGGTCGTCGACGTCTACTCGCGCAAACTTGTCGGACATGCACTCGCAGATCACATGCGGGTATCGCTGGTTATCGAAGCTTTATCTCATGCCAGAAAAGTCCGCGGAAGCCTCAACGGGGCAATTTTCCATTCCGATCATGGCAGTGTGTACACCTCACAGGCATTTAGGGACCACTGCGCCCAACTTGGTGTGCGCCAATCCATGGGAGCCGTGGGAACGAGTGCCGATAATGCCCTGGCAGAATCATTTAACGCCACCTTAAAGCGTGAAGTCCTGCGTGATAGGAAACTCTTTGACAATCCCATCGTCTGCCGCCAAGAAGTCTTCCGATGGTGCATGCGCTACAACACCCGCAGACGGCACTACTGGTGCAATCTTCTAGCCCCCGATGACTTCGAAGCACTCACATCAGCTACACTGACCCAAGCAGCATAGCTAACCCCCGACGTGTCTACTTTCCGGGGGTCAGGCCCAGAACAATCGGCGTGGATAGCAGCACAACAGCACGCATTCCGGCAGCATCCATACCCCAATGCATATACACAATGGTCCCGACCCACACGATAAACAGATCTAAGTAAGCGGCGATAATCGCTGGGACGAATCGAAACAGCTCCACGAAAGCACGGGCAAACTTAAGATAATGCGGGGGATTAAAAGTTTGTTCCTTATCCGCGCTCACCTGTGAACGTGGAATCTGTCGAACGGATCGACCTAGCCAAGAGGAGCCACGCGCTGGACGTTCTGGGGTGGAGGATAAAACAGCAATGAGCGAATCTGTCGGGAGATCGTGGTCAGCACCGACAATTCCAGAGTTTCCGACAAAGGAACCATCACCGATTACTGTCGTCCCAACATGCACCCAGCCTCCTCGGTAGCGCGCAGATGTACATAGGGAGTGATCGGCAAGGAAGCAATGATTCCCTATAGACGTTAGATGCGGGATGGTTTCTACCGTGGAAATTTCGGTGTTTTCACCCACACGGGCCCCAAGCATCCGCATGAATGCTGGGGTAATCCACCCTGCATAGAGAAAGTAGGTAGAGGTCAAAGTCTTTTGCAACAAACTGTGCGTGAGCCAAAGAGCCCAGCCAGTAGAAGATTGCTGGAGGAAATACCCCGGCTTAATGAACACAGAGCAAAGACGTACCGAAAAAATCACAAGCGTGACCCATGACAATACTGTCAACAAGGTAAATACTGGCACCCATAGTGCTAATAGGGGGAATACCTCTTCGTAACGCTCGTGTTTCACCACCTGTGGCAGAATCACCAGCAAGCCCGGAAGAATAGCCAGCACTGGGAGCAGCGACATCCACCCTAGGCTCAAGAAGTACAGGATCCGCATCCCAAAGGTACTTACCTTTGCTACTGTGCCTTCAGCAGCCGCCCTTTCCGGATGAATCCCCGGCCAGGTTAATCCAGCCTCACCGTGGTGGGATAGCGGTGACCCACCATATAGCTGTCCACTTGGAACATCAGTACTTACTGAAGATCCGGGCAAGACTTCTGCATAATCTCCAATGCGGACTTCTGGGTTAACGAACGTGCGCAATCCTAGGCGTGCCCCGTTGCCAACAGCGATTCTCCCAATATGAACTTCATCGCCATCAATCCAATACCCATTTATGTCTACTTCCTGCTCCAGTGTTGCGTAGTCACCAATCTCGGCGAGACCCGTTACAGGCGGAAAAGTAGCCAGCTGTGCACCCCGTCCTACGGTGCACCCAAATAGGCGGAACAGCAAGGGTGCTAGAGGAGTACCCAAAATTGGTTCTAGCTTAAGAAATGTGAGGAACCGCTCTGCTGCCCATACGCGCAAATGAGTCCAGCCTCCACGGCTATAAACTCCGGGTTTTATTCCAGCGGTGGCTAGCCTGGCGACGATGGTAATTTGCGCTATTTTTCCAGGAACCGAAAAGAGCAAGAACCACCCGACGGCGAGCGGCCAAAAAGAAATTCCCGGCACCCAAGCAGCATTAAAGAAGAACTTCAAAGCCCAAATAACAAGTAGGGACCCCACAATATAGCGTGCCGCATTTAGCACATAAATCAGACAAACGACTGCCGTTTGGAAAAGTCCCGACCACCATGGCATCTTGTCTGGCATGCGCCGTTCACCGGAGGATTGCTTGAGCCCTGAAACGTATTCCGCCATGCCAGAAAGGGTGGGGTTTTCGTACAACGCACCAATATCTAAGGTGGGATAGTCACTGCGTAGTTCTACTGCGAGTTTCGCAATAGCCACGGAGGAACCACCCAGATCGAAGAAATTCGATTCCTCTTCCATTGGAATCTTGCCTAGCTGATCCGACCACTTTTCGGCTAGCCACTGCAGATTGGCGGGCAACTCAGAGCCAAAGTCGTCGGAATCCGGTAAAGGCCATGGAAGGGCCTTACGATCCACTTTGCCGGAGGTTTTGGTTGGCAGGGAGTCGACAAAGCATAATGTCGGTGCAATGCCACCCGGCAGCACAGTCGCAAGATGGCGTCTAGTGTCAGCCATCGAAATATCCCCATCAGGGACAATGTAGCCGACAATGACATCAGAACCGGCTGGGGTCTTTTGCTTGGCTGCTGCAGCGGCTAGAACACCGGGAGCGCCAGCAAGCGCACGATCAATTTCTCCCAGCTCCATACGACGGCCGCCGAACTTGATTTGATCGTCATTGCGGCCGGCAAAAATGAGTCCTTCTGTCTCTGCAACAACGAGGTCTCCAGTGCGATAGGCACGTTGCCACTCTAGAGCCGGAATTGGTGCATACGTTTTTGCATCCTTTTCTTTATCCAGATAACGCCCGAGGCCTACACCGGTGACCACAAGTTCTCCAGTTTCTCCCCAACGGACTGGTTCTTCTGTCTCTGGGTCAATCACGGCTAATTGCCAACCTGGAGTGGGGCGACCAATACGAACAGGCGTGTCACTGTCCATCGGAACCATCCGGTGCCCGGAGCAAATAACAGTAGCTTCGGTGGGGCCGTAGGTATTCCAGAGCTCCCTGCCTGGAGTTGCTAGTCGATTAATCAGTTCCTGTGGCAGAGCCTCACCGCCAAAGATGAGAAGACGAACTTTCTCAAGTGATTTGGTAGACCAGAAAGAAGCCAGCGTTGGCACCGTAGATATAGCTGTGATGTCATGGTCAGTGATCCACTTTCCCAAAGCATCAGCAGAGCGCACGATATCGCGTGGTGCGGCTACCAATGCGGCTCCATACCGCCATGCCAACCACATTTCTTCACAGGAAGCATCGAACGCCACGGAAAGGCCAGCCATAACCCGATCTCCGGGGCCGAGAGGTTCATCGGTGAGGTACATACGCGACTCTGCGTCTACTAATGCCGCAGCAGAACGATGCGTAATTGCTACGCCCTTGGGCTTTCCAGTGGAACCAGACGTAAAAATAATCCAGGCATCGTCACCCAACGTCGGCGCCTTTTGTTCCACTCCTTCTTGAGATTCTTTCTGCAATTCCAGCGAGAGCTCAGCCCCGTAGACAGCAGTAACGTCCGCTTCTTCCCACACAGTATCGGCACGCGAGTCAGGATCGTCCCAATCCACGGGCACGTAGGCGGCGCCCGCACACAGAGTGGCCAGAATAGCAATGTATAGATCTAGCGTCCCTGACGGCACTCTGATGCCCACGCGAGCGCCAGGCCCAACACCGATATTGTTGAGACGCTGCACCTGCGCCTCTACCCGTTGGGCAAGTTCGCGGTACGTAAGCTGCTGAGATGCCTCGAGCGCAATTTCATTGGGATAGGCTTCCACCGTAGCTTCAAAAATATCTACTAAAGTGCGAGGCTCTGGCACGTCCTCAGTCCCAAAAATGGCGTACTCAGAGTGATCCACGGGAGACATACGCGGGGAGCTTTCGTAAGTCAAAATTCTGCCTTCCTTAACGGGCATCAATTTTCCTTAGGCACAGTGAAGTGCCCCGAGTTTTGTTCCTAGGCATTTGCCTTGATTTCTATTTTTACTTGCGGCGGGTTCTGCTTCCAAAATTCGGTTTCTGAAGCGTCCTGGGTTTAGTTCCGCTTCTTTTACGGCCCTGTGTTGATGGGCTGGGTGAGATAGTACTCGGTTTCTACTTCCTGTGGGGTGGCGTAGTCCAAAGCTTCATGAAGCCGCTTGGTGTTCCACCAATGCACCTACCGTAAGGTGGCCAATTCGACTTCTCCGACCGATGTCCACGGGCCCTTGGGCATGAATCAGTTCCGCCTTGTAGAGACCGTTGACGGTTTCAGCTAGAGCATTGTCATAAGAATCGCCGACTGTTCCCACACTCGGCCGGATTCCGGATTCCGCTAGGGCGGTGGAATACTTCAGTGACACGTACTAGCTGCCCCGATCGCTATGGTGAATCAGCTGGTTTCCATGGATTCGCCCAGCAGTCGTTAACGCATGCTCCAAGGCCTCCATGGGCAGCGCATCGGTGCGCATCGTCGAGCGTGTAGCAACACCAACAATCTTTCGGCTGAAGACATCCACGACAAACGCGGTGTAGGCGAATCCTGACAGGGTGCGAACGTAAGTAATGTCGGCAACCCACAGCCTGCCTGGTGCTTGTGCACGAAAGTTTCGCTGCACCAGGTCCGGGCGATGATCCGGTGTCTTCGGGCTAATCGTTGTCACGGGGGTTCGTCCACGTCTGCGGCCAGAAACACCTGCTAGCTTCATCAAACGTGCAGTCTTGTCACGGCCGATATGAAAGCCTTCACGGTTCATCGCGTGCCACATTTTGCGGATGCCGTAGACCGAGAAGTTCTCCGCATGCACACGCTGTATCTCTGGGATGAGAAGGCTGTCGTTTAAGGTCCTTGCACTGGGAACGCGGGTGGTGGCTTTGCGGTAGCCGCGTGAAGTAATGAATCCACGATCTGCTTGTTTAAGGACTCGGCAGATGGCCCCGGGCCCCAAACTGATCCTTATACGCGTCGATGTAAGAGATCATTTGGTCGTGGGTCGGTCGAGTTCCGCTGCGAAAAAAGCCGAAGCAGTTTTAAGAATCCCATTTGCTCGTTTCAGCTCACGGTTTTCGCGGCGCAAACGCTTGAGCTCTTCTTCCATCGTTTCGCCGCCAGACGCATCAGAGTCATCACGTACTGAAGCGCTGTCACGGTACCAAGCCCGCAACGTGTGGTGAGATACCCCAAGCAGCTCACCGACCTCCGTGTAGGCACGTTGCAGTGAGCAGGACTCCAAGCGGACCATTTCGATGATCTGATGGACCGCCTTCTCCTTAAACTCGACGGAATACTTTCTAGGCATAGTTCAATCCTTCCTTAGCTGAGGTAGGAACTAAACCCAGGACGCTTCATCTTGAGCCTTTAGGGACCATAGTCGGCAAGAATGTTCCCGCCCGAGCGCGTGGGACATCAACAGTTACCGGCCCATAGTTAGAATCCACGGTCTTCGAGTAGGTTCCGTTGCGGTGATTGTCTGTCCCAGCTGCAGCTTTAGCACTCCTGTCGCCAGACTCGTAGCCAAGGTGGGCATCCATCTCAGCGTTGAGTCCCCTGGTAATCGAGGCTTGCAACATGCCCCGAACCAGGTCATTGGCATCCGTTGTAGACGTGCCTAGGTCATCAATTAGTTTCGCGATTTCTGGGTTAGCAAGCAGCTTCCTTTCAATCGCATCAATCTTGGCCTTATCAGCTTTGAGGTTACCCTCGTTTAGTGGACACCCTATTTGTACGGATCTTGTGTCCGTAAGAGAGGATGTTCATTGTGAGTCAACAGCGCAAGAAGTACACGCCTGAGTACCGGCGTGAAGCCGCGAACCTGGTAATCGAGTCAGAGCGCCCGATTGCCCATGTGGCTAAAGAGATTGGTGTTTCCGCCGGGCTTTTAGGCCGGTGGGTCAAACTAGAGCGTGAACGCCGAGGAGCCTCGGATGGGATGAGTGAGGCTGATCTTCGTGCTGAGAATGCTCGTCTGCGCCGTGAGTTGGCGGAAGCCAAGATGGATAACGAGTTTTTGTCAAAAGCGACAGCCTTCTTCGCCGCGAAGCAACGCGAGCAGAAAAGTTCGAACTAATGCAGCAGGAGAAGGCGAACTACAGCATCAAGCGCATGGCACGACTATTAAAAGTATCTCGGTCTGGATACTACAAATGGGCCCATGTGCAGCAGAAACAACTATCCGGAAAGGATGATCGGGCAGCATTTTACGATGATGTTGACCGTAAGATTCATCAGATTTGGAAAGACTCTGATGAGGTTTATGGTGCTCCGCGGATCACCGCAGAGCTCGCCGAGCGCTACCGCATTTCGCTTAACCGTAAGACTGTGGCGAAGCGGATGCGCATGATGGGCATTGAAGGGATTTCACCGCGTGCCTTTGTCCCGGGGACCTGACCCCTGTTAGGTAGACACCTGATATCCAGCCCGGTTGGGTTGGGAAGAAAGGTAATCTACCACCATGCCTAGGTACTCCGAACAGTTCAAACGTGATGCTGTGGCCCTCTACGAAAACAATGAGGACCTCTCACTTCACACGGCTGCAGCAGAGCTAGGAATCAATCGCTCCTCACTTTATTCCTGGCTTAAGCAGTACGGCACTGGCAAACGTGCCCGCACGAAGACCATGCGTGACAAGACTCAGGCGACAACCGATTCTGAGCGGATCCGCCAGCTAGAAAAAGAAAACGCAAAGCTGCGCGAAGAACGCGACATCCTGCGCAAGGCCGCGAAATATTTTGCCGAAGAGACACGCTGGTGATCCGCTTCCAGTTTGTCTATGACCACCGAACCGAATACTCGGTCAAGCGGATGTGCCACGTGTTAAAGCTCAATCGCTCCTCGTTCTACAAATGGGTCAACACCCGCGAAAAACGCAGGTTAAAGACGTGTTCCGATGCCCTTATTGGCGCAAAAATCAAGACCATCTTCGATAATGAGCACGGGCTTTATGGTGCTAAACGCATCGCTGCAAGCCTCAACGACGATACGGACTTTCCTCCGATCAATCACAAGAAGGTCGCACGCATCATGAAATCCATGGGGCTGAAAGGCTTTAGTAAACGGCGTCGATGTATCACCACCAGGCGCAAGCCTGGCCACCGAGTCATGCCCGATTTAATAGGCCGCAGATTCACAGCTGATAAGCCGAACCAGGTCTATGTAGGCGATATCACCTACCTGCCGTGTAAGGGCGGCAAGAACATGTACCTGGCCACGGTCGTCGACGTCTACTCGCGCAAACTTGTCGGACATGCACTCGCAGATCACATGCGGGTATCGCTGGTTATCGAAGCTTTATCTCATGCCAGAAAAGTCCGCGGAAGCCTCAACGGGGCAATTTTCCATTCCGATCATGGCAGTGTGTACACCTCACAGGCATTTAGGGACCACTGCGCCCAACTTGGTGTGCGCCAATCCATGGGAGCCGTGGGAACGAGTGCCGATAATGCCCTGGCAGAATCATTTAACGCCACCTTAAAGCGTGAAGTCCTGCGTGATAGGAAACTCTTTGACAATCCCATCGTCTGCCGCCAAGAAGTCTTCCGATGGTGCATGCGCTACAACACCCGCAGACGGCACTACTGGTGCAATCTTCTAGCCCCCGATGACTTCGAAGCACTCACATCAGCTACACTGACCCAAGCAGCATAGCTAACCCCCGACGTGTCTACTTTCCGGGGGTCAGGCCCCTGTGGTCAGTCGGGTACCAGTGGACTTCCACGCGATTGTTGCGCGGATTACCCACGAACTGGCGCACCCACATGCCGGAGTTGAGGACCAACCCGATCGGAGTGGGCACGTCCATGTCCTGGAGGCCGTGGCCGAGGAACACCGGTTTATCGTAGCCGGCGACCGGGGTGGCCATGAAGTCACGGATCGCTTGCTCTGCACCGGGGACGTCGCGAATCGGCTTCGTGAACGCCCGGGCCAAGTTGGTCCCGTCGACGGCGTCGCGCACCTCGTAAAAGCAGCTCTTTTTGGATTCGGCTATCATGCGGCGGCCTTCGTCGGAAAGCGCGGGATTGAAGTCGATGTGTGGGTTCGCTTCTTGCACCGCCGCCAGGATGTACAGGCCGTAGGTGCCCAGGGCGGGCGGCAGCGGAACCGGCGGGAACGTCGGACCCGCGGCGATGATGATCTCCTCCACGTACGCTGGCGCGCCCGTCGCAATGGCGCCACGGTAGTCCAGTCCCAGGTTTTGGCTCAGTGGTGTCGTCCGGTGCGCGACGTGGAGCACCACTCCCCCCTCCTTGTGACTGCCCGATCACCGCCCACTTTTTCGCCAGCTGCCCCTGCGTGCCCGCCATCTTGTGCGCAGCCGCCACCGAGTCGACCACGTTTTCCGCTGCCAACTTGCCGTTGAGGTAGCTGTGCAGGCCGGGCGAGTCCAACCCGACGTAATCCGTCGCCACGATGGCGTACCCCATGTCTAGCCAGCGGTTGAGGTACTCCGCGTCGCGCGGCATGCGCGCATCTATTGTCGGCGCACACTCATCCCCCATGCCCACCGCGCCGTGCGCCCATGCGAGCACCGGCCATCCGCCCTCCGGCGTCTGGCCATTCGGGAGATATACCGCCCCCGTGCTGGTTGCGGGGCGTCCGTGCTGGTCAGTGGTTGTGTAGGCGACGCGGAATCGCTTCGACGCGCTACCCAACCCCGCCCGCGGATCAAGCGGTACCTCCGCCAACACCGTACCGGGACCTCCCTGCGGCGACACAGCGGGGAGACCACTGCGGAAGATCGGTTCATTGCGCTTTGCGACGTCGCGCATCGGCACCCCCTGCTTCACCGCCCCCACTGGCGTGACATCCGCCATCGAGCCGAACGCCGTCTGCGCACGCGCTGCAGGCAGTGACGCTGCCGTGCCGGATAGCCCCGCCATCAGGGTCGCGGCGTCTACCGCAGCTGCGCAGGCCTTAGCCCATGCTTTCCCCGCCGTAGTCTGTGCAGCCCTATCTGGTCCCGTCGTGGCTTTAGTGCGTCCCATATCTGCCTCCTGCATGTCTCCCGCGGGCGCAGCGTTGAATCCGCGTTGAATCTAGGTATCTTTTTTACCCAGAATGACTGCCCGGCGGAGCGAAACCGCGACCGAGATGCAGGCCTGGCGGCTGTTCAACCGGCCTTGTCACTGCGGTGGCCGCGAGGGGTTCTGGGACGATGATGCCCTTCTGGATAGGGACATCCACCCCGAGCTACAGGTATAGCCCGGGCAAGGAGTTCAGCCTCCAACTGAGGCTTAGTTCATGATCCCGTCCAGGAACGGTACGGAGTCGGCGGTGGACTCGTTCATCGTGTCAACGTGGTCGGCCGGGTACCACCTGACCACCACTCGGTTATTGCGCGGGGAGCCGATAAACTGGCGCAGCCACATGCTGGAGTTGAGGATCACCCCGATCGGAGTGGGCACGTCCGAATCGAACAAACCGTGTCCCAAGAAGACCGGCTTGTCGTAGCCGGAAACCGGGGTGGCCAGGAATTCACGGATTGCGGCATCCGCCCCAGGCACCTCACGCAGCGGCTTCTTGAACGCCCGCGCCAGGTTCACACCTTCCATCGCCTCACCGACCTCGAAGAGGCAGCTCTGCTCGGACGCGGCGATCATGCGGCGGCCTTCGTCGGTAAGCGCTGAGTCGAAGTCGATGTCCGGGTTCGCCTCGTACACAGAAGCCAGGACGTAGAGCATGTACGTTCCCATGATCTCCGGAAGCGGCATGGGCGGGAAGGAGGGGCCAAAGGTGAGCAACAGATTCTCAACGTACGCCGGCGCGCCCGTGGCCACCCCGCCGCGGTAGTCGAACTCGAGGTCTTCGCTCAGCTCCGTTGCCCTGTGCGCGACGTGGAGAGCCACACCGCCGCCCTGGGACTGCCCGATCACTGCCCACTCGTCCGCCAACACGGGCTCAGTGTCCGTTGTCGCGTCCATCTGGTGCGCAGCCGCAACAGAGTCCACCACGTTTTCCGCCGCGACCTTGCCGTTGAGGTAGCTGTGGAACCCGGGCGAATCCAACCCCACGTAATCCGTGGCGACGATTGCGTAGCCCTCGTCCAAGAAGGTGTTGAGGTACTCTTCCTCGACCGGCCACAGGGGGTTGATTGACGGTGCGCATTCATCGCTCTGACCCACAGTGCCGTGCGCCCATGCCAGCACCGGCCAGCCGCCCTCCGGCTTCTCGCCCTCCGGCAGGTACACTGCTCCGGTGCTCACAGCAGGCTTTCCGTGCTGGTCAACGGTGGTGTAGGCGATGCGGTACTGCTCCGACGCACTCGAAAGTCCGACATTGACATCTAGCGGCACCTCAGCCAGCACAGTGCCCGGCTCGCCCTGCGGTTCCACGTCAGGCAAGCCGCTGCGGTAGACCGGCGCATCCCGCTCAGGGACTTCCCCCATCTCTGAGCCCAGGTTCACCGAACTGCCGGCCTCGTCGACAATGGAGCTCGACGAGCTTTGCGCCTGCGCCACCGGGGGTGTTGCCATCATGCCAACGCCCAGCGTCAGTGCGCTCAACGCGGCCAGTGCGCTCCCGGCAACTCGCTTGTTCTGCTCCATGCAATGCCTCCTGATCGAGAAATGAGGTTTCTTAAAACCTACACAAAACTAAACTTTTTCTACATGTATTGTTTATATAAAAGCTACATGTTTGTTACACAGGCAACGCGTTGTCAGTGCTCTTCGAAATGTAGCCCACTGGCGCTCTTTGAAAAGTAGCCCAGGATGATGTGGAAAAGGTGGTCACACAAATAGCGGTAAAACAACGTGCCTAACACATAGGCCTTGAAGTCCCAGCCATCAACCTTGCCGCGCAAATCATTGGTAATGCTGTCAAGGGTCTTGTGGAGGTTATCTCGCTGAGCTTTTTCGTTGAGGGTGACATTCGCCTTCGTGTCCTTCCAAAAATAACGTCTTTGTCATTCTATCTGCGAATATACACTCAAAGTGGGTATTTATCACCTATAACTCTGTGCCAAGCTCTTCTTCCTCTCTGCGTCTTGAGACATGCTTGCAGTACGGAAGTTTGAAGTATCCTTTTCTAGACTGAAGGTATCGTCTAGCTCCAGACCAAAAGTTGGTGGCGCAACTGGAAACAGACTAATCAGCGACAACGATATTCAAGATGGTTACAATCCTGATCTTTGTTGTCATTCATACGTCTGCATAAGGAAACATCCCACCAATGTTTGAAGCGTCCCACATGAGACAATCCACTTAAAAATGTTGGCAAATGGGGAACATCTGCGACGCAAAGAGATTCCGCAAAAGTCTATTCGACTTTGATGCGACGAAGTTGACGACTACCAAAGCCAACCCATAGGTTCCCGATACCCAATCAGTCTCCATGCCTGGGATTCTCCCACTCCATCCCCACAAGTACGATTCTCGGCATGACCCCACAGAAAAACAGAAGAAACCGGAGGTCACGAACCCTTTCGAGTTTGTTACCTCCGGTGTCACAGTTTGTTCAACTGCTCAGCGTGCCCGGGGCGGGACTTGAACCCGCACGTCCTATAAGGACACTGGCACCTGAAGCCAGCGCGTCTGCCAATTCCGCCACCCGGGCAGGGTATTGATGTCTTGGCGACTAGCTAACCTTAGCACGCAGTCCAGCAGATTCTACAAATCCGCTGGCAAACCCGAACTTTCCAGGGAACTTTGCCGCGCGCGTCTACGTTATGTGGAGGAAAGCATTCTATACTGATCGCTGCTATATCTCTCCCTGAAAACATCCCGAAAGGAGGACGGCTCTTCCTATGGCATTGCTAGATAAGCTCGCCAAGCTGGATTCTTCCCTGCAACGCGGACTGGACAACGGCATGGCCTTTGTCTTCGGCGGCAAAGTCGTCCCCGCTGAGATTGAGGAGCTTCTCAAGCAGGAGGCGCAGGACAATTTGTCCCGCGGTGATGACGGCAAGCTGTATAGCCCCAACGTCATGACCGTCGGCGTATCCTCCAAGGACATCGAGAACCTCTCCCAGGACCGGGGTGTTCCCAAGGATCTAGCTGATCAGCTCACCCGCTTCATCCGTAACAGTGGCTGGTCCCTCGCCGGGCCGGTCATCGTCCGCATCGCGGAGGAGTCGGGGCTGCGGACTGGGCAGTTGCGCGTGTCCTCTTTTTTGGATCACGAGCCCACCGAAGAAACCGGATTCGATGCGATTTTCCACCACGACCATGGTCAGGAGGACTCTATGACCCAGCCGCACAACGCCGATGAGGCCGCAACCACCGCCTTCATGGCCCCCACCCCGAACGAGCCTGCACCGCAGGGTCCTGCGGTGACGCTTATGCTGCAGGACGGCTCCTCCCGCGTCTACCACGTGCAGGAAGGCTCCAACATCCTGGGCCGCAGCAACGACGCGGACCTGCGCCTGCCCGATACCGGTGTCTCCCGCCAGCACGCGGAGATTACCTGGAACGGCCAGGACGCCGTGCTGGTGGACCTGCAGTCCACGAACGGCACCACCGTGAACGACACCCCTATTGAGAACTGGCTGCTTGCCGACGGCGACGTGATCACCCTCGGCCACTCCCACATCGAGGTACGCATCACCGGCCTCGAGGGCCAAGGCTATTAAGCCACCCCGGCAACGTTCCCACATTTTTAGCGTAAGGATTTTCCATGGATTCGATCGTGCTGCTCTCGCTGCGCATCGGCCTGCTGGTGTTGTTGTGGCTGTTTATCTTGGTCGCGCTCAACGCCATGCGCCGCGACGCCAATAAGGCTGCCGGCGTCTACCAGGCATCGTCCCCAGTGAAGGGATCCCAGAAGCGTCGCGAAGCGCCGCGTGAGATCGCCATCGTGGATGGGCCGCTGCGCGGTTCCCACATGGAACTGGGCACGCTCGAAGACTGTACGATGGGCCGCGCACAGGACTGTGACTTTGTCACTGGTGATGATTTCTCCTCCGGCCACCACGCTCGTCTGTTCCGCAGGGGCAGCGAGTGGTTCGTGGAGGACCTCGAATCCCGCAACGGCACCTTTGTTGGTGGCGTTCGCATTGACCAGCCAGAACGAGTCGGAGTCGGCTCCGATATCAAACTTGGCCGAACGACCGTGAGGTTGATGGCATGACTTTAAGCCTGACTTTTACTGCAGTGACGGACCGCGGATTGGTCCGCGAAAACAACGAGGATTCCGCCCACGCGGGCCCGCACCTGCTGGTGCTTGCCGACGGCATGGGTGGACACGCCGCCGGCGAGGTCGCCTCCACCACCATGGTGGAGCACATGGCCTCCCTCGAGCGGGATCCGGGTGATAATGACATGCTGGCCCTGCTCGGCGCGGCGGCAGAAGATGCCAATGCGGCAATCCGCGAGCACGTGGATGAGCACCCGGAGACCGAGGGCATGGGCACCACGCTGACCGCCCTGCTCTTTAACGGCTCGGAGTTCGGCGTGTGCCACGTGGGTGATTCCCGCGGCTACCGGCTGCGTGAGGGCAAGCTGACCCAGATCACCAAGGATGACACCTATGTGCAGTCCCTGGTGGACGAGGGCAAGCTCGACCCAGAAGATGTATCTTCCCACCCACAGAAGTCGTTGATCCTCAAGGCCTACACGGGCCGCCCAGTGGAGCCGACGCTCTTCATGCTCGATGCTAAACCCGGCGACCGCCTCCTGCTGTGCTCGGATGGCCTCTCGGATCCGGTGACGGCCTCTACCATCGAGCAAGCGCTGAAGCAGGGCACCGTCGAAGAAGCCGCTACCACCCTGCGGGATCTGGCGCTGCGCTCCGGCGGCCCGGACAACGTAACCATCGTGGTGGCAGAGGTCGTGGAGGGCGAGGGTGATGAGAACGCCCCAATGACCGTTGGCGCCATCCAGGGCGTCGTCCCGGAGCCGACGCACCCGGATTCCTCCGCCAGCCGCGCTGCCAAGCTGATCTCACCCCCAAAAGCGCAGGCCGCTGAGGAGAAACCCCAAGAGGAACCACAGCGGCGGCCACAGCGAAGCCGGATTGGGTGGAAGGTCATCGCGGGCCTTGCCATCATCATCGTGCTGGTCATCAGCGGCGGGCTCTGGATGAAGAGCTACCTCAGCAATAACTACTACGTCACCGCGAACGAGGACGGTGTCCTCACCATCCAAGAAGGCGCGGACTATGAGGTTTTCGGCCGCCCGCTGCACCACACGTATCAAAATGCCTGCTTGAGCAAGGAGAACGCGCTCAAGCTGGGGCACGGCGCCTGCGACGGCGATTTCGCGCCCTTCACGCTGAAGGATTTGCCCGAATCCGAACGTGCCGCCGTGGGCAACCTGCCCTCCGGTTCTTATGACGAGGTGCAGACGCAGCTTTCGCAGCTCTCGGACAAGGCGCTCAAGCCTTGTCCCACCTCGTCGAAGGACGGAAAAGATAAAGACGCGTCTAAAGGAAACTGCCGGGAGGTGAAGTAGATGAGTAAATTCTTCTCCCGCGGCACCGAATTCGGCCTGCTGGTACTCGCCACCGTGGTCTTCGCCATCACCCTGGTCAGTCTCGAGCTCTCCCAAGGCAACGTGCTGACCCTCGATGTGCTCTACCTGATCGGCGGCTTCATCGGCGTCTTCGCCATCGCTCACTTGGTGCTCTGCTTCCTAGCGCCCTACGCGGATCAGCTCATGCTGCCCATCGTCGCGGTGCTCAACGGCACCGGGCTCATTTTATTGCAGCGCCTCGACCTAGCGAATGGCGGCGGCCTGGCGGTGCGACAGGTGATGTGGACCATCGTGGGTCTCATCCTCTTCGCGCTGGTGCTGGTTCTCCTGCGTGATCACCGCTCGCTCACCCGCTACTCCTATATCCTGGGCGCGCTCGGCCTCATCCTCCTCGCGTTGCCCCTCGTGTGGCCGCAGCCCCCGGGCGTGGATGCCCGCATCTGGCTGTGGCTCGGGCCATTTTCCATCCAGCCGGGTGAGTTTTCCAAGATCCTGTTGATCCTGTTCTTCGCCATGCTGCTGACCCAGAAGCGTTCGCTGTTTACGGTGGCTGGCTACAAGTTCCTCGGCATTTCACTGCCGCGCCTGCGAGATCTCGCCCCCATCCTGGTGATTTGGGGCATCGCGATTGTCATCATGGGCATTTCCAATGACTTTGGCCCGGCCTTGCTGCTGTTTAGCACAGTGCTCGGCATGCTCTTCATGGCCACCAACCGCGTGAGCTGGCTGCTCATTGGCGTCATTCTCGTGGGCATCGGTGGCTTCGGCATCTACCAGGTCTCGGAGAAGATCCAGCAGCGCTTCTCCAACTTCCTGGATCCGCTGGCTAACTATGATTCCACCGGCTACCAGCTCTCCCAGGCGCTGTTTGGCATGTCCTCCGGCGGCATTACCGGCACCGGCCTAGGCCAGGGCCACCCGGACATGGTGCCGGTGGCACACTCGGACTTCATCCTGGCCGGAATCGGTGAAGAGTTCGGGTTGGTTGGCCTCGCCGCGGTACTTGTGCTGTTTGCCATGCTCGTCTCTCGCGGCTTCCGCACCGCGCTGACCTGCCGTGATACCTATGGCAAACTGGTCTCTTCAGGGCTGGCCCTGACGCTGGCCGTGCAGGTCTTCGTCGTCACTGGCGGCATCTCCGCGCTGCTGCCCATGACGGGCTTGACCACGCCGTTCATGTCTGCGGGTGGCTCCTCGCTCATGGCCAACTACATGCTGCTGGCCATCCTGCTGCGCATCTCCAACGCGGCACGCCGCCCGGCGCGCGAGCTGAGCTCAAACGCACCCACTGACACGTCCATGTTCCCCGCCGTCCAGGAGGCCACGCGATGAATAGATCGATCCGCCTCGTTTCCCTCTTTGCCCTGATCCTTACCGCCGTCCTCCTGGTGAACCTCACGGTGGTGCAGGCTTTTTCGACAGACAAGTACGCCCACAACCCTAAGAACGTTCGCGGCTACCTGGAGATGCGCACGACCCCGCGTGGCCAGATCTTCGCTGGCAACACGGTGCTGGCGCAGTCCACTGCCGACGCCGAGGGCAACTACTCCCGCTCCTACCCCGCCGACTCCCCGGCCTTTGCCAACATCACCGGCTACCTCTCGGAGCGCTTCGGCGCCTCCCAGCTGGAGGCCTCCCAGAATGACATCCTCAATGGCAAGGATGATTCGCTCCTGGCGCGCAATTGGCTCGATATACTCTCCGGCAAGCCGCAAAAGGGCGCGAACGTCGAAGTCACCGTCGATCCAGCCCTACAGCAAACCGCCTACGATCAGCTCGCTGGACCGGGCTATAACGGCGCGGCCGTAGCCATCCAGCCCTCGACGGGCAAGATTTTGGCCATGGCCTCCTCCCCCAGCTTCAACGTCTCCGACCTGCTCGGTGATAACGCTGGCGAGAAGTGGGAACAGCTGCAGAACCAGGAAGGCACCCCGCTGGTCAATCACGCCACGCAGGACACCCTTCCCCCTGGGTCCATCTTCAAGATCATCACCACTGCAGCAGGCCTGAACAACGGCTTCGAGCCGAACTCCACGCTGACCGGCGCAGCGTCCATTACGCTGCCCGATACCGTCACGGAGCTCACCAACTACGGCAACCAGTCCTGCGGCGGCGCGGACAGCGTCACCCTGCAGACGGCCTTCGCGCTGTCCTGCAACACGGCCTTTGTGCAGATGTCGGAGAGCATCGGCGCCGATGAGCTGCGCAAGTACGCCGAGGGCTTCGGCGTCGGTGAGAAGTACTCGTTGGGTGTTAATACTTCCGCTGGCGCGCTCGGTGAGCTTGGCGACGGCGCCCAAGTCGCCCAATCCGCCATCGGCCAGCGCGACGTGACCATGTCCGCCCTCCAGGCAGCCATCATGGCCGGCACCGTGGCTAATAAGGGCAAGCGCATGGAGCCCTACCTGGTCAACCGCATCACCGATGCCCAAATGAATGAGCTGCGCGCCACCACACCGCGCCAGGCCGCCGAAGCCATCAACGAGGAAACAGCCAACACCATCAAGGACCTCATGTTTGCGTCCGAACGCAGCACCTTCGGCTACGACGGAAACGGTTTTGCCTCGAAGACCGGCACCGCCGAGCACGGCGAGGGCCTTGCCCCGCACGCGTGGTACGTGGCTTTCGACCCGGACAAGGACATCGCAGTCGGCGTCGTGGTCAAAGATGGCGGACACCTTGGTGAAGGCGCAACCGGCGGCCAGGTTTCCGCCCCCATCGGTCGCGCCATCTTGCGCGCATACGGAGGTGAGCAGTAGTGAATAGCGCAGATAACAAGGAGCACCTCCAAGCGCTGATCGGCGAGGACTACCAGCTGCAGTGGATCGTCGGCCACGGCGGCATGTCCACTGTGTGGCTGGCGGATGACGTGCGCAACGACCGCGAGGTCGCACTCAAGGTCCTGCGCCCAGAGTTCTCCGATAACAATGAGTTCCTCTCTCGCTTCCGCAACGAAGCCAAGGCCGCGGAATCCATCGATTCCGAGAACGTCGTGGCTACCTACGACTACCGCGAGCTCGAGGACAACGGCCGCACCTTTTGCTACATGGCCCTGGAGTATGTTCGCGGCGAATCCCTGGCGGACCTGCTGGCGCGCGAGGGCGCACTCCCGGAGACACTGGCGCTCGACGTCATGGAGCAGGCCTCTCACGGCCTGTCCGTGATCCACCACATGGGCCTGGTGCACCGCGATATTAAGCCCGGCAACCTCATGATCACCCAGAATGGGCAGGTCAAGATCACCGACTTCGGCATCGCCAAAGCCGCCGCCGCTGTGCCTCTTACCCGCACCGGCATGGTCGTCGGCACCGCCCAGTACGTGTCCCCCGAGCAGGCCCAGGGCTATGAGGTTGGCCCGTCGTCTGACGTCTATTCGCTCGGTGTCGTGGGCTATGAAATGCTGGCCGGAAAACGCCCCTTTAGCGGCGATTCCTCGGTCTCGGTGGCGCTGGCGCACATTAGCCAGGCGCCGGAGCCCTTGTCGACGTCGATTAGCGCGCCCACCCGTGAATTGATCGGCATGGCCCTGCGCAAGGACCCGACTACCCGGTTCGCCGATGGCAACGAATTCACCAACGCGATCTCCGCCGTGCGCCAAGGCCAGCGTCCACCGCAGCCGAAGTCCGCGGCGCTCGCGCCCATCGCAGCCGAACCTTCGCCCTCCGCTTCCACGGAAATGCTGGCCAACATGGCTCACCCCACCACGGTGCGCCCGGCCGTTTCTGCACCCCAGACGGAGGAGCGCCCCGCCAAGCAGGGAGGTTTCGGCACTGGTTTGCTCATCGCGGTGGCTATCGCGGCCCTCGTGGCGATCGGGTTCATGGCTTATAGGCTGTGGGGGAACACGACACCGACCCCACAGCCCACGCCAACGGAGGTCATTGTGACCGAAACGGTGGAGCCGGAAACAACGGAAGAAGAGGAAACGGAAGCCCCTGAGACCGTTGAGATCACCACCGTGGAGGAGGAACCTACTCAAGTCACCGTCACCACGACGCACTCGGTCATCCCCTCCCCACCCACGACCGCGCAGCGGACCACCCAACACGATCTGCCGACGCTCCCTACCGAAGAGACGCAGCCGCAGGTCGATGACAGCCCACTGCCCGAACCCGAACTAGACTCACAGAACAACCCCACCGAAGAATCCGCACTACAGGGAGGCCAGTAACCCGCCATGGTCAGTGATCGGTACCACCTCCGCCAGTCCATCGGCTCCGGCGGCATGTCCGAGGTCTACGAGGCCGAAGACTCCGTCTTGGGGCGCACCGTCGCCATCAAGATGCTGCGCCCCGACATGGCGCGCGACGTTAACTTCCGTGAGCGCTTCCGCCGCGAGGCCCAGAACTCCGGCAAACTCAACCACCCGAACATCGTTGCTGTCTTCGATACCGGTGAAAAGGACGTCGACGGCCTGATGGTGCCGTATATCGTCATGGAATACGTGCAGGGCCGCACCTTGCGCGACATTGTGCGAGAAGATGGCCCCATGACGGTGGCGGAGGCCGCGCGCGTGCTCAAGCCGGTAGCGGAGGCCCTCCAATCCTCCCACGAGGCCGGGATCATCCACCGCGACATCAAGCCGGCCAACATCATGCTGACCAACACCGGCCAAGTGAAGGTCATGGACTTCGGCATCGCCCGCGCGCTGGATGATTCCACGTCGGCGATGACGCAGACCTCTGCTGTCATCGGTACAGCGCAGTATCTTTCCCCGGAACAGGCCCGTGGCAAGCCTGCCGACGCCCGCTCCGACGTCTACGCTCTGGGATGTGTCATGTATGAAACGGTCACTGGGCGCACCCCGTTTGAAGGTGAAACACCTTTTGCTGTGGCCTACCAGCACGTCCAGGAGGATCCAACGCCCCCCTCAGAGCTCATTGACGAAGAGCTCACGGAGCGAGAGCGCCTTGGCGTCGACGCCGTCGTGCTCACGGCAATGGCCAAGCACCCGGCGGATCGCTACCAATCCGCCTGGGAGATGGGCGATGATCTTGATCGTTTGGCACAGGGGCAACTCCCGGAAGCGGCACGCTCCCACGTCAACGATGAGGATCACCCCACCACAATGGTGGCACCCGTGGCCGCGCAACACCGTGCGCCGGTGGCCTCCACCCGCCCTTCGGAAGATGAGGAAGCCGGCTCCGGCTTGAAGTGGCTGGCGGCCTTGCTCGCCGCCTCCCTCGTCGCCATCATTGGCTACTTTGCCTGGGATTTCTGGGATAGCTCCCGCCAAGAGGCCCGCGAGCGCGAGCAGGAGCAGCATGAAGCAGCCCAGCGCGCGAACATGGTCACTGTCCCGAAGGTGGCCAACCGCCCGCGCAATGAAGCGGTCGAAGAGCTGGAAAAGCTTGGCCTGCTGGTGACCGTTAACGAAGAGCCCAGCCCCGATGTGCCCCGCGGCAAGGTGATCCGCGTCAACCCGGCGGAGGGCTCGGAGCTGCAGAAGAATTCTTCGGTCACCCTGACAGTATCTTCTGGCAAAGAGGTCACCGAGGTCCCGGATCTCACCGGCATGAAGCTGGATGAAGCTACCACTGCGCTGGAGGAAGCCGGCTTGGAGCTGAATACCGACGTGGAGCAGGTGAATGATGAGGCCCCCGCGGGCGAGATCATTTCCCAGAACCCAGCGGGCGGCGCGCAGCTATCCAAGGGCTCGAAAGTACGCGTCACGGTATCCAAGGGCCAGAAGGAAGTCAGCGTTCCAGACGTCAGCGGCATGGACCGTGATCGCGCGGTGGAGATGCTGTCCTCCATGGACTTTGACGTCACCGTGAATTCGGTGGATTCTGAGCTGCCGGAGAACCAGGTGCTCAGGGTTGTCGAGCAGGGCCAGAAGCTACCCAAGGGCAGCCAGGTCACCCTGGAAGTCTCCAACTCGATGCTCATCCAGGCACCGGATATTACGCATTCCACGCAGCAGGAAGCCGAATCCGCGCTGCGTGCCAAGGGCTGGTCCGGTTCCCTCGACGTGGGCGAACGCATCCCAACGTCTAACCCGATCGACAGCAACAAGATCGGATGGGCGTCGGCAAGCCGCGGCGATGTCATCCGCAAGGATGAGACCATCCAGGTCCGGTTCTGGGAGTTTGACCCGGCAGCACTGCTGCCGCAGTAGCTCTCATTGCCGCAGCTGCTAAGGTATCTCACAGATTAACCACCCCTATTCTTCGTGAAGGTGTAATAATGCCAAAGTCCAAGATCACGACGGAGGGCTCTGCACTCCCGCAGTCCTCCAGCTCTGCTACTAACCGCACCCCGGTCAAGATTAACTCTGAGGGCACCCCGAAGTGGTACATCGCCATCATGCTGGGCCTCATGCTCCTCGGCCTGCTCTGGCTGGTGGTGAACTACCTGGCCGGCGAGTCCATTCCGTTCATGCAGGAGCTGGGACCGTGGAATTACGGCATCGGCTTCGGCCTGGCCATCATCGGTCTGTTGATGACGATGGGCTGGCGTTAGTTTTCATCGCCGCCGATGAGCTCCTCGAGGTTCTATAGCATCGCTGGCGTTGGCTGCATCATTTTGGTGATGCTCACCGTCACGCTAGATAAAAACTTCCTCACCCCCGGCGCACTCGTACTTGCCGGCCTCGGCGTTTCCCTGACGCCACTGGCCATCCGCCGCCCACTTGCGGCGGCCTGCGGGTACGGTGCGCTTTTTGCGTTTGCTATGTGGTGCCCAGACTGGCGGTCTTTCCTCCTCTTGGCGTGGAGCCCCGTCATCGTGGGCATCGTGGCGTTTCGTACACGCTGGCTGTGGTCGGTTCCCCCAGCGGTGGTGTACACATACCTCGTCACGACGGATCCTTCGATTAATTATCTGCCTGATTTCGACCCGTTAAACCTGTCGATACCGTTCGTCTTGTATGCGGTTTCCATCGTCATTGGGGCCGCGCTGCGCAAAACCCGGGACCAGCGTCTCGCCGCTGAGCATCGCGCCGCCGAGCAGCGCGAGGCGCTGATGACCGCCCTCCATGATTCGGTAGCTGCGACGCTCACCTCCGTGGTCATGCGCTCCGAAACTTTGGCTCTGACCCAATCGGATCCCTCAGCGGCCGACTCCGCAGAGGCAATTGCCGACGACGCCCGCCGGGCCATGGGCGAGGTCCGCGACCTACTGCGAGTGATGAAGAATGAGAGCGTGACTCAGGGAGTTAAGTCTTTGGAAGAAGACCTCGACACCATGGTTAGCTTCCTGGGCAGTCATGGTTTTCAATGCGAGCCGCAGATAACAGTGGGCAAGAATGGCCAGCTTGCACTGCCGGAAAAGCTATCCCTCGTGTTCTCCGAACTCGCCGTGAACATCCTCAAGTACGCCCGCCCTGAATCCCGTGTAAGCATCGAGGCAACGAGCACCTCCAAGACCATCGACGTGGTGATCACTTCCGTGATTGCGGCTCAGCAATCACGCCAATACATGACGACGAATCTGGGCTTGGGTGAAATCGCCCGCCGCGTTCGCCGAATGCACGGCAGCTTCGGCAGCGGCAAAGAAGGTGATCACTGGATCACTCGCCTTACTCTTCCCACCGCCCACCTAAGAAAAATATAGTAAAATTGCCCGGTAGTTCACCGAATTCTAAATCTCACAAGGTAAATAGACATGCGTTCTTCCCTCGCCGTTGCCGCCGCAGCTCTCGTGCTGTTTTCCGCACCAATCGCCAGTGCTGCCGAGACTCCTGTTGAAGCTACCGCTGAAACCACCGCTACTGAGAGCACTGAGTCCACCGGATTCACCTTCTACAAGTCTTTCGCGGGCGAATTCGCCGACCACTTCCGTTGCTCCACCAGCCCCCAGCGTTGGTGGTGCGGCTAAACTGTTGCCATGAGCATTCGGGTTTTCCTCGTTGACGATGATGAGCTCGTTCGCTCGACGCTCCGCGTCTATTTCCAGACCACCGAAGACATCACGGTGGTCGGTGAGGCAACCAACGGCGCGGATTGCTTGGCCCAGCTTGAAGAAGCCAAGCCGGACCTCGTCCTCGCCGATATTCACATGCCGCACATGGACGGCATCACGCTGCTCAAGCACTTGAACTCCGCGCCGAATCCTCCGACGTTTTTGGCGGTAACCGCTTTCGACTCGGATGACACGATGCTGAAGATCCTGCGGGCGGGCGGCGCGGGCTATATCTTGAAGAACCAACGCCCGCGCTCAATCATCGAGGCGGTCCGCGCCGCCGTGGAGGGTGGCACCGTCGTGGCACCCGCCGCCATGCACCGTTTGGTCGACTACATCGGTGAGCCTGCCACCCCACGCGATCCCGTCGCCGCCGCTATTGAAAGCCACGAGCTTCACGACGCCGAAATAGCCGTCCTCAAACTCCTCCTCGCCGGCAACTCCAATTCAGAGATCGCCGCGGCCACCCACTATTCCGAATCCGCCGTGAAGAAGCACGTCTCACGCCTCATCACCATCTTCGGCGCCAGCACGCGCCTAAACCTGGTGACGAAGATTCTGGGCGGCGCTGGTTCCTAGTCCGAACTTCACTCTAGCGACGGAACCCCTTTTCGTAATACGATTACGGTTATGAAAACTATCAATGGACAACCGATCAGCGAAGAGCAAATTGATGAATGGGTAACGGAAGCCGAAAAGGGTTACGACGTGGAGACTCTTCGTACTCGGGGGCGGAAGCCCCGCGACAATAAAGCCGCAAAAATTGTCTCTATTCGCCTTTCACCCAATGAAATTGCGGCCCTGGATAAGTATGCCGCAATCCATGGATGGTCTAGGTCACAGGCAATCCGTGAAGCACTAAGAAAAGCCACCTAGAATAGCGAAACTTCGTCTCGGTTTCGATGGGACCGAGGCCATCATTCATTCCATGAAGGCCCACAAGCAGTACCGCGCTCTGCTCGACTAGCGCTCAAAGTCAGGCTCTACTACAAACTGCCTGATTTTTGGTCACCTCCCACCCCGCAGCCGGAGCACGGTTAACACCTTGGTTAGGTAGGGACCCGACCAAGGCCACGGGTGGGTGAGCAACGCCACTCTTGACGCTGCTACCTGGCGACTCTCGGTGGCGGAGTGGGGGTGTTCCGCACTAAATCAATCTAAGCCAGGAAGGCGTCCTACAGAAGGCATCTGGCAAAAGACATCTTTGGGTCTAAAAAACGCCATCTGCAATGAGTAAATGGCGTTTTCAGCCATGAAGACGCCTTATGACTGATGCCTTTTGCCAAACTCCTCCAGCATGTTGATGGAGATACACAGACGTTGCATGTTGCGAGGGGAACGAAGAAGGTAATCCGTTTCGCGAAGAGACGTGCAATGCTCTCAGGCCATGAGTTGTGACCCGACTTAGGCCGTGGGTAGATGAGCAACGCTACTCTTAGCGCTGCTACCTGGTGGTTTTCGGCGGTGGGGTCGGGTTTCCCGCACCAAATCGGCCTAAGACATGCCAAACACCCCGCAACCGGAGCGCTGTTAACACCTTGGGTACAAAGTTATCCACAGGGTGGGGATAACTCTGTGGAAAACGAATTCCACAGCTTTTCTCCACACCCTGTGGATAAGTGTTTTCACGCTTCCCACAGCCCGCACAAAAACTTCGAACACAACCGATTAAGCTGCTGATCTGCGGTTATCTTGGCGCACACGTTCGGTAAATTACAAAAATGTAGTTATCCACAATGTGGATAACTTATGTGGAATTCTTTCGCACAGAGGTTTTGGTGGATAACACGCCCGAGTTATCCCCAAAGCCCAGCTCGCAGCGCCGCTGCAACAGCAGCTATCACCCCGATAAGCCATATCCCCAGCCAACGCAGCCACGCACGTTGGCGAAAGAGGAATGGCGCCAACAGCAGTCCTGTGAGCAAACCGCCCAAGTGCCCCCACACGGAGACGTTCTCCGCCACAAAGCTGTAAATAACGTTTGCTACGACCAAGACGATGGGCGCGCGCAGGTCTAAACCGCGGCTGCGGTACACACCAATGAGTAGACCCATGAGCGCAAAGAGAGCACCGGAGGCGCCCACCGTGGGTGTGCCGAAATCCATCCACAGCACCGCGGCGGAAGAGCCCACAATGGAAATGAGATAGGCCACCACATACAACGCACTGCCCAGGGCGCGTTCTACTTCCCTGCCCACAAAGAACAGCATCACCATGTTGACCAAGAGGTGCCCAGCGTCGAGGTGCATAAAGCCCGCGGTAATGACAGTTGTGGGGTGCTCGGACACCTCGGGACCCCACAGCGTCCAGTCCTGGGCCAGCATGCTGCGATAGTAGGGCGCGGAAAGGGACGAGCCTTGAATGGCCGCGGCACACCAGGCACCGATGCACAGCACCATAAGCACCAGGGTGGCCGGTGCTGATTTCAGATAGTTCTTCACGCAGACTCCTAAAACAACGAGCCCGCCACCACATCACGTGGCAGCGGGCTCAGATGAAAAGCTAAGAACGCTTAGGCGATCTCGATGGACTCAATGACAACGTCCTCAGCCGGACGGTCCATGCGGTCGGTGGAGACCTTCGCAATCTTGGACACGACTTCCTGGGAAGCCGCATCGGTGACCTCACCGAAGATGGTGTGGTGGTTGTTCAGGTGCGGGGTCGGCGCCACGGTGATGAAGAACTGGGAGCCGTTGGTGCCCGGGCCGGCGTTCGCCATGGCCAGCAGGAACGGGCGGTCGAACTGCAGCTCCGGGTGGAACTCATCCTGGAACTGGTAGCCGGGGCCGCCACGGCCGGTGCCGGTGGGGTCACCGCCCTGGATCATGAACTGGTCGATAACGCGGTGGAAGATAGCGCCATCGTAGAACGGGCCGGACTGCTCACCCTTGGCGTTCTGGGTGGTGTAGTCCTTCTCGCCCTTGGCCAGGCCGATGAAGTTCTCAACGGTTACCGGTGCGTGGTTACCGTACAGGTCGATAACAATGTCACCGTAGTTGGTGTGCATCGTTGCAGTTGCGGTCTTCTGAGTCATGCCAGCCATTGTATGGAAATTTCTCCCGGTGCGTCGTTTCGGCACAACGCTGTGAGCGATCTGCGTACGGTTACAAGCATGATCCGCGCCATTCTCTTCGATCTCGATGACACTCTCATGGACCACACCGCTGCGATGCATGCGGCCGTCGAGGAGTGGCTGCCGGGCGGTCATCACGAGCGCTTCGCGGAGATCGAAAAGAAGTGGTTCGCCGCCTACGAGCGCGGCGAGGTCTCCCACCAGGGCCAGCGCGTGGAGCGCTGCCGCGAGTTCCTGGGCCGCCCGGAGATGACGGAGCAGGAGGCGCTAGCGGAATATGCCAAGTATTTAGCCGCGTATGAAAAGCATTGGCAGGCGCTTGGCGACGCCCTCCCCACCCTCCAGCATGTCCTGTCCCGCGGCCTTAAGGTGGGCGTTTTGACGAACGGGGCTCGTGAGATGCAGGAGGGCAAGCTCAAGGCGGGCGGACTCGACCTGCCAGGCATTGAGCTCTTTCCCACCGTGGAAATGGCAAAGCCAAAACCACACCGAGAGGCCTACCTCGAGGCTTGTCGGCGCCTAGAGGTAGAGCCTAGCTCCACACTCATGATTGGTGATTCGGTGACCAATGATGTCGAAGGCGCCCGGGCCGCGGGGCTCCAGGCGCTGCACTTCGATAGGGCCGGAAACGGAGACATCGCCGCGCTCAGTGAGCTCACGGCGATGGGCTACTTTAAAAGGTTTAAATCCAAAGATTTAAACCTCTAGAGGCTGGCGCGAACCTCGTCGCGGGCGAGGACCATATTGCGCAGGGAGGCCTCGGTCTCCTCGTAACCGCGGGTCTTCAGGCCGCAGTCCGGGTTGACCCACAGGCGCTCCACAGGCACGTTCTTCAGAGCGGCGCGGATGAGCTCGGCCATCTCCGCCACGGACGGGATGCGCGGGGAGTGGATGTCGTAGATGCCCGGGCCGATCTCGGAGTGGAACTTCTCATCGATGTCCTCGAGCAGCTCCATGCGGGAGCGGGCCGCCTCGATGGAGGTGACGTCGGCGTCGAGGCCGGCGACGGCGTCGATGATCTGGCCGAACTCCGAGTAGCAGAGGTGCGTGTGGATCTGGGTTTCAGGCTTCGCCTGCAACGAAACCACTCGGAAGGAGCGCACCGCCCAGTCGAGGTAGGCCTTGCGGTCCTTCTCGCGCAGCGGCAACAGCTCGCGCAGGGCGGGCTCGTCGATCTGGATGATGTCGATGCCGGCCTCCTCGAGGTCGCAGACTTCGTCGGCCAGCGCCACGCCGAGCTGATCAGCGGAGACGGACTGGTGAACATCATCGCGCACGAAGGACCAGGCCAAGATGGTCACCGGACCGGTGAGCATACCCTTGACGTGCTTCTCGGACAGAGACTGCGCGAACTTCGCCCACTCGGTGGTCATGGCCTTCGGGCGGGAGATGTCACCAACGACGATCGGCGGACGGGTGCAACGGGAGCCGTAGGACTGGACCCAGCCGTTCTCGGTGACGACGAAGCCGTCGAGAAGCTCGGCGAAGTACTGCACCATGTCGTTGCGCTCCGGCTCGCCGTGGACCAGGACGTCCAGGCCTAGGCGCTCCTGCAGTTCGATGACGGACTTCACCTCGTTGCGCAGCGCCTCGGTGTAGTCGGCATCGGAGAGCTCGCCCTTGCGGTGTGCGGCGCGGGCGGCGCGAATCTCAGCAGTCTGCGGGAAGGAGCCGATGGTGGTAGTCGGCAGCTGCGGCAGGCCGAGGGCCTCCTGTGCCTTGTTGCGCTCCGCGAACTCCGGCTGGCGCTGGACCTGGCCCTCCGGCAGCTGCGCGGTGCGATCCTGTACTGCCTGGTCGTGGGTGCGGGAGGACTCGGCACGGGTGCGCACGGCGCGGTCAGCTTGCGCATAAGCCTCTGGGGCATCCAGCGGGCCGGCGGAGAGTGCTACGACCTCGCGGATCTTCTCATCGGCAAAGGCGAACCAGGTGGCGACGTCCACCGGCAGGGAGGTCTCCGCCTCCACGGTGTGCGGCACGTGCTGCAGGGACACGGAGGTGGTTACGGAGACGTTATCGCCTAGGGTCTCGAACTTCTCGCGCAGGTCGCGCAGGTTGGCGGCCCAGACATTGCGGCCATCGACGAGGCCGGCGGAGAGGTGGGTGGCCTCGGCGAGCTTGGCCACGCGCTCGAGATAGGAGTTGTCCAAGGCCAGGGTCCCGACGGACAGATCCACCTGGACCGCTTCCGGCTGAAGCTCGGTGATGACGTCGAGGCCAGCGTTGAGGGAACCATAGGGCGTGGTCAGGTACACCTGCGGGCGCTTCTCCGCGCTCAGGATGCGGCCATAGGCGGTCTTGAGTGCGGCGGCGAGAGTGGCGTCGTCAGCGGCGGCGAGGTCGGCTACCAGGGCCGGCTCGGCGAGCTGGATCCATTCGACGCCGGCGTCGTGAAGCTCAGCCAATACGGTGAGGTAGGAGTCCACGAGCTCATTAAGGTGGTCGAGCGGCTGCTTGGTGGCGCCCTCGGCCTGCTTGGACAGGGCCAGCAAGGTCACCGGGCCAACGAGGACTGGGCGCACGGTGTAGCCGGCGGCACGGGCCTCCTCGACGATCTTCAGAACACGCTGCGGGCGGGCGCTAAAGGCCTGTTCATCCGTGATCTCGGGAACGATGTAGTGGTAGTTGGTGTCGAACCACTTGGTCATCTCCAGCGGCGCCGTGTCCTTGTTACCGCGGGCCAGGGTGAATTCATTATCGAGGCTCTCGCCCTGGGCAGCGCCCACGGTCAGCGCGGTCTCGAGGACGTGGTCGTAGTAGGCAACGTCGGCCGGGATGGCGTAATCCTCAGTGAGTCCCAGCTCCTTGAGGCGAGCGTAGGTGTCGAGGCGCAGGGAGTGCGCGGCGGATTCGAAGGTCTCGGCGTCGATCTTGCCGGACCAGTAGGACTCCAGCGCGCGCTTGAGCTCGCGGTGGGCGCCAACGCGCGGGTAGCCCTCAATCGTGGCCTTGGGGAATGGTGCGGTCATGGGGTGACTCCAATTCGATTAAGCAGGTCAGTCGTAATGTCTGGATTGTTGTGCGTGTAGATGTGCAGCCCATCGGCGCCGGCGTTCATCACCGATTTCGCCAGGGAGGCCGTAATCTGCATGCCGATTTCTTTCTCTTCCTCGGGGGAGGTCGCTGCCGCGAGTTGGTCGAGGACCTTGGTCGGCCCGGCCAGCCCGGACAGCTGGCACATTCGCTCCACCCGAGCGCGGCTAGTCATAGGCATGATCCCGGGGATCAGCGGAATGCGCACGCCCGCCAGCCGGGCGCGCTGGGCGAAGCGGACGTAATCCTCCGCGTCGAAGAAGAGCTGGGTGATGGCGAAGTCGGCGCCGAGGCGTTGCTTGGCCAGGAGAACGTCGATGTCCTCGTCCGGCGTGGCGGATTCGGCGTGGCCATTGGGATAGCAGGCCACGCCAACCGCCAGGCGGCCAGCTGCCAAGCGCGCCACGCGGTCTGATTCCCAGCGGCGGATGAGCCGGACGAGGGAGTCTGCGTGCGGCAGGTGGCCTTCGGGCATGCCGCCCTCCGGTAGATCGCCGCGGAGCGCGAGGAGGCCGCGCACGCCGGCGTCGACAAGCGTGTCGATCCAACCAACGAGCTCTTCCTCCGTGCCGGCAGTACAAGCCAGGTGCGCCAGGGGACGCATCGCGGTATCGCGCGAAATCTTCTCGATGAAGGCCGCGGTTCCCTCCAGCCACCCAGAGCGCTGGGAGCTGGTGACGGCGATGTAATCAGGGTTATACGCAGCAAGCGTGGCGAGCAAGCGGTCAATCTTTGCAGCGTCTGCATCATGACGCGGCGGGATCACCTCGAAGGAGAGAGCGGTGCGCTTAAGCTCCTTGGGCGTATCTTCGCTGATTTGGTCTAGTGGTGCGGATGCAGAAAGTCGCGGGGACATGCTCACCTCCTCTGCAGGTTATCGTTGTTTATCTTCGGTGTTGATGTCCCAAAACGTACCAAGCTGTCCATTTCGGACGAAAGCCGTTTTGCATTGGTAATACCTTTAGAACTCAGTCAGCTGCACCGTTAGCCCATAGCGCAAGTGAATAAAAACCCGGCCCATCCGTACAAAGCTGTCTATTTTCTTTGGACAGCTCGCGACCTGGCGCATCTGGTGGCGGGACCTGCGCGCCACCACTACGCTGAAAGGGAGTATCCAGCGCTAACGCGGGCGCGCAATTACAGTGCCCCGCCGAAAAAGTCACCTCAGTATTAACGTAAAGGAGCACCTAAACCCATGAACCCCGCCGCCCTGTCCACCGCCATCAGCGCCACCTCCGCCCTGGTGGAGCGCCTCAAGGAACGCCGCGATGAGAAGGCCCGTGAGGCCTACTCCGTCCTGGAGACTGCCGCCGCCCGCATGGAAGAGCGCGATGGCGAGTGGTTCCCGGAAGCCCGCCGCGAAGCGGGTGCCGTAACCAAGGCCGCGCATGCCCGCCTCGAGCGCACCCTCGAGCAGCTCAAGGAGCGCAGCGAGGAAGCCACCGAGAAGCTCTCTGCGGCTGCATCAGAGGCCCAGGATAAGGCCTCCAAGCAGTGGGAAAAGACCCAGAAGCAGGCGGAGAAGAAGGCCTCCAAGGCCCGCAAGCAGGCTAAGAAGAAGGCCTCTAAGGCGGAGAAGAAAGCGCAGAAGCAGAGCGCCCAGCTGCAGAAGAAGGCCCGCCGCATCAGCGGCAAGGACAAGAAGAAGGGCTCGAAGATCTGGCTGATCTCCGCGCTGGTTGCCGCCATTGCTGCTATCGGCGGTGGCATCTACTACTTCTTCACCCAGAAGAAGGAGAAGGAATCCACCGTCCCGCCGCGCGTTGAGGACTTCTCTTCCCCGTCCGCACCGCAGGGTTCCACCTTGGTCTACACCTCCACCACCGAGGATGACGCCAAGAAGGAGTCCGACCTGGCTGAGGAGGGCGTCGTCGAGCGCGATGAAGAGCTGCTGGGCTCGCTGGATGAGCAGCTGGCCAAGCACCGCGAGGAAGAAACAGCCATCCAGGACGCCGTCGAGACTGAGATCGAGGTCAGCAACGCCGACAAGAAGGATGCCGACACCTCCCGCATCACCGATGATCACGAGTCCGAGGGCAAGCACCGCCTCCAGACCGAGGACGAGAACTAACCCCCCATCCTTGGGGGTGCGCATTTCGTTGCCTTGATCTCACTGCGTTGCCCCCGCGCGCGCGACCTGCTTGAATCGAGGGTCAACTGGCATCGATCTTTAAAGATCGGTGCCCGCGCGCAGTTTTGCGCCGCCACCGTATCAGCAGCAGGCAAGGAGATCAGGAATGAGCTTCGAATCACTTATCGTCAAGCTCAAGAGTGGGGACACCTTTTATTTTCCGGCCGGTGCCGTGAGCGGCGATCCGTCCACCCGCGTGGATAACCTGCGCTTTGCCATCGAAAACGGCACGCAGTTCAGCTCGGTCGATGATTTTGGCGTCGACCGCGAGTTCAACGGCTACGACGTGGAGAACTACCACTTGGCTTAAGTTCCCTCAGTGATTCATTGATCGTAATCTGAATCACTCCCTTATGCGTTGTGCGCTATAGGATGAGTTCTTATGACTCACTACCCCCGCATGAGGACGTGGTCGTGGTACCTCCCCGATGAGCCCCCTTCTGGGGAGGTCTCCCTCACTGAGACCACCGATTTCTCCCGGCCCGGCGCCGCCACGTGGCGGCTGCTTGGTGCCCAGCGCACCGGCGTTATCGGCATCTTCGTTGCCACCCTCATCAACGCGCCGCTGGGGGCGTTGGTCTCCGTCATCATCGGCCAGACCACGCAGTATGCCTTTTCCGATCCCTCCTGGAGCACCGTAGCCCTGCCGCTTGCGGCCACGGCGATCCTCCTCTTCATCGCCTATATTTGCGAGGCCACGGCGGATGCCTTTACTGATCTGAGTCAGGCCCGCACCACGCATACGCTGCGGCTGAACCTGCTGGATAAGCTGCTGGGTGCCTCCACCGCAGGCATAAGCCCCGGTCGGCTGCTCAACACGATGGATGAGGATTCGCACTACATCGGCCAACTCAAGCAGATCCTCAACTTCCCCCTGGTCATGGTGGGCTACCTCTTGGGCGCGGTGGTCAGCCTCGCCCCAATTTCCTGGCAGGTCTCAGCTGTACTACTGGTTGGCGCCTTCGCCACCGCGCTCGCTTCCTGGGCCACCACGAAGCCGCTGACTAAGATTGCCGCGCGCCGCCGCCAGCTGGAGAACACCGCGTTATCACTCGCCACGGACTTTGCGCAGGGTTCTCGCGTGATCAAGGGCCTCGGCGCCAAGGAGATTTCCCGCCAACGCTTTTCCGACGCCGCCCAGGATTCCTTGGGCGCCATGCTCCGCGAGGCCAAGCTGTCCTCCCTCATGGCCTGGTTGCGCCAGATGGTCCCCGCGTCCTTTGCCGTGGGCATCCTAGCCTGGTCCTCCTGGGAGACCTTCGAGGGCCGCATCGCCCCCGGCGGAATGATGGCGATCACCATGCTCGTCCCGCCCGCGCTCACCGCGCTGGGCGTGTCCCTGGGCTTGCTCACGGAGAATTGGGCGCGAGCGCGGGCCTCCGTGGAGCGCGTCGGCAAGCTACTCGGCCAGCTTTCTACCAACACCACCGAGGCCGCCGGCACCCCCGTCGAGCTCTCCCCCGGATTGCACGTGTGGATGCCCACCACCACTGAGGGGCGCAACACCGTGGACTCCTGGGTGCGCTACCTCCATGAGCACGGCGCATTGTGCCCACCGCACCGCATCTCCGTTTTGGAGGGCACCCTGCAGGACAACGTCGATCCGCTGCGTAGTGCTAGCGCTACGCAGCTTCACGACGCCCTCCATGCCTCCGCCTGCGAGGATATTGTTATCCGCCTTGGTGGTTTTGGTCCTCACGGCGAGCTGCCCACCGCGCCCATCGGTGAGGCGGGCCTTAACCTCTCCGGCGGCCAGCGCCAGCGCGTCGCGCTTGCCCGCGCCCTCGCTGTGGACCCGGAAGTTCTCGTGCTGGACAACCCCACGACGGGACTGGATTCGTTGACCCTGGCAGACGTCGCCAAGCACGTGCGTGAACTGCGCGCCGGCAAGACCACCGTGATCATTACATCCGCCTCCACGTGGGCCGCCAACGCCGATGAGGTGGTGGAGCTATGAGCCAGCAGGATCGCGCGGATGCCCTTGCACCTGCCTCCCCGCGGGAGTGCCTGCGCTTTCTGAAAACCCTGCCCAGTGCCCCGAGCAGACTGGGCATCGCCCTCTTCTTTGGGCTTTTTAGCATCACAGTCATCATGATGAACCTGGTCTCCCAGGTGCTTGGCCGCGTCGTCGATATCATCCAGGGCGTGGAGATCCCCGTCCTTGGTACGGGCCGCAGCGCCATGCTGGGCGCGTTGGTTGTTATCGCCGTGGGCTACCTCGTGGAGGTCACCGGCCGCACCGTGGGCCGCTACCTGGTTACCTCAACTACCCGCCGGCTCTCTGTGGATCTGCGCACCTCAGCGCTGGATTCCACCCTCGGTGCTCCCGTACCAGCCGTCATGGAATTGGGTACCGGCAACATCATTACGCGCCTGTCCAAGGACATCGACACCGTGGTCATGACCATCTCTATGATGGGTGACCGCCTCGTGCTCACCCTCTTCATGCTGCCGCTGACCGCACTCATGATGGTCTTCATCCACCCGGCTTATGCACTGCTCTTCATCGCGGTGAGTTGTCTGCTCTACCCCTTCATCCGCGGCACCATGCGGGATATCCCCGCCATAGCCAACGAGGTCTCCTCGGTGGAGGCCTACCGCAACAACGTGCTGCTGGACACCATCCGCGCCCTGGAGACCCTCCGTCAGTTCTCCCTGAAAGACTGGGCGCATGCACGCATGGAGCGCTACTCCTGGGACACGGTGCAGGCCTGGGGCGACAAGGTTCCGCTGATCAACCGCATCCTGGGCCAAGGCGCCCTTGCCTTCGCGGTGTTGCTCTTGGGATCGGTCCTCATGTCCGTGCCCATGGTGATGTGGGAATGGTTGACCCCCGGTGAGGCCACCGCCGCGGTGCTGTTGGTGATGCGGCTGGAGATCCACGTCTTCAACATCCTCTTCTTCGCTGGCGAAATCCAGCATTCCGTGACCTCCCTCGGCCGCGCGGTGGCGCTGGCGACCCTAGAGAGCAGCGCTGGTACGAAGGAGCTCAAGGACACGCCCCGGCTAACCTCCGCGCCGGCCATCACCATTGATCACCTTTCCTACGCCTACCCCGGCGGGGCACGCGTGCTTGACGACGTCTCCCTAACCCTCTCCGCCGGCACCACCACCGCCCTAGTTGGTACCTCCGGCGCGGGTAAGTCCACGCTCGCCGCCCTCGTCGCGGGCTTGCAGTACCCTACGAAGGGAACAATCAGCCTCGATGGGATTGATACCGCCACCGTGCCAAATACCTGGATTACCGAGCACGTCGCGCTCATTACCCAAGAAGTGCACCTCTTCTCCGGCACCTTGCGCGAGGACCTGTTGCTGGCCAAACCCGACGCCAGCGATGAGGAGCTATGGCAGGCACTCAACACCGTGGGCTTGGATGAGCATTCGCGGTGGCTGCCTCAGGGCCTGGATACGAAGATTGGCGCCGGCAACGAGGAGATCGGTGCGGAGGCCGAGCAACAGCTTTCCCTGGCCCGCATGATCCTGCGCCAGCCGCCGGTGCTCATCATGGATGAGGCCACCTCTGAGGCCGGCTCCGAGCACGCGGAAGTGCTCGAACACGCGGCTAGAGCAGTCACGAGGGGCCGCACCGCGCTCGTCGTTGCCCACCGCCTGGACCAGGCCCGTGAGGCCGACCGCATCATCGTGATGGAACAGGGTCAGATCGTCGAGGATGGCACCCACTCCGAGCTGATGGACCTGGGCGGGCGCTATGCCTCGGCTTATGCCCAGTGGGAGCACGGGAAGTAGGTAGTTCGACGCCGCCTTCTACCATGGGAGCTATGCATCTTCTTTCCCTCACTGAAGCTGACCGCACCTACCTCGCCCGCATCAATTTCCTCGCCGATACCTTTGGCGACGAACACAAAGAGCTGCCTACGGGCTTCGAGGAAGGCTTTGACTACTACCTCGGCGGTTGGGAGCCTTCCCGCGGAGGTTTCATCGCTTGGGAGGGCCACGTCCCTGCTGGTGGCGTGTGGCTGAACTGGGGAACGGCGCAGCGCCATGGTTTCGGCCACGTGGCTGAAGGCATTCCGGAGCTCGCCCTAGCCGTGGAACCTCGTTTCCGCGGGCAGGGAGTGGGCACAATGCTGATCGACGCCGCCGCTAACCTCGCCCGCGAGATGGGCGCCCCAGGTATTTCGCTGTCGGTGGCTAAAGACAATGACCGCGCCCACCGCCTTTATTTGCACCTTGGCTTCGAGCCGGTGAGCGAGAGAGACGGGCACATCGTCCTGGTCAAGCGCTTTAAGGCTGCTGAATAAGTCAACCATCAAAGTTAAAGGGCGCTCACCGTGTGAGCGCCCTGTGGAGCATAGGGGAATCGAACCCCTGACCTTTGCATTGCGAACGCAACGCTCTACCAACTGAGCTAATGCCCCAATACCTGTAGAGCGTACTCCTCCCAGTAGAAGCAACGAAATCACCCCTAGGACGGGCCTAGCGAAACCTCAGGAGTTAACTTCTTTCACTCTAGTTGCGTGTCACTAGGGATAATCCACCTTCACCGGGCAGACAATAAAGCGTCTAAAGAAAGTCTATGGAAGGTTGCCATGCGCCGAAAAAGTGTTCTTGTCCGCTCCCTCATCGCCCTTGCGGCAGCCACGGCCCTGCCTGGAACGGCTGCGGCAGCAGAGCTTCCCCAGCCGGTGATTCAGCAGCCACAGCTACCACAGCTACCCGACGTCCAGAAGGACCTTAAGCAACTGGAGCAGGACGCTTACGACGCGCTGCCCAAGGAGCTTCAAAACAGCCCTGTCTTTGCCGGCTCCTCGCGGCCGACTGCGAAGCCCGCGCCGACCGGCAAACAGCAGTCGCAGTCGGTTGCTGATTCCACCTGCTCCAACTGCGTGGCCATCACCTATGACGATGGCCCCGGCGAGTTGACCGCTCAGCTCCTCGATACCCTGAAGGCCAAAGACGCCCACGCCAGCTTCATGGTCTTAGCCCCCAGTGCCTCCACACACCCGGAACTGCTGCGCCGCATGAAGGCTGAGGGCCACACCGTGGGAAACCACACTGCATCCCACCGTGAACTCAACAAGCTCTCCCCCAGCGACGTGGACGGCGAGATCAAGGCCGGGGCCGCGGCCATCAAGGCAGCGACGGGTGAGAACCCTCGGTGGATGCGTCCCCCATACGGTGCCACCAACGGCACTGTGGAGGCCGCTGCGAAGGCTAATGGCCAGGCACAAGCCCTCTGGTCCGTCGACACCGTGGATTGGAAGGACCGCAATTCCGAGCATGTCTGCGAGGCTGCAGTCAACGGCGCGCAGCCCGGCTCCATCGTCCTCATGCACGACATTCACGCCACAACCGTAGGCGCCGCAGACTGCGTCATCGACGGACTGCGCGCGAAGGGCCTCGAGCCAGTCAGCCTCGACCGCCTCATCCCCAATCCGCAGGCGGGAAAGCATTACCTCACCCGCTAGCTCACAGCGGCCGGTTCTGGGACCAAATTAAAGGCACCTTATGCAGATTTCGCGTGCAATCACCTGGGGTTTCCCACCGGAGGTCTCCACATGGTGTCTTTGAGGCTAAAGGTCACAATGTGTGTCTGGGATCGGGGATTTTTAGGCCCTCACCTCTGAGTTAACGTCAAATATGCGTTTCAGGTGTCAGATGCGAGTTTTTGGTACCGGTGTTCTGGGGACTCGGTACTGCCGTGTTCCGGGTAGTTGGTACCGGGCCGAGGGGTGGGTCGGCCCGGACGGGCTACAATTTCAGGGTGGAATCACAGCTAGTCGCCTACATCGATGAGTCCTCCGCCCTTAAACCCCCAGACCGGCAGGAGTACATGGTGTGTGCAGCCATCATCGACACTCAAGACTTGGAAAAAATACGCGAGGAGCTACGTCCACTACGACTTCCTGGCCAGGTCAAACTTCACCGGACCGACGAACGTAATAGCCGACGCCGAAAAATCGTGGACACCCTTTCTGAGATCGACTCCATGCAAGCGATCATCACCCACCAGAGTGAAGTGAGCAAGAAGACGGAGAGGCACCGCAGGAAATGCTTGGAGCAGATGTACTTCGAGCTCTCCGAGATGCACGTCCACAACGTCACTTTGGAAAGCCGGCAAGAAGCACAAAACAGGCGAGACGTCGCCCACATAGTTGCCCTGCAGGGCCAAGGACAAAGTGCTGGCATCCGACTGCGACACGTACGCGGTGGCGATGATCCCCTGCTCTGGATTCCAGATGCCGTTCTGGGAGCACTGAACACCGTCCATCTAGGGGAAGAGCAGTACTGGGAGAAGCTGCACGAGAAAGTGGTCCTCAACCGTCCCACCCCGGATTCCCTCTAGAGGCAGGCGAAGACCCTGAGTCCAGTCGTCCGGCTGGGGTCCCAGGGTCTTCTTCCGATCCTGTCGTAACAGGTGGCAATAACACTAGGGTAGCACCATTTGGCACCGATAGGCCCCGTCCGTTTCCTTAGCTGGATCGGCGGCCTCATCCTGGTTTCCTGACCAAATCCACATCGACCAAGCCGAACGCAGCGGGCTAAATATCACTCTGCTCAATACCCCTAGACGTTGACGCCGACATGCCCCGCCGAGATACAGCAGGTCATAGGACAAAGACCTCTTACTCCGACCATCACTGAATCGATCATCAAACCACCCCGGCGAGAGCTGACGGAAAATCTCTGAAGTCAAACCCTCATCAGAGATGACTTTCTTTGCACGAGATACTTCCCGTCGTGAACACCCCAATGCGTGTGTGATCTGCGCCTAGCTAGCACCATCAAGGCACATCGCAATGATCTGCTTGAAGTTGGCCACAAGGACCAGCTCCTTCCAAGTAGAAGTTGACGCAACACCAGCGGATTGTGGTGTCGCCAACATCAACTATGAAAGAAAACCCCTTACAGTACCGGATACACGGAACACCGGTACCAACTACGCGGACTCGCGGTACCAACTACCCCAAATCGACATTTCAGGAGCATTTATCTAGCCTTGGGCCACTATAGCGAAGCAGCTATATTTCCTTGCCGCGATATTCGCTTTCAAGGCGACCTATAACAGGCACTAAATTAAAGGCTAAACGCTTCACTGTTAACTGTTCGCCAGCTTTACTGAGATCCTCAACTTCGTGAATTAATGAAGACAGCCAGAAAAAAGTTACTGGAAATTGTTCGCGGTCCAGTTCCGAAAGGATAGAAGCTAGACCCTTAATGAAATCTTCGTCGCCTAGATCATTATCCATTGTTACTCCTAACCACTCTGTGACCCATAGTACTGTAGATTGAACTTATGACCAAAGTCTCAAAAATACTTTTCCCATAGGTGTTGTGCTCTACAGTGTAGCTGGCCCCATCCTCCCGTTCGCCTCAGCACAGACTGCCCCATCAACGGATAACGCCGACGTGATAACGCCATACAGCATCAACGATGATATTGATTGGGGAACAGCGCAGCCTTTTGAAGCCGAATGGCAATGCAGAGCTGAAGCAGTGAAAAGAAATCTTACTCCTGAATTCAAATTTGATTTTGAATTTGATACTGGCTACTGGCGCTGCACCAAGCACTTTTCCATCTGGATTCTTCACTACAAGTAGAAATTCATAGGCAATTGCAGGCTTAAAGCCACCAGTGGCCGAACGCGAAAGGCGCCCAGCGTTTCCGCCGGGCGCCTTCCACTTATGCTGTGGAGCATAGGAGAATCGAACTCCTGACCTTCTGCTTGCAAAGCAGATGCTCTACCAATTGAGCTAATGCCCCATTGTTCCGTGGTGGGCCTAGCTGGAATCGAACCAGCGACCTCATCGTTATCAGCGATGCGCTCTAACCGACTGAGCTATAGGCCCTTGACCGGAACGAATAGTTACTCTACATAGGACCGGCGATCTATTACAAATCGCCTGGTCATACGTAGTTTTTCTCGATGATATTCGCTAGTTATGCGGTTCGTCTTGAAGGCGAATCTTGAATCCGCCGAAAACGTCCACGATGGCGTTGTAAATCACCGCCATGATGGGCGCCAGAATGGTCATCAGCACAGCGATAATGGCACCAAACAGTGCGGCCGCAGAGACGACCAACCCGAAGGAGACCTCAAAGCCACCGCCGACACCGCCGACGAGGCTATTGAAGGAATCCCAGATGCCTGCCTGGTCAAGGCCGACGTACAACAAGCACACGGCAATGAGCCAGGCCACGAGGCCGACGAGGGACATGGCCAAGCCAACGCGGAACGCCGACATGGGCGAAATCCGGGCGAGGTGAAGCTCTCGTCCAATCATGGGTTACTCCTCGTCCTTATCGGCATCCTTGCTTCCAGCTTCGTCCTGCTGGGAGTCTTCCCCAAGCTTGAGGTGCTCAGGCTTGACGTCCTCCACGGACTTCTCGCCCTTGGCTACTGCCTGGGCGTCTTCCTCGCCATCATCCTCAACGTTGCGGTCGATGGCCAGCAGCTCGACGTCGTCAGCCAGGTTGACCAAGCGCACGCCCATGGTGGCGCGGGAGCTCGGGCGAATCTGGTTTACCTCGGTGCGGACAACACCGCCAGCGGAGGTGATGGCGAAGATCTCGTCGTCCTCGTCGACAGAGATTGCCGCAATGAGCTTGCCGCGCTTCGGGGTGTACTTGAAGGTCATCACACCGAGGCCACCGCGACCCTGCGGGGTGTACTCCTCGATAGCTGTGCGCTTGCCGTAGCCGCCAGAGGTCGCCACTAAGAGGAACTGACCATCGCTGACCACAGACATGGACAGCAGTTGGTCATCGCCACGGAAACGCATGCCCTTCACGCCGGCAGTAGCGCGGCCCATCGGACGCAGCTGGTCATCGTCCGCGGTGAAACGGATAGCCTGACCCTGTTCAGAGGTGAGCAAGATGTCATCGCCCTCGTTGACCAGCTGGGCACCGATTAGCGCATCGCCCTCGTTGAGGTTGATCGCGATGAGGCCAGCGGAACGTGCGGATTCGTAGTCGGTGAGGCGGGACTTCTTCACGCGGCCCTGCTGGGTAGCAAGGACGAGGTAAGGAGCGTCCTCATAGGACTGAATCTGGATGACCTGGGCGATCTTCTCCTCCGGCTGGAACTCCAGCAGGTTGGCCACGTGCTGGCCGCGGGCGGTGCGGCCAGCCTCCGGAAGCTCGTAGGCCTTGAGGCGGTAGACGCGGCCGAAGTTGGTGAAGAACAGGATCCAGTCGTGCGTGGAGCAGACGAAGAAGTTCTTGACAATATCGTCCTGCTTGAGCTCCGCGCCACGCACGCCCTTGCCACCGCGCTTCTGCGCCTTGTAGGCATCCACCTTGGTGCGCTTGGCGTAGCCCGTTGCGGTGATGGTGACAACGACGTTCTCGCGGGCAATGAGGTCCTCATCGGACACGTCACCGGAGGCGGCGACGATCTGGGTACGGCGCTCATCGCCGTACTTCTCGACGATCTCTTCCAGCTCATCGTGGACAATTTCGCGCTGGCGCTCCTCGCGGGCCAAGATGTCCTTGAGGTCCGCGATGATCTCCTCGATCTCCGCCAACTCATCAATGATCTTCTGGCGCTCCAGGGCGGCCAGACGGCGCAGACGCATCGCCAGGATGGCATCTGCTTGGATTTCGTCGACGCCGAGAAGCTGCATCAGGCCTTCACGCGCCTCCTCCACCGTCGGGGAACGGCGGATGAGCGCGATGACCTCATCGAGCATGTCGAGCGCCTTGACCAAGCCGCGCAGGATGTGAGCGCGCTTCTCAGCCTCATCGAGACGGAACTGAGTACGGCGGACGATGACCTCAATCTGGTGAGCCACGTAGTAGCTCAGCATCTGATCGAGGCGCAGGGTGCGCGGCACGCCATCGACGATGGAGAGCATGTTGGCACCGAAGGAGGTCTGCAGCTGGGAGTGCTTGTACAGGTTGTTGAGGACAACGCGGGCCACAGCATCACGCTTGAGGGTGACCACGATGCGCATGCCCACACGGTCAGAGGACTCGTCTTCGATCTTGGCAATACCGGCGATCTTGCCGTTGACCACGGACTCCGCGATGTTGGAGATCATGTTGTCCGGGTTGACCTGGTAAGGCAGCTCAGTGATAACGATGGTCTGGCGGTTGCCCACCTCCTCAATGGAGGTCACGCCGCGCATGCGGATAGAGCCGCGGCCGGTGGTGTAGGCATCCTTGATGCCTTGGTCGCCCACAATGAGGCCCGCAGTGGGGAAATCCGGTCCCTTAACGCGCTCCATACACGCAGCCAAGGCTTCTTCCTCAGAAGCATTCGGGTTATCAAGCAGCCAGTAAATGGCTTCCGCCAATTCGTTGAGGTTGTGCGGCGGGATGTTGGTGGCCATACCAACGGCGATACCGCCGGAGCCATTCATCAGCAGGTTCGGAACGCGGGAGGGCAGGATAGTCGGTTCCTGCGTCTTGCCGTCGTAGTTAGGTGCAAAGTCGACGGTATTTTCGCGGATATCACGCACCATCTCCATGGCCAGCGGCGTCATGCGGCACTCGGTATAACGCATGGCGGCGGGGCCGTCATTACCGCGGGAACCGAAGTTACCCTGGCCGTCCACCAGCGGGTAGCGCATGTTCCACGGCTGGGCTAGGCGCACAAGGGTGTCGTAGATAGCGGAGTCACCGTGCGGGTGGAACTGGCCCATCGTGTCCGAGACCGGGCGGGCGGACTTTACGTAGCCGCGATCCGGGCGGTAGCCGGAGTCATACATGGCGTAGAGGATGCGGCGGTGAACAGGCTTAAGACCGTCACGCACCTCTGGCAGGGCGCGGCCGACAATGACGGACATAGCGTAGTCGATATAACTCGACTCCATTTCCTCATTGATGTCAATTGGTTGAATGCGATCGAAAAGATCACCGTTATTGTCACTCATAACGTCCCATCCTACCGTTGAGGGCCATATAAAGCCGTGTGTGGCACAGCAGTGGTATCACAGTGATACCATTCGCGCTATGGCTATGACACTGCGCCTGACCCCGGAACAAGACCACGCACTGACTCTGCTAGCCTCCGCGCAAGGAACCTCCAAGCACGAGGCGGTGGTCCGCGCCATTGTCGCGGCGGCTGCGCGAGCCCTCTCGGATGCTGCCGTGCAGGACACCGCGCGCCGGCTGCTGCCTGGGCGTGCGGAATTAGAGGCGGAGATCCGCCAAGCCCGGGGTGGGCGCCAATGAACGCAGAACAGCTGCTCCTCATCGCGCGCGATTTCTGCCAGGCCTATCGGGTGCGGGTTATAAACTTTGCCGCCTTGACCGCCGCGGCGGCGGCGAGCACGGCAACCGTCGAGGGAATTGCTGTTCATGGCAACCGCTCTGCGGCGGCAGAATCACTAGAAACAGTCTTGCGCGCGGTCCCCGCACTGAGTGGAAAAAACGAAGAATTCGCGCGATTTTGCGCCGAGGTCTATCTTTCTGTTGCAGAAGTTATGTAAGTTGAACATGATAAAGAAGTCTCTATTCCCTTGTGAGAAAGGAATTCCCTATGCCCTCGAAATCCCTGAAGAAGTTCCTCGCCGCCGGTCTCGTGGCCACCACCCTTGCCACCGCCGCAACGCCGGCTGCGAGCGCTAAGACCGCCGACAATAATTGGCAGAACAACCTCAACCCCGACTTCGAGCAGGGCGAAGCCGGCTCCTCCCTCACCGGTTCCACGCCGATCGACATGACGCTCATCATCGGCGGTAGCATCGCCGCCGCAGCAGCACTGCTCAAACTGGTAGTGGATAACGTCCCGGCACTGCGCGCCCAGGTAGACGAGTTCGCCGCCCAGATCGGAATGGCAGGCTCCTCTGGTTCTTCCGAGAACAACCGCCTTTACGAAGGTGGTCCTGACTTCGACCTCGAGCGCCTCGCCCGCACCAATGGCTTCCCGGAGATTGCTGACCAGATCGCCGCGCTCAAGGCAGGCTCCAGCGCACCGGCACAGTAAGCTCGCCTGTATGACAAACCTCACCCAGCTTCTCCAATCCCCTACCCGCAACGCCGTGGTGGCAGACTTGGCCACGGACGCCGATGACACCGTCTCTTCGCTCTCCGGCATTTCCGGAATGGCCTTCAAGGGCGCTCTAGCCGCCGCAAAGAAGGCAGATTCTAAGGTCTTATCCAAAGGAATCAACCAGATGCTTCCGGAGCTGCTCAACAGCCTGGATGCCTACTGGAAGGAATTCGAGGGCTCTGAGCAGTCTGACTTCGGCACTTATCTGGACGGACGCAGCGCTGAGGTCACAGAGGTCATCATGAATACTGCGGACAAAGCCGCTGAGGACGTTAAGGCGCCTGGCATCGCTCGCACCTACAAGTCACTTCGCGGCAAGGCCTCCTCCATCTTGGAGCCCAATGTTGCGACCATCGGCCGTGTTCTGCAGCGCCATATGGGCACTGTTTAAGCGCCTGCTTGACGACGAAAAAAGACCAGCACCTCATATGAGGTGCTGGTCTTTGCGGGTTTTGTGTAGCGCTTAGACGTCGAGGAAGCGGACGTCCTTCGCGCGGCGGGTAATGAAGGAGCGGCGAGCGGCCACGTCATCACCCATGAGGATGGAGAAGAGCTCGTCGGCGCGCTGCGCATCCTCCAAGTCCACGCGACGGAGCACGCGGGTGGTCGGATCCAGGGTGGTCTCCCACAGCTCGGCGGCGTTCATCTCACCCAGACCCTTGTAGCGCTGGATGCCGTCATCCTTATTGATCTTGCGCCCCTGCTCCAAGCCCTCGGCGAGCTGCTCGTCACGCTCCGCATCAGAGAAGGCGTAGCCCGGCTGGCCCTTGCCCCACTTCAGCTTGTACAGCGGCGGGTTAGCCAGGAAGACGTGGCCATCCTCCACCAACTGCGGCATGAAACGGAAGAGCAGGGTCAACAGAAGCGTGGCGATGTGTTGGCCGTCCACGTCGGCATCGGCCATAAGCACGATCTTGTCGTAGCGCAGCTTGGAAATATCGAATTCTTCGTGGATACCGGTGCCCAGGGCGGTAATGATGGCCTGGACCTCAGCGTTCTTCAGAACCTTGTCCATGCGGGCCTTTTCCACGTTGAGGATCTTGCCGCGCAGCGGCAGGATGGCCTGGAACATGGAATCGCGGCCGCCCTTGGCGGAACCGCCTGCGGAGTCACCCTCCACGATATAAAGCTCAGTGCGCTTCGAGTCCTTAGAGCGGCAATCCGCTAGCTTGCCCGGCAGGCCACCGAGGTCACCGGCAGACTTACGGCGCACGAGCTCACGAGCCTTGCGTGCTGCCACACGGGCGTGCGCGGAGGACACGGCCTTATTGATGATGACCTTGGCCTCAGCGGGGTTAGCATCGAACCAATCGTTGAGGTGCTCGTTGACGGAACGCTGGACGAAGCCACGGATTTCCGAGTTACCCAGCTTGGTTTTGGTCTGGCCCTCAAACTGTGGGTCCGCTACCTTGACGGAAATGACGGCGGCCAGGCCTTCGCGGCAGTCATCGCCGGAAAGGTTGCCATCCTTTTCCTTGAGGAGCTTGTGCTCCTTGGCGTAGCGGTTCATCAGGGAGGTCAGCGCAGCGCGGAAACCTTCCTCGTGCGTGCCGCCTTCGTGAGTGTTAATGGTGTTGGCGAAGGTGTGGACGGACTGCTTGTAGCCCTGGTTCCACTGCAGCGCGATTTCCACCTCATGGTCCTCACCCTTAACGTCGAAGGCAACGATGGTGGGATGGATGGCGGTCTTGTTCTTGTTGAGGTGCTCAACATAGTCCTGCAGACCGTTTGGGTAGTGGTAGGTGACTTCCTTCTTCTTGGAAGTCTTCTCCTCGCTACCGTCGCCGGCCTCTTCAGACTTTTCCTTCTCATCGAGGGAGGTCAGGCTGACGGCGGAGTCGCCGGCCTCGGCGATCTCCTCCAGTTCGGCCTGCTCCTTGGAGATGGCGCGCTCGTCACGCAGCACGATGGTCAGGCCCTTGTTCAGGAAGGCCATCTCCTGCAGGCGGCGAGCGATCGTGTCGTAATTAAATTCGACGGTTTCAAAGATCTCCGGGTCCGGCCAGAAGCGGATGGTAGTTCCGGTACCGCGAGCATTATCGCCTTCAACGAGTTCATCCGGGATGGCATTGTTGAAGTTCTGGTACCAGTGCTTGCCGTCGCGCTTGATATCCGCCTCCACACGGGTGGACAAAGCGTTGACCACGGAGATACCCACGCCGTGGAGGCCGCCGGAAACGGCATAAGATTCAGAGTCGAACTTACCGCCAGCGTGCAGCTGGGTCATGACCACCTGGACGGTGGGAACACCGGAGGCGTGCATTTCCACCGGGATACCACGACCGTTATCGATGACCTCAATGCCGCCATCCTCGCGGAGGGTGACGATGACCTTGTCGGCATAACCTGCCATCGCCTCATCGACGGAGTTATCAACGATCTCCCAAATCAGGTGGTGCAGGCCACGGGCACCGGTGGAGCCGATGTACATACCGGGGCGCTTACGGACAGCCTCGAGGCCCTCCAGAATTGTGATTGACCCCGCATCATATGCGTGTTGTTCAGCCACGGATTCGTGTTCTCCTTTTGGCTAGAGCTAAATCTAAGACTTTAGCCATTCTACACTGTGTCCCCCCACGCAAGGGCACTGCACGCCCGTGAGAGACCCAAATTTGCATGAATTTCACGGTCGCCCAAAATCAGCCGTACGTATCTTGCGAACCTTGCGGCTTGACCCATTGGCGGCCCTCATAGTTGCGGTGCTGCTTGGGGCCCTGAATGTGCAGCTTAACCACCACGTCCGGGCCGAGGCGATCAGCAATCTTCTGCAAAATGGGCCGCTGCAAGTAACGCAGCTCGGTGGCCCAGCTAGAAGAATCACACGCCACGTAGACAACCTGCTCCTTGATGGTGAGCGGTTGCGTGTGCGCGGCGATGCGCTCGCCGACGAGGTTTTCCCAATTGCCCATGACCCAACCATGAGCTAATTCGTGTTCCCAGCCGCGTTTGCCAATCTCTCGTTGGATCTGTGCGCCGAGGCTAGGGATCTCAAGGCTGCGGCGTCTGCGACGGCCATCAGGACCGCTCGGCCTACCACGCTGATAGGGCTTTGGCTGCTTCTCGGAAGATGTCGGGGCCACGTTCATTTTGGGCGCCGGTTTATTGAGCTTCGGCGGATTCTTGGAGTTGCTTCGTGTGCGCTCGAAGAGCGCCTTGACCGGATCGAAGTCCTGCTCAGTCATCTTCATCACCGCCCGCTGTATACGGAGCGATCTCAGAAATCCGGCCTTCGTCGGTATCCCGGACCGTGACCGTAAAACGTTCGATGGGCTGCAAGTTTCCGGGCAAATCCTCATCCACCGCCGCAGTGATCAGCACCTGTTCCGCGCCCGCCGCGAGGCGGACGAGTTTCTCGCGGCGCTTGGCATCCAGCTCAGCGAAAACATCATCGAGGATGAGGATCGGATCAGTGCCGTCTTGGCGCAGCAGGTTGAACTCCGCCAGCCGCAGAGAGATGGCATACGACCAGGTCTCGCCGTGGCTAGCAAAGCCCTTGGCGGGGCTCGTGCCAAGGTTAAGCACCAGATCGTCGCGGTGCGGTCCGACGAGTGAGATGCCGCGTTCGATCTCTCGTTGGCGCTTCGTGGCCAGCTCGGTGAGCATCATGGCCTCGATGACCTCGCGGTCTGAGATGTCCACGGTGGACTTGTAGTCAATGGCGGCCGGACGCGATTCCGGGGCGAGCCCGGCATAGGCGGCGGGGATGAGCTCGCGGAGTTCGTCGACAAGCGCAAGGCGTGCCTGAATCACCTGCGCGCCGAGGGAAGATAGCTGCGTATCCCACACGTCGAGAGTCGCCAGCGCCGAGGCACCATCACTGTCGCTGTAGCCGCGGCGCAAGCTTGGCGACGCCGACTTCAACAACGCATTGCGCTGCTTGAGCACCTTGTCATAATCAGCCTTCACACCAGCCAAACGCGGCGTGCGTGAGGCAATGATGTCATCCAGATACTGGCGGCGCGCTGCCGGTTCGCCGCGCACGAGGGACAAATCCTCCGGGGAAAATAACACGGTTTTCACCACGCCCAGGAGCTCACGCGGGGATTTCAGGCGCGTGCGGTTGATCTGAGCCTGATTGGCCGCGTGGGGTTTGATCAAAAGGTGCGCAGTGAGCTCTCTGCCCTGGTTCACCGCCGTGGCGGAGATACGAGCATTGTGCGCACCCTGGCGCACGAGGGGGGCATCGTGGGCCACGCGGTGTGAGGATAGATGCGCGGTATACCCGATGGCCTCGACGATGTTGGTTTTGCCGAAACCGTTGCGGCCGACAAACAGGGTAATTCCCGGTTTCAGCCTGAGGGTGAGCTCGGGCCAGGAGCGGAAGTCCCTGACATCGAGATCGCGAATATACATATGGCCTAGCCTGGCAAGCGCACCGGCATCAAGAGGTAGGTGAAATCAGTTTCCGGGGTGGGGAAAGAGCCGTCTTCGTTGGCTGCTGGCAGCTCTTCCGGTTCCGGAATCATGATTGCCGGGCGCGAAGGTTCGGTAAAGCCGAAGACCACGCGATTCGTGTGAACCACAGCCAAACCATCCTTGAGGTAGGACGGGTTGAAGGCAATGACAAAATCCTCACGGCCGTTGAAGGCGCACGGCAAAGTCTCGCTCGCGCGACCGGAATCCGCACCGGCCGCCAAGGTCACCTCACCTTCGCTGAACTCCATGCGGATCTGAGCGTTGCGATCCGTCAACAGCGAGACGCGGCGAATGGCTTCCTGGAGCGGAGCAACCTCAATGCTGGCCATGGCGCTGTGGGTCTTGGGTAGCAGCGGTGCCACGTTGGGGAAATCCGCATCCAGCATGCGGGTGGTGGTCTCGCGGTTATCCGCATGCAGGCCAAATAGGCCTTCCGCAGCGATGTTCTCACCCGTGCCCACGGCAATTTCTACCGGGATGTTGAGGTGCGTGTCCAAGGAGCGGCCGGTCTCCTGCAGGGTCTTGGCCGGGACAAGAAGCTTGGCCTGGACATCAGAAGATACTGGCTCCCACTCGAAGGTGCGCATGGCCAAGCGGAAACGGTCCGTAGCCGTCATTTCCACGTGGGAACCATTGATGTCGATGTGCACACCGGTGAGCATCGGCAGGGTGTCATCCTTGCCGGCAGCCGCAACAACCTGGCTGATGGCCTCCACGAAGAGCTGCGGGTTAATGGTGCCGGTGACCTCCGGCAGGACGGGAAGCTGAGGGTAATCATCTAGCGGAATGAGCGGTAGCTCGAAACGGGAGGAACCACAGATCAACAAAACCTTGTTGTCTTCCTGCGTCATCTCGATTTCCTTGTTGGGCAAGGAAGCAACGATGTCAGAGAGCAACTTACCGGCCACGGCGATGCGTCCCGGCTCATCCACCATGCCAGCGATACGCACGCGGGTGGAGACTTCGTAGTCGAAGCCGGTGAATTCCAAACCATTGTCATCCGCGGTGATCAGCATGGCGCGCAGTACCGGTTGGGTGACCTTCGAGGGAAGGCTGCGCGCGACCCACGCTACGGCGTTGGCGAGGTCATCTTTGGCAACGCGAAATGACACGGACTGCTCCATGGTGGTGAGACGCTCCTCTAGTTGCGGATGGAAGATTCTTGCAAGCTCACTCCAACTTACAGGATCAGCGTCGAAGCACAGGATTTTGTCATTTACCTTCTGTGCTTCCCGATAAGGGCGTGCGGTGAGGCCAGGCGCCAACGAATCACACACATCCTTTTTCTTCTTAGTTAGGGAGAAAACAAAATAGGAGTAGTAATAAGCGCTGTGGGATCTGTGGACAACCCAGTAAAAGCCAAGCTCTGAGCGGCGAACCGATCTGTGAGTCAGGGTGTGGGATCACTGTGATCAAATGACAAGAAATGTGAGTAACTGGGTCGGGGTCAAAGTTATCCACAATCCATCCCCAGATCTATCCCTGCTGATCACAGGGTTAACCACAAGGGCAATGTGCCCTCTGATCTGCTGTGGAAGAAGAAAACGTGACAAGGATCTACAAATTACAACAATGAAATTACACAGCTGTGAATAACGGTGTGGATAACTTTTTGGTGGATCGCAAAGACGCCCCTGCCCACACCCGCGGGGGAGGTTGCTGCGGGAAATGGGAGGGGCGTCGCCAAGCGTTGCGTGCTGCTAACGCTGGTTGTGATTCTTCACGCGCTGAGTCAGCGCCTGGATCTCGTCGTAGGTATTCCGGTTCTCAGTCATCTCCTTACGGATCTTGCGGTCCGCATAGATGACGGTGGTGTGGTCCTTGCCGCCGAACTGGTCACCAATCTTTGGCAGGGAGAGCTCAGTGAGCTCGCGACACAGATACATCGCCAGCTGGCGGGCATGGGCCACGGCGCGCTTCTTACCAGAACCGCGCAGGGTATCCACGTCGATGTTGAAGTAGTCCGCCGTCACTTCGATGATGGCTGCCGCGGTGATCTGGCGATCTGCAGAATCCGGGGCCAGATCATGCAGAGCAATCTCCGCCATCTCCAAACTGATCGGCTCATTGACCAGAGAGGAATAGGCAGAAACGCGGATGAGCGCACCTTCGAGCTCGCGGATCGAAGATTCGAAGCGAGAGGCGATGAGCTCGAGAACCGAGCGATCGACGTCTGTGCCGTCCGCGGAGGCCTTCTTCATGAGAATGGCGATGCGTGTCTCTAGGTCTGGCGGCTGAATGTCTGTAATCAGCCCGCCTTCGAAGCGTGTGCGGAGGCGATCTTCCAGCGTGGTCAGCTGCTTCGGTGGGCGGTCGGAGGACAAAATGATCTGTTTATTGGCCTGGTGCAGCGCATTGAAGGTGTGGAAGAACTCTTCCTGCGTGGACTCCTTGCCTTCTAGGAACTGGATGTCATCAACCATGAGGATGTCCAGGTTGCGGTAGCGGCGCTTGAAGGATTCCTGGCGGTCATCACGCAGGGAGTTGATGTAGTCGTTGGTGAATTCCTCCGAGGAAACGTACTTCACGCGCAGTCCCGGGTGCAGGACCTGGGCGTAGTTGCCGGCCGCGTGCAGCAGGTGCGTTTTGCCGAGGCCGGAACCGCCCCAAATAAAGAGTGGGTTATAGGCGCGCGCGGGGTTCTCCGCGACGGCTACGGCAGCGCCGTTAGCAAAGCGGTTGGAGGAACCGATGACGAAGTTCTCAAAGGTGTGCTTCGGGTTGAGAGACTTTTCTCGGTTCGGGTTGTGTGCTGGCTCCTCCCGCGGGATCCGTGCCCCGGTTGCTTCGGGGTAGCCACTGGGAGCGGTGCTCTGTTGCTCGCTGTAGTGTTGCGCCAATTCATCGAGGCTGGCCGGGGAATGCGCGGCCTCCCATGAGCGCGGCTGATGGTGGTTTGGTGTCTCTGGCTGGGAAGCTGGAGCGGGCTGAGTGGACTGGGTGGGCTGCTGGAAAGCCTGAGTCTGGTGCCCCATGCCGTGCTCGGGAGCCTCGGTTTGAATAGGGCGTTGAGGCGCGGGTGCTGGGGGCTCTTCCTGTGGTGCCGGCTGCGGTGGCGCCGCAATGGTCACAGCCAAAGAACAGGGGCGACCCATGTGCTGCGATAAAGCGCGGGTGATGTACTCCCCTAGTTCAGTTTCGATGACAGTTTTGGCGTTCTCGTGCGGCGCGGCGATCAACGCGTAGCCATCACCGATCATGATGGGTTCGACGAGTTGAAGGTTGAGGCGCTGGCTATGGGAGAAGTTGGGGACATCCGAGTTCGGTTGCTCGGACTGAGCCAGCAAATCACTGACCACAGCTTTCCAGCTGGCCCGGAGGGCTGCTTGCGGATCGGACAC